>VGHE01000001.1 GCA_016868315.1 Betaproteobacteria bacterium
TCAGTTCACGAGAGATTGCGGAAAAAGTCGGACTCATGATCGTTCGATGACTGCAGCGATTGGACGGGCGGGGATGTCGACTACGAGTGGCCGGACTAACGAAGGCCCCTTCCGCATCCTAAAAAGCTCAAAACACCCGCGCTTGGCTCAGTTATCGAAACTGACCGAGGACGGCGGATGTTTGCCGTCCTTGACCCATGTACCTCGGGATGGGTGGAGATTTGGGCGGTTGCACTTCCAAAATGCAAAATCGAGCACAAGGTCAGACGACGGCTGACGCAAAGGTGGGGTTGTGAAGGCTGACAGGGGTGGATTTCTGAGGAGATCTCAAGGCGCGATTGGCATAATTTTGCCTAGCCACCCCAATAAACTCCGACTCATTTTCAGCAAGTCGGCATACAGTCCTGCAGCTGTCACTTCAAGACCAGCGCCAGGTTCCTGGACAATGAGTGGATTATCGCGGTATCTGGATGTTTTGAATTGAACCACATTATCGGCTGGATTGAGGTTCGCAAAAGCATGGGTTGCAGGAAACGCCTTTAATTGAACGTTGGCTTGCCCCTGAGAGTTGAGAGTTGCAACGTACCTTAGAACTTGTCCTTGCCGTTTGGCATTCACAATCAAGTGCTCAAAATAGCTGTCATACTTGTTCCAATCGCGATTAAATTGCGCGCTGAGCTCACTCGGGAGCAGCGGGTTCGCTGAAACTTCTTCAAGACTCAACGGGATCTCAAATTGCCTTGCCAGGATTGTTAACTTTCGAGCAACGTCGAAACCCGAGAGACCAATCAATGGATCGGGCTCCGTGTAGCCGTTCTCCTTGAACCTATCAGACTGTCCGGGAATGGGCGATCACATCAGCCATTCGAGTCCTGTTCACTCTGCGCCGCCTTGAAGTGCGTTTTCGGTGTTTGGCAATTCCCACCTCCAAACAACAGCGCCTGATGGTTGCATAGCTTGCCGCGAGGTCTTCGTCAGAGAGAAAATGCTCTCTCATATGGACAAAGTTAAAGTCGAAGTATTTCCTCTCGGCCAGGTCTGTGATCCTACGAGCGACCTCCTTCGGTGTCTTGTTCGGTGGCTCGCTTCCCACGTTTCCATGGACCAAACCAGAAGGTCCTTCAGATTGTAGCTTTGCACGCAGTCGAGACACCAGCCGAACCGACAGCCCGAGCAGGCTTGCAGCTTGGCTTCTGGTGATTTTGCCTTCCCTAAATCTCTGGATAACTCCCAGCGTCCTTTGCTCGCTCTCGCTCATGGCCCATGCCCTCTCTCGCATCCGCTCCCCCCGATCCTTGAGTCGAAATGATCTTCAGTTGAGGGGGCTTAGTTTACAGGGAGGGACATAATCGCTGAAAAGTTTCAGGAGTGCTACTCGGCCTGACATAATCGCTTGGGAGATAACCCCTGACATTTTCAGTTGGTAATTACAAATTATTCAAGTCTCATCGCAATGTTTCCGATCAGTTCTAAGGGGGTATACACAATGAATCAAAGAAGCGTTGCTTTTTTGTACATCGCATTGTTCTTGAACCTTTCTGCGTGTGCACCGGGATCGAACGCGGATCAAGTAAGTTTAACGGCATCTGCATCGTCCGGTCTTCCCATCATTGGGTCATGGTCTCCAGAGTCGTACGTGGGTTATTCCTACACGGCAATGAATGAGCGAGAAAATGCCATACTCGAAGTGGAACGACTGCGTTCAGAAGATTGGCAGATTGAATCGAACATTGATTCATCCGGTAACGGCTACCTCAAGACAAAAATATCCTGCAAACCGAATTCGGAAGCACTCGAAAAAAAGGTTGCGGGTATTCCATCGCCGCGCAGCTTGGGTCTTTTTCCGGATGCCGGCAAACTTAGAATTTGTGATAGTGGTAAACCAATTGAGCATCATCAAAACCATACCGTGCTCGCAATCTCCCGCACGGCTGTTCCCAGGAATCTGGGCGTGGACGGAAAGCCTCAATCTCTGCTTGAGAGTTGCTCCCGATTGCGTGGCCATCGGTTCATCCGACATCATACAGCATTCAATGCAAGACTCGGCTCAACAGGCTGCATAGGCTTCGCCGATTCGGCAGCAACACGACTGTCAATGTTGCTTGTACCGATGGGTGAGATTCACGCGGTACGAATCGATTTCAAGAGAATTCGCTGAATTCCAAAGTTAAATTTAATAATTTTATCCGTTATGTGAGGATTCACGATGAGAAAATCATGCAATGTACCCTTTGCGTCAGTGTTTTTTGCAGTCACTGCTTGTGGTTCTGGTGGACAAAATTCGAACCTCCAGAATACTGAATCCGTTTCCAACAGCGATTACAAAGGTCGCTATGCGATTTCGGCATCTGTTGTTTCGAGCAAAAATAGCGGTGAGTCGGAGTATTGTTTTCTCCAGCTCCGCGGTCTGGGCGATGCAGAGTTGAAGGCGGAAGATATGGGCGGTGTCACAGATGTAGCTGCAGTCTACCCGAAGTCGATTTCGTTCGCTTCGTTGAAGAACTTGCGTAGTCCGGAACTCCGGCGGGCAGTGAATCTTGCTAACGATGTCAGGACATCAACTGGGTGGAGAGCGTTGCAGGCTGATGTGAAGCAAGCAGCGGCCGGCACAGGATCAGCGGGCTTCGATTGCAATGCGACCGCGGACTCTGTCAAGGCGACGTTGGGACTGGCATCACCGAGTGAATCGTCTCTTGCATTCGGTAGCCGTACTTTTTGGGGAATGTGCATTTGGGCATGCGCGGTGGTCTCCCAACCACCTGCAGATTACTGGCCAACTCGAATGCCTCGTCACTCTGCTGGTCAAGGAATTGAACTGCCAGATTATCCGCGGAGAAGATACTGACACTTGGAAATCAAACCCGGGAATTGTTCAGGTGTGACAACAGCCGTCCTCACATTGAATCAACCGCATGCGCACACCTGACGGTTGCGGGTTACAATGAACTTGAAACTGATGTTCAGCGTTCGAACCAGCACGTTTGTACCTGACGTCTTTACCGAACCCAAACCAATCACGTTGAACAATCGAGGTCATCGGTCTTCTTTTCACAAACTGAGTTAAAACTTACAAGTTCCCGGAACGCGCGGGAATGGAATGACATCGCGCACGTTGCCCATTCCTGTGATCCAAACGAGCAAACGCTCAAGTCCAAGCCCGAATCCGCTAGACGAGTTTTGGGGCATTGATTTGCGCTGCGAAAATCTTGCATCATGCACTTGATAGAATTGTCCGAAAATCCAATGGAGCGCTCATAATCACGGAGCCTAAAGATCAACGCACAGGAATCAATGGGTTTTTAACAAAAAAATAACCAACATTCCCTCTATAAAACGTCGTGCCCGAGGCATAAAGACCGACTCCGTAGCCCGTGGTGTTGTTGACCCACGTGTTGCCACCATTGGTGGAAATGGAAAGCCCCTGACTCGTCGCCGCATATATCGTCTCGCCAACAGCGAAGACAGCACGGACCTGATTGCTTGCGATTGAGGTGAAGGAAGCAGAGTTTTGTGGAAGCACCCAAAACTCTGAGCACCTCACAACAACATTGGTAGCTGGCATCGCAGAAATTTTTCCGTTGTTGTTGTATAGGGCGCAGGTTTGCTCGGCTGGCTGAGTCTTGATTTGAACCGAATAAGTTGCACCCACAGACGTCGGGTTTGGAAAATTAAATGAACCGTTCGCACTCAGATTGAGAACCTCGAGAGTGCCGTCGGGTCTTGTATTGTTGAGAACAACTGAGCCGGAGAGTCCTGTTACCTGAACAGGAACTCCAAAGGAATCAGTGATCGGTGCGCCGACTCCAGTTGCCATTTCTCCTGCAGAATTTTTTGTTACGACTAGAAGGTGAGTTGCACCTTGAGGTTTTGCGGTGCTTGCCGGAATTTGAACTGACAACTTGCTCAGAGATTTTGAAAGAGTCGCGATGGGCGCAGAATTGAGTTTCGTTCGTGGTCCAGAACCCCAATACAGCACGTAGCTCGACAAAACGAGTTCATCACTCGCCCTGGTTATCTGCACCTCGCCACTGAGCAATCCACCTCGTTCGGCCGTATCCGTGAAGGCCACGCTGGTTGCGGCACTGGTGGGTGGACGACCGCTCGCTATGAAGTCGCTGTTTGTGTCGTTCGGCAGTATTTGAAAACGCATTCATAGAATGCACCAGATTACATCGGAAACGAGGGTGTCAGCTCTCACATGAATGCATTCTAGAAAGTTCACGGGGCTCCAGTACCTGTCCCTAAAGGTCTGTCGATTTATCCAAATGGGAGGCTCTGATGATGTTCCTTTCTCGCACCCAAATACCTCTGCTCCGATACTCGTCGGAGTCGTCCCAATTCTATACCGAGCAATCTTTTGAACGCGGAGAAAGCCAACTCAAGGAGGCTGAACGTCCCACAGGGATTCCCTGCGGTCACAATTGAACGCAAATCGTTTTCCCAAAACAAAAAGCCCAAGCACTTCTTGTGCTTGGGCTTTACATGGCGGAGAAGGGGGGATTCGAACCCCCGGTACCTTTCGGTACGCCTGATTTCGAATCAGGTACGTTCAGCCACTCCGACACCTCTCCGCAGCTGTGCTGGGGTAGGTAGCATAGCGGGGCGAGGCTTGCAAAGCCCCCGCATAATTGTCCCCGACTGGAGTCTCTCGATAGTCCCGAAAACTGGAATTTTCGGAGATTTACCTGAACTCAAGGAGCTGCGGGGATACCGGGCTCTTGCGCTTTCTAGCAAGAACTAGCTCACCTTCTCCGCCATAACCTGGACCACGGCACTTTGCCCGTGGTGTCCTTGGCCCTCGCGAACATCGCGTTCGATTTCCTGACCTACGACGAACGTGAGTCCGGTGAGTTCTTGCTTCAATTCAGCAAGCTGCATCAGCATGTCGGGTGCTTTGGGGCCACCCGTGCCATGTTTGAGCTGCGCAGGAGTGTAGGCTTCAAGAATCAAAAGCCCCCCGGGCTTGAGAGCCTTTACAATATCGGTATGCACCTTCTTGCGCAGCGCTGATGGCAGATGGCACCAAATGGAAACAATGACATCCCACTGTGCATTGCCGAGAGTGAAATCGTTGAGGTCTGCCAACAAGGTTTCTACGTGTGCATCTTTTTCTTGTGCGAGCTGCTGTGTTTTCTCGAGGCCGACTTTCGATGCGTCGACTGCCATCACGCTCGCTGTGGGATAGGTTGTCGCGATGTAAACGGCATTTCGACCTTCGCCTTCAGCAAGGCACAGAACCTTATCGCCTGGCTTAATGTGAGCAACGCTCTCTTTCAGAAAATCGTTCGGTTCCTTGCCGTAAAAATAATCTGTGCCGGCGTATCGTTCATCCCACATTTTTACCTCAATACAGAAGGTATAAAGCTTGTGCTCAAGGGGTTTCCCATCTCGAGAGCACAAGCTAATGCGCTTACCCGTTAGCGTCCACTGGTACAGTTGAGCCAGCGGACTTGGTCGAGTGTGAACTCGCCTACGGTGATTTCCATTTCCAAATAAACAGAGTTGCCATCGAGGCCAGCGGGAACGGAGAGCTTAACGTTCGACTGCGCATCTTTTCCCGTGAAAATGAAGTGGCTCCAGGTTGTGCTTGTTCTGGTCACTTCAAACTTGCCTTGCACAGCGGGTTGGCTTGCGTCGGGTGCAAAGCTGTAGGTGAACGTGCCTGCGTTGGTCTGTTCGCGGATTCGGAGCTCATAGCGAGTCTTCTCGGCAGAGTTTTCAAAGGCACAGATATACTGCGGTGCTGCATGTGCATAAGTTGTGGATAAAAAACTCAGCGCAAGTGCGGCGGACAAAAAAAGTGCGTGAACGTTATTTTTCATGATTGGAACCTCCTCCCGAGCGGGTACGAGAGCCTTTAGTGTGAGCTTTTAAAACCCGCAATTTAAAAGATCCAAATATCCCCTTTCAGGCCGCGCGGCCGAAAATGCAGCGCGGAGAAGGAGCGGGGTCAGGCGGCCAGGAGCCCGCGGCCAGCGTGCCTGCCGCGAGAAAGTGCTGAGTCAAATTTATAACTAATCTAAATCAATTATTATGGAAACTTAATCCGCTTGTTTAATTATTTAATTAAATACTTGAATATAACTTCCGAAGAGACTAGCATCAGGAATCGAAGCATGGAGGTTCCCTATGACTCTTCTCAAAATGAACTGCCCGGAATTTATGGCTCGCTACAAAGCAGCCGCGCCCGGCAGCACTGTGATGCTGGATGTACGCAACAACGATGAAGTCGCAGCAGGCATGCTGCCCAACGCTGTTCATATTCCCCTCGGCGAGCTCCCTGCCCGCGCAGGTGAGCTCGATAAACAAAAAGAAATTTATTTGTATTGCCGCAGCGGAAACAGAACACAAATGGCCTTCGATATTCTGAAGCAGGCTGGGTTTTTAAATGTGATTTGTTCCGTGCAAGGCGGATATGACCTGCTGAAGACACTCTGAGGAGGCACTCAAATGAGTAGAATTATCTTTGAGCAATATCTCGATGAAGAAACATCAACCTATACCTTTCTGATTGCCGATCCTAAAACCCGTGAAGCAGCATTGGTTGACTCGGTGCGTGAGAACGTTTCTTTTTACAAAAAACGCGTTCAAGAGCTGGGTTTGAATCTGCGCTATCTTCTTGAAACGCATGTTCACGCCGATCACGTGACTGGCAATGGCCTCCTTCAAGATGCTTTCCCCAACGCTCAGGTCGGTTTGAGCGAGAAGGCAAATGTGAAGTTTCCGCACATTCCGTTGGCCGACGGCGCCACATTGAAGGTCGGTGAAATCGAAATCCAGACCTTCTATACACCTGGTCACACCAGCGAGAGCCTCACGTTCCTTGTGGATGGCAATCGTCTCCTTACCGGCGACACCCTGTTTATTGGCTCATGCGGTCGTACCGATTTTCAAGCGGGCGATTCCAAAATGATGTTCCAAAGCCTCAAGCGTTTGGCTGCTCTGCCTGCTGAAACACTTGTGTATCCTGGCCACGACTACAATAAACGCTGGGTGTCTTCGATTGGTGAGCAGCTGGTGAGCAACAAGCTCCTTTCCATGACAGAAGCAGAGTTCATTGCGGAGCTCGACAGCTGGAAACTTCCGCCACCTCGGAAAATCAAAGAATCAGTTCCGGCAAATCTTCTGAATGGTCGTTCGCCCGCTGAAGTTCGGTCTGCTGAGGCTCGGGCATGATGACCCCTTTATTTATCGTCGGGCTTTTTTTGAGCCTGCTCATTGGCGTCTCCCTCGGCCTCTTGGGAGGCGGAGGGAGCATCCTCACGGTGCCGATTCTGCATTATGTGTTCGGCTTGAATGCAAGTGAATCCACCGCACTTTCACTCTTCATTGTTGGTCTAACTGCAGCCGCGGGTTCGATTGCGTACGCGCGTCGCAAAGAGATTGCCTGGCGTGAAGGATTGATTTTTTCCATCCCAAGCGTTCTGGCAGTGTATGCAACGCGCCGCTTTGCGCTTCCGGCGCTTCCAGCCGAGATGTCTGCCTTGGGTTTTACATTCAGCAAAGACACTCTCATTCTGCTCGTTTTTAGTGTTGTCATGTTGCTTGCGGCATCTGCAATGCTCAGGCCTTCCAAGGCAAAACCCTCCAGCGATGCTCATTTGAATCTCGCTCGTGTGCTGCTCATCGTGCTGGAAGGAGCAGTGGTTGGTGGTGTCACTGGATTTGTGGGAGCGGGTGGAGGGTTTCTGATTGTGCCTGCGTTGGTGATACTCGTAGGCCTGGATATGAAGCGTGCGGTTGGCACATCGCTGGTGGTGATTGCATCGAAGTCCTTGATTGGCTTTGCGGGTGACCTTTCGGCTGGAACACACATCAACATGAATGTTCTCACGTTCATCACCCTGGCTTCGCTGGTGGGAATGGCTGTGGGAACAAAATTGGTGACGAAAGTTTCGAATGAAAAATTGAAGCCAGCGTTCGGTTGGTTTGTTCTTATTATGGGAACATTTATTTTACTGAAGGAGACCCTACTCAAATGATGATGGCACTTTATGGTGGTCTTATTATTGGTTTAGCAGCAGTTTTGCTGATGATTTTCAACGGTCGAATCATGGGAATCAGTGGCATCGCCGGCACTTTTGTTAACATGCTTTTCACGCCAAAAGCTCGCACTGCACAAAGTGGCGAATTCGCGTGGCGCGGATTCTTTATTTTAGGAATGCTTCTGGGCGGAATCGGTCTGTCTCAGTTCACAAACATCTTTACGGAAGCTTCCATGGTTTCAAGCAACCCCGTGGTTCTGATTGTGGCAGGTTTGTTGGTTGGTGTTGGAACGCGCATGGGCTGGGGATGCACGAGTGGTCATGGAATTTGTGGAATTGCACGTTTCTCTGGGCGCAGCGTGATGGCAACCATCATCTTTATTGCTGCTGGAATGGGAGCTGTTGCAGTGGCCAATGCACTCTTTAATGCGACCGGAGGAAACTGAAATGAGTTCGACTTTTTATCGATCTTTTGTCGCCCTGATTTCCGGTGGGATTTTTGCCGTTGGTTTGGGTGTATCTGGAATGTTGAATCCTGCCAATGTGCGTGGCTTTCTTGATATTCTGGGTGAATGGAAGCCAGCTCTTATGTTTGTGATGGTAGGTGCGATTGCTGTTTATGCTATCAGCAACTTGCTTGCTCAGCGGATGCAGAAGCCAGTGCTCGAGAAGGATTGGAGCAACTTGCCACGACCCGGTTTCGATTTTCCAAACGTGGCCAAACTTGGTGCTGTGCTCTTTGGTGTGGGTTGGGGTATGGCTGGGTTTTGTCCTGGGCCAGCCATTGTTTCGCTCCCAAGCCTAAATCCAAGTGTCATCATTTTTACGATTGCTATGCTGGCTGGCTTCTATGGGTTTGCACTCTACGAGCGCATGAAACACAACAAAGCGCATTGAAAGTGAGAGGCATGTTGCGTAACTTTTCGGTTATACTTTTCTGATTACTTTTTGCACTGAGGGGAAATGCCCTGGAAGCTCGGCGAGGTTTTAAAGTAACTATTGTAGATCTTGAAACCTGTCGCTTGCAGAAAACGCTTCAAATTTAAATTTCTTGCCAGTTGGAACTGATCCTCTGAATGAATTCCGGGGACGCGGTTTGGACGTCCGTGAGGTCAAAGAGGAAGGGAAGGGTCGATTTGTCGAGCTCGTCCTTTATTTTATTCATTTCTTGCAAAGACAAGGATCGCCCGGCATCCAATGCAAGGTCACAGTCCGAGTCGCGACGCGGAGAGCCACCGAGCCGAGACCCAAATAAGTAAATGCGAAGGCCAGGCAGAACCTGAACAAGAGTGGTTTTGATCGTTGAAAGCTGTTCCTGATTAAGGTGCATGAGTCCAACCGCGTTTCTCAAGAATTTCTATGAGCAAACGTAATTGCTTTGTAAACTTGAGAACGACTGAATAGACACGTTCCGAATGAACTTCGTCATAGTTGTGGCTGGTTGAGTTTCGCGCTTCATGAAATTCGAGCCAGAGTTCAAAATTCTCGATCAGACGTTGCGCAAGTGCCTTACGGAATAAATCTCGGCGGGAAATGCCGTCAACTTCTGTACTACCAATCTCATCGCTGAGCATCGCAAATTATGGCAAAAAAGGAATGTTAAGAAAGTCATTTGCGCCTCAGGTCTTTAGCGTCTCCTTACCGAATCCGCGAATGTTGAAAGAGTTTTGGAATCATACGGGATGCTCATCAATCCAAAATGCGTTTCAATTGCCTGCGCGTGCACAGCGCATTGAGTCTGGAAACGCCTTCGGGTGACCCGCTTTGTCTGAGCCTGCGAGGCGTATGAATTTCATGCCGCTGGTCTCAGGCAAGTTCCAAAACTCAACACGTTTTTCTTTGAGGAGCGCATCGGTGCGTGCATCGCGTGCACAAGGATCTGCGATGTTTTCGCAGATACGATTTTCGGCTCCCTTCCATTTTGCGCATTTCTTCTCGGTTTCCAGGGACGCCGGATTCTTGGTAAAGATGTCTTCTACAGCCTCAAGAGCATCGGTCATGGCGACTTTTGGCGAGCGCGGAGTGCCCGGAACTTTTGCCAGGGCCGCGGTTTTGTCTTTGATTTTAACTGCACCGTAGTTATCAATGTAGACAAAAGCCGAGCTGAGTTCCTTCCAGCCTGCGACCTGGATTTTGATATTTTCAAGTTTGCCATAGGCATACCAAGATTCCGGAGAATCTGAATCAATACCTTCGGAAGCATGCATCCGTTTCATTTCCTCGTCATCGAGGAAGGTCATCCACACTTCACTTTCGGCACCTGCGTTGTACGCGATTCCCGCAGGAAAGCTTCCATTTACTGGAACAAAGTGGGCGGCATGGACCACTTCAAAGTTCTTGAGAGTCGCTTTTAAAACCGGAAAAATAGCCCATCCGCGGCTAAACTTTTCGCTCATGAACTTGCGGTTGAGGGCGCTTACGGCTGCGTTGGAACCATAGGCAATAATAGCTGTGCGCTTGCTCATGGGTTCAGGCCGCGGTTGCTTGTCTGAGCGTGAAAGATCGTTGAGGAGGGTGTCGACCTGAACAACCTTTCCACCCACGCGCACGGTGCCGTCTGCGAGGGGGTCTTTGCCGAGATATTCGTACGGGTATGGTTTGCCATTGACGAACAGGTATGAACCCGATTCGCGTTCGTAAGGGTAGCTTAAACCGAGGGCAATTGTGTCTGCGAGAGCCTTGTCGGCTGATTCATTGGAACCACTGCGCAGTTGGCTTTTGCTATTTAAAAGCTGACATCCACTAAGACTCATGAGCAACACAGAGAGAGACAGCAGCTTGATGGTGTTGTGCTTCATGTTTTCTCCTCGACCCTGTTTTGGTGCATGCAAATGAAGAGCATCGTTCAATTCCAGCCTGAACAAGGAAACAGAGCCTTCAAAACCTCAGGTTTGCCCATGTGGAACGGGTTGGCCACAGTGCGCATCGAGAGAGCTAGATACTCATCTGGTTTGAGTTTCCTTTTTGCTCTGCGCTCTTTGAAGTCTTTGAATGCCTCATCGGCAAGATTTTGAAAATCAAAGAACACGTCCCAAAGCGCCGTGCCGTTCACAAATTCCGTTTTGCTCCAGTCGAGGCTTTTTACTGAGCGCTTTGCTAACATGCGGTTTGTTCGAGCCAAGTCGGCCTCGCCAGCCTCAAGAGCCTTGCGTGCCTTCACGGCCTCTTCAGTTCCCGCTTTACTTGTCACTATTTTCCGGTTGCTCTCGATTTCCTTCTTGAGTCCAGGCAGGTTCTCTACAATGCCCTGGAGTCCAATATAAATGGTGAGTTCTTTGAGCTTTACGCCATTGCAGGTGCTGCCCTGTTCTTCGCACGACAACCACATCTCGAAGAAGTCCATCACATGCACATTAACGCTGTGCGCTGACTTGTGCGCCATGCTCCCACCTGGAGCGAATGCGACATCAAGAAAGGGCGATTCCTTTTCAACCAGATGACCGTAAAAAGGAACAGCCGTGAGAAAGGCATCAGGCAGCGGCTCTGGGGGGCGTCCGTATTTGTGGAGGACAAAATCTTTCAGGAGTGAATTGAGCGTCTCGGCGCGCGGATTTTTGCCATCTTGGCTCAGCGCACAAGAGCTTTTACCGAGCCCATTTTTTGCTTCCACAATCTGCTCGATAAGCTGCTCGAGAACAATACGGCGCTGAATCTTCAAAATGCCATTGCCACGTTGCGATTCAAGCAATCTCTGCATTGCAGGCTGGAATTCAGTTGGAATGTTTGTGGGTAAAATGGAGAGAGGTTGTTCCTCGATGGCCAGTTCAGTGGGTAACGATGCTAATTTCGTTTCAGCATCATTGACTGCCTCTTGGATCCGTTCCCAATTGAACTTGAATCCCGGTTTGGCTTTAGCTTCGATTTTTGAAAGAAAATTATTCATATCAGCGGTGTAAGCGACATTGATACTGCGCACTTCGGAGGTGTTGAACTTGCGATTTTGGCAGGCACTGATGGGGGCAATAATCGCGGCTCCGAGAGAAAGCAAAAGAATCCGATTCTGTGGAGTTTTCGAAAAGGAAATCTTCATTCGTCACTCTCCGTAATTGAAGTTCTGTTCTTCTTTGGTTTGATTACGGTTTCGTTCTCGTGCGGACGCTCAATTTCAAGTGCAGTTTCTCTTAGACACCAGGCTTGTCGACCCTGTGAACGAAGGAATTCAGCTGTCCGCGATGCAGTAATGCAATAAGCTCCGCGGCAGAAAACATACACAGGTTTATCTTTGGGTGTGGCTTGCAGCACCTTCTCGAGGTCGGTTTCGCTTTCCACTGGGATTTGCAGTGCCAGATTCACTGGTGTCGCCGACTGCTCCTTTGAGGTGCGTACGTCAATGAGCGCGGCTCGCTGTTGAACAACATCTGCAAGTATGTCCGCAAGGGGCTCGGTTGCCCGTAATTCCGGTGCCACAAGGGTGTCTTCTGCTTTTACAACCTCTGCCGATATCTCGCGTGCGAGTTCTTGGAGAGCAACAACCACCTTTTGGACTGTCGGTGAGGCCAGTGCATAAAGACGCTGCACCCCTTTCTTCTCGGATTCTACGAGGCGGGCGTTTTTGAGTTTGGCGAGATGCTGCGAAACGTTGGCCATGGATTGACCGGTGAGGTCCGCCAGCTCTTCAACCGTGCGCGGCGACTGAACCAATGTAGAGAGAATAACGAGGCGCACAGGAGTTGAGAGCATCAACGCTGTGTTCGCTAAATAAGAATTGAGGAGTTCTCGTGACTCCCCAACCTTTCTCTCTTGCGCCGATTGCTTGGTCACTCCGTTCAGTCTCCTGAAGCTTTTCTGTAGTCATCGTGTTTGTCGAGACCAAATTTTTCGCACTTCATAATGAGGCCAGCGCGGCTGATTCCAAGAATCTTCGCAGCTCTGGATTTGTTCCAGTTCTCGCGAATAAGAACCTCATAGATCATCTTACGCTCGAGCTCTTCTATTGCATCTTTGAGCTTACCATCGACACGCAATCCAGGAAACTTCTCTTCCTTCTTTGAGCGTACTCGATCCGAAAGCATGTCACCCGAGACTTCGGAGTCGCTTCCTGCAAGAACGCACAGGCGCTCAACTTCATTCTGTAATTCGCGCACATTACCTGGCCAGTCGTGACCCTCGAGTTTTTCAAGACATTCGCGAGCCATCTTTTTGCGCGGTGCATTAGTAGCGATGGCATAGTCGTCGAGGAATTTGTTTACAAGCAGTGGAATATCTTCCTTGCGTTCGCGCAGCGGAGGAACTTTAACGGGAATCACATTGAGCCTGTAATAAAGGTCTTCGCGGAAAGTTCCATCTTTGACCATTTGCTCGAGGTTTTTGTTTGTTGCCGCAAGGATGCGCACATCAACTTTCCTTTGCTCGGTTCCGCCTACGGGAATGAATGTTCCCTCTTGCAGAACACGCAAGAGCTTCACCTGCATTGCGGGCGAAGTATCGCCGATTTCATCGAGGAACAATGTGCCTTTGTCGGCGAGTTCAAACAGACCTTTCTTGTCTTTGATGGCACTTGTAAAGGCACCCTTCACATGACCGAAAAGTTCGGATTCGAGGAGATTGTCGTTCAGCGCGCCGCAGTTTTGCACCACAAAGTTCTGCTTTTTGCGCTTGGAATTAAAGTGGATGGCGCGTGCAATGCCTTCCTTACCCGTTCCGTTCTCACCTGTAATCAGGATGGTTGCATCTGATTCGCAGACCTTGGTGAGCAACTTGAACAGCGACACCATCGGTGTCGAGCGTCCAACCATTTTGCCGAAGTCCCATTTTTCGCTCAGCTCTTGCGAAAGTGCTTCGAGACGTTCGCCCGACTCACTCAGAGTTTTGCGCAACGTGAGCACTTCTTCGATGACCACATCCACAAGCTCGGTGAGATAGTCGAGCTCTTTTTTGCTCATGATAGGCAGTGAGTCGATGTAGGTCTCAAGCGCTTGTGCATCGTTCGGGAATTTACCTTTCAGGTAGTCCCGCAGCTTGAGCTTTTGTTGTTCGGCTGTCTCCTGCATGAGGAAGCCGTCGGCAAACAGTGCACCCATGAATTTCCCTTCAATGCGCAAGGGAATGGTCAGCGTGCTGAAGCCTGCATGGCATGTTCCGCTGCGCGGATTGGCAGCTTCGCTTGTCGCCGAGGTGCATTGCCGTGCGGTGGACATGCAGTCTTTGAAGCCTTCATTGTTTTGCGTAATGAAAGCGCACACACGGTTTGCAGGGTTGAAGAACCGCCCTTGGGGTACTCCGCGCAAGAATCCGCGTGCATCGGTAAAGTTGAGCTGGACTTTCCACCAGTTGCCCACAATTTGGCGCATCCGACGTACCACGTGAAGTCGCTCGAACTCCTCGTAATTCATGATGTTGGTTGAATCAGCCATGCCCACCCCCCTCAAATACAGTTCTGTCTAAAGTTTCGGCAGTCTGTGTTGGAACTTGAGAGGGGTGTCTGACAGGAAGACAATCACCGCAAAAATGTAGGTAATTTTTTAGACAGCGAGGGAGTGAAGTTACACTTGACGTGGTGAGAACGCTGCGGCCATACTGAGAATGCCTCAGGTGAGCTTGGTTAATATGCCGGTGAACCTACAACGTAAGACACGGGAGCCAAAACGTCCTCGGTGTGCAAGCCCTCCGACTCAGTGCGATAGAGGGAAGCCTGAAGAGGCCGAAAGCGGCACCCACTTTAAAAAAGTGGGTTTCTCTGTGCTCTTTTTCCTCTCACCTGGGGTTTCTTCTTTTTCTTTTTTTTCCAATTAGAAGCTAATCACAAAGCCCGCGGAAACGGCTCTGCTGGAGTGGTTGTAGGAAACATCGGTTTTGTTGGAATCGTCGACTCTATAACTATACGACGTTGTGCGTTCCTGCGATGCTTCGTTGTGCGTTACGTTAAGTGCGTGTCTCTTCCATGGAACTCTGTAACCCCAAACTATATTCGATGTGGAAGCCGAGCGGATATCCGGAATTTCTGCGAACATCAGTTCCTGCGATTCGGTTGCGCGCAGAGCGAATTGATTTTGCCCATCGACCACGCGTCGCTCGGCTCTCATATTGACCTTTGTGAAGGGAATATGCTGAAGACCGGCTCTGCGAGTTAGGTATTGAACGGTCGTGAAGGCTGACGCATCTTCGCCGTCTTGCGCCGATGTTTCGGCCGTGGTTTGGGTTTGTTCGTTGGATTGTGCACTGGCAACTGGGTCAAAGGTTTCTCGCAGAACACGTTTGGCGCGCGTTGGTTTTCTGCTCAGCCAATGGGGCGATTGCGAGTCGTCGACACTTCCAGCAGGTAAACGTCCGACGCTCGCAATGTATTTGCGTTTGTTTAAGGGTGCAGGGGTGTTGGGAGCGGTTTCGAGCTCAACCACATAGCGCGGGCGTGGTGTTTCCTGCGAGGCTTTTTGCGCCTGAGGTGTCCACAGCTTTCCAAATCCAAAATCAATTGAAATTCGACCTTGGATAATGTCTGCGAGTGTTTTGTTCCTATGCGCAAGGTCGTTGATGGAGCGTTGCAACAAGCGTTCGCGAGCTGCTGTGCTGATGCTTGTCCATTGCAAACCGCCGCCGAGCGGCGATAACGCATATCCTTGCGATTCCGGGTTCGATTGAAACCGTTCGTCGAACAGAACGGCCTGCCTGTTCTTGTGCTCTTCCATGCAGGAGTATGCAAAATTGCTGTAATTTTTCTCGAAGAATGACGGAATGCGGCTTGAGGTTTCGCACACGCCAAACGAGCCCGAGCCGTAAAGTGAGTGCAGGTCCTCGTTTCTAAAAGCTTTTCCGAGCACATCAGAAACGCGAGGATGTTGTCCAACTCCACCCGGCACAGGCGGTTGGTTCATGAAAATCGTTGAGGCTGGCAATGTGCGCACAGGGCTTTGTTGATTAGAAGCGTTGGTTTGTTGCTGCGGAGGGAGCTGCGCTGCCAGGCTTTGGGGGGCGACAATTGCTGTCAGCACGCCGGCAACCGTGGTGAGTTGAGTTTTAGATTTGTAGAAAGTCTGGACACCCATTGTGGACTCTCCCCTCCTGCGGCTCGTGTAGCAAGCTCTGAGCCAACGAGAAAAGTATGATCTCGCGCTTGCGTGGTCTGAGAATTCAACGCGAAAATCGTACGTTTCCCACACAACTGTGTTTTTTTATCGATAATGCAGCTGAGGTCAAGTAAAAAGAATGGCTCAAGAACTTGGCAAAATTTTCGACACTGTATAGTTTTTTGCAGAAGAGTGTCTTGTTTCAATACATACGGGGATGTCTGATGAGCATCTATGAAAAGCATGTTTTTGTCTGTGAAAACCAGAGACCTGAAGGCGATCCGCGCGGTTGCTGCGCTTCAAAAGGCGCCTCTGCATTCACTTCGGCTCTTAAACAACTCGTAAAAGATGCAGGGCTCAGTAAAAAGGTGCGTGTGAACAAATCGGGATGTCTCGACCAGTGTGCTTTTGGAGCAGTGGCAGTCGTTTATCCTGAAGGCACATGGTACCGAGGCGTGACTGAAAAAGACGCACTCGAAGTTTTTGAGCAACATATTCGTGGTGGCAAGCCCGTGGAGCGCTTGCTGCTTAAGCGTCCCGAAAAAAGTTGAGGTCATCATATGTTTTGTTTGCCACACTCTCCTGAGCGCAGCGCTCTCTTTTTACGCTCACTTGAATTGACCATGCCGCACGGAGCTCTTGATGCTCTCATGCTGCCCGTGTTGCGTATTCATGCTCAGCGTGAATCATCAAATGCCGAGCCTCTGAAGGCTGCAGGATTGTTGTTTGCAGGTGATCACGCTGTGGCTCGGCACCATGAGGTCAGCGCCTACCCCGTAGAAGTCACACCACAGATGGTGGCCAACATTGTCAGGGGTGGAGCGGCGATCAGTTGCCTTTCACAGCGCCGGCAGACGCCGCTGTGGGTCTGCGATGTGGGAGTGGCAGCAGGTTTTGATTCGCTCTTGAATTTCGACGAACACACACCAGTGCGTTTTGTGAGCCGTAACATTCATAAGCGCTTTCCTGAAGGAGGGTTCCAGCATGGTAGCCGGGATATCTTCGCTGTTGCTGCTCTTTCGCCCGAGGCACACCAACACTGCTGGGATTCCGGTGCTGCGCTGGCAGAGGAGATCATTAACGCCTCAGGCTGCGATGTTCTTTTTCTTGGAGAGATGGGAATTGGCAACACAACGCCTGCAAGTGCGCTTGCGGCACTTGTACTCAACCTGCCCGCAGCACAGTGCGTGGGCCGTGGCACTGGTCTGAACGACGAGGGATTGAGCAGAAAGGCTCGCGTGGTTGCGGCGGCTGCTGAGCGTTTCAATGCTGCTTTCGGCACGCCTGTTTTTGCGAGTGTTGATGCAGCTCACTGCGTGATGCGTGAGGTGGGTGGTGCGGAGCTGAGTGCGTTGGCAGGTGCAGCTTGGCGAGCTGCGCAATTGGGGCGTTTTGTTCTCCTCGATGGGCTGATTGTGACGGCGGCAGTTGCTCCCTATGCACTAGCGGAAGTGAACTTTTCGAAGTGGTTGTTGGCAAGTCACCTGAGTGCTGAGCCGGTGCACGAACAATTGTTGAAGGCGCTTGAGCTCTCACCGCT
Organism: Betaproteobacteria bacterium; assembly: GCA_016868315.1. Classification (GTDB taxonomy): domain Bacteria; phylum Bdellovibrionota_B; class Oligoflexia; order Silvanigrellales; family Silvanigrellaceae; genus RFOM01. Next base: position 17,529 of record VGHE01000001.1, read on the forward strand.
CTTGAAGCTCGGACTCAGGCTCGGCGAGGGCAGTGGCGCTGCTCTTGCGCTCGGACTTCTTCAAGATGCGGATTTCCTGCTGCGCAACATGGCTACTTTTTCGGGAGCTGGTGTCAGCTCAGGCGATTCAGCCCAGTAGACTCAAAATATTTCTGAGATTAAGTGGCTTTGAAAAAATATGCTTTATGCCGGCTAAACGTGCTGCGCGAACCTCGGGCGAGTCTTGGGTGTAGCCCGTAATAACGATGAATGCAGGTTTGTTCTGTTTGCTGTTGCTGAGCTCGTAGAGCGCGATGCCTTTGGGATCGTTGGGTAGGTTGAGATCACAAAGAACTGCTGAATAATTCTTCTCACTCAACTTTTTTTGTGCTTCTTCGCCGTTGGCGGCTAAATCAACAGCAAATCCTGATTTCTGAAATTTCATTTGAAGTAGCACACGGAGTTCAAGCTCGTCATCAACGATCAGAAGATGCCCCTTGGGCTCCGTGTGAGTAGAGCTCGAAGTCATGGGAAGACCCGTGCTCCGAGTGTCCAGTTGATGGGCTGATATTTTGAGATGCGGGCTTGAACATCGCCAATGTTTTCGAGTGCGAGCTGTGAGCTAATTTGATACTGATTCATGTGTGCAGCAGCGACTCCTGCTGCAATCCCGGAATGCCACTCAATGGGATGCAGACGTGTTGCCGCATTTGCGTGGAAAGACTGCGCCATGGTTTTTCCGGCAACAAGCAGGTTGTCGAAGGCTTTGTTGGTGAGTGCGCGGAACGGAATAAAGAAGGGAAGAGTGGCTGCTTTGTTCATATAGGCCGGTAGATTGCAGGTTTTGAGTCCATGAAAGTCGGCAACGTATGAGCCAATTCCGACCCGATCAGCAAACTGTTCACCTGTAATGTCTTTGGGCTCACTCTTGCTCAAATCAGAAAACTTCAAAACGAAGTCATTGAGCCCGATGCTGCGGCGGGTGTCGCGCATGTAAGGAACCTTTGAGAGTCCGGTGTCTGTTCCAAACACTTTCCATGCGCGAGCAACTCGCTTTTGCACGTTCTCTGGAGCCTTCGATTTGAAATAGTAGTACCAGCCAATGGCGTGGCGCTCAGCTCCCTTCAGCACATTGATATCGACACCACCTAGCCAATCAGATTTCTGTGCAGTTGTTTTCTCCTTGGAAAGAAAAACGTAGCCGTAGGGATAGTCATTGCCTGGGTTCCAGTTCTGCATCGAGATGTCGCCTGTCGATGCACCTGTGAGTGGCTTGCCGCGCAAGCGCCGGTAGCGCCAGATTTCGTCCCAGGAAAACGCACGAGATACGGTTTTAAAATTGTAGAAATCTGGGTGTTCCACTTTGAACGGATTGGCGCCCTCAGCGACAGGCTCAGCGTTGAGTACAGCGGCAATCGGGTAAACAATCGCTTGACCACAGGTGTCGTTGTCATTCTCAATCGCGCCGTCGGTTTGCTCTGTTCCCTGAAGCCACGGCGAGCCCGAGGTCACCAGCACGTCGCCAAACTCAGTGGCATCAATAAAAACAGGCATTTTTCCGTCGCGGCCGCGGAACGTAAGAACTGTTTTGATGAAGTTTTTGCTGTTGTTGGTTGAGTACCAGTCGGCGATGTCCTCAGAAAGGTAACGCTCATACCCTGTGCCCTGTATAGGAGCACGGGAGATTGAAGTCAGGGCGACAATTTGCTTGTCTTTGGTTTCAACCGACTTCACGACAGTATTGAGAAAGACCTTGAGATTCGGCTCGGCATCGATTGTGGGGCGGATGAGTTTGTTGACGAATGATTCAGGTTCATAGCACTTATCTGATACCCAACATGCACCTGGGTTTCCGGGCAGTGCTCGCATCCACTTGTAGAACGTAGATTCGAGATTCTCAGGCCGCTGACTTTCCTTGCCAAGCATCACACCATTAGAATTGATGTGTGAAAAGTCGATTGCACTGACTCCCGATGAGGTCAGCTGCCCTCCAGGCCAGTCCGTGGGCTCGAGCAAACAGGTCACGCGCTGTTCACGTGCGGAGGCCAAGGCAGCGGCGAGTGCAGCGGTTGAACCGCCGGCAACGATAACGTCGCATCGCGGAGAAGCAAATTCGAAAGAAAAGTTGCCTTGGGTTTTGTCGCTCGCGTTGAATGTTCGAGGTTTGCATCCCAAAATTGAAGTGAACAGAGCACCGGCCAGAAGCACGAAGTTTGCGACAGGCAGACGTGAAGCGCGCAGGATCATTGGAATGTCCTCTATTTGGCTTTGCTGTGTAGAATAATAATGTGAAAATGGGAGAACTGCAGGCTCTTGGGCCTGGTTAAGGTCATGTCAATTCATTGGCAACAAGAGGAACAGAGATGAAACAAGGCGTTGTTTTTCTGGATGGTGAATTGTGCCGCCTTGATGAGGCTCGCATTCCAATCACAGACCGAGGCCTACTCTTTGGCCATGCCATTTTTGAAACACTTTTGTCCCTCGACGCTGGTCTGGTGCTCTGGGATGCGCATTTTGCACGCCTCAGGGCAGGTGCCTTGCGTGCGCGTCTGCGATGTCCCGAGGAAGACGAATTGCGCAAGGCACTGCAGAAATCTCTGAGCTTCTTTGCTCGCGAATTTGGGGCGGCTGCAGCAAAGCGAGTCTCAGTGCGCCTGCTTCTCACAGGAGGTGATAGCCTCACTCTACAGCCCCGGCGTGATGATGCCGGTGCACTTCTACCCGCCCGGCTTATTGTTATCTGCAGAAGTGCTGTGACATCCGAGGATGAGGTTTTTCACCGCGGCTACGCTCTCAAAACGTGCTTAGATGCGCGTTCCAAGGAGCTTGTCGATATCAAGAGCTGTTCCTACCTGTGGAACCTCATGTGTCTCGATGATGCTGTCCTTGAGGGCTTCGACGACGCTCTTTTTGTTAATCCGAACGGTGAAATTTCGGAGTCGACCACGGCAAGTTTTGTGTGGATGAGCAAAGGAGAAAAGATCCTTTACTCAGCACCACAGGAAAATAACGTGCTGCCTGGAACAACTTTGTTGTGTTTGCAGAATGCGCTTGAGGCATTGGGGCATCCGGTTTACTGGAAAGCTCTCAGGGTTGGCGAGTTCGACAAAGTACTTGCCTGTGCCATTGTTTCCTCGGTGCGTGGTCTTGTTCCAGTGCGCAGAATAGATGATTTTATTTTTGATACAGCAACAAGCCGAGAACAGTTAACTCTCTGGAATCAGGCTTTGCGTGAAGAGCAGCTCAGGAACTGCGAATCTCCACTGAAGTGATTTTATCACCCGACGATAGGATGCGGCCTTCCTGTTGCGCGGAGTCAATTAAGGTCAGCTCTCTGTTCTTCCAATCGTAAACTCGGACAGCAATTTTATAATTGAATAAAGCTCTTTTCTTGACTGTCACTTCACGCGGAACGCCGTCGAGTGATGGAAGTTTGAGCACATGCCTGCTGTCGTCCATGCTGTGCAGGATTTCATCGAGTGGAAGGCGCCATGTCTGTTTACCAATGCGTGCAGCTGTTTCTGTTACCTCGGGCGCAATATGAAAGGATTCCCAAACGCGGAAAGACAGACCTTTTTTATTTTTTTCCCAACGTGTTTCGCGCTCGATTTCTGCAACTTCGATTTTTCTTTGGCCTTTGTTTTGGTCGTCTTTGGCAAGCTGATAGCACCGACCAAGCCATTTGCCCGCGGAATAGTTGAACCGCTCGCGCAAGCGTTCTTTGAGCCACTCTTTAAGCCGGTCTTTGAGCACGTAAACGATAACGTTGCCAGCAGCAAAGATGGCGAAGGCAACCAGACCACTCTCCTGCAGCGCCGTGCCATCCTGGAATGAACCCAATCCCAATCCCTGGTAGTGAATCCAGGCGAATGTTCCGAGAAAAGCGAAGGCTGCAGACACACCGGCTGCGCCACCACCAATCCAGAAATCCACCTTCTTTTCATTGGCCACTAGGTCGGTCTTCAAGTCCCAATAGGCGTAATGAAGGCGTTTGAGCTCGCGCAATCTTTCAAAGTACTCGGCTGCCATCTGTGCGTCGGCAGCGATGTCCATCAGTGATGGCAATTTGCACATGATGCGCCATTCACTGACTATACGAGCCCACTCGGAGAGCCAACGCTGCTCCCTAACAACGCGTCGGAGGTTGTTTTTGGTGAACTCGATTGAAGCATCCAGTTCGATTTTGGAACTGATGCTTCCCGAGCGAAGAACGGCAAAGTGGCTTTCATATGCATCGTGCGTGTCGCGCATAGAACTCTGGAGTTCGCCGATAGTTGCAGTCGCAAGCATAAGAACAAACTCTGCCAGATTTGCGAGCGCGGGTGTAAAGTCTTCAGCATCGTGCTCGCTGATTGTGGCTTCTGATTTTTTATCAGCTTTGATTTGGTTCTCTTCAGCGCACAGTGCTTCCCATTGATGATGTGCGTGAATGATACGAAATGCTGAGCGCAGACTGCTGAGCAATTCGTGTTTTGCGCTTGCGTATTTTTCCCAGTCCATGCCGTTATCAACATCGCTTGTTTGGACAAGCTTTTTGATGGTGGAGCGGCAACGCTTCAAGTCAGACTGAAAGATGATTCCCAGTCGGGGCAGAAACGCCTCGCTCCAATAGTCCTTGGCTCTGTGGAGAAAGAAGCGTCGCGCACGTGGCACCAGGTTTCTGTCCAGACTTTCTTCGTGATGAGAGTCTTTGCCGAGAACTCCCAGGAGCCACAGTGTGTCGCGGTAATAAATGAGCGATTGGAAGCGCACCGACGAAGCAGAGTCAGCAAAACTCAATCGAGTTGTAGAAAGGTTCGCTTCAGAAAGTGCAGCCCGGGCCGCGCCAGGAACCTTGTCGCTCGGGAAACTCAGTTCGAACTCCCCTTCAATTTTCTGACCTGGTGCAATGGGAAAATGATAAGACCACTCAATCGAGTAATTGCCGTGGGCTTCAACATGCGGGTTGATTCTGACTTTCTGGGCAGTGGACGAAAGACGTTCACTTGTGTTCATATCAAGATCACACATTGATGCAGGTGGAGTAAAAAATAAGTGAGAGTGATTGCCGGAAAGTACAAAAGACGACTCCTCAAAACGCTCCCTGGTACCGATGTGACTCGCCCCACATCTGATCGAGTCAAAGAGAGCCTCTTCAACATGTTAGCACCCGATATTCAGGGTGCAATCGTGTGGGATTTGTTTGCCGGCAGTGGTGCCCTCGGACTTGAGGCGCTCAGCCGAGGCGCAGCCCATGTTACCTTCGTAGAGGAGTCTCCTGCTGCGCAGCGAATTATTCAGGAAAATTTGAAAACTTTGAACGTTCCCGCAGAAACTTGCCGGGTTGTGGGCGCTTCCGTGCAGGATTTTCTGAGGGGGCAGACGCACCAAAAAGCGAGTGACAATACGGCAAATCATGCCGGGTTGGTCTCTGTCGTCTTGGCAGATCCACCCTACCAATCGAGTTGGTATGATGAGGCACTGGAGTCATTGGCCGTCTCTGGGGGCTGCGAGCCTGGTTGTTTGGTGGTTCTCGAGATGAAAACGGGAAGAACACTTCCACAGCCGTCGCACGATTCCTGGGAGCTCGAAGACGAACGCAAGTATGGCATTGCGCAGCTCCACTTTTGGCGTTTTCTTGGACGAGGAGGATGAAATGAAATTCATTCGTTGTGCACTCAAAATGAAGCTGTGCGTTGTGGCGTTTGCGGCTTTTATTGTTGCTGCATGTGCGACCACTCCAAAGCAGGATGTGACCCGGTTGTTGCTTGATGGCAATTCAGCGGCACTCCGTGGCGACTACTCTGCTGCTGCAAATTCTTATGAAGCGGTTCTCAAAATCGCACCCGAAAATTTGCCTGCAAAGAGAAATCTCGGGATTGTGTTGGTCAAAATTGGTAACTTTAAAAAGGCACAGAAAACTCTTCTGAGCATTCAAAACGAATACAAAGAAGACCTTGAGGTATTCTACTTTCTGGGTGAAGCAGCTCGGGGAGCAAATGACCACAAGGGCGCTTTGGCGAACTACCAGAAGGCTGCCAAAATTAACTCTCAAGATCTCCGCGTGCAGAAGGCGCTGGCGTGGAGCCACTTTCGGCTTTCGAACCTTGAACGTGCTTCTTCGCTCGCACACCGTCTGAACCGCACTCACGCAGATGACCTTCAAGTCAAGTTAATCTTTGCAAGCGTTCTGAATCGTCAGAAGAAGTTCGAAGAAGTTCAGGCTCTCCTCGTGAACGTCGAACGCTCAAATTTCAGCGTGCAAAGCAAAGACAAAGTCAGCGCTGTGACCGAAAGAACGCTGCTTATGAATGCGCTTGCTGAATCCTACGTGGGCAGTGACAACTGCCCCAAGGCAGAACCCCTCTATAACGAAATTCTTAAGGCGCGGCCGTTCTTGTCATCTGCACTCGTGGGTGCAGCTAAGTGCGACGTCAAGTTCAATCAGAGAACCCGTGCCATCAGCCGCCTCGAGCGTGCAACAAAGTCAGATCCCGACTCCGAGGAGGCCTATTTTATTTTGGGTCAGCTCTACGAGAGTTCCGATAAGAGCAAGGCGACTTACTACTACCGGCGCTTTTTAGTGCTCGCCAAAGATAATCCTCAATTTGTGAGTGAATCGAGGATCACGCGCTCGAATCTTGCGAATCTTGAGCGTGGTACGACGCGCTGAAGCCTCTCTGTGTTTGCCGTTGGGAAAATGGCGCCGAGCCAAAAAAGCGGCAAACAGGGAGAGGGGCAGGGCGAAGGCTGATAGCATTCTAGTGAAGTGGGCTTATGGTTTTTCGTGTTTTCCTTCATGCAACAGGGGTTGAGGAATGTTTTCTTCAATTTCGAGAGGAATGTTCAAGCGGCCAGCGCGCGATGCGCGTCATGCTTTGAGCAGGAGCTATAACGAAGTGTCACGTGCAGCGGTTGAAATCACCAGCGTGCCGCGTGCTGAATTCGGACAGGCTGTACGCGCGCAGGAATTTCCACAAACTGAGCGTGAGCCAATCACACCGCGCAGCATGGCAGGACGGAGCACGGGCAACTTTGGCAACGACTCTGGCCATGGCGATGAATCTGGATTCAACGAGAATGCCCGTAGTTCGCATCACGGCGGCGGCGGTCGTGGAGCAGCGGGTCCGCGCATTATTTCCGTAGGTGGCGGTAAGGGTGGTATTGGCAAGAGTTTTCTCTCGGCCAACTTGGCTGTCTCTCTGACGCGCCAGGGCTATCGCGTTGCGCTTGTTGACCTTGATTTCGGTGCGGCTAACCTGCACACCTGCTTGGGTGTTCCCAGTCCAAAAATTGGCCTTTTTGATTTCGTAAGTGGCCGGATTGAAAACCTCGAAGACGTTGCTGTGTCTGGCGGAGTTCCTGGACTTACGCTTTATGGCGGCGGACAGGAGTTCTGGCAGCAGATTCGTCCACAAGCAGCGCAGAAAATTCGCTTGATCAGCCGGCTTCAGCGCTTGGATGTTGATTATGTGATTCTCGACCTGGGTGCAGGAACTCACGTCAACACGCTCGACTTCTTCATTTTCTCGCATGCGGGAATTGTTGTTGTCGTTCCCGAGCCAACGAGTATAGAGAATGCATACGTATTCCTGAAGAGCGTGCTTTACCGCAAGCTTCAAAGCATTGTGAAGGCGATTCACCAGGAAGAAGCAGCCGAGCGACTGCTACAGAGCCTGGGCGATCCTCGCTTTGCAACTCCACCTCTTGCGCAATTGCAGAAGTTTGCAGCCGAGGAACCAGAAATCGGTCAGAAGATTCTCAACCTGATTCAAATGACTCATCTCGGGGTGGTTATGAATCAGGTGCGCACACAGGCCGATGCTGAAATCGGTTCTTCTATTACCCAAATCAGTCAGCGCTATTTTGGATTCTCTGCTGAGTTCTTGGGCGCTGCCATTTTCGATGATGTGGTGTGGAAGTCACTTCGCAACCGCCGACCTGTCTGTGTTGATTTCCCGGATTCCAATGTCTCTCAGGGGCTGATGTCAATCGCGAGAACGCTCGCGACCCGATTTGAGCCTGTCGTACCGCAGCATCAGAACGTGAGTGGAATGGGTTGAAAAGGGGTTCGCAACCAAATGGGTGAGCGAGTGGCAAACACACCAGCAGACATCATTGGCCTGACAGGTGAATTGACTCTGGACAATGTGCATCAGAGTTACCGCAAGACGCGGGAGCGTATCATTAGTGGCGGCCGTGCCTCTGAGCTCGACCTCGAAGAACTCGACTGGGCTTATCGGGCAATGATCACCGAAATCGAGCAGCTCAGTGTCAACGATTCGGAAGACAGCGTTGTTTCTGCGCTTCTGTTGCCGCAGCTATCGGCTGAGTCGATTTCTCAGCTCGATCAAGATGAAAATGTTTTTTACCTGAAGCGCGATGGCAGCGGAGGGAACACATCACCTGCTGCTCCCATGAGTGCTCTTGATTTGCCTGAACTCAAAGGCGCGTTCTCTCCGGCACGTTTGGGGGCTTCGGGGCGCACGACACGAGACTCTCGTTTGGGTTCAATGCATACGCATGCACCACTTGACGCTGTGACTCCGGTGCGTTCCGGCGAGCCCTCTGCCTATCAGCCACCTCGTCGCCTGAGAACTCTGGTGGGCGAGCACGACAAAGATGTGGTTGACGTGTGTGCCAAGGCTGCAGCTCAGCCAGAGGCTGTGAACATGCTGAACAACATCATTGATTCCGCCGAACAAATCACCGGAAGCATGCTCAAGAAATTACGTGAGGAAATGGGTGTGGGAGTCGATGAGATGTCGAGCCGTACCAAGATTCCCCGCAAGTATTTGCTCGCCATTGAGTCCGACAGCTATGAACAGTTGCCTGCAGCCGTTTACTTCAGAGGCTTTCTAGTGTCTTATCTGCGTTACTTGAATCTGAAACGCGAGGACATCATCGATGCCATTACCGAAAACTACCGCTCCCGTCTTCGCATTCAGGCTCGTACAACACGCCGTTGATTTTCAAGGAACATGATTCGTGAGTCACTCAACTTCGATGGAGAGTGAAGACAAAGTCACGTTGGTTGTGTCCGAAGATGAGGTCGGACTACGGCTCGACTTCGCACTCACGCGTTTGCTAGAGCTCATTCCAAGTCGTTCATTTGCTCAGAAACTTTTAGAATCGCAAGCTGTCTTGGTGAGTGGAAAGCTACGAAAATCGTCGTGGATTTTGAAAGCAGACGATGTGATTGAGGTTGATCTTTCGGCTCTCAAGCCCCCACCTTCTGTCCCTCAGCCACAAACTATTCCGCTCGACATTATTTTTGAGGATAAGGATATCTTGGTCATCAATAAGCCTGCGGGCTTGGTGGTGCATCCAGGTGCGGGGGTGCCCGATGGAACGCTTGTGAATGCTGTTCTTGCTCATACCGGAGCGACGCTACCAAGCTTGGGCGATCCGCTGCGCGCAGGCCTGGTGCATCGGCTGGATCGTGATACCAGTGGGGTGATGGTGGTCGCCAAAACCCAGCGTGCACTTACAGAACTCTCGCGGCAGTTTGCGGAGCACGCCCAACTGCGTCGATATCTTGCACTGGTTTTTGGTGAACCTACACACACACCTCGTGTTGTTGAAACGTGGCATGGACGCGATCCCAAAAACCGACTCAAATACGCAGTGCTGCCGGAGGGGCAGGGCAAGAGCGCACGCATGCAAATAAAAACAGAAAAAGTATTTGCCGGCGGCAAAGCGAGTTTGGTTGTGTGTGAGCTCTACACGGGGCGCACACATCAGATCAGGGTTCAGATGGCTCATCTTGGGCATGGTTTGTTGGGCGATGCGCTATACGGTGCATCGGCCACGTCCGGTTCGGCGACAGGGGCAAACGCAATGATGAAAGATAAACCCTTATGGGCAAAAGTACGTGCAGCAGCACCCCGACAAATGCTGCATGCAGCTCTTCTTGGGATAACGCATCCAGTCTCTGGCGAGCGCCTGGAGTTCGAGACACAACCACCCCAAGACTTTCAGGTTCTTGAAAAATTGCTCGGCGATTGCGGAGCCGAAAAAACTTGATTTTTTTTCTCAGGTTTCGGATTGTTCAGCCGATACGAACTCGACATCAGGGCGCAAGCTCCCGAAATGAGACGGGTGATGTTGCCGCGATGGAGAATGAGGTGAATGCGGGGTCATGAAAGCAATCAAGCCAAGTGCATTCCACAAGCACATGTTTACGGTTTGGATGGTTGTGGGTGCAGCTCTGTGCAGCTCTGCGACTTTGGGAATTGTAGCCGCTCCTGAGGCGCACGCTGAGGTGGCTCTTTCTGCAAAAGCTGCCACGAAGTCGAAAAAGGCACCATCAGCCAAGCCTGTTGCGTCGCAGTTCGCGAGTCCGACGTGGACGCCAGCATTTCCGGCGCTTTTTAAATCTCCGCTTAACCCGGCTCGAACTTATTACATCGACGTTGTGGGCACAGATGCATCCGTGCTCGACGGATTTACTCCGGGTCGACAAGCAGCGGCAACCCGAGCTGTTCAGATTCGTCAGATGGAATCTGAATACAAACTCCAACCTGCAAAATCACAACAGGCACTTAACGTGGGTTTGAAGCTTGTCCGTTTGCTTGAGGAACAAGCGCTCTACATTGAAAACTTGCGTGCTACCGGTGGACTCGATCAGAAGTATCCTGACCTCAACCACTATGTGAAGGCTTCGAGAAGTCAGTTAGTGAACGTTATCGATGGACTCATTCGCAGCTTTCCGAAAAACGATCGCCTACCGAGCTTGCGTGCGACGCAGTTGGTCTCGCGCATGAAGGCAGGAGACCCAACGGCACGCGAAGAGGCATTGCGCTTTGTTGGCTCTGGGAGAAACACAGACCAGCAGCGCGTTGCATTAACTGGAATCATGCTCGATTTCGAATCTGGGCGCAGCTCGAGTCCGTTTGGTAATCTGGAATTTGCCTCTCAAAATGCGAGTGACTCTTCAGCGCGGGCAGCATTTCGCTATTTTGCAGGAGAGGCAGCTTTCAACCGTAAACAGTATTCGCAAGCCTCTGCACTTTACCAAGAAGCATTGAAGGACATGGGTCGTCTGAAGCGCATTGAGGGCAAAGCAGGCCCATTGCTTGCGCGAGTGATTTACAGGCTGCACCAGGTGTCGGTGTTGCGCGACCCTCTGAACGTGGATGCTGAGGCAGTCGCCTCTCTGCAAGGTGCTGGTGCGATAGATGCAGCTCGGCACTATTCCGAGCAGGTGGCGCTCAACAATGTGCAAAAGCAACCAGGCCGTGCGGCACAAATATATGCTGACGTGCAGAATCTGGGCGATTATTCCAAGTCGTTCAATGCCTATCTGGAGCTGCGGATTCTGGACATCCATTTGGCGTCGCGCGACCTGATTATGGGTCAAGCGCAGTGGCAGCGAGTTGGTAAACTGGGCGATGTGTTGGACAGTGTTGTTCCTGGACGCATTTTTTACACGCAGAATCTTGCGCTGAGTCAGGCTCAGGCAAAGCTCGATGGCGAGAATATTGCACGATTCGTTTCACTGCATGACTTTTTTGTTCAGAATTATCAGGTCTACGCGGAACGTGAAGATTGGGTTATCAAGGTGATTGAATTGCTCTGGAAAGCTCGTCGTGCAAACGATGTTGCAACCCGAGCCGATGCATTGGCAGGCCAGACCAAGAACAAAGAAGTTTTGCTCACAGCGCTGCGCTTTTCACTGCGTGCGCGCGAGTCGATTCTTGGACTCAGCCCGGAGCCAAAATTTGTACGTAGCAAGAAGCTGGGTGGCGATGATCAGGTTGCTCAGGCTTACGTGGTCACACTCGACAAGATGAACGGAGTGGCTGCGGGCGCTGAACTCGAACAATCGGTATTCCAGGCAGCTTATGTGACCCATTTGCTCGGCCAGGAGAATCCAGCGCGGCAACGGTTTGAAGGTGGTCTAAACAGTATCCCCAAAACACGTCTTGCAAGCGATTCGGTCAGCTTTCTTCTCGATGGCGCTGATTCTAAAAAAGATTGGTTGTATGTGGAGAAAATCGCAAGGCTTGCGATGAAGTTAAAGATTGTTCCGTCGAAGCCGGTGCACCGCAATCTGCGAGTCATTCTCGAAAACGCGGTTTATTCGCATGCACAGCAGCTCTCTGCCCAGGGACAGTTCGAAGCCTCTGCAAATCGTTTTGTGGCTTTTCAACAAGAGTTCCCAAAGCACCAGAGCGCTGCCACAGCTCTCGACCTCGCGGCTAAGAACTTTCTTCAAGCCAAGAAAACTGATTCCGCTGTGACGCAAATGGAGTCTTTGCTCAAGAGCTATCCGAGCTCTGGATATGTGAAGGAAACGACTTGGCAGGCAGCCGAGCTTTCACGTGGCATTGCGCAATTCTTGCGTGCCGCGAAACACTACGAGGATTTTGCGCGCAAGTACTCCCAGGAGGGAGCAAAACGCAATGCGTGGTTGAAGTCGGCAGAGATGCACAAATCACTGGGACGTTTTGCCAACGCAGTGTCGCACTACGAAAATCATTTGGCTCAGGTCAGCAGCCCATCCGAGAAGTTGCGTATTGCACGCGAGATTGCAGATATTCACTTCAAGTTTGGTCGTTCCGCCGAAGCGATAGCGGCCTATGAGCGGATGATGAAGTTCATTTCCAACAGTGACGATGAACTCTATTTGCGTTCACAAATACTTCTCGTTCAAAACCGTCAGGGTCTTGAACCACAGGTGCGCAAAACGATTGCGCGCATGCTGAGTTTGAAGCCGAACTCACAAGATGGTTTCAGACATCAGGCCAAAGCTAAATTTACTCTGGCACGTCTTGATGCCCCGGCCATTCGCGACCGCAATATTCAGGACCAAAAAGATTTGGGCAAAGCGGTTCGTACGGTTGCCTCCGACTACGACCGGGTGAAGTCGTTGTTCCTCGCTTCTTGTGAAGTTCCCGGACTCGAATGGTGCTCGGCAGGCTACTACGAGACCGCACGCTTGGCGGAGGAAGTTGCCAAGACCCTCTTTGCGGTTGAATTGCCTCCGACATTGAACCCGGTTGAGGTGAATGGGATTCGAACAGCACTCACCCAAACGGCTGAACGCCTCCAGACCGATGCCAAGAGCTTTGCCGCTCAGGCGGAGCAGGCCTTGGACAATGGAGCGCCGGACGCCGAAATGGCAGAGCGGATTCGCACATATGCTCAGCAAATGCGCGGAGACTCTAAGGAAAATTCCGGCCAGCAGTAAACATTTCGATTGACGGGCGAGCTATAAAAGCCTATCCCTCGGCCAATGAGCCAAGTACGGGGAGGGACTCATGCTCGCTCGGCCAAATTTTCCGTTTGTGTCCGCCGTTCTGGGATTGCTGACTACATCAGCAGGCTGTCACCTTTTGAATGACTCGCGTGTGAGTCCAGATTTGGCTGCTCCTGTGCCTGGGCTGGAACCTCAGCCTCAAACGGGGCGCACAAGTCTCCCCGAAACTCCCCTGCCGGCTTTGAGAGCGGGCGAAGATCGCATTCGCACATCTTCTGATTCATTCATTCCCGTGCGCTATGCCGCCGGCCGTGCATTCATTCCCGTTGAAGGTGTGCTCGTCGATACGGGCTTTGTGCGAACACAGGCCAACGCGTCTCTCGCTCAGCTTTCCAATTCTGAAAAAGACGCTCAGATGCACAAACTGTTGAGCAAGGTTGTCGACAGAATTGGGCTTGAGGTTTCATTGAGCGATGTTTTTGTCGCAGCCGATGTGGGTTACTTTTCTGCGTGGGTTGCTCTTCAGGAATATCCTGAGTTGAAGAATGTAGGTCAGTTGCCCATCGACGTTAAAATTGCACCTGTGCTCCAGGCGGAGCAGCGACCACACAATTCAGTTAGCGTCGAAAAACCAACCTTGTCCTCCGCAAAGGCTTCTTTCGCCGACTTCAGCGGAATCGAGCGAATGGGTGTGAGCGCATTCACGCGTAAAGTGAAAAGAGAGCTCGGGCTCGAGCCAACAGGCCAGCGCGTTAAGGTGGGTGTCACTGATACTGGAGTTACCTATGGCCACCCGGCGTTCAGCAACAAGCTAAACGGTCAGTCGCGTGTGGTTTATATGAAAGACTTCACCAGTGAAGGGGCGGGATACGTTTCTTCGCTGTCTAAAATCAGCGTGCAGCGTCAGGCAGACAACTCTCGAGTTTCGGCATCGGCTACGATTCCTGTGACTGTGAATGCTGAATATCTCGAGTTCGATGCACTCCAAAAATTAAGTTCCGGCGACCAACAATCGTTGCCATTTTCAAGCGTCAGCAATGAAGTTTTTCTGCTCCCCAGAGAGCTGGTTGAGCTTCTCGAAGTTCCAGAAACTACAGTGCGCCTGGGAGTTGTTTCGGAATTGTCGTTTGCAACAAAAGACGAGCAGGTTGACGTTAATGGGAACGGTAAAACAGATGACTCTTTCTATTTCTTTCACGCTTCCGCACAGGGGCGTCGTGCAGAGAAGGTTTGGATTGATTTCAGTGGCACGGGGAATTTTAAGGCCAGCAAGGCCTTGAGGGATTTCAATGCTTCGGGTGATGTTCAGGAGGTTCTGAGCGAACGTATTGGATTGTCGTTCACTGAGATGGATATTACTCCTCCCAAGCAAAACGACCTCACTTACAAGTTGAAGAAAGTGGCTCTGGTTGGATTCGATCCGGGCAATCACGGAAGTCACGTGGCCGGAATTATTGGTGCCACAAAGACTCTCAGCAACGACAAAGATTCAACCCTGGCTCGAGGAGTTGCTCCCGATGTGAGTCTGATGGTGAACCGGGTGTGTGCGAATAACTCGGGCTGCAATGCCACCCGTGCCATTATCGATTTGGCGCAAAATGGAGCCCGTATCATTAACATGTCGCTCGGTGGGCTAACCTCTGAGAATGATGGATATGGCATTCAAGAAACAATCATCAACCGCCTAACAGAAATCTACGATGTTCTTTTCGTGATTTCAGCAGGCAACTCAGGTCCGGGTCGGCAAACGGTGGGCAGGCCATCGACCGCGCGGCATGCGCTGAGCGTGGGAGCCACAGCGACACCCAAAATGATTCTGCGCCAATACAACTGGCTTGGTCGTGGTGCGCCAGCAGAGATTGCAGAAAAAGGCGATGATGACTTTGTGATGTATTTCAGCTCACGCGGTCCCAGTGCTGCAGGTGGTTTCAAACCGAATATTTCGGCACCCGGAACGCAACTTAGCGTCATCCAGCTAAATTCAACTTTAGGCTCACGTGCCGGAACAGATATTTATTGGGGTACCTCGATGGCAGCGCCTGCAGCCGCGGGTGCTGCTGCACTCCTCTTGGATGCAGCATTGGCTTGGAACGAAAAGAACCCCGGACGCCCCTTGCCAATCGATGCCCTGACTTTGCGGCGTGTGCTGATGGATTCTGCGCGGCCGTTCCAGGTATCGTCGTTCAAACCAGCGACGGGTGAAGTGCGCAAGGGAATCTACTCTTGGATTGATCAGGGCTACGGCATGGTCGATTTGCCCGCCGCATGGGAGCTTTTGAAGAAGAAAGCAAACCTTGGCTTGAGCACGGGTGTTGTTTCAGCCGAGGGCAGCGGTGCCGTGGCTCAAGCAATCACGCCAGATTATCAGGTGCGCGTGCTGCGTACGATGGGCAACGGAAAGAAATACGATGGGAGTCAAAGCTTTAAAACCGGCACGCTCTTGGGGGAGGAGTCCAGCGAGCGGAAGTTCGGTCAGGGAATTTGGTTGAATACCGCAGAGGCAGACAAGTTGGTTGAAGTGCATTTCAGCCGCAAGCTTCCTTTGAAAGCCATGGCACAGAAGAATGTGGGTGAGCTGCTGCGGCAACTGAACACCAGCTCAGAATCCTTCGAACTTGAAACAACGTATTTTGGTTCACGCACGGAATGGTTGAAGGTGGGAGTGCCACAAAGCGCCCTGTGCGATGAAGATACAACCCCTGTCAACAGCACCTTGACGCTGCTTGGAGCGGGCGCTCTTGAAACTCCCGTTACAGGTGAACCTGGTCCAGCACTGAATCCGTTGCGTGCAAGCTCGTTGTTTGTGTGTCTCAGGAAGACAGCCTTCACAGAGCTTCAACCAGGTGACCACGCGGCACTCATTCGTGCGTTCCGTGTTGTTGATGGCAAACGCGATGCGCTCGCTTCATTTGAGGTCCCTGTCTACATGACAGTTCCTCATCATTCTGCGGCACTGCAGGCAAAGTTCAGTGTGCAAAGCCAAATCAAGAGCTTTATGGTTGATCGCCACTATGTGCGCGTTCCGGCAGGTGTGAGCGTTCTGCGTGTGGCGCTCGAGGTTCCCCAGAATGATGCAAGCATTCAGTCGCCGTGTTCAGCAGCGAGCCTGATGGTGCTCAAGGGCAACAACACTTCGAGTCCGGGAGATTTGGCGGGAGCAGGAGGAGTTGCTTCGAACTGCACTTCAGCGGGAGCTCCTGTTGCCAATCGGCGTGTCGCCAAATTCACTGAAATGAATCCAAACTCAGGGATTTGGGACATACATGTTCTGGGACGTTTTCAATTCCCCATCAGCAGCTACAAACTCGACATCGACTACGCGACCTTCGCAGAAATTGCGCCTGTCAATCTCAATGCTCAGAGTGATGTGAGCGGAGCATTCGATGCAGTTCTTAAAGAGAGTACCTTTGATGCTCAGCCAGATGCAGTAAAGAGCGATATTCGCCTTTCATCGCTGCTGGGGCGCACCAAGCACGAGATTGGCAAGGATGCGGGGCGGATTGTTATTCCCTCAGCAGCGGGACAGGTGGCACGCACCTACGCGGCCGATGCTGGTACGGTCACTATCACCACAACCTCCATTGTATCTGGGCTCGACATCGATGTTTACGTTGATGAATGTGAAGATGCTGAGCTCAAAGTTTGCAAGCAGGTCGCTGAAAGTGGGAATCCTGCATCCGAGGAGCGTGCGGTGTTTCTGCCCCTCAGCGGGAAGTTCTATGCGGTGCGCGTTGACCCCTACGAAGTACCCTCGGATAACGCACTATTCTCGGCAACAGAGGTTATCAATGCTCCATTGCCTGAGGCAGGACGTTTGAAGATCATGGCGCAGGAGTCAGCGCCTGGTGCGTTCAAAGTGGAGTTTGGCTTCGACCGCAGCACAAGCAAGCTTCTTCAAGATGAGCTGTTCCGCAGCGGAAAATATGAAATTCTGGGCGAGTGCAAGCTTGCCAACTCAAGTGGCTTGACTCTCGTGAAGGTGCCCGTTCACGTGCTCGCAAAGTGAGAGCACTGTGGGCTCTGGATTGCAGAGACGGCGTTTGCCGTGATTGAATATTCTTCCGAACGCTTTTGTTGCCAAGCAGCAAAAGCGTTTTTGATTTGCAGATAAAAGCTCAAGAGTTCACGCCCTTCCTCGGCATTGATTTTGTGTTCAATGCAGCTGAAGTAGTCGCTCAATAGTTCGCGCAGTTCTTGAAAATCTTCGTTGTAGACGGCTTGCGCTGAAGAGAGTTTTTGCGCTTCGAGAAAGGCAAAGCATCGGCACCAGCGAGCAAATTCACTGCAATCGTTCCAGGAATCGACCTGGAGGCTGA
Organism: Betaproteobacteria bacterium; assembly: GCA_016868315.1. GTDB lineage: Bacteria > Bdellovibrionota_B > Oligoflexia > Silvanigrellales > Silvanigrellaceae > RFOM01. The sequence goes on from VGHE01000001.1 coordinate 35,007, forward strand.
GTGTTTTTTCGAGCGCTGCTTGCATTGCTGAAGACGTGCTGCGTCCCTCGAACCAACCCGCGAACCACGCTCTGTGGCCGGTGTGGCTAGTCCAGAATTCGCCCAGGTCGAGCCTGAGTGCCTTGGGGATGTTCTTCAGGCGGAAAAGCGCTGCATCGCCAATGTACAGCCGAGCCTCCGGAAAGGGCTTCTCAGGGTTGGGTGAAGTGAATGCCTCGGTTTCGCCGAGAACTTTCACATCGAAGCCCGCCATCGCGCACAAGACGCGGAACATCCAAACTGATTGTGCGCTTTCACCCGCGGTGCGCAGAATAACGGTACCGTGGCATTCGTGCAGTTGGAAAGCAGCAATTGGGTTCGGATGGCGGTGTATCCACAGTTCTCGGAGCTGGTTCCAGAAGTTCAGATGCGATTCTTTGTGCAGAACGGGCTCAACAAACACACTCATCACCGGTCCTTTGGAGAACACGCCATGTTTGAGTGTGAGAGGTGTTTTTCCAGCATCGAGTCCGGCAATCAGCGATGAACAGTAAGCATCGAATTTTGCGCTTTCCGCGTTGAGTGCCTGAGGTGAAACAAACAAAGTGAACTGGCTCTTCTCGAAAAAGAACGGCAGCATGTTCAGGTAGGCGACCGCCGCGATTTCAGGTGTTGTGGCCGGAGCCGCAGCAGCATGCGTGGACGCTGTGGATTCTGAAAGCGCGTTTTGTGCTGTCATGAATTCAGAACTCCCTGGGCTTCATTGAGCAGCGCCTTGGCTTGCGCGAGGCTTTCGCGTGTTACCCGCTCACCCGCGACCATTCCGGCCAGCGCGTGAATGCGCTCCTCTGTGGATGCTACCTTTATTTCTGCCACCGTTTTTCCTTTTTTCAGGTTCTTCGTGGCAATAAAATGGCAGTTCGCAAAGCAGGCCACTTGCGCAAGGTGAGTGATACAAAGAGCTTGTCGATGGGCGCAGAATTCAGCCATTTTACGGCCGACTTTTGAAGCAATACTGCCGCTAATTCCGGTGTCGATTTCATCGAAAACGAACACGCTCACTGCTCCGTCTTCAAAGAGAATGCTCTTGATTGCAAGCATCGTGCGAGAAAGCTCACCACCACTGGCAACACGTTCAATGGGTTGTGGGGCAAGTCCTGCGTTTGCACTCATGAGGAATTGTGCTCTTTCAGCTCCATTACGGCTGAGCTGAAGAAAAGCTTCCAGATCTTCGGCGGGGATATTCTCGACTGTTTCAGAGCCAACATGCCGCGGTACAGATTGGGTTGAGCCACGCTGCAGCTCGCACAAAAAGCGCGCCTGAGGCATCCCAAGTTCTGCGAGAGCCTTTTGTACTGCTGAGCTCAGCGCACTGAGACCCGAGCGGCGTCGGGTCGATAGCCCGCGTGACAATTCCAGAGATGTGCGGATGGCCGCAGTGAGCATGGTTTTCTTTTGCAGAATTTGCTCGCGCAGAGCATCGTTCAATGAGAGTGTCTGGATGCAACGTTCCCGATGCGCGCGTACGTTTTCGAGATTAGGTCCGAACTTCTGCAAAACAGTATTGTAGATTTCCGAGCGTGCAAGACATTCCTGAAGTTCCTGTTCATCGATGCTGAAGGCGTCTTCCGTGGCGTCTACCTGCTGCAAAAGCTCCTCAAAGTGCGCTGATATTTCGTCGATTTTTTCAAGACCCAAGGGGATTTGTTGGCTAGCAGAGAGTTTGAGGAGGCGTTCAATGGAGCGGCGGCACATGCTCAGTTGTGACATGCAGCTGGTTTCTGCATCAGAGATCATCTGCTTGAGCTCAGAAGTGTGGCGCGCAGCCTGCGCAGTTTTCTGACCCAAGGCAACAACCCGCTGCACACGAGACCATTCGTCATCACGCAAATCTGCTTGATCGATTTGGTCGAGCTCAAATTGGCAAAGATCCTGCTCGCGCCTTTGCAAAGCTAGCTCTTTTTCGAGCCGTTCAATTTCGCCCACAAGTGTCCAGGCATTTTGCCAAGACTGCTGAAAAGACTCCCGGACATCTGTCGTTTCAACAAATTCGTCGAGGTAGAAGGTGTGGGTTTCAGGATTGAGAAGTTTTTGGTTTTCGAACTGGCTACTGATGTCGATGAGCTCCGAGGCAACTTCCTGCATGACCCGGGCACTGATTTGAGTGTCGTTCAGGTAGCTGCGGTGCTTGCCGCTGCGGTTGAGCACGCGCCGCAATGTGACTTCGTCCGGGGCATCCTCGTCTTTGAGGCAACCATGTGCTTCGAGTTGTCCCCACACATTGGAGGAGGCAGGGAGCTTGAAGGTTCCTGTGACGGAAGCCGATTCATTGCCGTCGCGGATGAGCCCAACGTCGGCTTTGTTGCCCCGCAAAAGAGCAAGACCATCGACGAGGAGTGATTTACCCGCGCCGGTCTCTCCGGTGATGATATTGAGGCCATGTGTCAACGAGACGCAAACGTTCTCGGCAATGGCGAGATTCTGGATGTGCAGTCGGATGAGCATAAGCGGATTCCTCTGAACTCTACTTGCTTAACATCATTGCAGGCAGCCCGCCAATCCGCACAAGCCTGGTGGAGAAAAAATTGGGCAAAACCCGTGAATCCGGGTAAACTCCGTGAGTTGTCGCTGACGTTTTCCTCAGGCTGGAGAAAGACATGGAAAAAACAACTGTGCGAACCGTAGTGCGGGGGGTGGGTCACAATGTGCCCCCCCGGAGCGTGACCAATGTGGAACTCTCCAAACTGATGGATACGAGCGATGAATGGATCATTGAGCGCACGGGAATCCGCGAACGACGGTTTGTTGAGGCCGGCACAACCACCACCGACCTCGCCCTGCCGGCTATCGAAATGGCTTGCCAGCGTGCAGGTATCAAGCCTCAAGACTGCGACATGATCATCGGTGCCACTCTCTCTCCTGATTTCTTTTTCCCAGGCATCGGAACCGTTCTGCAACATAAGCTTGGGATGGGTCATGTTCCCGCGCTCGATATTCGCGCCCAATGCAGTGGGCTCATCTATGGGTTGGCAACTGCGGACGCCTATATCCGTTCAGGGATGGCCAAGCGCATTCTTTTGGTGTGCTCGGAAGTTCAGTCTCCCATTCTCGATAAAACCAACCGCGGCCGAGACATGGCTGTGCTCTTTGGCGACGGTGCCGGCGCTTTGGTGATTGAATCTCAGCCTTGTGCAGGCGAGCCACCTCGGGCGAACAACCAGGTTCGTGGTGTGATTGACTCCATTATGGGAAGCGATGGTTCGGGCGCACAGCTGTTGTTTTTGAAGGCTCCCGGGTCAATTGTTCCAGGCTTCATGACCCAAGCGGCAGTGGACGCAGGTGACATTCATCCAAAGATGGACGGACGTGTGGTTTTCAAGAATGCGGTCACCAGAATGGTGGAAGCCGCCAATGCGATGCTTGAGAGAAATGGAATTTCACCCAGTCAGCTCGACTTGGTGCTTCCGCATCAGGCCAATTTGCGGATCAACGAGGCAGTGCGAGAGAAGCTTGGCATTGCTGAAGATCGGGTATTTAACAATATTCAGAAATACGGAAATACAACGGCGGCCACTATTCCAATCTGCATGTCCGAGGCGGTTGAACAGGGTAAATTGAAAGAAGGCCATTTGGTTCTCACATTGGCATTCGGAGCTGGTTTCACCTGGGGCTGTAACCTCATTCGCTGGTGATTCCATCACTGCGAAAAAGGCTGCTCCTGCAAGTGTTCTGCAACGCCTTTCGATTCAATGAAAAGACCCGGTGAGTCAGTCGACCACCGGGTCTTTTTAATTTTCGGCGTTTGGTTGGATTCACTTCTTCTTCATGAATTCCTGACGCAGCAGGGTTCCATCTTGAGAGAAGAAGCTCTCTTCTGGGTTGACCTGCCCGCGTGTGAGAACGTCCATGGCCGTGAACACGAAGAAGAGCACCAAGAAAAACAACGAAATAATGAAGATGAGGCTGTAAAACCGATCGTCGAACTTCAGGTGCATGAACCACAGAATCACGAGCGTCGCCTTCGCAGCTGCCACGGCCATCGCAACAACGATGGAGAGTGTTGGCGGCAAGCCAATAACGGACACAACGACCGTGAGTATGGTCAGAACGAGCAATGAACCAAAGACTACGAAGTAGGTTTTCAGGGGAAGAACGTGTGGTTCATTCCCGTGATCACCGGAGTGTGAGGCAGACGCTGATTTATGGGCGAGACTACGAAGTTTTTCGAACATTGTGGGTGTCCTCCGGCTCAGCGTACGAGATAAAGAAGTGGGAACAAGAAAATCCAGATGAGGTCTACGATGTGCCAATAAAGACCCACGTTTTCCAAGTAGACGTGATTTTCAGAGTTGAAGTCGCCGCGTTTGATGCGAATCAGCAGCCAGATCATGAGACCCATACCGATAAGCACGTGCAAGCCGTGTGTGCCCGTCATGACAAAATAAATGGCAAAGAAAATCGCTGGAGCTCCAGGAATATTTGCCGGTACGCCATTGTGCATGGCTTTGGCTGCATCGAAGAGTTTTCCAGGTAACAAGCCATCATGGAATTTGTGGGTGTATTCGAAATACTTGACCACCATGAATGCGCCACCGAGAATCAGCGTGGCCATGATGTTCCAGTACATCTGCTTCTGGCTGTTGACCTGAGCGCCACGCACGGCAAGCGCCATGGTGAGTGAGCTCGTGAGAAGAAAGACTGTATTGAGTGCACCCAACTTCCAATCGAGCAGCTCGTGGGCCGCGAGGAAGGTCTCCGGATAGAAAATACGCGCAAGAATGTAAGCCAAAAACAGACCACTGAAAAACAACACTTCCTGGCCAAGGAACAGCCACATGCCAAGCTTTCCTGCGGCGTTTTGCTGCGCCATGGATTCGAAGTGGTGTGCCAAATACTTTGGATGATGACCCGCAGTTGATGCGTGAGCTGTTTGTTGACTCATGTCTCAGTGGCCTCCGCGGGGTGCTTGTGAGTGGTCGATCTCAGGGAACTCGTATGGACCATGCGTCACGACAGGCTGATGATGGAAGTTGTGCTCGATGGGGGGTGAATCAGTTTCCCACTCGAGTGAACGACCACCCCAAGGATTGGGAGGAGCCTTCTCGCCGTTGATAAGCGACTGAATCATGTAGCAAAGCGTAATGAAGAAACCGAGGCCCAACAGATATGAACCAATGGTCGAGATTTGGTGCAGGTATTGGAACTCAGGAAGGTAGTTGGCATAGCGGCGCGGCATGCCTTTGGTTCCGAGAACAAATTGAGAAAAGAAGGCAATATTGAAGCCCGCAAACACGAAGAAGCAACTTACCTTACCCCAGAATTCATTGAGCATGCGACCGGTCATTTTCGGCCACCAGTGGTGAAGTGCTCCAACGAACGCTGTCATGGTTCCGCCCATCATCACGTAGTGAAAGTGAGCAACCACAAAGTAGGTGTCATGCAAGTGGATGTCGACCGAAAGGGTTCCCAGGAACAATCCCGTGAGACCACCAATTGTGAAAAGAAAGAGGAATGCCTGCGCGTACCACATTGCAGAATTCATGCGCAAAGAGCCGCCATACATTGTGGCAACCCAGCTGAATGTTTTGATGGCTGTGGGAACAGCAACTGCAAACGTGAGGAATGAGAACACGGCTGCGGCGAGTTCTGACTGGCCACTGGTGAACATGTGATGGCCCCAAACCAGGAAGCCAATCACGGCGATGGCAACACTCGACATAGCAATCGCTTTATAGCCAAAGATTTGCTTGCGGCTGTTGATTGTGATGATTTCAGAGATCACGCCGAAAGCTGGAAGAATCATGATGTAAACAGCAGGGTGCGAGTAAAACCAGAAGAAGTGCTGGAACAGAACAGGGTCGCCGCCAAGCTTGGGATCGAAAATTCCCACGCCAATAGTTCTTTCGATAGCAAGAAGCATGAGCGTAATTGCCAAAACCGGGGTGGCGAGAACCTGAATCAGGGATGTTGCGTACTGAGCCCAAACAAACAAAGGGAGGCGCACCCATGTGAGGCCGGGAGCGCGCATTTTGTGGATGGTCACAATGAAGTTCACGCCGGTTAGAATCGAAGAGAAACCCAAAATGAACACACCCAGGACAGCAGAAACAACCGAAGTGGATGTGGTTGATGAGTAGGGTGTGTAGAAGGTCCAGCCGGTATCGACTGCACCCGTAAAGATGGAAAACAGAAGAAATGCACCGCCCAGAATGTAAACGTAGAAGCTCATCAGGTTGAGCTTCGGAAAGGCTACGTCTTTTGCGCCCAACATGAGGGGCAAAAAGAAGTTACCGAGGCTGGCTGGGATAGAGGGAATGATGACGAGGAACACCATCACTGCGCCATGCAGAGTGAACAGCTTGTTGTAGGTTTCGCCGCTGAATAGCCACTCTTGCTTTCCGGATGCGCCTTTGAAAATAGGTCCAAGCAGCTGCGTACGCACAAGCAAAGCAAAGATTCCGCCAACGGCAAAGAATCCAAGCACGCCAACGAGATACATAAGACCAAGGCGCTTGTGGTCAACGGTAGTCATCCACGACCAGATGCCCTTGTGTGCATTGATGTAGTTTGGCTCAGCTCCGCCAGCTGTCGCTGCGTGCGCGCCTTGAGGTACATTTTTGCGGTTGCTTTCCATGATGGAGTTCCTTATTTCAATGACTTCATAAATTCGATGAGCGCTTCAATTTGTTTGTCGTTGAGCTGGCCTTGGTAGCTGGGCATGACGCCCGGATAACCAGCTACGACCTTAGCATTGGGAACCAAAATAGATTCACGCATGTAGTTCTCATCGGCTGCAGGAAGAGATGAGCCATCGGCAAACTGACGTGCAGTTCCGAATGCGCCCTTCCAAGTTGGGCCGACTTTTTTAGATCCATCGATTGAGTGGCACGCCACGCAGCCGCGCTGTTCCCAAAGTTTCTTGCCCTTCTCTGCCAAAGGTACGCCTGCACCGCCGGCTTCTTCGCCGCCGTTGGCGATCCATTCTTCGTACTTCGCGCTCGACATAACTTTCACTTTCGAAAGCATGTTCGAGTGCTCGGCGCCGCAGTATTCGGTACAAAAGATTTGGTGTGTGGCTTCTTCTTCTGGTTTGAACCACAAAACGGTGTACTTGCCCGGAATAACATCGCGCTTAATGCGGTAATCAGGGATGTAGAAGCTGTGCAAAACATCGGTGGAGGTCATGACGAGCTTCACTGTTTGGCCAGCAGGAACCACAAGGTCTGGCGAAACAATTCCGTCTTTCGGATAAGTGAAGGTCCAGTTCCACTTTTGCCCTGAGACGCGCACTTCCATCGCATTCGCAGGAACCACCGCAATGGCCAGCCAATCTTTGAAACCCCATGCAAAAATCAGCACGAGCAGAATTCCGGGAATCACACTCCAGACAATTTCCAGGGTGTGGTTGCCCTTGATGGGGCTTGTGCGCTCAGGTCCACTGCCCTTGCGGCGGTATTTCACGATGAAATAAACCATCGCACCGACAATCAGGACAAAGAAAAAGAAACAAAGGTACATAATGAAGTTGAACAGGGTGTCCACTGCAACAGCGTGGCTAGAAGCTTGCATGGGCTTCCACCACGATGCGGTATTAGCAGCCTGCGCCATCATGTTTCCAAGAGCAGAGCCAAGGTTCACTGTGCATACTCCTCGCGACGAAGTGCCTTCTCTTTACGAAATAAGGCAACAACCAAAATCAATAAGCATAAACTGAATAAGATGCCAGCCACGCGCATGGAATTCATGGCGATGGGTGTGTACTTCCCCGCGAGTTCGTCAAAGTGGAAGCAACGAAGAATGAGCTTCTCGAGTGTTGAGCCCATGCGTCCCTGGGAAGCATCGAGAAGAGCGAATTTCATGTCACGCGGTGAGTATTGGAGACCATACAAATACCGCATCACTTTAAAGTCAGGAGACAAAAAGAAAATTGCCGCAGTGTGGGCGAATTGATCTGTTTCCGGATCATATTTGTACTGAAAACCCACAGCGTCGGTGATTTGGTCGATGGATTTTTGCTCGCCCACAAGGAAAGTCCAGGCAGCTCCCGGGCGGCCGAGGCTTTCGAGGTAGTTCTTTTCCTTCATCTGCGCCAAAGAGGCGCTGTTGCGCGCGTCGAAACTCACGCTCAGAAGGTTGAAATCACGTCCGGGCAGGTAGTCGAGTTTTTTAAGTCCATCCACGAGACCGTTCAATTGCAGTGAGCAAAGTGCGGTGCACTGGTAGTAATTGAGCGTAAGAAGTGTTGGTAGTCCTGGGTTCAGGTGCTTGTCGAGCGACAGAGCCTGTCCTCCGGGGGTGCGGCTAAAGAGCATCTCGCGCGCCGGCAGCACTGTTCCAAGCTTCTCAACGATTGTCACGTTTTGGAGCTTCTTGGGGACTTCTAGGTCAGGTCGAGTTGCTTCTGACGCTGGAAGGTCTTGTGCCAACCCCGCCAAAGGAAACGCCGAGACAACAGCCATCAAAAAAAGTCCAACACCGCAACGGATGAGGGCTTTGGTTTTGAAGTTTTGGCTCAGCCTCAGCATGGATCCTCACTCTGACTTTCAGTTGCCATTCCGCTGGACGTAAAGCTTCATGGCCTCGTCGATAGGCAGACGATAAATGCCCTTTTGTTGATCGACAACGTCATAAGTCGTCAGCACGCTTTGGTCAGCTGCGTTGAGTGTTTGGAGCAGGGTGTTGGGTTGATCTAGCTCAATTTGCTGAACGGCTTTTGAACTCGTGAACCAATACAACTGGTTCACACCGATAACCGTTCCGACCACGATGATAACCAAAGCAACGACAGCCCATCCAATGGTGCCAACAGGCAGATTGTCGGGCTCGATGCCCGCGTGGCCAGAAGCTTGTTGGTGTTGGTCGAGAGTTTCTTTTTTCATGGGTGTTCCCTTTCTCACATATTCTCGAAGGACATCGACTCGGTAAGTCGCGGATCCTTCTGAGGCACGAGGCTTTTGCGCTTGAGGAGAAGTCCGGCGACTCCAAAGAACAATCCACCAATGCCCACGAGAGTCAGCACGTCGATGATTCCAAACGAATTCAGTTCGTTGACCCAGTTGGGGCGAATCAGCCAATGGATGTCGACGTAGTGAATAATCAACATCCATGTTGCACCAAGACCAACAAGAAGAGGTTGGCGCTTGATGTGACGAGACATAAGGAACAAGAAGGGAACTGCGAAGTGTCCAACCATGAGGGCGATGCTCCAGGGCAACCATTGTGCACCGCCATAGTCAGCAAGTGAGCGCTTCGCGTAGAACAGGGTTTCTTCTGGGATGTTGCCGTACCAAATGAGGAAGTACTGCGAAAATGCAATGTAAGTCCAGAACACGTTGAATCCGAACAACAGCTTGCCGAGGTCATGGATGTGCTCAACCGTAACGTAATGAGACATCTTGGTTCTGCCGCGCACAGCCAATGTTGTGAGGAGCAAAAGTGCGTAAACTACCATGATGCTACCGGCAAAGTAATACACACCAAACATCGTAGTGTACCAGTGCGGGTCGAGCGACATAATCCAGTCGAAGGCGCAGAACGAAATGCTCAATGCGAACAATGCGATGCTTGGGTAGCTCGACTTCTGCAGCTTAACTGTAATGGACTTATCGCCGGTTTCATCTTGGCGCACAGAGTTGCGATAGTAGTAAACGCCGATGATGCTCCAGATGAGAACATAGATAAATCCACGCACAACGAAGAAAGGTACGTTCAGATACGCACTCTTCGCTGCGATCAGAGGATCCGCTTTGTATTCCTCACCTGTCCAGTGATGAAACAAGCTGTGGAAGCCTGTGAGCATGGGCAAAAACAATAGAGCAAAAAGTGGCAGTGTTGCAGCGTAGTTTTCCGCGAAGCGGCGCACAACAACAGACCATCCAGCACGCGTTGCAAATTGCACGAGCACGAAGAAAAGCGCGCCCAGAGCCATACTCAGAAAATAAAGATATGACGTGTGGAAAGACCACTGGAGGAGTTCAACCTTTTCGTGGCTTCCCAAGGACATCGCAAGCGCAATTCCCAGAGCGACCAGACCCAAGACAAGAGCGACAACAGGAGTTTTGCTCAGCCAGTGCGACTGGGGAAGCATCACTTCAGAGGGGTTGATGGCTTTTGAGTGGTTTGAGCTCATCGCTTCCATCCTTTCGAGGTAGCAAGGTCAGAGGGAACATTGTCGATCGTGCCGCGCTGGCTCAGCTGAAGCGCCTGAATGTAAGCGACGATCGCCCAGCGATCTTCAACGGGGATAGCGTAGGCGTAGGAGGGCATGTTTCCGCGAACACCATTCTTAATGGCATCATAAACCTGCCCGGCGGGCATGTTGACGAGGCGCTCTTCATGAATGCTGGGTGGCTTGAGCATGCCTGCGTTGCGTTGAATCACGATGCCGTTGCCTTGGCCGGTTTTGCCATGACACACCGCACAGTAGATGTTGTAGCGTTCTTGGCCACGTTCTACGAGCGGTAGCGAGATGCCGACTGGAATTTTGGTGACAAATGCTTCGCCGCTTTTACCGAGGTGAAGCGCGGAGTCTTCCTTCAGTTGTCCCTGAGCTACAGTTCCGGCAACAGGCAAGCGCATCGCACGACCGTCTTCAAAGAACTTGTTTTCCTTTTGAGGGCGATACTTGGTCTGAAAATCCATGTTGAGATTCGGGTGAATCGGTGGATTCTCTGAGGGCTGGCCTTGGCAACCCGACAGCGTACTCAGCGTCAAAGCAGCCGCACAGAGGCTCAAGCTTGAGATTAATTGTGTAGAGAGTTTCATTTTTATTGCTCCACCAATTCCACATGGGTTGCACCAAGTTCTGTCAGCATCTTGGACGTTGCGGTCGGGTCGAATTTTGGATCGCACGCTTCGATGGAGATGAAAAACTTGTCATCCGTGACCTTTTCAAAGCGCTGTGAGCGGAACAGCGAGTGATACCACATGGGCAATCGGTTGATGAAAAGCATTCCGAAGACAGCACCGAAAGCACCCAGCAGAACGCCGAGCTCGAACGTCACAGGCACAAAGGCCTGCCAGCTAAATAATGGTTTTCCGGAGATAACCAGCGGGTAGGCTTGGGTGTTGATCCACCACTGCAACAACATACCGCCGCTCGCACCCGAGAGACCCAGGACAAGCACAATCCAGGGCACCTTACTGGGCTTCAGACCCATAGCTTTTTCCAAGCCATGAACAGGAAAAGGTGTATGCGCGTCCCAATTCTTAAAGCCCTTGTCACGAACCTTCTCGCAGGCATGGTAAATGGCAGACGCTGTAGGAAACTCGGCAAGCACTCCATAGAGGTTTTGTTTCTGGCTCATCAGTGTGCTCCTGCTTTGGTGTCATGGCCATGAGGATCTGCTTCGGGCATCACAGTTTTGACTTCCGCAATCGCAACAATTGGCAAGAAGCGAACAAAAAGCAGGAAAAGCGTGAAGAACAGACCGAACGAGCCAATGAACGTTGCAATGTCAACGAACGTCGGTTGGAAATAAGCCCACGACGAGGGCAAGAAAGTGCGGTGCAGCGACGTTACGATAATCACGAAGCGCTCAAACCACATTCCGATGTTCACAAAAATAGAAATGATGAACAGAGCCCATAGGTTGGTGCGGATTTTACGCACCCAGAAGAGCTGCGGGATAATCACGTTACAGGTGATCATCGTCCAGTAAGCCCAAGCGTATGGTCCGGTTGCGCGGCTAATGAAGATGTAGCGCTCGTAGGGGTTACCACTATACCAGGCAATGAAGAATTCCATTGCATAGGCATAACCGACCAACGAGCCGGTGAGGAGAATGATTTTGGCCATGTTCTCGAAGTGGCGCATGGTCACGAGATGTTCGAGCTTGAACACCCAGCGGCAGATGACCATCAGGTTAATGACCATCGCAAAGCCCGAGAAGATCGCACCAGCAACGAAGTAGGGCGGGAAGATGGTGGCATGCCAACCAGGTAGCTGAGAGGTTGCGAAGTCGAAACTCACGATGGTGTGCACCGAAAGAACGAGAGGAGTCGAGAGAGCTGCAAGAATGAGGTAGGCGCGTTCGTAGTTCAGCCAATGGCGGTGAGAGCCGCGCCAGCCAAGGGCAAACAGACCGTACACAAATTTACGCACACCCTTCGAACGATCGCGGAAAGTTGCGAGGTCTGGAATGAGTCCGACAAACCAGAACAGCGTAGACACAGTGAAATATGTAGAGACTGCAAACACGTCCCAGAGCAGAGGGCTGCGGAAGTTAGGCCACATCACCATCTGGTTAGGAATTGGGAACAGCCAGTATGCAACCCACACACGGCCAACGTGGATGCCTGGGAAGATCAGCGCGCAGATCACGGCGAAGATGGTCATCGCTTCTGCGGCTCGGTTAATAGACGTACGCCACTTCTGGCGGAACAGGAACAAGATGGCCGAAATCAGCGTTCCAGCGTGGCCAATACCAACCCAAAAAACGAAGTTGGTAATGTCCCATGCCCAACCGACTCGGTTGTTCAAGCCCCAGACCCCAACGCCTTCCCAGAATAGGTAGGCAATTGCCGCGCCTAGGACACCGCAACCTGCCAGAGAAATGAGGAATAAAATCCACCACGCTTTGGGCGTAGCCATTTCCATGGGGCGAGCAACGATGTCTGTGACCGACGAGAACGTCTCGCGCCCCAGAACGAGTGGTGCGCGTTTGTCGACGTGTTCTTCAAGATTCGCAAGCGTAACTGATGTTTCCATGTGCGCTCACCACTTCAGAGTTTGGTTGATGGTTCAAGTTCAGGATTTGTGTTGCGGACCTTCGCAAGGAAAGTTGTGCGTGGCTCGAGGGCGAGCTCAGAGAGCACAACGTAGTTGCGAGGTGAAGCCTTGAGCTGCTTCACGCGGCTGTCCACATCGTCTGCCAAGTTTCCGAAAGTGATGGCGTCTGTGGGGCATACCTGCTGGCACGCCGTGACCACTGAGCCCTCGCGGAGAATTTCTTCGCCACGAACTTTCGCGTCGATGCGGGCTGCGTTGATACGCTGTACACAGTAGGAGCACTTCTCGATAACACCGCGGAAGCGAACCGTAACGCGAGGATTCTTCTGCATCGCGTAGAGCGGATTCGACTCATCGTTCTCTTTTGCGAAGTTAAAGTAGTTGAAGCGGCGCACTTTGTAAGGACAGTTGTTCGCGCAATAGCGGGTACCGATACACCGGTTGTAGGCAATGTCGTTGGTTCCTTCGATACCGTGAACCGTTGCTGCAACAGGGCAAACCTGCTCACAGGGCGCTGTTTCGCAATGCGCACATGCCATGGGTTGGAAGACCGCTTGAATGGAATCTGGATTATCTACCTGACCCGTGAAGTACCGGTCGATACGTATCCAGTGCATTTCACGCGCTTTCAGCACGCGTTTTTTACCCACAACAGAGATGTTGTTTTCCGCCTGACAAGCCACTGTACAGGCATTACAGCCCGTGCAGGAGTTCAAGTCGATGGTCATACCCCATTGGTTGCCCCGGGTTTCGTTCGGTTTCTTCCAGAGAAGAGTTTTGTGCTTTTTCGGGTCGCCGAGGTTGAATTTCTTGAAAGTATTTTCAAGCGTTGGATCGGCTTTGTAGGCTGCCAGCGTGAGTTCGCGGGTCACGCCGCGTGTTTCAATTGCTTCGCGACCAACCATGGTGTCGTATTGGTAGTCGGACACACCGTGTTCCTGGGTTGTTGCCAGTTCGTACGTTCCCGCAACCTTCTTTACATCGGCACCAACAGCATAGACTTCATCACGACCCAAAAGCGTGTAGCCGTTGAAGCCGGCACCTGTGGAAACGCGGCCATTGAAGGTACGGCCATAGCCGAGAGGCACGACCACCGTGTTTTCTGCGACTCCAGGCACCACGAAGGCAGCGATCTTGAGCTTGCGTTCGCGATCTTGTTTGATTGTAATTTCTACGAAGTCGCCCGTTTTGATGCCCTTTTCTTTTGCTGTCTTGGGGCTCAGGAGAGCTGCGTTGTCCCATGTGAGTTTGGTGACAGAATCGGGCACTTCCTGCATCCATGCGTTGTTTGCATAACGGCCGTCGTACACACTGCGGTCGAGTGTCAATCGGACTTCAAACTGCGCTGATGTTGGAACGGGAGATTCACCCAAACCTGCAATCAACTGGCTCAGTTTGTCGAATTCAGGTTTGCTGGTGAGAACCTGACCCGTCGTTCCAGTGATGATTCCATCATGCAGCCAGCGGCGCCACGCTGCATCGAAATTTGCGGGTGTAGACTTCTTCCATTCCGCTTGCACGAGTTCGTAGCCGTTCTTGTTCACTCCCATCAGGCCTGCAAGGAACTCAACGTCACTGAGCGAGGGGAAGAGGGGTTCGATGATGGGCTGCACGAGTGCTGCTGTGCCGTCGGCGCTCACGAGATCGCCCCAGCTTTCGAGCATGTGGCTGCGTGGGAAATGCATGGTGCATGCCAATGCAGTTTCATCAGCATGGTAGCCGAGGTGAATGCTTGTTTTGACCTTCTTGAGAGCTTCAGCGAACTCGAGGTCAGCAGATGACGAGTAGACAGGGTTGGCATCCACGATAACCAGGGTCTGGATTGCACCGCGGTTGATTTCGGTGGTGAGCTCAGCAAGCGTCGCAGCACTCGGAAGTGGACTTGAGCGCACAACGACACTCTGGCCAACGTTGCCCAGAGCGGAGTTGATTGCGAAAGCCACAGCGTGAACCCATGCACGTTGTCCATGGCCAACCATAACAACACTCTTGCCCTTGTTGAGCATGAGGTCAGTTGCAAGACCCTTGATCCATTTTTCGTTAGGGCTCTTCACTTGGTTAGCGCGTGCAACGATGTCTGCAGGTAGGCTCAGGCCCTTGGCTGCGAGTTCGGACGCGAGTGCGAGAAGAGATTCGCCAATTGCGGAGGTGCGCAGGCTCAAGCGGTGGTCTGCGACAACGCCCGTATTGGTGAATGCAGATTCAACCACATACAGGCGGGACATGTTTCTTGATTCATCTACGCTTCGGCGCTTGGTTGCGAATGTTTTCGAGTTGCGAACAACATCACCTTCGATGCCGAGCGGGTCAGCATCGAACATGGCCAGCACATCTGCTTCTTCGAGCTTGTGGATAAGCCCTGCGCTCTTTAAACCAAGAGACTCAAGCGCAGTTTTTTCGTTCCAGTGCATTGCTGGATCGTGAATCGCGACCATTGTTTTTGGATACGCAGCTTGGAAGTCGCGCACGAGTCCGAGAAGTGTAGGTGATGGAACGGCTTCCATCAGAATTGCCATTCCTTGCGAAGCGCCGGCACGTACTTCGGCAGCAGCTGCAGCAAGTTTTTCTTTGAGACTTTTTGCTGTGAGGCGTGCTCCATCGACGCTTTTGCCATTTTGCAACACGCGTTGGCTGCGGTCGGGGTCATACACATCCAGAACAGCTGCCTGAGCGAATGTGTTTGTGCCGCCGAGGCTCATAGGATGTGTTGGGTTGCCGTCGATTTTGGTTGGTCGACCTTCGTAGCTCGTAACCAATAGACCGAAAACGCTGCCACCGAAACGGCCAACAGACGCATAGAATTGCGGTTTGCCTTCGATCAGATCTTCAGGGCGCTTGTTGTATGGAAGAATTTTTTCGGCTGGTTTGCGGATGCAGCCTGTTGTGGTCGACAGACCAGCGAACGCTGCGGATGCGCCGATGATTCCTAAGAAGGAGCGGCGGTCGACGCCGGGTGTAACTTCGAATTCAGCCGCACCGGATGGAAATTCGTTTTTCATGCGTGCAAGGAGTTCAGGTGACTCAGCCATCTCCTCGAGGCTTCGCCAGTATTTCTTGCCGCTCTTTTCCTGATTATTTTCAGACTGCATTTGTGCATTCCCCAGGTTCAAGTCTAGTTTTCAGTAGTGGCAGCCGGAGCAGTGTTGCGGAGGATTCACGCCGCGATGACGATGCGGGTCTTTCTCCGGATCATAGCCTGCTTTGGCGGCGTCGAAGGCAAGGTTTGTGACCTGATTCTTGGGCACCAGGTTTGGCAGTGGATTGCGATGGCAATCGAGACACCAACCCATGCTCAGAGGCTGCGCCTGACCAACCACTTTCATTTGGTCGATGCGTCCGTGACACGACACGCAGTTCACGCCCGCGGTCACGTGCGCAGAGTGATTGAAGTGGGCATGCTCAGGAAGCATGTGCACCTTGACCCATTCAATTGGTTTTCCGGATTGGTAGGAGTCGCGCACAAGCTGAAGGCGAGGGCTCTTCGCTTGAACCATGCTGTGGCAGCCCATGCATGTTTCCGTGGGAGGAATAGACGCGAACGCTGCTCGCTCAACCGTGCTGTGGCAGTAGCGGCAGTCCATTCCCATTTGGCCAGCATGGAGCTGATGGCTGAACGCAACAGGCTGCTTCGGTGAGTAGCCCACATCGGTCCATTTGGGTGAGAAGAAATACCAAATAACAAGAACAACACTGACAAGGGCAATGGGGGCACCAATCGCAACCAATGTTGGGATTTGATTGGTCCACTTAGGAAAAATGGGTGTCACTCTATCACCTTCACACATGAGGGTTTGACACACGAAACTCGCGACTCCGGGAAGGAGAATCTCGACCCGTCGCGCGATTTCTCTATTTCATCCAATGTACGCGAGCAAGTCTCGCACCAAAACAATCTCAAGAGAAATTTTCAAAGGCGAGTTGATCTGAATCATAATGGAGGGTGAGCGAGATCTACGGTGTCAAAAAATCGCACGTGTCAGAAAAAGCGTTCGCCCGAGATCGCCTCAGCGCGTGAAAACACTTCGTCCACACCATTTGGAGTAGCGTCATAGAAGCCGCGGATTTTTCCCTTCGCATCGACCAGCACGAGCTTCTGAGCATGAGCGATGTCCATGAGCCCACCCATCATGCTCGCTTCACCGACGGCCATCATGAAGCCACCTTCGATGATCTGGGTCAAAATTGCTTTTTCAGCGGTTAGAAAAATCCAGTGAGCTGGATCGCTCGGAATTGTTGCACCATGCGCTTTAAGTGTTTCTGGCGTGTCGTGTTCAGGGTCAACCGTGAAGCTGACAATATTCAGGGGCAGGCTTGAGACTTTTATGCGCTCCTGAAGGGTTTTTAAGTGTTGAAAGATCATCGGGCAGGCGGTTTTACAGCGCGTAAAAATGAAACTTACCACATATGCTTTCCCAGCAAGTTGTTTGGAACCAAAAGCTTCACCATTTTGGTTGATAACCGAGAATTCGGGAACCTCGGCAATGACGGGTGGAGGTTCGGGAACTCGGCGGGTGAAGGGTGTCAGAATTGTGATGACCAGCATGCAGATGATGGCAGACCAAAAGTAAGGGCGACTTTTGAACTTCTCGACAGCCTGCTCAAACATGACGAGCCTTTCTGTTTCGGGTCATGAGGGTAGTGAAATAAACGCAAACCACTGCCTGCAGCATCAGAGGTGTGAGATGCGACCAGAGTTGAGATGCTGTGGGTGGATCGATTAAGGCGAAGCGAAAAAGAGAAGCAATGTGTGTCATGGGGTTGAGGATTGCTAAAAAAGCCATGATTCCCTCTGAGGGAAGTGGAAACATCGCTCCGGAGACGATCCAGAGCGGAAAGAGAATAAGCCCCATGATGGCGTGATACCCTTGCACGGAATTAATAAGTAGCGCTGCGCCCAAATTGAGGCCAGCCAAAGCAGTGCTTCCAAGGACTGCCGAGAGCGCCAGTATTCCCCAATTGAGCGCCGTGAAACTGAGCCCGGCTAACGGGACGAACAACAGCAGAATGGCCAGTTGAGCTAACACTAAGGTGACAAGACCTGCGATTTTCCCAGCTGCAATACCCAAACGCGGAGCAGGCGAAGCAAGTATGGCTCGCAGGAACCCGCTTTGTGCATCTTCAATCAGGCTGATTGCGCCAAAGAGTGTGGTGAAAAGCACACACATGACCAGTGATCCTGAAAAGAAAAACTGAAGATAATTGCCGTTGGATTCGGGAAGTGAAACAACGCGGTTGAGACCAAAGCCTATCAGGAACCAGAACAGGAGCGGTTGAGAAACCAGCCCCAACCAGCGTGAACGCTCTTTTGCAAAACGCAACATGTCGCGCTGCCAGAGTGCACCTGCCACCTGAAGGATGTGCTGACGGTTCATCGGTTTGCTCCTGATTCAATCAGCGTTCCCGCTCCGACTGCTTCGTGTGTGGAAAAAAGTTGGCGGAGCACAACGTCGGCCAAATTGGTTTTGCGGATTGTGGTGGCTTCAATTGCGTCGTGTACACCGCTGATGAGTTTGAGTTTTGAAACAACAGCTTCGGCCTCATCGACGTGAATGAGCAACTTGTTGTGCATGGGCTCGGTGACAGCAAGCGAAAGGGCCTGTTGCAAGAATTCTTTGACCTGCTGCGCCTGAAATGTGGTTATCTCGAGCGTTTCGGGTGGAAGTTTGGAGAGCAATTCTTCTCGTTTTACGTCGAGTTCCACACGCCCTTGCTCGAGAAAAAGAAAGCGTTCAAATAGGCCGAGCTCTGCCGCGTGGTGAGAGGCGCAGATGAGCGTTAGTGCTGGGTTGAGATTTTTTGTTTGGGCTAAAAGAGCCCAGAATTCGCGTTGCGCAACAACATCGAGCCCAGTGGTGGGTTCGTCGAGAAAAAGTATTTCTGGCTCAGAGAGCAGCGCTCGCGCAAGATCAGCACGCCGTTGTTGGCCTCCCGAAAGCGATCCGACTGTTTTCTGAAGAAGACTTTCAAGGTCAAGCAGCTGAGCCAATTGCATCGTTCTGTGCTCGATTTGCGCCCTCTTGAGACCCCAAACTTTGCCGAAAATGAGCAGGTTCTCAAGCACTGTGAGCTTTTTGTCGAGGCAGGGGGTCTGAAATACGAGAGCAACTTTTTGGGGTTCAACTCGGCACGCGCGCTTGCCCGATGAGGCCTCGAAGACTCCCGAGAGACAATGCAGAAGAGTAGATTTGCCCGATCCGTTACGCCCCACGAGCGCAATTTTTTCGCCTGCAGCGATGTCCAATTTCGGAACCACAAGCGCGTTGTTGTCAGGATTATAGGCGAAAGAAAAATCAGAGAGTGAAACAATCATTTTAGCAGCACATCAATGGCCAGGCTGATGGTCAGAACTGGCAGGTAGACAAGTGAGACAAAGAAAAGCTGACGCGCCCAGGTTACGTTACGTTGCGGATTGAAGCCGCGCAGACTCATCCACACCATCCAAAGACCCAATCCGAACGCGGTCACTCCGTAAACGTAGCCCGCAAACTCCGCCTGACACAAAAGCAAGCTCACGGGCACGAGTGCAATTGAGTAAGAAAGCGCTTGAATTGTTGCTGGACGCAAACCACGTTCTCCAGGCCAGGTTTTAATGCCGGCGTTTTTGTAGTCGGTTTCATGGTTCACCGAAATCGCGATGAAGTGAGGAATTTGCCAAATAAGCAGAATTGCGAAGAGAACTAAGCCAGGAAATGAAATTTCATTGGTGGCTGCTGTCCATCCCAACAGGGGCGGCATGGCTCCAGGAATGGCTCCAATAAGCAATGCATGCGGAGTCACACGTTTGAGCGGGGTGTAAACGAGGACGTACGAGAGAAGCGCAAAAAGGCTGAGCGCGGCTGTAAGGGTGTTCACCCACTGAGCCAACACCAGAACCGATGCGACACCCAAAACCAATCCAAAAACCAATGCATTGAGTGAGGCAATGCGGCCTGCTGCGAGCGGACGCATTGCCGTCCGTTTCATGAGTTTATCGGTTTCGCGTTCCCAGTACATGTTGAGCGTGTTGGCTGAACCCACAGAGAGCGCAGTGCCCAATAATGTGGCGAATACGGTCGGCCAAGGCAAAGACTCGGGTGCAAGTGCCATGCCACCGAGGGTCATCAACAAACAGAAGAGATTGATTCGCGGTTTGGTGAGTTCGTAGTAATCCCGCCAGAAACGCAATGGCGGCTCGAATGTGACTTCAGATGCTGCGCTCATTTTTTGTACTTCTCAATTGATGCGGGCAGATATCCTAGCCCGCGGCAATGCAGGTCTAATGTCTTGTAAGAATTTCCGCAAACCTTATTTAGACTCCGGCTCAGCATCCGTGCTTCACACTCCTTGAAGCCAAAGTGTGCGTCAGCAGGGCGATCTCTGAGAGCCTCGCACTCACTGACCCGGCTCTGCCCTGCAAGACAGCTGTCCATGATTCGGGGCACGGCTCCCTCGCAAAGTGCTTTCATCCCGTTGCATTTGGGCACCCACTGAATGACCTCGTCGATGCACTTCTCCGCCGAGGCCTGCGTGCCAAGAGTTTTGAAATAAGTGTACATCTCCACCAAATGAACGTCGGTTTGGCGGTAGGCAACCGCTGTAATGCCGGACATGATGACCGAAAACACTGCCAATCCGCCCAGCACCCACCATGCTTTGTGCTTGCGGGGTTGGGACGTTGGAGCTGCTTCGGTTGGGTTGGACGTCATGGTGCGACCCCACAATAAAGGTTTCGCCGCACAATAGACTCAGTGGGCCGCGACCTCAAGCCGGGAGTCGGCCAAATAGCCTGCGAAAACCCCCTTCTTGTCGGCCATCAACTCTCCGGGTGAGGCACATTCAACGATTCGACCGCTTTGCATCACCACAACCCTGTCGCAGTGCATGACCGTATTGAGCCGATGGGCAATGGTCAGAATTGTACAGCCCGCGAATTCATTTTGGATTGTGGTTTGAATGAGGGCGTCGGTCTGGGTGTCCACGTTCGCGGTGGCTTCGTCCAGAATCAAAATTTTCGCTCTCCTGAGTAGGGCGCGCGCCAGGCAGACCTGCTGCCTTTGTCCAACGCTCAGATTGCATCCGCCTTCCTGAACGGGTGTTTGCAGACCCTGTGGAAGACTACCAATGATGTTCCATAAGTGAGATCTTCTGAGCGCATGCAACACGTCGGCATCGGTATATTGGTCGAAGGGATCGACGTTCTGGCGGAATGTTCCGGAGAACAAGATTGGGTCTTGGGGAATAATGGCAATGCGGCTGCGGAGGGTTTCGAGCGGCAGCGTTGAAATATCGACGTCATCTATAAGCACACTGCCGCTCGGTGGCTCAACAATTCTAAAAAGAGTTTGTACCAGCGTGCTTTTTCCGGCTCCTGTGCGTCCCACAATTCCAATACGTTCGCCGCCGCGCACCTGCAAACTGACTCTATCTAGGACGGGAGGTAGCTCGGGACGGTAGCGCAAAGTCAGAAGTCGGAATTCGATGCGTCCGGTTGAGGGCCAGGTTTCTTGAGGAGTTATTCCATTCCAGCGCTCGCTGGTTGTGTCGGAATAATGTTTGACGCGCTCAATGGCATTCATGCTGCTTTCCAATTCGCTGACCATGCGAACGGCCCAGTTCAGTGCTCCTGTCACAAGAAGTGCATAGGTCAGCGATACACCTGCAAAGGCTGTCGTAATTTGTCCGTGCAAAAGCATTGATGAAGCAGCAGCCGATCCCACGACAAGTGCACCAATGAATTCAAGGCGTGTACCCAGCCATCGGTTGATGGAGATCATTGTGTAAAAAGCACGCTGGTTACCCTCGAAGCGTCTGACACTCTCGCGCAGAAAAACAGTTTCACGCTGAAAGGCTCGAATCACACTGACACCGGAAAGTGATTCAGAGAAATGTGCGTAAACTGGAGAGCGCGAAATTGACTCGAGCCTTTTCACTTCTCTAGATGTGAGACGGAAAAGATGTTGAATTTTTAAATAGACGAAACCGAGGGGAACAAGTGCAAGCAAAGCGACGGGAGTGGCTATCGTGATGACCACCAAAGTCGCACCAATCGTAAAGAGGCACGCGAGTGCTTCCATTAGAGTATTGGGGATGTGTTGATCGATGGCTTCGGTATCTTTGCCGAATCGATTGAGAATGCGTCCAGTTGGAGTTCTTTCGAAGAAACTCATGGGTGCTTGAAGCACGCCTTCGAGGAGCCGCTCATGCAGTGTACCCGCAGCGCGCACACCACCACGCGCAGTCACGAGGGTGCGTAGAAAGGTCATGAGAGCGGCAGCTGTTCCGAGAAAAGCGAGAACTAAAAGGAAAAATCTTACGCTCTCGGCCTTGTGTGTTGTCCACCAGGCAAGCCAAGAGTCGCTTCCTGCGTTGAAAACTTCCCTCAACACAAAAAGGCTCGCGAGCAGTAAGAGGGCACGACCGGGAGCGAGTTCGCGCAGGTAATCTGAGTAGAGCGCGCGCTCTACAGCACCCACTTGTCTTTCTTCGTCGACCACCAGTCGTCCGGCTGTTGGGTTGTGCATGCGTGCCGGAGATTGAGCCGGATGAGCTGTAACAGGCACGACCGTAGGTGTACGAAACTCAAAAAGTTGGCCTGGGGTTAGGCTTTCAGCAGAGTTGTGCAACGGATCTGCGGTTTCTAGTTCAGCCGCACGCACGTTGGATGTCGACGCTTCCGAAGCGGATTCAAGATGCGCTTGCGCTTTGCGTAGTTCAGCTATTTCCTCGGGTGTGAGCTCGCGCACAATTCCATCTTGAACCCACAAAACCCGATTCGCCCATGCTGTGTGTTCGCTGTTGTGAGTCACAAGGATTCTGGTTTTCTTGGCGAGAAGCCCCCGCAAGCAGGTTGTGAAGATTTGTTTTCCAACCTTGCTGTCCACCGCACTCAGGGGACTATCGAGCAGATAGATGTCGGCCTCTGCAAATACCGCACGTGCGAGTGCTATGCGTTGTTTCTGGCCACCTGAGAGATTTACACCGCGCTCACCGATTTCAGTTTCATCGCCCGAGACGAGTTGTGAGAGGTCGTCTTCGAGGCAACACGCTGCAATTGCATTCCTATAAACAAGACTCTTTTCCTCTTCTCCCAATTGAATATTCTCACGCACAGTGCCGTTGAGAATCCAAGGGAGCTGCGGAACATAGGCGAATTGACCTGCACTGCGGATGAGGTGATTTGAGTTGCTGAGCTCGTTCATAATGCTGTGAAGCAGAGTCGATTTGCCACCGCCTACGGGACCGAGCACAACCACGAGCTCGCCTGGTTGTATTTGCAGTTCGGGAATATGTATGCCAGGCTTCGAGGCACCCCAGGTCACAGCACCAGCCGTGAGGCGAATTTCACCGGGCTTGAGTTCGGAGGCAACGGCGCGTTCGGGAAATGTGCTGCGTCCAAGAAAGTCTTCGACTCTCTTCACGGCAATGTTAGCATCAATGTAGCCTGAAAAGGTCATTGGCATTTGCGACATGATAGGCCGCAGGATGCCAAAAAAAGCGAGCGCGCTGAAAACATCTTCGACGTTCAGAGAGCCATTCAATATGAGATGGGCGGAGAATGTTGCAATGCCGACAAAAATCGGAGTGCTGAGAAAAAGAATGTTGACCAGCGCTGATTCGCGCGCCAGGCCATTCAGTTCTCCAAGTTCCTGCGAGCGAAAGCCACGTATGCGCGATACAAAACTTTTTTCCCATGCATAAAACTTTATGACTCGAATTCCTGCGAGAATTTCATTCATCAGACTGACGCGTTGATCGCTGAATTCCATCAGACGGCGTCGGCCTCTCATCATTTTTTTTGCACGCCGCGAAGAAAACCAAAGCAGCAGGATCATCACGCCCAAGCCTGCGAGAGTTGAGGTTCCAAGAATATAAAAGAGCGCAACGAGGATGACGATTGTTTGTAGTGGAAGCACCCAAGCGGAGTGGAGCATGCTTGCGACGTTGTAAACGCGAGCAGCATCGTTGGCCATGAGGTTGACTATTTCGCCTGTACTCGAGTGTGCTCGCGCAGCAGGGTCGAGCTGTAGCGACTTTTTATAGATAGAAACCACAAGGCCTGCGCGGATACGCATGCCAAGCTTGAGTGAGGCATGGTAAACGTGGTGGATGCTAAGATTTGCAAGCAAAGCGCTCGCTGTAAGGGCAGCGGCGAGAAGCCAGCCAGAGGCACTGATGGAATCGGGAGATTTCAATGTTTTGAGAATCTCACGAATTATAATCGGGTTTAGCGTGACAAAAAACAAGTTTAAAAATGCCAAGCAGCTGATGAAGTAGAAAGTCTTTTTGTGCAGTGACCACATTGTACGCAGCACTGGGCGTGACTTACGCTGTTGATATTTTTGCAGCGTCGTGAAAAATCTCTCGCCGCACTCCGCAGAGTCTTCGCTGGAGTTGAGTTCGAATAAATGCTGATCGGAAACATGTTCACGTTTCCCAACTGAGATGAGTGGGCTCACCCAGTGGAAAAGAACACGTTTATACCAGGGGCTGTGTTCTTCTTTGGTGAAGTTCATGTTGTTGAATGACTTTCTGAAAAGGGCTCAAGAGTACGTGCCCAGGTAACAAGCCCGCTCCATCCCTCGGGGCCAAAACGCCGGCCATGCTCAAGCGCGTTGCGCCGCATCATTGAAAAAGCATCGGGTTGGTTGAAAAGAACCAGCGCTTTTTCAAGAGCGGCGGCAAGCTCCTGAGAATTGTTCGACTCATAAATCAGAGCGCAGCTGCGGGGAAGGACTTCCGCCAGAGCTCCGACATTGCTGCTCACAAGGGGAGTCCCCTGTTGCAGAAACTCAACTGCAACCCGACAGATAACCTCGCTGCCCAAGCTTGGGATGAGTCCAAAACTCGACTGTCGCATCCATACGGCGATGTCGCGCAGCCGTTCGTCGAGCACCAGCAAACGAATGCGCTTTTCCGGCGCTTCAAGAAGCCAGCGGCTATCCGTGATTTTCTTTGCAGTCACATTGAAAGTGTTTTGAGCAAGTTCAATGAGCCGAGATGCTGAAATATTTTGCGACTCGCCAATGAACACTATTTGGATCCATTGGTCGTTTCTCAGGTAGCTTTGAAAGTTGGCAAGTGACAAGGCCTGAATTGTTTCTGAGTGACCTTTAACCGGATCGTAGCGTGCCACAATAGTGAAGGTCGGATGCGAGAAATCGAGCGAAAATTCGCGGGAAACAGCAATCTGGCGCGGCGCGGATTCGAGTGCAACTGCGGGTTCAGTTACCTTTGCTGTGCAATAGAGATGCACCCGTCGCTGCTTTTCAGGAACATCAAAAGCTGTGCGCTGCCTGACAATCTCTGCCGCAAAAGCAACACCGGAAACACCGCGAGTATAAACCCATTTATTGAGTAAAGAAGGAGCAACCGGAGAGGCCTGACCACGCACACGTATGATGCGTGTTTTGCTCCATAAACGCTTGTGAATAAGTCTGTGCACAGCGCAGAGCGTGTGTTCGCGACCTTCGAAGACCCAAACGACAGATGGTTTGTGGCTGCGGACAAGCTCACCGAGTGCGTGCCAGGCCGCAAAAAAACGTGCAAGCGTGAAGGGGAACAAAGGGATGGGGTTGGTTGGCAGAGCTGACTGATCCGCTTTGCGCAGTGCAATGCTGCCTGCTGGCGCGCAGTAAACAACACGCGTCGTTTGCCTCGTGGAAACGAACTTGGCTAACTGGAGGCTGTAATCCGTGACTGCCGAGAACCACGGATTGGAATTGAGAACAATGTGAAATTCCATCAGGCGTTGCCGACCTTCTTGAAGACAAGAACTATGTTGGTCGAGATATTGCCACGTTCCTCTTCGTCGACAAGTGTTTGTATGGAAATTTGGGGATGTGATTGTACGTTTAGCCAGCCAAGGTCGTAGCTTTTTGCTTTGTAAGCGACCAGTTCAAGTCCGCACTGAGAGGCCCATTTCAAGGTGTCGCGCAGACTGAGGGCGTGATCGGACGGGTGCAGAAAGGCATCAGCCAAGCGGGCACGAGAGAGACCAATGTAGCGAAAGCGTTTTGATTTCGCGCCCGAACCGAGCATCGGTAAACACAGGCGCCACAAAAAGAGTTTGAACGCAACCCATTTCAAATGCAGGCGTGTGGCCAAGGGTGCCGAGGTACTTTCGCTGTGCTCGGAGGTCAGAGATTGCCAAAAGTTGTGGAAGCGTCTCTGCAAACCGCGCTCGAGTTGTCTGCCCTTGGCAGAGTAAATCATCAGCCGCAGGGTGCCATTTGATTTCAGTGCCTTGGACATCGCTTCGAGAAGGCTACGTGGCTCGGGCTGATGATGAAGCACCCCAAAGCATTGGATGTGGTCGAAAACGCCCTCTTGCTTGAGCACACTTTCCGCATCGCCATGAATGAGCATCACGGGCTTTAACCTGTGCCACCTTATTTTTTTCTCGGCTCGCAATAGTGAGCGGTGACTGAGGTCGATTGCGACGATGGGATTGTGCGGGTGCAGTGTCCTGAAGAGCAAAGGTTCATCGGTTCCACAGCCTACCAATGCAATGCGTTTGTTCACCGGGAATGCGTGCCGGGCATCACGCAACTGTAGGTCGTCGATGTTGCCTCGGAATGGGCTGGTTTCCGAATTGGCAAGAATGTGAGCATAGCCAGCATGTGCTTCGATTGAACCCTTTGGATCAGGTCGAAGGAAAAAAGGTCTGTTTGGATAGGGAAACAGTTCGTAGAAGAACTGCATCCGATCCAGAAAAAAGGCTGCAGAGTGAGTGCTTTTATCGCTCAATGAATTTTCGTCAGAACGCATGATGAGATCCCGCCAATCCCCATGCTCAGTTTGCCGCAGATGAGGCCGTTTGGCGCTTCAACTGTCAGCGGCTTGTCTGTTGCAAGGGTACGACCCACATCGCGAATGCTTGGGTGGACGCGAGCGGACTCGATCCCCGTGCCAATCAATGTGAACTTCGAGCCTTGTTTGCGTGTTGTAAAAAGCTGAGCCGTGAGTTCCCATCCGCCGCAGGTCGACATGCCGTGACCAAAG
Organism: Betaproteobacteria bacterium; assembly: GCA_016868315.1. Lineage (GTDB taxonomy): Bacteria > Bdellovibrionota_B > Oligoflexia > Silvanigrellales > Silvanigrellaceae > RFOM01. Next base: position 61,696 of record VGHE01000001.1, read on the forward strand.
ATTCCTTTGCGTGCCGTGATGATTGTTGAAGAGGGCAGGTTGTCAATCAGCTTGAACTCAGACCAGTCACCCGGCGTGCCTGTGGCATGCATATCCCAGGTGTGTACATGAGCCGGTTCGATATCTGCCTGTTCGAATGCATCGCGAATGCAGAGTTTTGGTCCTTCAAGCGAAGGGGTGATGATGTGCTCAGCGTCGGAACTCAGACCCACTCCAAGGATTTCAATACCAAGTGATTTCTGTCCGAGTTTCTCCATAGCGTCGTCGGCCGCGAGAATCCAGGTGCAGGCTCCTCCAGCCACATGTGTGCCGCGCAGGTTGCACAGGGGAATGCCCACCTCGCATCCTGCAGCCAGAACCTTAGCTGCATTGAAGCCGGCGACCATTTCGGGTGGTGGATTCAGGTCGGTTGAACCGATGATTGCAGCATCATATCGGCCGCTGCGGATGCCATCGAAGGCTTGGCGGAGAAGCAAACCAAAGGTCGCACATGCGCCGATGGCAGCATAGGAAACGCCATGAATGCCATGCAGCATGGAGACCTGAGCGGCAGGTGCGTTTGGCAAGTTCCACAGCAGGTTGGCGTTCACCGCTTCCCAGGGTGGAGTTGGGTTCTTCCATTTGTCTGCCAGTGCTTTCTTGGCTTTACTCTTCGCACGAATAACGTTGAGTTTGTCGTTGGCAACATCGGCACCGATGGTGATCGATTCCATTTCATTGAACTCACGCAAATATTCTTTCAGGCCATCCGATTTCTCGGTCCAATAGCCATTCCAAACATCCCATGCCGCTGCGCGTTCGGGAGAATCGATTTCGAATGTGGAAGGTGACGCTGGCACGTTGTCGAAGTTCTTTTTGCCCGAGATGTGTTCGGCAAGTGCAGTATTGCGCTCAGGATGAGCCCAGAATTTGTTCCATGCGCGCTCGGCTGCTTTGTATTCATCGTGTGCTTTGAAGCTCGACTCTACGTCGCCAAAGCCGCTGCCGTAGCAAACAAAAACACGAGGGTCGATTTTCTTGAGAGCTTGTTCGAGGCCCGGATTGCTTTCGAGGGCGTCAATCGAAGTGCCAATCGCCATGCGAACATGCGTATAGCCCTTATCCGAGAGTTGCGAAAATTTGTTGGGGGCATGACGTTCGGCAATCCAGCCGCGGTAGGCTTCAAAATCGAATTTGGGTTTCCCGACCAAAAACGCACCATTGAATTCGCTCATTGGGCTGAGTGCTGGTGCGCCCTCTTGGACTAACGCTAGGAATTCACGCAGGTTGGCTGCTCCAGGAGACACCACGCCAACTCCATACAGCGAAATCTTTCGGGATTTTTCAGCTGTCTGTGACTTTCCTGCTGAAGAGCCAATTTGCGCAGTAGAGACCATCACTCACACCCTCCGGTAGCATACGCCGCGGGCAGGACACCCCCGATTCGACGTTGCAAGACGCTATAGTCTGCCTATGTCCTGATAAATGGGTTAGTGTTTCATGCCTGAATTCAAGGAGACCGGCAAGCAGACAGCTCTTGACTAATGGAACCCAACTGGTTAATGCCTCGGCAACCGTCGTGGTGGCTGTAGTCAAGCGGTTAAGACAATGGATTGTGATTCCATCATGCGCGGGTTCAAATCCCGTCAGCCACCCCATCTTCCTATCTCGAATCCCCGGTAAGAAAATTCTTAATGCGCCAGATGTCGGTCAAACCGATTCCGGAAGACGCCCATTTTATTTTGCCCTGCGGGGCAATCAGGAAGAGCGTAGGGGTCATGTTGACATCAAGAGCGCCAGCCAGGAGTGCGTCGGGGTCGACCAGCGCGGGAAAGCTGAATCCGTGTTTCTTCATGTGAGCATCAACAGCCTCAGCTGAGCCTCCCACGTGCACAGCGAAAACCTGCTCCGGGTTTAGCTCTTTTTTGGCAACGGCTCTTTGAATTCGATCCATTTCAAGTTTGCATGGACCACAGTGGATAGCCCAGAACACCGCCACTGTTGGTTTTTCAGGATGGGGTGGAAAATCGATGGTTGCCCCTGCGCTTGTCAGAAGTTGTGTGCTCGGAAAAACCGCGCCTTCGATTGCAAAGTTCTTGGAGACCTGAGGTGCGCGTTGCCAAGCAACAAAAGCCAAAAGCAGCAAAGTGACTATCCAGCTCCAGGGAATCCGCTTCAGTTTTTCTCTCATGACCTGTTCCCACTTCTGTTCTGCGACACTGAGCATTGCCCGCGTGACTTAATCAAACAGTTTTTCTAAATCCGCTTGAGCAACATAGAACGCATCGTAGGATGAGCATGCCGATGCCTTCACCAGGTTCGAGGGCTTGCCAATGACGATCTCCAGCATCTTCTGTCCTCCCAGAGTTGCGCCTGTATTTGAGACCGCCTGCACATGGTATCCCGGTGCTAAAGAACCACACTCCGAATTTCCCGGAGCGCCGCGCTTGAGCCCGCGAATAATAGGCTTTGATGCAGCTTTCACTCGCCAGAGTTTATCGCGCGGTGGCATGGTCATCACGAAGGTGCGCACGGTTTCAAGAGCCTCGGTGGCCACCTGGAGGTTTGGCCAGGGTTTGTCGATGGGCGGCATGGCACTTTTGCCGGGTGGGTCAAGCTTTGTGAACAGCGTGCTGGCCTTCAGATCGCCAGGAACAGCCCAGTTCCCCATGGCCAATATATAGCGCATGTAATGCAGGCCATCTGCCGTTGAATCGCCCAGGTTTGTGTAATTATCGTGACAGCCTTCGCACTGTGGAGCGCGGATCACCTGGCTCACCATGGTGTCGTATGCTTTTTTGAATGCCGGCAGTTCGGCCGTGAGCTGTGTATAAGCGAGCGCTAGGTTTGGTCGTGGAGCGCGCGGCCGAGCCTGCACTTCGCGATCGGGAACGGCGAAGCGAAGAATTGCATTCGCCTTGTCGTCTGCAATCCAAATGCTGCCATCACTCCCCTGGGTTATAGCAACGGGTGCTCCGCGCGGACGGTATCCGGGCGCGTCATACCAACCAGAAATGACCTCTTCAGAAAAAGCAGCAGGCGGTTGCTCGGGATAAAATCTTTCAAAAGCCGTTGTTCCTCCCGACATGTCATCGTCCCAGAATGATCCTTTTCCTGCACGCAAGGGGAGCTCGGTGTTGGGATCGGTCTTGAATGCAATCAGCCGATGGCCAGCGCTACGGTAACCGTGCAGCGGAACAAGCAACTTATTTTTGAGACTCGGAAACATGTTGCCGGTGTAACGCATGAGCCCCAGAGGTGCGCTGTGTGGTGGCAGGAAAACGTGCGGTGCACGATAGTTGGTATTCGTTTGCGGTTCACAGGAGAATGAGAAATTTTTCCACTCATCGCTTTTTTCGTTGAAGTTATAGCAGTAAGGCCAACCGTAGTGCTGCGGTTCGGCCTTTGGTGCACGCAAATCGCTTGCAGCAATGACATTCAGCTCTTCGAACGGGCGTGATGATTCAGGGAAATCACGTCCATTTTCGACCTGAATGAGGTCACCTTTGGATGTGAACAAAAGTCCCATGGAATTGCGCAAACCCTGCGCAACAATTTGATAGTTCGGATCCCATCCTGCTTTGAGCGAGCCTTTATAGGCATACTTGCGCAGCACTGCACCGTGATTGCGGATATCATTTGAGCCAGCTGTGCCGAATGAAATATCAGCCTCAAGGCAAGTCTTTCCAAGAAAGTCACTGCAGTGATCCGTGTACGCTCCAATATTCACATAAAGATTAAATTGTGAATCGAAGGCGAAGTGTTTGAGAGGATGCATGCTGTTTTTCTGATCGCCACTAAACATCCCTGGGAGACCGGTCAGAACATCGCGGAGGGCTGATGCAGGAAGTTCGGTTGTTCCTTGAATGGCCGATATGGGGAATGCGCGAATCCGGTTATCCTCTGCAAAATAGATATGGTTCTCTGGACCAACGGCAATCTGGTGAGGAACCGAGAGACCCTTCACGATGGGAGTGAGCGTCACATCGGCTGCGGTTCTCTTAGATTGCAGCAACCAGATTTTTCCGGCCTTGGGATCCCAGCCCGCAAAATCGGTGATCAAAAACTCACCGGGCTTGCCTGGGATTTCGATGGGAACGCGTGGTTGGAATTTGCTGTCTTCAACGTGCTTAACCATTCCCACACAACTTCCGGGCATCGATTCCACCCAGAGCATTGGATAACCGCCGCAGGAAGTATCAGAAGGGTTGATGAGATATCCGCCCTTCCTGATTTTGCCGGGAGTGTCTTTGTAGGGCACCTCGCGGGTGCTGCTTGAGGTCGTCTTTTTGCTTTTGCAAGAGAGAGAAATGAAAAGGAATGTAAGTCCAATAACCGAGCAGAGGCGCGGTCGCATGGTATGGCGAAAAGTCTTAAAAATTCCGTGATTCATCCCGGGATCCCTTTTCAGTTGTCTGGCTGAAAAGAGATCTCATCAGAAGTCACTCGAAGGTGCAACTGCCCACGACAGTTTCGCGGCTGTCGCCATCAATGACGAATGACACTTTCTTGTCTTTCAAATCGACTTTCAATTCACTCAACTTCTTTTCGGGCGCAAAGTCATCGTCAAAGAAAACGCTCAGCAAGCCATCTTCAACTTTGAGGTTGATAATGTTGTCCTTTGTTTCCGATGAAACAATGCGTCCAGTTAGGTGTTGAAAGCCAGCGTCGTTGATACTGCCGCGCTCACCCGTCGCAAAATGATAGGTTCCGGAAATATTTTCAGAGCTCATTTTGATGAGGAGTGTTTCGCGAACCGTGATTTTCTCAACTTCACTCAATTGCGAGCAGCGGATTATTTTAGGGAGAGCTTTGCTTGAGTTCTTCGCGAAATCAACTTGAGAGGATGATGTGCCCTCTTGTTTGTTGCAAGCGACAACTGCAGAAGTGCACGAGAGGATGACAATCAAACGTCTCATCATGTTGATACCTCCAAAAACCAGAGTGGACAGCGTGTCGGCTGTCTTCGCCTCGAGCAGTGAGCATAAAACGTGCCATCAGCTGTTCGCAGAAATGTGTTTGTTTTTGATTTCTTGGCCTGCAGGGTGACTTTGTAGGAGTGACAAAGGTTTGGGCGATTTTCCCGGCGAGTGTACAACTTTTGCACGGGTTGCTCTTATGTCTGAAGTATTTATTTTCTCGTCCGATACGCCCAAAGGTTCGGCTGAAAGGAGAATGCATCATGATTCTAAGAGCTGTACTTCTATGCTTGGGATTGACTTCAGCTGTGGCCTGTAAAGCACAGGACAGCGATGCAAGTACGTCGGCGGCTGGTTCGCAGCGTTCAGCTGCAATTTCTGAGCAGTGCGGTACCGTTATGTTGAAAGGCTCCGATATCGTTTTCCAGGTGAGTGGTAATAACTCTGAAAACAACCTAGATTATGTGCTTGATCCTCAAGATGGTGCAAGCTCAAACATACTTCAAGATATGGCCACGAAACTTTCACAGGCATGTATCAAGGCAGAATTCAGCTCAGCCGGTAAACCTTTGATCATTAAATCTGCGAGTGTCATCCGTGAGGTGAAGTAACTTCGCACGGGTTTCTGCTCTTTAACTGAGGGCTGTTCATTGACCTGGCAATGCGGAGAGCAAAAGATACGGCAACTGTGGGATATCGATCCCACGGTTGCATTTTTAAATCATGGCTCTTACGGCGCAGTGCCCCGGGCTGTGCAGCACTTCAGGCTTTCAGTGCTTCAACAGATTGAAAAAAACCCAGTGGATTTTCTGGCTCGCAGACTTCCCGAAAAGATTGCGGAGCAGCGTCTACGACTTGCGCGTTGGTTGAATGCCGACGTCGATGGCCTGGTGTTCGTTAGCAATGCAACTGCTGGAATTGGAGCTGTGCTGAGCTCACTCGAATGGTATCCGGGTGATGAAATTCTATTTCATACGCATGGCTATGGGTGGGTTCGGCAAGCGCTGACCAACTTATCCAACCGCAAGGGCGTGATTGTGAGAGAAGCGCAAGTTCCATGGCCGGTGCATTCTCCTGTGCAAATTGTTGAAGCTTTTGAACGAGAGTTAAACGGCAGAACAAAATTGGTACTGTGCGACCACATCAGTTCTCCTACGGCACTTGTTTTTCCTTTGCAGGACATCGTGGCACTTGCGCGCAAGCGAAACATTCCAGTGCTTGTGGATGGTGCGCATGCTCCGGGCAGTCTGCCTCTAGACTTAGAGCAAGTCTCTGTCGAATTTTATACGGGAAACCTCCATAAATGGGTCGGTGCACCGCGTGGATGCGCGTTTCTCTACGTACACAAAGATTATCGCGATCGCATTCGACCTGAATCGCTGAGCTACTCTGGTGGAGTGACACATCATAACTATGATCAGCAGATGCAGGGATTTTTCGAGTGGACAGGAACACAAGATTTCAGTGCATGGCTGAGTGCTTCAGCGGCGCTCGACTTCAATGAGCTCTTGGGCTGGGAAGAGTTATATTTGAAGAGAAATTCTTTGTTGCTTGAGGCTCGGAAACTATTTCTCGATACATTGGCTCTCGAGCAGACTCACTTTTCTCATGGGGATTTGCATGCAACAATGCTGACTCTCGAATGGCCACTGCTTGCCGAGATTTCACCGACACCGCAATTGGCGCGTGCACTCTCCGAGGAGCTCTTGCAAAAAAACAGAGTCGAAGTCCCCGTGCTTTGCTTGGGGCATCGACTCTGTTTTCGAATTTCCGTGCAGGCTTATAACCGTGTTAGCGATTATGAGCGTCTCGCAGAGAGTTTGGTCGCACACCGCTTTTCAGCGGTGCGGAAAGGGGTAGGGCGCGGGCGGATAGGGTGAGGGCGGATAGGATGGGTGACGTGGGGCTGGTTGCGGACGCACCGAACGTCTGCAGCGGAATTCCTGATATTGACCACCGAGAGAGAGCACTGCGGTAGGTCCGTACGGATGACTGAGATATCCAAAGGTCATCTGTGCTAACCCAAAGGGTGTTTGAATTTGAACCAGCATCGTGTCGTTGATGCGGTTGGAAATGTAGGCACGCAGGCCATTGCCGTAGACTCCGAGTGCGCTGACGTCGGCGCGGTAATCAGCGCGGCGACCGTGCACTGATTGGAAGTTCACAAAGTCATAACCACCGCGGAAATCCTGACATTGAATGATCTCTGTTTCAGGATAGGGCTGATGACCGCCGGGATAACCGGGAGGAGGCGGAGGATAGCCGGAGCCGGGTTGTGGATAACCCGGGGGATAACCTGGGCCGGGGTGAGGATAACCGGGGCCATGGCCGGGCGTGGGCACGGGAACAACCACAGGGCCGCCATTACCGTTGCCTGGGATGGGGCGAACATCACCAAACGCATAAGACGCGCTCAGTGTTGCCAATAAGGGAGCAAGAACTCGTGCAAATGCGTTCATAAATCCTCCGGTTAAGAGAGATACACAATTATTTGTGTATTAAAAAAGTAATTAACACATAAAATTTGTGATGGTCAAGTCACCCCGCCACGGGAGGCGCACTTTCTGAGCTCTCACCGGAGGCGTGGGTTGTGGATCGCGCGAAGCCAGTTCAAAATCCAGGGAAACAATTCGGGGAAGAATCGATGTTGGATGGTCTCGTTTCGTTCGAGCTCTCAGACCGCGTGGTGCATGCGCACGATGCAAGTCTCTACAGAATTGTGCCCCGAGGTGTTGCGCGACCACAGAATGATTCTGATGTGCAGAGACTTATTTCATGGGCGCATGAAAATCGCGTTGGGCTGACTTTCCGTGCAGGCGGAACGAGTTTGTCCGGACAAGCCGTGGGCGAAGGATTGCTGGTTTCCCTTGGGCGCGCCTGGGACACTCTTAAAATTGAGAACAATGGGAGCCATGTGACATGTGGACCCGCACTGCGGGGAGGTGTGGTTAATGCGCATCTGGCTGCATTGGAGCGGAGAATAGGTCCCGATCCCGCTTCACTTCAGGCTGCGTGCATGGGTGGAATTGTTGCCAACAACGCCAGTGGAATGTGCTGCGGCGTCGAGGAAAATTCGTATCAGACGCTCGTGGGTTTGAAGTTGATTCTAGCTTCTGGAACGATCATCGACACGCGCGATTCCAGTTGCGACTCTGTGCTCAAAGAGAAGGAGCCGCAGATTTATTCTGGCCTGCTCTCGTTGCGCGAAAAAATTCTTTCCTCTCCACGATTGGTGGAGCTCATTCGCCGAAAGGCGGCCGGCAGGAATACCATGGGCTATGGTCTGCAAGCGTTTCTCGATTACGCGCGGGCTTCAGACATTCTTGCGCACTTGATTGTTGGATCGGAAGGCACACTGGCTTTCATCTCTGAGATGACTCTGCGCACTGTTCCATTGCGTCCCCACCGAGCAAGTGCACTTTTTTCTTTTCGGAATCTCGATGAGGCATGCCAGCTGGCACCTGAGCTTCGAGCGGCTGGCTGCAACGCAATCGAACTTTTCGACTATGCCTCGGTTCAGGCCTTGCTCGGCCAGCCGGAAATGCCAAAATTCCTTTATGACCTCGAATCTCAAGGAGCCTGTCTTCTTCTGCAGCTGCAGTGCAATAGTGTTGATGAGCTAAACGGAATGCTTCAAGCTCAGAGTAAATTTCTCGGGCACAAATCAGTGCAGCATCGCACCGACTATTTCTCCGATCAAAAACAGCAGAATAAATTGTGGGATCTCCGCAAAGGCATTTTTCCAGCGGTTGGAGCGCGGCGTCCCAAAGGTACATCGGTCATTATTGAAGATGTTGCATTTTCATTGCCCAAACTCGCTGATGGGGCACGCGATTTGCGTTCCTTGCTTATTCTGCATGGATACTCCGATGCCGTGATTTATGGGCATGCACGCGACGGCAATCTTCATTTCGTTTTGGCGCAAGATTTTTCGCAGCGTTCCGAGATTCTCCGTTACGAGAAGTTTATTGCTGACATGGTTGAATGCGTTGCGGTGAAACATGACGGAGCATTGAAGGCAGAACACGGAACGGGCAGAAACATGGCACCCTTTGTGGAAAAAGAGTGGGGTACAGAGGCCTATACTTTAATGCGCGAACTCAAGCGCCTGCTCGATCCGGAAGGTGTTTTCAATCCTGGCGTGCTTCTTTCATCGAATCCAAACGCGCATCTTGAAAAACTCAAGACCATGCCGCTTGTTGATGAGCAGGTTGACGCCTGCATTGAGTGTGGTTTCTGTGAGCCCGTCTGTCCGAGTCAGGGGCTGACTCTTTCGCCGCGTGGTCGCATCGTTCTCGCACGAGAAAATGTCGAAGATGTGCGAGCTGGCAACTTCGATTTTGCTGATGACAGCGCATATCAGCTGCTCAAAACCTGTGCGGCCGATGGTTTGTGTGCGCGTGCGTGTCCCGTTGGAATCAATACAGGAGATTGGGTTAAAAAAGCTCGTGCTGAGAGGGTGTCAACAGCACAGCGTGCAACTGCCCGGTGGCTGGCTCAGGAAACTGCGCTAGTTGAAAAAGTAGCGGAGCTGCCCCTGGCTCTGGCGAGCAAGGGAAGTGCGGTCTTCGGTAAAAAGAGCGTCGAGAAATTGAGCGCAATGTTGAACAGCAGTATTGGCACTCCCGTGTGGAGTGCTGCATTGGGTGGAGTCAAGCCGTCTGCATCCACACAAGATTCCCATGCGCACGCTGACGTCATTCTCTTTCGCAGCTGTGTGACCCGCAGTTGCGGAACAACGCAGTCTGTCGCTCAAGAAAAAGAAAACAGGGACAGCCTATTGCTCTGTTCACAGCGGGCTGGTGTGCGCGTCAGAAATGTTTTCGAGGCGGGGCAATGCTGTGGTCAGCCGTGGAGTTCAAAAGGTTACAAAGAATCTTCAATCTCCAAGCTCTCAGCACTGGTTGCGGTTCTTTTCGAAGCATCTGAAGGCGGCAAAAAACCTGTCGTCATCGACAATAGCCCCTGTTTTTCGTCACTTCTTGAAGATTCAAAGGAACTGACGGGCACAAGCCTCGCATCTTTTCAGGCTCTGACACTTTGGGATCCGATTGTGTATGCGCAGTTTTTGGCTGATAAAATGCAGGTCAAACCCATTGCCGAGAGTCTGCATTTCTTTCCGGTGTGTTCTGTGAGGAAAACTGGGCACAGTGCTGCGTTTGAGGCTTTAGCACGAAAGCTGTGCGCTGAGCCCGTGTTTCCAAAGCAAGAGGCTTGCTGTGGCATGGCTGGCGATCGTGGGCTGTGGCACCCGGAACTCATTCGCAACGCGGGTGAACGTTTTCATTGGGGAACCACACAAGCACAATCTGGGGTGTGCACGAGCCGAACCTGCGAGGTTGCACTTTCACAATCGGGAATGCCCTACAGCTCGGTGTTTGATACTCTCGAGCGTGCAACGCGGCCTGGCGGTTGAGTGTTCCACGCTTGAGTTGAGGGCGTGGGCTGACCCGACTCAAAAAACTCAGGTTTTAGATTGGTCCGGTTCTGTGGACTTAGGCCGGCGTACAAGCAAGTTTAAAATTTCCTTGCGGTAATAAATCAGCGCGCCTGCGGCCAAAATAGCGATAACCCAAGGTTGGTATTTCTTGATGAGATCGATGATGTCTTTGCCGTATGTACCCACCAAATAAACCTGCGAAGGCACACTCACGAGCGCTGCCAAACCATCCACCAAAATAAATTTGGTGCGGCTCACACCCAGCATGCCGCAGCTCAGGTGGCCGGGAAAGCGGATGCCTGGTGTGAAACGGAATACCCCCGCCGACCAAAAACCCCAGCGGTTCATCCATTGATTCACTTTTTCAAGCATTCCAGGTTGTGTGAGTTTGTTCAGCAGAGGAAGCGAGAGGATTCGAGTTCCGAACTTACGTCCGAGTCCATAGACAATTAAATCGCTGGAAAAGACTGCAACAAAAGCCAGCCAGGCCGCCAGATGAATGTTGATGCCGTTGGGAGTCACAACACCTGTAACGGGGTCTGGATTGTTGCCGAGCCAAACCAGAAAACCGAGCGTGAGAAGCGTGATTTCCTCTGGAATAGGCATGCCAAAGCTGCTGGCGTACATGATGAGGAAAAGCATGGAGAACACCAAGAACGGCGAATGTGCCACCGATTGCAGGAGCTCAATTGCCATTTGTTCCATAGTGTCTCATTCCACAAGGTTTGCGCTCATCAATCTCAGATCTGTGAGGTTTGCGCAACTTATCTCGCCCCGGGCGCCCGCAATTCGTATGAGAATTTGGGCACAAAGTTGCTGCCCAGATGCGCGGAGCCACCGGCAGAGTGCTTGCCTTTGAGAGCATTGAAGGTCTTGAGGACAATAGGCTCGTTCACCTCGGACTGCTCCAATTCAAAGAAACACTGGAAGCAAATGTCTTCGTAAGAGTAGCCTGTGATGTGCTCCGCTTGAAGCATTTGTTGCACATAGCGGATGCTGCGGTCGATTAGTTTGAAGTTACTCGGACGCACGCAGGTCATGGTGTTGCCGTGATAACGACCGAGGCGACCCATCACCAAAGTTGAATGGATGTTGAGCAGCATTTTTAACATCAGATGTTCGTTCAGCAGAGAGAGCTCGCCTGTGGGGAATTGCGCAGTGTGCGCACCCAAGGCCAAAAAGATATCGCTGTTCTGACGACGGATGCTAAAAATATTTTGCTGAATGGAAGGGCGTCGCTCCTGACGCCAGGCAAAAATACTGGAAGAGAAATCGTAACCCACTAGGCGATTTGGCCCACCGATTTGCTCGTAGTCAGTCCAACCCACCAACGGCCGTGGTGAGCGCTTGAGCAGAGATTCCCATGCCTCATGTGCAGAATGAGTGTGCGGCAAGCAAAGGTAACACAGGCTGGTTGGTGCATCTGTGTCGGCACGGTTCTCGAAAGCACTGAGGCTGAAGGTAGGTGAACGTTCTGTGGTGTCGGTGAGCACCGTAATGCCGTATTCGAGAGTCTCATAGATCAGCGTTTGTCCGCGCGCGTAGCAATCACTCTCGTGCTCGATGAAAGCGGGAAGTGCTTCCAGTGCAAGGTTTCCTTGATGTTCTAGCAGAGAATCTATGGACTGCTCGATGGAGTCGAAGGTCGGGTGATCTTTGAGAGTCTCGAAAAGAGCTGTGCCCGCTGCGAGCATAAGCACAGTGCTGGCCTGCATGCGCGTGCTACCCGAGATGGCCATGGGTCCCACGGTGAGATTGATTTTTTGCAGTTGTGGGTGAAGTAGGACTTGCTTACAGCGTTCAAGTTTCTGAATGAGAATTTCAGCGGGATTACAGAACAAGAACCAATGATTTTTTGAGGAAACTTGTGTTGCGCGCAGAGCTGCTCCGATGACGTAGGGCGTTTCTCCACCTTCTGTGGATGCTATCAGAAGGTCGCCTTCGCGGAAGCCAGCTTCATCAAGCATACGTGCACCGTAGCTCGGATGGTCTTCAAAGTTTTCAATCGAGCGTATCAAAGCAACATCGCCACCAGCCATAAGTGAGCGAACACTGTCGCACCAGGCATGACCAGGCTGCACAGATTCACGCCACAGCACTTCGAGGCTCAATGAAAGACGTCCGGTGGCGCCGCATCCGACGAAGAAAATGCGACCACCCGCCTTGAGCGTTTGCTGCATGGAATGAGCCATTTTGAGGATGTCTGCGCATTTTTGTTGTGTTGCACGCAATGCGTCGCAATCAACTTCACGCATCAGGCGCACGGCTTGAGCGAGATCACTTGTAGCGAGCGCCGAAAGATTCTTGGTTTTGGGGTGTTGCCCCTCCGTGGGGAGGTCGCCGAGGTGAAATTGCCCAGCAACCGCGAGGAAGTCATTTGCCTTTTGTCTTGCCGTAATTTCGCGCTGTTGAAGTTCCGTATTCATCGCTTTCCAACCACCTTCTCATGGACGCATCAATGTTTGCACCCAGCTGGTTGATGCGGCTTGAGTAACACAGTGTTCGGTCGAAACACGGAATCACGCGTTCTGCATCGAGCCTGTTGGAATCGGTAAAACGGCTGCCCAGGCTGGAGTTGAGAACCACAATATACTCTCGTTTGAATCCCCGCTCCGACAAACCTTTGACCAGTCCCGCATGACTTCCGGAGACGGACGTGAGCCCGGTTTTGCTCGCGAATTCAACCTCGGCGGTTGTCTGGCATTCCCCTAGATTTTTAGTGAAGTTGTAATCGCCTTTGAGCTCGTCAGCGGCAAAGACGAACGGGTAATCACCGACAGGTAATTTAAGTTGCCCTGTGCTGACCCATTTCTGGGGCAGGAGCGCCGGGATACCAAACCCCCCCCCCAGCTTCTGCTGGCAATGCAAAGTATTGCTCAGCACTTCATGGAAAAGCTGGTTCTTCATATTTGCCCAAAAGGCGTTTCTTACAGTTTCAGAAATCGAGCTTGCATCAACTTTCTTGTTTGATTTTGAAGAGAGCTGCCAATCGGGTTTCTGATTTTCAGGAGTCGAACTGTTGGTGCGCAGCAGCCAGAGGAGGCGTGCCGTGTCCCAGGAGGGCATGAAGATGTGGCTGACACTGGAGCTGTCTTTCAGGTACATGGTGTCGCGATTGCCCCAGAGGCCATCTTGCATGCGAGTGCGATTCATTTGAAGAGCAGGAAGACCGAGGCTGGCGAAGAGTTCATTGAGTTTATTTTGGCGCGGTGCAGCTGCAGGATATCCGGCAGAGTCTTTTTGCTCAGCCTCGATGATATCTCCGCTTCTGTGGAGGTATTGAATAAGAGCTGCTGTGGCTTTGTTGCCGCTCCATTGGATCATGGCATCCAAAAACTGAGCAAAGGTCAGCGTGACATCATCAGATGCATCGGCTGTTCCGAAATCGTATGTGTATTTATTGTTGAGTTGTTGCTCCAGAGAGCCTTGTTCTTCGAGTTTTTGAAGAACACGCAGTGCCACCAATATCTTAAAAACCGAGGCAGGATAGGGTGACATGAAGCTGATAGGTGAGCGCACTGCTTCAGGATTCAAAAGCTCATTTGCAGGATAACGTGATTTCCATGCACCCGGACTCGGTTTGAACCAGGGGGCTTGGGAAATCACCTGGCCTTCGTCGAATCGCTCTTGCAGCCAGGGGTACATTTTTACATTGCTGACTGCTTGAGTTTTGGGATCGAAACTCGCACCCACTCCGCGCGGGTAGTCGCGCGAAAAGAAAACATTGCCACCGACGACCGGATTTTTGCAGCCTGGCTGAAAGGCAATCACGGCCAAATCGATTTGTGGGAACTGTTTCCGTCCTAAAGTTTTGCGACCATGTTGGCACGCCGGCTCAGTTGTTGGGCAAGGATCTGCTGTAAAGGTCGGACCGAGGTCGACGACGTTTTTAAAATCCACCTTTAGAACGGCAGACTTGAGTTCATTGTTGAGTTCGTTGGTTGTGAGACAGGATTTTTCTTTGGCAAAACCTGTCGAAGACAGCCCCAACAGCAGTGCGAAAACTGGCGCGCAGGGGATGTGTTTCATGGCTTACAGAATGCTCCCTTCACAAGATAGGTGTCGAGAGCCTTGTGAGCTGCGTAGGTTCTGTATTCAAATTCCTGTGTGCGGCGGAAACGCGGTGTTCCTGTCGCATCGACTCCGTTGTTTTCGTAAGTCCGCCAGTCGAAGGGAACCAGACCCTTCACGCCAGCCACATTGAACGGGTTGGCGTAACGACATTCCTTCAAGTAGGGATTTCCGCCACCGAGTGGGCCAACGAAAATATCGACACGATCCAGCTCAATTGCTCCGCCCACATCTTGTGCACACACATAGCCGTCATGGGTTTTTCCGTTGGGAAGAGCAATGCCTTGCAAACGGGGCATGAACATCAAAGCGCCAATGAGGCGTTTTTTGATTTCAGATTCTGGCAACGAGCAGAAATCGAGTTTGGCCTGCTTGCACAGATGCACAAAATCTACGGCGACCGAACGATAGGGATGCAGATTGTGATTGAGGATTCCAATTCCGAAAGCGCCACGTGGCAGGACTTTGTAGTCCCAAACTCCATTTACACGGTTTGCAACATTCAGAACGCGTCCATCGATGAGAGTTCCTGTGCCTTCCATGTCGAGATCTTCGTGGAATGACTTACTGACTCGGGCAATGAGATTTCCTGTGCCTGCTTCGTAAAGTGCGTTTGTTTTGGGGCCGGGGTGATAGCTTTCATCTGCAATGTTGTAAAAAGTTGGGAATAGGTTGCCGAGAGCAATGCGCTCTGAAGTAGAGCTGCCTGCGGAGAGCATGCTCACCATGTCGCGCATCGGGATTTTGGAATCGTGTTCGTTGTCCGGGCAAAGATCCGATTCCCAATAGATGGGACGCAGATTCTGTGCAGGGTAGTAGCAGCTTTTCTCGCCTGCTTTGAGTTCAACCCAAGTGGAGCCATTTTTGGTTGCGTCGGTGCTGCTCTGGACACCGTCCACGGGCTGAGCGTGGAGCAGCAATGCGATCGGATCTTTGGAATTGGGAGCGGCAACGCATGCGCAGCCTTGAGGGCTGTTGGTGCAATTGACCTTGTATTTGCCCGAGAACAATTCAACGGCCTGAGCGGTGGTGACGCAGGCCGCCGAAAAAGCCAAAGCTGAGACCGAAACAATGAAATTGTTGATTTTCATGGCGTGTTCTTGCACTCCCGGGTGTTAGAGTTGTTTGCCCATAAGCAGCATGGGGCTCGCGTTCCAGAGGAAATCGTGACGAAATTTATAGCCATTTTTGTCGTAAAAGCCAACATTGCGGGCATCGGGGGCGGTTACGAGGTGCACCCCTTTGATTCCTTTGCCCCGAAGTGCGTTCTCAAAGACGTTCAGAAGCGTTGAGCCTAGCCCAACCCCCCGGGCAACATCGGCACAGTTAATATGCAGGTGGGCTTGATATTCCAAAAAATCTTCCGAGATTTCCGAGAACCATGGGTGCAGGGTGGAGAGTTCGGGGTGTTTGGTGGTGTCGGGTACACCGCAGATGTACCCATGCACGGACTTGTTTTGGTCGATAGCTACGAAAAAATACTCGGGATAATTTTTCGCATACCAGCCAAGATACTTGTGAAGAAAGGCTTCGCGTTCCTCTGGGCTTTTGAATGTTCTTTTGACCGACGATTCGAAGAAGATTTTTTCAACCCCGAGAAGCACGCGTTCCTTCTCTTGTTTGGAGTCGAGACCTACGAGGGCTTTTATCTTCATCATTGCCGCATCTCCTCCGGGTTTTTCATTTGGTGTCGTAGGAATTTGCTCAGCTCTTGTGTCTTGCGATCCGGGAGCTCGGTTGCAGGTAAGATAAGATGAACGTCGTTGTGGAGTTCTCTTTTGGAAGCAAGGCGAATCGACTTATCCTTCAAAGCTTTAGATATGCTGTGTAATGGAAGCGCCGCGTAGAGATGCAATTGGCGGACAGCCGAGAGCATCGCGGTATGTGAATTCACAGCCACTGCGATTTCGGGTGGAGATTTACGCGACCAAAGTGAGTGAGTTTTTAGAAATTGATTAAGGAGGCGATCCTGGGTACGAAAACCTGCAAATCGGGGATTTGGGTTCTTTTCGAGATCTAGATTCTGTGCCGAAGTCACCACATGAATCGTTTCAGATAAAAGCTTGTATGAGCGGATTCCTTCATGTTCAGGAGCGCGGCTACTCACACCAAGGTTGAGTTGTCCCTGCGCGACACCAGTTATGATTTCGTTTTCGGATAAGAAGCGGATGTCCATCGTGACTGATGGATGGTTTTCCACAAATTTCAGTAATGCAGGAGCAAGGAGATGTGTTCCAAGTTCTGAAAAGCATCCGAACGCCACGGCACCACTTAATTTGTTTTGAGCGTCTTTGATGTCTGTGATGGTGGAAAGCAGTGTTTCAAAGGCGGGGGTAATGTTGCGCCTGAGTTCACGGCCAACGGCTGTGAGTGTTAAGCCGCGGCTCTGCCTAACGAACAGCTGAGCTCCGAGGCTGACCTCGAGGTTGCGCAGTTTCCGGGTGAGCGCTGGTTGGGAGAGATTGAGTCGGCGCGCCGCGCGGGAAATATTCAGCTCTTCCGCCAAAAGCAGAAAGGGTTGAATGAGCTCAATGGGCATTTGATTTTGAGCTGTCACTCGGTTCGAACTCCCGGGTTTTATTCAGAGTAACCCGGAAATTCATGGAACGGAAGTTATTTACCCCTGTTTTGTGGCTCTCAGATGGTGTGTAGGCGTTGAGGGTGCTGTTACTTTTCCAGCAGACTCGTCATTGCGGCAGATAATCCAGCGGCATCGTCGCTCTGCACGACTTTCTCATTCGCATTGCCCACAACCTTGCGTAGACATTCAATCGTACTCAGACGGCGTGCACCCTCACTCAGAGTGCATTGGTCAGAGGTGTTGCCAAGAAGAATTCCAAAAATTCTTTTTGGAAATTCAGCATTCAATTCGCTGATTGCATCAAGCAATCTTGTGGGAGAGTCTTTCGCTGCGCCGTCTGAGAAGAAGAGGCTCGTCTCAACTTCGAGCTTCTTCGTGGCACGGAGCCGGCGGAGCTCAGAGAGCGACTCACTGATACCCTCGGCATAGTTTGTTGTTTCGAGTTGGCCTGGGAAAGTGCAGACTCCTGGCCGCAATTTCTGATCGATGCTGCTCCTGGATTCCTTGAGAACATCTGGAAGGCTACCAACGGCAGCGCTCCCGTTGCTAAAGGTGACGACTGTCAACCGAACGAATTCACCTTTGGTCAGTTTGGCTTTAAGCCCGTCGATGAGGTCGAGCAGAGCATCCATGCGTTTGCACTCGGGATCGCTCCCAGAACCCATAACGGTGCTCATGTTGGGGTCGACCCAAAGTGAGCCTGACTTGTCCATGATGACATGAAGGTCGAGAGACTTGCCCGAGCTAAAAAACTCCGGGCTCGCTTTTGATTTCGGTTGCGGGGCAGCATTCTCACCCTTTGCTCCGCCGCTACCGCCGGTGGTCGATTCGGGGGCTGCTTTGGCGTTCGTTTTTTTGGGGGCTGGATCGCCAGCTGAGCCGTAGTCGGCTGTCGAGCAGGAGACCGCAATCTGAGTGCCCAACATTGCAGTCAAGAGCCAGATACTCGATTTAGATTTCATGCTCTTCCTCCGCCAGCCCTGCTGCAATGCGGTTCGGAGTGAATTCCGTCGTTCTTTAAATTTCCTTGGAACACACGGTTCTTTCTGAAGAAAAGTTTCTCTGTTTTCTGGATGGATTTCCACACTGTCGAAGCTCTTGACACTTATATTTATATTATTTTTTGCAATTCCGTGAGTTTGGGTTGGCATGATTGATGCTGCAAGCGTAGAGGCGGAAAACTCCGAACCAATGACAGCGTGCGAGGGTGGTCATGAAATGGCCGGTATTAATTTTTAGCGTTGCTTGTTCTATGTTGGCTGCATGCACAGAGCAGGGCAAGACGCAAAGCGTTTCAGACCTCATGCTTGTGGATGATGGCAACACTCCTGCGAAGTGTACGGTCAAAGATATCACCGACTGTACGACTTCGGCCGGTGGTCTGAGTTGTTTTAGTCGATGTGGTTTTCAGCCGAGCGATAAGTTCTGCGCAATGGAAGCACTCGACAAGTGTCTCGATTCCAAAGGCGGCAATGGCTGCTATGTAAAACATTGTAACGCGTCTGTTCATAGTGGTTTATTTGCCGCGCCTAAGGGTGAGGGGCTCGTGAAGTTACCCGCTCAGGGCTATGGCTACGAGACCTTCGATGTTGAGTGGATGCGCTACGGTAAACCCAGAACGGTTGCACGGGTGCAAGAGCTCGCCATTCGCGTTTACAACAAGACAGGCAAAAAGCTTTTTATTGGTGACCTGTCGAGTAGCAGTGGTGGTAATGGCGGACGCCATGCGGGTCATTATGAAGGTGTTGAGGTTGACATTGCGGTGATGGGCAACACCCCAGCCGTTCACTGCTACACCATTTATGAAGGGTGTTATCTGCGCAGTGCTTCGGTTGTGCTCATCAACGAAATTATCAAGATGGGTGGCGCAACGGGTGTGCTCTTCAATGACCCTTCGGTTCGGGCCAAGTTTCCTGGGTTCGTTTCCTATGCCGGTGGCCATGACAATCATTATCATGTAAGCTGGCAGCGATGAAAAGAAAGAAATTTTTGGTGCTGAGCTTTGGCGTCAGCACCCTTGCCCTCATTAGTTTTGCCGTAGCTGCTGAACCGTCCTGGGAGGAGAATGAACAGATCTCCTCCCAAGGTCGTGAAAATCCATTGTCACTCTCTTCACAAGAATTGCAGCTATCAGCCGTGCGTGGCCGCGCACATGCATTAAATTATCCAGTTTCTATTACGGGCGAAGCCCTTCCGCTTGAGGCGGCTTTACGTTTTTTCGAGCCTGGTCAATCAAAAAATCTCATTGATTTGCTCCAAGGTTTTTTCAAAAGAGCAATTCGCATTGAGACGTTCTCCGATGTTGAGAACCTGGTAGGACTCATTGATTACCCCGAGGAAGAAGGCCGCGGTGTTTATCATGTTCCTTTTCCTGAGGGGAAAAAGCCATGGTACCGCATGGGAACAAGCATGATTGATGCTCCCGAAGGGCGCGCGTTGACGTTTAGTTGCGCGTCCTGCCATGCGGGAGATCTGTTTGGAAAGAAGGTGATTGGCCTGACCAACCGCTTTCCGCGTGCCAACGAGTTTTTTCTCAGCGGTCGCGCAGCGACTCGTTTTGTTGGGGCAGAGATGTTCCGTGCTGCGACTCAAAGCTCTCCCAATGAAACCGCAATGTACCGCAGGCTTCGAGAAAACGCTCAGTTCATTGATGGTCGTATGCCGCTCGTTCGGGGACTCGACACTTCGCTGGCGCATGTTGCATTGAGCCTTGCTCGTCGGGCTCCCGATTCAATTGCCAGCAAAGATCCTCGCAGCCAAAGAAACCCACGCGATACCTGGTTGCGGCATCAGCCTGCAGACAGCAAGCCGGCTGTTTGGTGGAACGTAAAGTATAAGAACAAGTGGCTTCTTGATGGCTCGGTTGTGGCTGGCAATCCCATTTTCACGAATATTCTGTGGAACGAGATCGGTCGTGGAACGGAACTCACTGAGCTTTCGCACTGGTTGGTCAACAACAATGCGGTTGTGCGCGATCTGACTGCCATGGTTTTTTCTGCACAGGCGCCGGAGTTTCTTGATTTCTTTCCCGAGCAGCATTTCAGCCTCGAGAAGGTTACAAAAGGGCAACAGCTTTTTTCTGAAAATTGTGCTTTTTGCCACGGAAATTACATCAAAGGTTTTCAGCGTGCTGATACCTCTGGCATGAGCAAGCGAGAGCTTTTGAAAACCGTCCGCGTTGAATATCACACCAATACACCGGTGGTGAACGTGGGAACAGATTCTCTGCGGGCAGAGGGAATGATTTCTTTGGCGGAGCCTTTGAATCGTCTCGATATATCCAAACGCAATGGCATCTTGGTTAAAGTCCAGCGCGGTTACGTTCCACCCCCATTAGTGGGTATTTGGGCGCGCTGGCCTTATCTGCACAACAATTCTGTGCCTAATTTATGTGCTTTGTTGACCCCCGCTGCGCAACGGCCTGTGCGCTGGGATGTGGGCGAGGCACGCTCGAAATCATCCGACTTTGATGCAGCATGTAACGGTTATCCTCTGGGTGAAAAAGCCCCGAAGTCCTGGAAAGACAATCGATGGGGGCATTTCGACTCGCGTCGAGAGGGTTTGAGCAATCAAGGTCATGATGAAGGAATCATCATGCAAAATGGACGTGAGAAATTCACGTCCGAAGAAAAATCAGCACTCATTCAATTTCTACAGACACTCTGAGAATAAGATAGAAGCTCTGAGAGCGGAAGAGTCACTCTATGCAGCAGTGACTCTTCCCTTCACCTAGAGCAATCCCGGTCCGTAATCAGCAGTGACAACCAGGCTTTCCTCGCGCACGCCATCTGCAAAGCAAATGCTATTGGCGGCTTCGCGGCCAGTGCACACCGAGCGTTCCATGAGAGCGGACGGGTAGTCAGTCTTCAGCCAATCACCGGCAAGAGTCAGGTTCTGAATGCCCATGCGTTGTGGCTCAGTTGAGGTCGGGCGAAGCAGACCTTGGCCACATTCGAACGAGGTGAAATTCTCATAGCTGCCAACACTGCTGGCGATGACATTTGCATCTGCCATGTCGGGCATAATCTCCAGAACGGTGTTGCGAAGATAAGGCCAGATTTCAGAGTCGGGCAGACCGACAAGTTCAGGAGTTGTGTACAGGTGGAATTCAATGATTGAGCCGCCTGTTTTTTGAGCCCATGCGCGTGATTCATCTTCGAGAAGTTCAAACCGGGCAAGCAGGTTGATAGGCCGGTGTTGTGGAGTCTCGAGACAATCGGGAATGGCATCTGAGGGCTGCTTATCAAACCACACGCGCAAGACTTTGTATGGTGGTGCGACCTTTAATGGCTGCATGCGGCTTTGCAGCTGCTTGAGCAGGAGGTTCGATTCCACATCATTGGCTGTTGAGTTAGCCAGAATTTTCTTTGTTGCTCCCACATCGGTGGCCAGAATTACATTATCGTACTGCTCTGACTCATCGACCACTCCAACGGCTTTGCTGTCTGCAAAGACCAGCCCATGTACGGGGCGCGAGAGCTGAATTTTCGTTCCGAACTTCTTGAGTTTTTCTACCCAAGGCTTGAGCAATGCGTTGTAGTGATCCGTAGTCGTGACTTCGCGGTTGAATGCTTTGGGTTGGCTCAGGAAATACAGGTGCATGTAAAGGCACATCTCGGCAGCACTGATTGTATTTGGGTCGTTCAGTGTGACCGATGCGGCTGGTTCCATGACAATGTCATAGAATTTTTTGTTTACTTTTCTTTGTTTTGCGAGGTCGGCAAAAGTGATGTTGTCGAGTTTTTCGTAGACGCTCTTATAATTGAAAAACAAAACCTCACGGATGGTGTTGAGTGTGCCCGTAGCATCGAGAATGTTCATGTTGGGTGAGTTTTTGAGGATATTGAGCAGATTGAGCGGATACACGGGCGGCTCACTGCGGATGACTTCGTCTTGGTAGTCCTTGAACTTGAACTCAACTTCGTTGAAAGCGCGGAAATTTCCGTTCACGCCAAGCCGATCGCGTATGTTCCTGAACACGTGGTAGTTATCGAACCACATGTGGAGTCCATGCTCGACCCAGAATGTTCCGGCAGCATTGGTTTCCTGGCGCACAGCGAGTTTTCCACCAACAATATCCATTGCGTCGCGAATAACGACTTTGTAGCCACGCTCAGAGAGTTCAAGAGCGGCAGAAAGCCCTGCCAAACCGGCGCCCACAATCAATACTGATTTTGAACCAGGATTGCGCAGCAGGCGCTGTGCTCGTGGGTTGCGCGGCGAGATAACCCGCGGAGGTTGGGGAAGTGCCTGGGCGCTTTGAGCATTCATGACCGAATAGCCCAGTGAACCGATACCGAAAGATTTCAGGAAATCGCGGCGCTGCATGTTTGCTTCTCCAGAGTAAAGAGATGGCTTTGAATCAATCGGCGGCGTTTTTGTTGAAAAAACACCGCCCACGAAGGGGTAGGATGAACTCTGGACTGAAGCAAGAAGAATTGTTTGGGCGTATTACTCAATAATTTCAAATTGATGCTCGAGCGTTCCGGCGCCGGGGCCGCTGAGAATAAATTCACCTTGCAATTCCAGAGTGGTTCCTGGAGCCACAGAGCCTTTGGCAAGGATTACACTCGATAGTTTTCCATTTTTCGCCCGTGGATCAAGAAAAACCTGTTTCCAAACCGTGGATACTCCCGAGCCTCGGTAGGCCAAAGGTGAAGCGCCGTCGGCGGTGACTTTCAGCACGACCGTGCGATTTTGCGTTCCCGTGTTTGTGACGCGGATGGGGTGACTGTACTGAACTGCCCAGTTGCCCCAGTTGGGCAGACGCCAGTGATTGAAATCTTCAAGGAACCAATGGAACTGAGCGGACATCCGCATGCAAGAGCGTTCGGCGAGGTTCTTATGCATCGGCCAGCCAGAAGGGCAGCTTGGAGTGCTGGCAGGAACCACGAGCTCGATGAGGTCATCGACAATGGCTCGTGTGCGTTTGGGATTTGCATCGCGCGGGTCAGGTGCAATGTGTGACACCCAGGAATTTTGCTGCGTGGGCTCGTTGTGTTTGCTGAGAGCCCTTCCTGTGCATGGAGGTGAGAGTTCGGGATTGCAGGCACCTGAAGTGTGATTGTCACCCTGGGGCTCGGAGAGCCTGTAGGACACAGGGAGTGCGCCGAGAGGTGTGGTGTCGTCGATTTGAAAATCAGCACCTTTCAAGACCACTGCAGAGGTCTGTGAGATTCCTTTGTAGACAAGGCTCTCGTGCACGCCCCAGAGTTTTCTTTGGCTGTAGCCCAGTGCATTGAGCTGAGGCGATGGTTGTTTTCGGAAAACGATTTCATCGAGACTGACTGAGCCCTCGAGAACATCGAAATCAACAACACCTGCAAAAAAATGACTCGGGTGAATCCATTTCGTGGAGACTTTATCGAGCATGATGCGTTCGCCTGGCATAATTGTAAGGCGCTGTGTTGTTTTGGGTGCGTTGAACATTTCGACGAATTCGAGTCCGCCTCGCTTGATGCTATTGGACTCAAGAGCGAGCCCAACAATGTCGATGATCGCGGTTTCCGCTCCGGGGTTGCTGAGCAGAATTCCAGAGCGAATCGCGAAGGGCATCATGTTGCGGTGCTCCCACCAGGCTCGGTATTGACCCTGACGCAGAGCTTCAATGCGAAAGAGGCTGGTGCGACACGTGTCGCGGCCGAAGGGGTGAGTTTCGTCGGCAAGGTCACAGACATGGTTACTTGCCCAAAGAAATTCTGGATTGTTCATGAAGATAAGTGCACGCTCGGTTGTTCTGTCGGCACCGTTGGCACCGTTGGCACCGTTGGCAACGTAGGAAATTTGGGGCACAGTGAGTTCTGATTTGTGTGGCTGGGATGCGCTCAGCGTTGCTGATAATAAGCCTTGGACAGCAGCGAGCGCCAGAACAACGGAGCGCCCCAATTTCGAGAACGGCTTGGGAAGAATTGAAGTTGGTGACACGAGGGCATTCCTTTCGTCCCAAAAATCTGCGAGACTTTATGTTTCGCCCGAGAGTTTATTCAAGAATAGCCAGGATGCAAAGATGAACGCCACCCTTGAAAGAATTCGTGCACTCCAGGTCATGATTGCCAAGGAATCGCCTCAACAAAAGGAACACCATACGTTTGGCGAGGTATTGGTCTTTCTCGAGCCCATTGAATTCGCATTGGCGGGTCTGCTGCTCTCAACCCCATTTTTGCAGCCTGTGCCACTGCTCGGTTTGAGTACTCCGTTTGGCGGCTTTTTAGCTTTGCTCGGTCTATTTCAAATTCTTGGACGCGGCCCTGCAGCGCTTCCGCGTAGAATCCGTGACCGTAAAATTCAAGCAGAGACCATCAAAAAAATATTGTTCTATTGTGAAAAGCTTTTACTCTCACTTGAAAAAATTCCTCACTGGGATATCGGAGGGCGTGGCAGGGCGCTTGCTCATCCACGCGTCCTCGGCTGGCACGTTTTCTTCATGGGAGTTCTGTTGGCATTGCCACTCCCTATACCTTTCAGCAATAGCATTCCAGCTTGGGGAATTGTGTTTTCGTGCTTGTCTGCAATCGAAACCAATGGATTGTTCATTCTGTTTTCCTATGCATTTTTGCTTGCAAACATTTTCTTTTTTGGGGCGCTTGTCTATGTTGCTCTCCAGATTGTGATGAGCGATGGTGCGAGGTACCTTCTCTCTGCACAGGGTATTGAGCAACTGATGCAGCTTTTGAAGAATATGTTCTGAAGAGCCAATGGAGAATGTAACGATGACGGATCAGCCAACACTTATTGGTGTGCTTCAGGCCTCTTTGGCGCCCGTTACGGTTATTACGGGGGCTGGTCTTTTGCTCGGTGCCATGACCAATCGTTACGGCCGCACCTCAGATCGCATTCGGTCGCTTATGCAGGATTACCGTAACCGGCGTCATGATGAGCGTTCTGTGAATGCTATCGTTGCCGAAATCGCCATCTTGTATCGTCGGGCTCGCATGATTCGAACCGAGATAGTCTCCATTGCGGTGAGTATTTTCTGTGTTTCAATTACTATCTTTTGCCTATTTCTCAACCTTGTTTATGGCAATGAGCTTGATGTTATCGCTCGGACGTTTTTTTTATTGAGCTTATGTTCATTGATTTTTGCAATGTTGTTCTTCATTGCAGATATTGTGGCTTCACTCAGAGCGCTGCGGGTTGTTTTGAGCTCAGACGAAGAACTCTTTGGCGCATGTCGGGAGCGCATTCGATGGCTGAAGAAAGTTGATTTGAGCCAGGAATTTAATGCCTGATACCGGGGGCTGAATGATCTCCGCCTTGCAGCCTGAAAATGCGGGATCGAAAACTGGGGTTTTACCCTGGTCTCATGAAATGCTGCTTGTGGATGGCAAAGAGTATTTCCCTGCTTTGCTGCATGAGATTTCTCAGGCACAGAAATCTATAGCCATAGAAACCTATATTTTTGAGAATGAAGCTCTTGGCCGCGAGATGGTTCGGGCGCTCAATGCTGCGCAGGCGCGTGGAGTTCAGGTGCGTCTTTTGGTCGATGGAGTTGGCTCTGCCGGATGGATTTCCGACGGCTTTCGCACTGACGAGAGTCTTTCCTTCGAGGTGCGTGTTTATCATCCCTTGCCCTGGCAGATTCTCCCTAGTCTTGCTCACCCGCGTGGTCCGGGAGTGGATTGGATCTTCCGCTTGTTCAGTTATGTCAACAGTCGCAATCATCGTAAGGTCGCCCTCATTGATGAGCGCGTTGCATTTGTGGGAAGTTTGAACCTGAGTGATGCACACATGAGTGCGATATATGGTGATAGAGCTTGGCACGATGTGGGTGTTCGACTTGAGGGCGGCGCTCTTGGTGTTCTCGCCGATGCCTTTCAGAACGCTTGGCAGCGTGGCTGGAGGGTGACTCACACAAACATGCTGCGACCTTCCTTGTTGGTAAAGTCATTTCAAGACAAGAAGCAACATCCGCTGGTCATTCGCAATGATGGGCGGCTTCTTCGGCATAAGGCCTGGCTCCGCCGTCTGCGTTTTATCAGACAGGCACGTGAGCGTATCTGGATTGCAAATGCTTATTTTGTGCCGAGCGGTGCCCTGCAAAAGAGTTTGGTTGCAGCTGCCCGGCGTGGGGTTGATGTGCGGCTCCTTTTGCCATCAATTTCGGATGTGAATTTCATGCCGTGGGTTGCAAGAGCCTTCTATGCATCGTTGATTCAACACGGTGTGCGCCTGTTTGAGTATCAGCCGCGTATCTTGCATGCAAAGGTCATGTATGTGGATGACTGCGTTGCTGTGGGTTCATCCAATCTCAATCATCGCAGTGTGCTTCATGATGCAGAAATTGATGTGATTCTTGAAAACAGAGAAACAGTCGCTAGAGTAAAGAGAATGTTTGAGCAGGATTTTATGGATGCGGTCGAAGTGGGGAATCATTCACTCAATTCTCTACCGGTGTGGAAGGGATTGTTTGTAAAATTTCTCCTTTATTTTCGGCACATCCTCTAAGGAAAGCGCGATGAGGGTTGTGACCTACAACATTCATAAAGGTTTTTCGATCGCCAACAGGCAGTTCGTGTTGGAAGACATGCGCAGAGCAATTCACAATCTGAACGCAGATGTGGTTCTCTTGCAGGAGGTGCAGGGAGAGCACCGTCGCAAGGCTCGCACAGTCGAGCGTTGGCCTGCGGCAGAGCAGCATGTTTTTCTTGCAGACGGTCATTTTGACTACAAAGTCTACGGACGTACCTGGGATGGCTGGGATGGCCATCATGGCAATGCTGTGCTCAGCCGTTTTCCCATTGTTTACTCAAACAATATTGACGTCTCGAATGTTTTTTTTCAAAAGCGCTCGCTGCTGCACGTCATTGTTCTGGTTGCCCCGGAACAGCCACCGGTGCACTTCATTTGCCTGCATTTTGATTTGCACGAGAAAGGCAGGCGTACCCAGGTCGATCGTCTGATTGAGCGCATCGAGCAGACCGTGCCCCATCACAGCCCGCTTATCATTGCTGGAGATTTTAACGATTGGCGTGGAATTATTTCGCAGCATCTCGAGTCAGGCTGTGGGATGGTGGAGGCTCATAAGGAAATACACGGGCGGTACGCTCGCTCCTTTCCCAGCGCTTTTCCCCTTTTGCCACTCGATCGCATGTACATCCGCGGCCTCGATTGTCGTTCGATAAAAAGTTTGAGCGGCACGCCGTGGACTCAGTTGTCCGACCACGTGCCGCTGATTGCGGATTTTGGTTTTCGGGAATCTCTTACAAGCCCGGAATGAATGCCACGGGGGCAGCTCGCGGAGCAGTTGCTTCAGAATACGAGTTCGCCAGCCTCTTCAGATTTGATTCGACAACCGAGCGTTCGTTTGCACCGAGGCCTTGAGCAGGGGCGGCCAGTCGCACTCTTTCAAGGGCACGCTGGATTTCGTAGACTGCGGTTTCACGCTTTTGTTCTGACAATTGCGATTTGAAGTCGATGATCTTGAGTGCTGTTTTCATCATTCCGCGCATCGGTTTTTGCACCATGCCTGGAAGCGGAACAACGAGGTTTTCCAGTACAGTTGTGCCCTGAATGAGACCTGCAACAACATAGTCAACCGGGTCGCCCACATCACCTTGGTTGCAATCGTAACGTTTAGACATGTCTTCGTCGGTGCAGAATGGCAGCGGTGCTGCAGGACTCTCACCGAAATAACCCCAGCGGATGGCAGCGGTATCATAGGAGCCAGGTAGAGTTCTGATGTTCGTTACAAAGCCAGGTTCATAGTCCATGACGGAGCTCGAAATTCCATTGCTGTCGATCTTGGTTGAACCAGCAAAGTTGTGGCGTAGTCCGAGCGAATGTCCAAACTCGTGCATAATGACGCTGTAGTAGTATCCCTTGATGTATTCATCTGAGGTCTTCGAGTTCGTGTCTGCAAAGAATGTGACCACGGGACTCTCGCCGACGCCCTCGACCAGTGGGACGTTACCAATTTTTCCCACGAGCTTGCTGAACTGTGGCGTCGCTTCAGCAGTGTACTTGTAGATGTCTTCAAAGCCTTTGCGTGTTGTGCTGCCATTGATAAGAATTTGGGTTGCGAGAACCTCTCCAGTCAGTGGGTTCACCATTGTCGGCGCATATCCAGCCCACGGAACCTCTTGGTCGAGGCCATCAATCCATTTCACAACGTTGTAGCGAGGATCTCCGAGGTCAATGTTATCGTCGGCCAATTCAGTTTTGAAGGCTGCAAATCCGAACGATATATTCCAACTTTCTACCGCGCGGCGACCGATATCGACATATTCCTTGGGGAAGTCTTTGAGGTAGACGATTTGTTGTGCAGTTTTTTTGCTCTCGACGTCTATTTTATAATGAGCAATCGGCAAGGTTTCGTCGGTGCCGGGGCGTCTTGCTGCGGGGAAGAAGCCAATGTTCTGTGTGCGCGCAAGACTCGCTGTGCGCCCAAGGATTTTTGGATTCTTATCTTGCCGTTTCAGGAAAAGGCGAATTTTGACCTCTCCCGAACGCTTCAGGCTTGCATCAGGTGCTGATTTTGCAAGAGCGAATGAAACAGTGTGCAGCAGGTCAACCACAACGGTGTCTGCATCTTGTTCGACTTTAATGACTTTGGGCTCGGCGATAGTCTGCCAGCTTCCGGCGTCGCGCCCTGCATCGAGGTCAACTGTTGCTCCACCGATGCTATTCCAAAGACTCAGTTCGTTGCCAGCGGTTGAAAAGTCGACTTCGATTTTTCCATCTGCTGTGTCCTTCACATCGAAGGAAAGAAGTTTTTCGAGGCGGTTTGAGCTCTGACTGGCAACAACGAGTTGCTGCTGACCTGCTTCATTTTCGGCGAGAATAAGGCGACTTTCCACCGGGCGGAAGTTGAGGTTTAGCGCTGTGCTAAAGAATCCCTTGGTTTCGATCACATTGAGGCCAAACAGAAATGTGTCTTCGAGGTCGCGTTTTTCCAGAATGGCGCGGTCAGCGCTTGTCTTAATGAACTTAACCTTCGAGTCCTGCTTGCCACTGCAAGCCAAGGTCAGGGTGCCCAACGACAGCGCGGAGAAGAGTGAAAGTGCAACCAGAATGGATTTTTTCATTGCGGTGCCTCGAAAATACCGAGTAGAATTTGGCTGTTGGATAGACTTTCAAAGAGCTAGCCGACCAGCCAGTCACTCGTAGGAACGGATGCGGTGCTCGTCAATGAGAATCTTTCACAGTACTTTTTGTGGCTGATATGACAGGAATTATTTATATAAAAGGAGCCAATCGTGGTCGTCGACTGGACGAAAATTGAAGCCCTCGCCATGGATATCGACGGTACACTCAGTACCCGCGGGCGATTTGCTGCCGAGGTGGTTGCAGTTTTGCACGCCCTAAAGCGCGCAGGCTTTACTTTGATTCTGGTGACCGGACGACCTTCGGGGTGGGTGCAGGGGTTGGTTTCATATCTCCCAGTCGATGCGGCCATTGCAGAGAATGGTGGAGTTGTCTTTCGTGGGGCAGAGGCAGCTCCATTGCTTCGGAAGAGCAATGGTGATGATTATGAGGATGCAATCGACGTTGGTTCTCGACGGGCTCTTCTGGCCGAGGTGTTCAATCGAGTTGTTCAAAAATATCCTGGTTTGAAAGTGACCGAGGACAACGTCTACCGTTTAAGCGACTACACCTTTCATGTTGCTGGTCTCGATTCTGCTCAGCTTTTTGAAATCAGGGCTTTTGTAGAGAGCCTCGATTTTGCATTCACCTGGTCAACCATCCATGCTCACATCATGCCGCACGGACAAGAAAAGGGCAGCGCGTTGTGTTGGCTCCTGCAGCAGATGCATCTTCCGGCTTCACCGGCAAGCTCCACTCTGACGGTCGGTGATAGCCCGAACGATGTGACTCTTTTTGACGAAGGCAGATTTCCTTGCTCAGCCGGAGTGGCGAATATCGAGAAGTACCGCGGTGTGATGAGTGCATTCCCAAAGTTCATCAGCACTCGCTCTGAGGGCGATGGGTTTGTAGAACTCGCCTGTAAGCTTTTAGATGCGAAAGGTGCGCTGCTGTGAGTGCTTCCAAAACTCCCCAGATTCTTTATTCCGACGCACATTGGCTTGTTGTCGAGAAGCCTTATGGCCTGGCGACTCACGGAGGTGACCCGGGAGACTTGGGAGTGCAGGAGTGGTTGGAACTTCATCTGGGTGTGAAGACCTTTGTGTGTTCACGGCTCGATAAGGGAACGACAGGTGTTCTGATATTTGCACGCACCCCAGAAGCCAGTGCTCAGGCAGAGCGCGTGCACACCGACGAGTCGTCGCGCAAAACGTATTATTTTCTGGCAAGCAAAGATGTCTCTAAAAAAAATGGGCTGAACTGGGTTTGTGAATTACCTCTCGATGGAAAAGCGGCGCGCACCGAATTCTTTTTCGAGACACAGCTCAACAAAGATGTTTTTCTCTACAAAGCAGTGATTGCGCGTGGACGCATGCACCAGATCCGCAGGCACGCCTCGGAAAGTGGATGCCCGCTGTGGGGTGATGTTGAGTATGGTGGCTGCAATGCAGCACGAATTGCTCTTCACTGTGCAGAACTTCAATGGCCGGGGCTGGCCAGTGTGATTCGCTCTCCGCTGCCTCAAAGCTTCAGTGCCGAGGTGCACAAGCAAGGACGCACTGCTGTAGAGAGCGCTGTTGCGCATGAACGTCGCGGATTTTGGTTTGCCAGCATCGCTCAAGCCTGGCGTGTGGTGCAGCGTGGTGAGCTTACAGATTACGACGTTTCGGTTGATGTATATGGGGCACATGCATTGGTTTGGGTCTATTGCGACTCAGAGCGCGAAGAGCTTGTTTCGGCGCTCGAACCGCTTTTGCTGGAATTGCAGCACCGCTTTGGTGTTGTTGGCTGTGTTTGGCGTCGGATTGCAAAAAATCCTCATAAGAAGGGGCTCGTTCAGGAAATGTGGACTGCGGGGCAAGAGCCTCCGGAGACTTTCACTGTGAGCGAGCATGATTGGAAGGCATTGGTCACTTTGACTTTGCGCCAGCATGTTGGATTGTTTTTGGATCACCGGGACAATCGACGTCGGGTGCAGCAGATGGCACCCGGCAAGCGGATCGCGAATCTATTTTCCTATACCTGCGCATTTGCAATCGCCGCGGCTCTTGCTGATGCAGAGGTTGTTGTGAATGTGGATGCAGCCGCAAGTGCTTTGAACGTTGGAAAGAAGAATTTCGAAGTCAATCAGCTCGCAGAGCGGCGCACGGGTAAATTCGTTGAGCGAGATGTGCGTGTTTGGCTCGAGAAACAAGTGCAAAAGATTGAGCGTGGAGAGGATTCGGGTTGGGATGTCATCGTGTGCGACCCTCCAACCTTTTCCTCGACTCAGGATTTAGGTGTTTTTCATGTTGCGCAGGAATGGCAGGAGCTTGCTGAAAATTGTGCGCGGATATTGAGAGCAGATGGTGTTTGTTTTTTCTCAATGAACAGCCAAGCACACGAGCGGCTTGCATTCGAGGCGGCGTTGCAGAAGTGTTTTGCTGCGGTGCAGCGC
The DNA here is from genome assembly GCA_016868315.1 of Betaproteobacteria bacterium. Taxonomy (GTDB): domain Bacteria; phylum Bdellovibrionota_B; class Oligoflexia; order Silvanigrellales; family Silvanigrellaceae; genus RFOM01. Next base: position 93,144 of record VGHE01000001.1, read on the forward strand.
TTGAAAGCGCCGTTCGATTTTCCTGAAATTGCAGGACGCTCGCACGCCCGTTTTTATGCTTGCCGTGAGCCTCGTTTCGCGCGCTAAATTTGTGGATTTAGCGCTCATAGAAACGGCTCTTGTGCGGGTTACTTGATCCGCAAAGGGATTTGGAAAGGAACACGCTTTGTACATGCAGACTCTGGTTCGCCTGGGAAAGAGCAGCATCTCTCGCCGGTCAATTGCGCGAGTGATGCACTCGCAATGGTTTCCTTAGTAATCTTCGCTACCTGCTTATCTTTGCCTGCCTCAAAGGTGAAAACATCGCTCCGGGTGCGACCTGAGAGATCTTTAACCGCCATCGAAGCGATGCGGCAATTCATCTCCTGTTGTTCTTTCACGGGTTTGAACTGCTCGACAAATTCACTCAAAATAACACTTTCAGTGACAGGGTAAGCGAGGCCTTTGCCGTAAACTCCAGTTTTCGTCAGGATACTGTTGTATTGCTCATAAGCACTCATCCCAGCATAGGGTGCACGGCTTTGTGACGTCGAATGAAAAAAGCGGAGTCTTGGAAAAACAGCTGCAGCGCTTTGGATCGATGATTCAGCGACATTTGTATCAAAGTTTGCGTGATTCCCAGAATCCGGATCCCAGCCTGGATTATCGGTGACGAGCAGAATCACTTTGTCTGCTTTTAGGCGCTCGGGTTTCGAGTTTTTGTCTGTATCAAACATCTTGAGAGCCTCTCGCAGGCCTCCTTGTGAGTATTCCTGTGAGTCGTCCCCACCTGCTGCAGCCCACCTGCCCAAGCTGCTGGCCAACCCACTGGCAGCTGAGAAATTGTGGCGTGCATCAATTGAGTCCCGGAAACCAATGGCTCCAAATCGGGCATCCCATCCCTTTGCTTCAATCGCCCGAGCGAATGCAACGACGTGGTTCTTAATTGAGTTAATGTTACTCTGCATTGAGCCCGTGATGTCGAGTACAAATATAATGTCGGTCGGATATTTATCAGACGCCATTTTTTCGGTTTCAACTTGCGATTTGCACACCGTGGTGAGCTGAAAAATCTGCTCGTCGGGGCTTGAATTGACTGAGATGGACGCGGGAACTGTGCGTTGTTCGTCGGGGCAATCGAGTGCCTGTAACGCCAGCTGCAGCCCTTCACCCGCGGCACTGCTCTTGCCACCTGGCGCTTGGCCAGGCTTCTTCATGCCTGCTGCGTTCGCGCCAGCCGCTGTGGTTTCTTTCTTCTTGGTTGGTGTGTCGCTCGCGTAGTGGCCGGATCTGCAAGAAGCCGTTGCCCACCCAAGAATTACTGCAGACACGTAAATCAGAGTTTTCACCGTCGTCTCCGTCCACTTTTTTTCGTCGTATCGGTGAAATGCGCGGCGAACTTAAGCGCAGGTGAACAAGGCCAGTGTTTTTTGAGCCTTCTGCGGTGTGCACGCCCTCTGGGCACAGGCCGAAGGCATTGATGGAGCGAAGAAACACTTAAAGGGGATCGGAACCTCTTTGGATGCCCTTAAGCAATTTGAGCACATAAGGTTACGCGGCTTCAAAAGCCGTGAATCGGGTTAAAGTTTTTCGTAAAGACGTTCCCATTTCTCTTGATGTGCCGCGAGTTCATTCTCGAGGCGAGTCACCTCAGCTTGACGCTTCTGTAGCTCCTGAAAAGTGAGCCCTTGCTCATATCCTTCATTCAGCAATCGCGTTGCATTGTTGAGTTCTGTTTCGAGAGCCGGGATGCGCTCCTCGAGCTTTTCAAGTTCCTTTTTTTCGGAGTATGTCAGCTTGGCCTTTTCATTTTTGGCTGCTTCTTTGGTGGCAGATTTTGTTAGGTTGCTGGTGTTCTTTTTTTCCTCTTTTGCCGCTGAAGTCTTGGCTGGATTCAGTGCGACGAGAAGTGCGAGTGCTTGCTCCAAGTTCGGAACGATTGTCCAGTGGTAAAAGCTCGTGTCTTGTTGTTTCTCTATTCCGGAGAACGCCAGAATATGCGTGGCAACGCGTTGTATAAAGTAACGATCGTGGCTTGTGAAAACAACGCCGCCGGAAAAATTGACGAGTGTTTCTTCAAGCCCTTGAAGCGTGGGGATATCGAGGTCATTGGTTGGTTCGTCAAGAACCAGTGTGTTGGCCTGTTCCAGCATCATGCGTGCCATCAGTACCCGCGCTTGTTCGCCTCCTGAAAGATTTTTCAGTTTGCGTTCGGAGTCGTGGCGACGGAAGAGAAACTTTTCAAGGTAGCTCATTACGTGGAGATAACCCTGACTCGTGTGAACATAGTCACCTTCAGGGCAGATCGCGCTGCGAACGGTTTGGTTGAAATCAAGTTCATGGCGATGTTGATCGAAGTAACTGACTTTGATCAGGTCATGTCTCTTGCACGTGCCTGTGTCAGGTTCAAGGCGCCCCGCAAGAATCTTGAGAAGATGTGTTTTGCCGCAGCCATTGGGGCCGACAATAGCCAGACGTGTGCCTGGTTTGATTTTGAGCGATAAATCTTTGGCCAGCAGGGGTTTATCGGAGCCACCTGGATGGGCGTAAGAAAGTTTCTCGAACTCCAGCAAGACCTGAGAGCCAAGATTTTCTTTCACTGAAATCCAATAATCCGTTGCATCGCGTTCTCTGCTTTCCATGGCAGCTTCAAAACTGAGAGCAACTGTAGGTTTGTCGGCAGCGCGTTTTTCAGTTGCTTGAAGTTTGACTTCAAGAACAGCAGCACGATTGATACGCGCCTGTTGTTTGGTTGTACGAGCTGCAGGACCGCGGCTGAGCCATGCAAGCTCTCTGCGCATCAGATTCGCCATGCGTTGATTGCGGGTGCGGTTCTCCTCCATGCGGCGCACCTTTTCTGCAGCATGCGCTTCGTAATTGCCGGAATAGAATTGAATGTCACCCTCTGCGATTTCAAGAATTCGGTTAGCCAAGGTGTCTAGAAGTGAACGGTCGTGCGAGACGATGGCCATGGCAATGGGCTCGGGTTCATCGTCTAGGAGGGGAACGCCCAGCATTTGAAAGCCGGTTTCAGATAAGTCGAGCAGAATGTCTTCCAGCCATTCGACCGTCTCCACGTCCAGGTGGTTGGTCGGTTCGTCGAGCAAGAGCAATTGCGGCTGACTGATGAAGGAGTGAATCAATTGCAGACGCTTCTGCTGCCCACCTGAGAGGTGTCTGACCTCACGCTCGGTGAATTCCTCTAGTCCGGCCACACGCAGAGCACCAGCGAGTGCATTGGGAATATCAACGCTGCGCGAGTCCAATGCGTGCTGGAGCTTATCGAGCTCGGCGAGCCATTTTTCATCGCTTCCCAATTCAGGAGAGTCTTCGAGTCTGGCTAAGTGCTTCTCAAACCGGCTCTGAGTTTCTTCGGCGTTGTCCGTTCCGAAGATCTTTTTGAGCTGGGAGGTCAGAATATCTTTGACTGTGTGCTCGAGTGAGAAGGGGATGGCCTGGCTCACGTAGGCTTTGCGCAGGCCGCTGCGCCAAGCTGCATGGCCGGCATCGGATTGTCCGACTCCGGCGAGAATTTTCAGGAGTGTTGATTTACCGGCTCCATTGGGTCCAACGATGCCAAGCCGGTCGCCTGGGTGAAGGGTGAGTGACAGTCCCTCAAACAGTGTGGTGACGCCAATGCGTACGGCCAAGTCTTGGCTAGTGAGCAGTGGGGAGGTGGCATTGGCCATCCGGAAGCCTCTCAGAATTTCAAAGGCGAATGTCTCCGAGTTGTGTCACCTGATCTTTGCTAACTTCAAAGGTGACAGATTTTTTCAGATCATCGCTCTGATAAATGTTGAATTGATAGGTGCCGGGCAGAAGGGTGTTGAAGATAAATCCATCGGCCGAGCGTGTCCGAAACGGCTTAACAGATTTGTCCTCACCCGTGAAATCCTCCCAGACGCCATTTTCAGCTCTGCTGATCCTGTAGCTCACGCCGGCCAGAGAGCGTCCCACAAGGCGACCTTGGACACCCTGTTGAAGTGTTTGGCGGATGAGCGTTTTCCATCCTTCCTCTTGACGCGCAACAGTGACATCGCGCCAGCGCTTGTGAGAGGGCTGAAAGCCCTGCATCCGCCCATTCACTTCCATCGCGAACGCCAGTACGCCGGCCTCACGGAATTGCCAGTCGGCATCAGTGCCGTCAGCTTCATACAGGAGCTCTGGTGGAGTGCCGAGAGCGTATGTGCCCTTTCGGCCAGCATCATCAACGATGTTGGCCTTCATTTCTGCACCAATGCTTTTGAACAATTCCAGGGAAGGATTTTTCTCTTTGCGGCATCCATAGGGATAGAGAATCATTTCGCTGAATGCATGGTAGCTGATGTTTGCGATGGGCCGCTCGCTGAGCACAAGTTCAATCATGGCTTTGGTCTCGGGCTCACTTGCTGCTTCTGGGCCGCGGAATGAATCGCTTGATTTGTTTGGGCTCGAGCCATTGCACGAACCCCAGAGTGCTGGATAGTTGCGATTAATGTCTACGCCAAATGAGCGTCCCTCTGTTTCCCATGCATTCTTGCGCCACATGTTTTGGCCTTCGTGCACGAACTGATTGCCGTCAGGATTGACCTGAGGAACCAGTATGATGCGCGCCGAGTCGAGCCAATGTGTGACCTCTGGATCAGTGCCGTATCCGTTCAGAAGAACCTGAGCCATATGCATAACAACTTCTGTGGTCATGACTTCACGTGCGTGGTGCATCGCGTTGAAAAGTAAAGTGGGCTGATTTTGATTCTTGGGCTGTGCTGAAATGAACAACGCTTGGATAGGGCGTTTGCGGCGTGTAATGCCGATGGTGCGCAGCGTTGTGAGACTCGGATAGTTTTGTGACAGAGAGGAAAGCGTGTCGAGCACCTCGGTTGGTGTGAAATAAGGTTCAAGATTCTCTCGCTGCAGCTGTGCGTTAAGAGGTGAGAATTGAATCTGGAAACCTTTTTCTTTGAGCTCGTCGAGGCTGTTCTGCTCGAGAGCAACTTCCGCGAGGTTTTCTTCCAAGGAAACGCCCAAGATGTCGAAAGAGGCCAGGTCACGCAAATCCTCTGCACGACGCACGGGGTCGTGCGAGATTTTAACACTCACGATGCGTTTCGGGGCAGAGCTGAGTGCAGCAGATTGAATATTCATTGAAAGCGCACCAATGGAACCAATGAGAGCCAGCAACACACGCTGGCTAATGGGAAAACGACTTCCGGATTGTCTGGGCATGTGCGCCTCCGAAATAAAAAAAAGGATGGCCTCTGAGCCACCCATTCTGCCTGTCTTTCGACTTGCGTCAAATAAATACGTTTTATTCTGGTCAGAGTGCCAGGCTGAGCGCTGTGTTGACCTGAAGTGTAGCGAGCCGCAGCATGTACTCTTTGTTGATAATATTAATCGAATCACATTGCTTGTGGTAGCAGGGGTTTTCATCACCACCGAAGAAATTCTCTGAGATGATGGTCGCGGGAATATTCTTGTTCCAGAACGAAGCATGGTCGGAGCGGTTTGTGCAGGCTGCAACCTTCTTCATATTGAGTTCAAGATTCATGTTCAATTCTTCAATCACACGCGTGATGGGTTTGCTATCCGGACGGTCGCAGTCCATGGCATGGTATGCAAAGTCGTTGTTGCCGTCGTAGCCAATCATGTCAGCCTGAACGACTCCCAAAAAGGTCTCTTCCTTGCGCAGCTGGTTCGCATAGGCGCGCGACCCAATCAGACCAAGTTCTTCCTGATCGAAGCCAACAAAGCGGATTGATACGGGCAAAGTGTTGAGCTTTGAGAGCAGGTGAGCCGCTTCAAGGAATCCGACAGTGCCCGAGCCATCGTCATCCGCGCCTTTGTTGCGCACGGAGTCCATGTGACCAGAGACGATAACGAATTTGGTGCGATCGGCTCCCCACAAGGTTCCTTCAACGTTGGCGCCCTTGTATCCGTTGTATGTGTAGGGAACGAGCTTTGTTTCAATTCCCAGTCCAGAAAGGGTCTGCATAACGTATTGTTGCGTGAGGTTGCGGTTTTCTGTACCGCCGCGCTCCGTGATGCGGACTTCCTTGCCTTCAAGCATGAAAGTGCGGTCGCCCGTGAGAGTTTCGAGCATTTCCATCATGCGTCCAAGGTCAGGCTGAACAGCCTCAGCCTTTGTGACCGCGCGAGGTCGCCAAGAGGGAGGAGGAGGAAGGTTAGGGCGCTCGAGTTGATCGGCGGCCAAAAAACGCTCGTCATCGAGTGAGACTGGCCACACGAAATTTTTTGCTTCTAACTGCAGACGGGTCGTGTCGGCGGCATTCATAAGATACATGCCGCGGTTGCGCGAACCCGCCACAAGTTGTCCGCTCACCGGAGCTTCGCCTTCCACGAATGAGAGGGTGGTTCCAGCCGGCCAAGGAAGTTCGATAACGGTTCCCGAAGATGATTTTGGTTTCTTGCTGAGCACCTGGATTTGCCGGCCTTGACCCATTTCAAATTGGCCAAGAACCCATAGATTCTCTGCTACAGAGGACTTGGCTGTGGTGATTCTCAGCCAGACGGTCGTTGACTTCGGATTAAAATGTTGAATTGCGAGTGCGGGTCCATGTCCCATGGCCAGCGCTGCGTCATGAAAGAAAAAGCCGCCAGTGATGAGGAGTGCTGCCGAGGTTGCAAATAGTGATGATAGTCTCATTCCGGTACCCTCGAAGTTTGGGCTCCATGGATGGGTAGGCGACTCAGTGCTGATTCTTTCTGCTCATCAGATTATGCCCGGGTAGACTGCTGGGCAAGCCTGAAGCCCGCTATTTTTTAGGTTGGGTTTGGGAAGTTGTAAAAAGTCGTTCGATTTGCCGGCGAGCTTGCTCTTTCTGTAGAAAGCCAACCCCCTGACATCCGCTCGAAATCCGAGAAGTGTTACTCTGTTTAGGATGGTAGTTCGCAACTTCGGTTGGGGTTCTGCCGATGTTTTCCATTGGGGAACGCGATCTCATGGGTGAGGCAAAGCCGGATATTTACAAGATGTTTCAGGTGGCAGAACCGGTGCCATTTGGAAGTCAGATGGACATATTGATTGCCGACCCTCAAAGTGACCTGCGCCTTATTCTCAGCCACCATTTGCAAAAGCTCGGGTTTACTAAAATACGAACCGTTAAAGATGGTATGACTGCTCTCCTTGAAATGCGCCGTCAGCCTGCCAACATTCTCTTGCTCAGCAATGAGTTCGAAGGCCCAACGGCCATCGATGTGATTCAGGAGTTGAGAGAAGACCCGAGCCTGCAGCGTGATGTGGTGATTCTCAGTTCGACACCACCGAGCAAAGCTGAAATTATGTATGCGCTGGAATGTGGTTTTGATGATTTTCTTATCAAGCCCGTTATTCCAAATGAAATTATGCCCAAGCTTCGTACTTCGCACTCTGCTTTTGCAAGCCATAAAAACCCAGAGCGTATTTATGAGTTCGCAAAGACAGCTTTAAAAATGCAGGAGTTCGATCACGCAGAGCGTATTTATCAAGAGCTGGCCAGGCAAACACAATTCGCAGCGCGTCCATTTGTTGGGCTTGCGCGTATCGCATCGCTGCGTGGAGAACTTGATAAGGCTATAGATTTGGTCAAGACAGCCATACAACGCAATGATAAGTACGTCCACGCTCACGCGCTGATGGGAGACCTCCTGCTTGAGCAAAAGAATCTGGATGCAGCCTTAGCGAGCTACCGAATGGCTATTGAGCTCAGCCCATTGAACGTCGTTCGGTACGAGGTAGCAACGGCTGCCTTGCTTGAAAAAGGTCGGGTCGACGATGCTATTTCGCTGTTGGAGATTGCGACCACTGCTGGATTTGAAAATCCCTTTATTATTGAGCGATTGGGGTACTGCTACTTCCAGAAAAAGGAATACCAGAAGGCTAGCAAATTCCTGCGCCAGGCCGTTCATGCTGAGCCAGACAACGTCAGCTTCCTTAATTCCTTGGCGATTTGCTACAGAGATTCAGCTCAATTCGACGAAGCATTGGAAACCTACAATCAGATTCTCAAGCGTGACAACGACAACAGTGCGGTGATGTTCAATAAGTCTCTGCTACTCATTATGATGCAGCGCAAAGAAGATGCCCTTAAGCTTCTTAAGAGGGTTCTAGCGAAGCAGCCTGACTTTCAGAAGGCTAGGGACAAGATTCTTGAGCTGGGTGGACACGTCGATTGAGCCTTTAGCTGTGGAAAACTCCAACTCTCAGATTTTCCATCACTTCGGATACGCTTTGAATTGAGTCGATGCCTTCGACACTTTTTCCGGCTTGCCAAAAATCACTGTAAGAGAAGCCCTTCAGGGAAGCCTCTTTGAGCTTCCATGCTGATTGAATGGTGTAATACATCCTCATCCAATGCTTAAATTTCGGATGCTTGAGCATGTAACGGGCAAGTGGGTTAGCCTTCAGCCCCATGCGTTTCACGCTTTCGGTGAAGATAACAGAAACAGGTACGCCGCTGATTTTCTCTGTAAGAACGATGTCTGCTTCATGCGCTGATATGATTGCTTTCTTATAGTCTTCGTGTGCATTGCATTCGCGTGTTGCAATAAAGCGCGTCCCCATCTGAACACCCTGGTAGCCCAGCATCATGGCTGCATGCACTTGTTCTTGTGTGGAGATTCCGCCAGCTGCAATGAGGGGGACACCGAGATCACGCATCTCATTAAACAGGGATTGGGGAGTTTGATGGCCTGCGTGTCCACCCGCACGATTGTTGACACAGATAATACCATCCACACCGCTTTCTAGCGCTTTGAGAGCCCACTTTCGGTCGACAACGTCATGATAGACGTATCCCCCAGCGGCATGAACACGCTCAACAACCCAGCGCGGGTTGCCCAGTGAAGTGACAAAAAAACGAACTCCCATTTCAAGAGAAATATCGAGATATTTTTCCATTCTATCGCGATACATCTTTGATGATTTTTCGGTGATTATATTGAGTCCAAAGGGCTTTGAAGTCAGTGATTTGATATAGCATAGGCCGTCTTTGAAGTCTCGCTTGTGAACAAAAACAAGTGAGAGTGGCTGCACAATTCCCATGCCACCCGCCTCTGAAACGGCAGCGACGAGTTCAGGATTGCTGCATGGGTACATGGCGCCACAGATAATGGGGAGTTCAGTGCCTGTATGTTTGAGAAAAACTGAGTTGCTCATTCTATTTTAGTTCTCCTGTTGGGCTCACAAGCCAGGTTGTGCGTCCAATGGCAACGGTTCCGCCGCTGGAGTCGGTGATTTCGCTTGCCACAACAATGTTTGTTGGCGCCTCAAGATACTCAACTGTGTGTTCCATTTTAGCCTTGGAGGTGAGCATTCCTCGAGCCTTTTTAATGTACTCAACTTCGAGTTTGACAAGAATTGCACGGCTGTTGGGCGGAATTGCTGTGTGCAGGCTCAGGCCTGCGGGAAATTCCGCGAGATTCGCGAGTGCTAGAGCGTGAACCGAATTGAGATGGTTTCGCACGGAGCGATTGTCGTCGATCTCCACCGTGGCCTGACCCCGCTCCAGTTCAATGACTCGGGGTTTTATACTTCCAGTGTAGGGAATAACGGTTCCAATCAGCCGGCTAAACGCTGTTTTGCCGCCCGGAACCTGGTTGAAATTCTTCCAGACCTTGAGAATCTGTTGTGGCTGAAAAAGATTGCGCTGCATTTTGGTCAGCATTTCGTTTGTCCAGCGCATAAACACCCTTCCTTGAGTGGCATTTTGGATTGTCCGGGCATATTGTTGCGCCGGTTCTTGCTCGCCAAGTCTTCGACCAGGAAAGTGTCCCATGGAACAACTTCTGAAAAAAGTACTCAGTCAGCTTTCAATCGGCTCCAACCAATGGGTAGGTTTGCGTTACCACCGTGAGCATGCACGGACACGCGAGGTGCGCGATGCGCATCCTGAATCCAACCGCGGCAGTGAATCCGCAGGTGTGATGATTGAATGGCTCGTCGATGGCCAATTCGGCTATGCTGCCACCCCAGATCTGTGCGAAGCCTCGTTGCTGAGGACTGCCGCATTAGCGCACGGTAACGCTGTTTCTGCCGCCCGGCGCGCTCTGTATCGCTTCGACACATCGCGTCGCCCGCCGTCACAAGGGATCTATTCTTCAAAGGTGAGTTCACCGTTGGCTGGGCTGAGCGATGCCGAACAGTTCGAAGTGCTCGTGAGTCTCACTAAACGCATGCGCACATCTGAGGCTGTCATCACTGCAACCGCCTGGTTACAGAATGTTCAGGTTGAGAGCTGTTTTGTTTCCTCTAATGGCGCTCATTTTGAACAGGATCTTTCTCTGGTCTCGGTTGCTCTTGAGGCTGTTGGCCAGAGAAACGGAGTTGTTCAGAAGCGTTCCAACCATGGATTGAGCGCATATTCCTACCAAGGCGGGGCAGAGTTTGTTCTCGAGAAAATTCTTGCGCAGCAGGCAGATAAAGTTGCCGTTCAATTGCACGAGCTGCTCGAGGCAGCCGAGTGCCCCAACGAGACAACCCATCTGGTTCTTGCGCCCGACCAAATGATGCTGCAGATACACGAAAGTATCGGGCATCCGCTCGAACTCGATCGCATTCTCGGAGACGAGCGCAACTATGCAGGTTCGAGTTTTGTTAAACTCGAAGATTTTGGCCGGTTGCAATATGGCTCCGAACTCCTCAACGTCACCTTTGATCCGGGAGTTGAGCACGAGTTTGCTTCCTATGCCTTCGATGATTGTGGGCATCCAGCGCATCGTGAATTCCTGATTGAAAAGGGGGTTCTTAAACGTGGTCTGGGCAGCCTAGAAAGCCAGGCTCGTTCGGGCGTTCTGGGCGTCGCCAATCAGCGGGCGAGTTCATGGAATCGTGCACCCATCGACCGCATGGCAAATATCAATGTAGAACCCGGTGAGAAATCGTTTGAGCAAATTATCTCCGGCATCGAGCGCGGCGTATTCATGGAATCCAATAAATCCTGGTCAATCGATGACTACCGCAACAAATTTCAGTTTGGTTGCGAATACGCACGCGTCATCGAAAATGGAAAGCTCGGCCGCGTGCTGCGCAACCCCAACTATCGTGGGGTGACATCTGATTTTTGGAAGAAGCTTGTCGCCGTGGGTGACCCCTCAACTCTTGGCGTTTTCGGTACCCCGTACTGTGGCAAGGGTGAACCCAATCAAAGTATCCGCGTGGGTCATGCATCTCCTGTATGTGCCTTTGCAGGGGTAGAGGTTTTTGGAGGTGCACAATGAAAACATCCGCACACATTTTTGATGAACAGCAGCTCTCCTCCCGGTTCAGTCTTTTTTGTGAACATTTTTTTTCACAGTTGAGCGGCGGAGAAAGTGCACGAGTGTCTTTGGCGGCAGAACAAACCCATTTTCTGCGCATGAGCCGCGGAGCCGTGCGGCAAAACGGAACTGTTGAAGATGCGCAGGTGCAGGTTCAATTCATTTCTCAGGCCGGGCAGGTCTTTGAACTCTCATTGCCTTTCGTTGGCGAAAACAGCAATGCGCTCGCACACCTGGCCTTTGGAATTGTCAGCAAAGCACGCACACAGGTGCAAGGAATTCCTGCGGATCCTTATGTGAACCGGCCTGCGGCGCGCAGCACAAGTTCGGTTTCACACAAGGGTCAGTTGTTGAATCCGAACGAAACAGTCGAGGCGGTGCTCGGTCGACAGCAGCAGGGCGACGATCTCGTTGGAATCTATGCAGGGGGGCTCACGGTCTCTGCATTGGCAGATTCGGCAGGAATGCATCACTGGTTTTCGAGTGAGTCTTTTTTTGTTGACTACTCTCTGTGGCTGACCAATGGTCGAGCCGTCAAGTCGAGTTATGCTGGGCGCACGTGGGAGCAAGATGCGTACGAGCAGTCTGTTGCTCAGACACGTGCCAACCTGGAAATCCTGAAGAAGCCTCAGCGAGTTTTGAAGCCTGGAAATTATCGCGTGTTCCTTGCGCCATCTGCAACTTCAGAGTTGCTCAATATGCTGTCCTGGGGCGCGCTCTCTGAGGGGGCATTGCAGCGTAAAGATAGTCCGTTGTGCGCTGTTCGTGCGGGTGAGAAGTCGTTTTCGCCCAAGTTCTCGCTCAAGGAGAATTTCGCTCTCGGTTTTGCACCGCGTTTCTCAAACGACGGTGAGCTTGCGCCGGAAGTCATCTCTCTGTTTGAGAATGGAAAGTTTGTTCAAGCATTGGTGAGTGCGCGCACAGAAAAGGAATTCGGTGTGCCGAGCAACGGCTGCGGCTCTGAACGATTGCGTACACCAGAAATGGGCACGGGCACGCTGGCGATGAGCGATGCCTGCAATGCGCTCGGAACGGGATTGTACCTCTCTGACCTTCACTATTTGAATTGGAGTGACGCAATCCAAGGCCGTGTGACGGGGATGACTCGTTACGCGTGCGTGTGGGTGGAGAATGGCGAACCTGTTTGCCCCATCCAGGATATGCGCTTCGATGAAACCCTGTTCCGTTGTTTTGGCAGCGAGCTTGCTGAAGTAACACGCGAAACCGAGGTCATTCCGGAAACCTCAACCTACGTGCGACGTGCCTTGGGCGGAGCGCGTGTGCCAGGCATTCTGGTCAATAATTTCCAATTCACTCTCTGATTACTTACAGCTTACAGCTACAGATGTGTTGCCCGGCGCGTTCGGAGAATTTGGTGCGCCCGGGGGCGCGTCGCCGACGTCCACGTCTGCAATTGGGACAGCCCGAACAGCTGCTCCACCCGAGGTTGCTTCGCCATTAACCGTAGACAGTGCGAACGCAGGGATTGAATCCAGCGTGAAAATTGAACCGCTGTCACCCTTTTGCAGAAGCACTTTAGTGGGCAGTGGAAACAAAGTGAAGGTGCTTGCGCTTCCATCGTTGACGAAAATGGTATCATTGGGCGGGAGGCTTTCTCCCGAATTGAACATCCCAGGTGGAGATCCAACGTTGGTCTCATCCTTATCGACAGCCGAATCGAAAAAATAATTCAGTTTCGAAATATTGACTTTCAATTTCAAAAACTTTCCAAAGCCGCTGCCCACTGTGGAGGAAGTCCAGGGCATAATTTCAACCGGTATCGTGGCCGTTTCGCTAGAAGGTATCGTGGCCGTTTCGGCAGAAAATTCGAAGGATTCCATTCCCACAATGCTAGGCATGGGCATGGCCATAAAACCTCTGTGCAGCGCAACGTCGGTCGAGCTCGGGAGCGCATCGGCAGTCTCCTGAATAATGTAGTTAGAATTAAGGCGCAGGAAATCGATGGGGTTAATCATCATATTTAGGTTCGCTGCACTGCCCAAGTCTTTGCCATTGACAAAGACATTGGTTCCCGACTTGTTGCCGTTCACTTTATTCGCACTTGCTACTGCAAAAAACGGATTCCACACACTCAAAACCGCATTCACATAATCTGTTGCGGCGCTGTAATCAGTTCCAAATTGAGCATTGACTTGCGCAAGATTCAAGCCTGGCAGCATTCCATCGAGTGCCCGATTGATGGCGTCTTTCAGCGAGCACACTCCGTTTTGCACCGAGCCACACTGGTCAAGATTCAGCGGAGAGTCGCTCAGTCCGCTGCCGAGCTCTTTGACCATCGCAAGCATGTTATAGCGCGAAAAGGTGCGCAGACGCTCTCGGGTGATATAGCGCACGTAGGCGAGGTTCGCGGGGCTATTGAGCGGGACCTCGAGACAGTTCTCCGGAGACGGATGAAAGAGACCGAGTTTGGTTGTGAGCGAAGCTCCAGCCCACGCAACTAAAGAGTAGGTCGGGAATCCTGTGCATTTGCCGGATGGGTCGGTTTTGCCATCGTCACTCTTAAGCGTCGGGTCGATGCTCGAGCTCATAATAGAGTCTATGAACAAGCGCATGTGATTGCCTGGTTCGGCCGGCTTCACATACTCGCTCCACGGTCCTTTTGTTTCTGCTGCAGTCGTGTTGTTGACCCACTGCGCTCTGATCTCGCGCAGTGAATTGAGCAAATCCGAGCCAATTGATTCCGTGAGCTCCAAATCCAGAACAGCCATATCGTGGTATGTTGCACATGAGATTTGGGTTGTGGCACTGCGTGTGTCGAGTTTACATTGCTGTTGCGCTTCTGGAGCACCTTCCCCAAAAATCCGGTCGAGTTTATGGGTCGATGGCCGCAGTGCATTCAATATCTTGATGCCTTCTGCTTCGGTAATCGTTTGGCTTTGAATTTTTTTTCTGACTTCCTTGCGCAGTTGTTTGACTGCTTCGAGTTCAGGGATCTTCACATCAAACGTAAGATAAGCATCGGCCGGCGCAGGAAGTGTTGTTCCGGAAACGTTGTAGATTGCAAGTTGCGCAGAATCTGCCAAGGAATAATCGAGGCAGTGTGCAGCAGTGTAAATGCGCACCCGCATTGGGTCTGAGCTTCCCGGGAAACGGAACGCTGCAATCGCGGCGCTCTCGGATGGGAATTTGATCTGCGCCGAAGACGCTGGAGGCGGAATTTCGCCCGTGTGCTTCGGAAACTCGAGCAAAACACTGCAGCGCTTCAGCTCCCCTTGAATTTTTCCATCGGCATCTTTGAGGAGGCCGAGCGGGTCATTCGCTCTGCGCGAGTTTATGAAGATATAGCCCCCAGTTGTTTTCAGAGGCTCGCTTATGCTCGGTACAATTGATTGACCCGTTTTGTTGAATCCATTGACCAGGAACCGCATTACGCGGTCACGCTGCTGGTCTGCGGTTGGTGTTTTGAGGAAGTCTATCATGCTGCGAATTTGTGGAGTCTTCAAGACGCTCGACGTCTTCGAGCAACCAATTCCACCTCGCTTTGCGCTGCCTGGAGCGCAGGCCAACAAAAGAGCTAAAGGAAAAAGACTGACCGACGCTTTCGGGCTCATTTACGCTCTCCCCCATCTCTCATTTATCGGCCGCCCGTTCGAGAGTTGCAGAGGAAAATGTCGTGAATTTTATTTTCTGTTATTTTCAGGGATTTAGCTTTGCGATCCTGCGGAGCATGATGAGCGTCATGTCATCCTCATTTGCCGGATCACCCAAGAAAACGCGTTTGTTGTCATGCAGAGTTTTCATCAGCATGAGTTCGAAATTGTGTTCGCCAGAAGCAATGCGTTTTTTAAGTCGCCCCGCCCAAGTCAGAACCGTCACTCCAACAGGTACAATGCCATCTGAATAAATGACAAGAAGGTCACTGCTGGTGAGCTTTTCGGTTTTGGGACTCCAGACAGCTTCGCCCACCAAATCACCACCAAGCCGCTCGCCCGAAGTCGTCGCATAGCGCAAGCCAGAAGGGTTAAGAATCAATAGACCCGGGTGACCTGCCGAGCACAACGACACTTCATCGGAGTAAGGGTCGACAAGCGCCATCATTGCGGTGCAGTTTTCATTTTTTCGAAGTGCTGAAAGTCCCTTATGGATGCGCAAAGGTGCCATGGCAAGCAACCCTTCGCGCGCAGCAGCCTCGGTGGGAAATGGGTTTGTTCCGACCTCTGAGCACCACAAGCTCCAGTGCGAACATATAACACTCGTGGATAAAGAGGAGCCGACGCCGTGGCCGGTTACGTCGGCAAGGCATACGGCAAGGAGCTTTTTTCCGTTCTCAAACTGTATTTCGCGAATATCGAACCAGTCACCTGCAAGAGCTTCCGCGGGATGATAAACCGCATGCCACTTCCATAATTCACTGCTAAATTTTCTATCGGGAAGCATGCGTGCTTGAACGTCATGTCCAACTTTGAGTTCCTTTTCAATCAGCGCTTTCTCTGCCATTTCGTGACCAAACGTCAGCATCCGTTTTGCAACCGAACCGACCTCAAGCAGACCCGCTGTCAGAAGGGCAGGCATGAGGAACATGTGGCGCCAATCCAACGGGTCAGTGAATCCTGGTTCATTCCTGAGCTGTGCGCTCAGCTCTCCCAAATTCACACTTCCGTGCAGCAACAAAGTGACTCCCGCAATCAGAACTTGAAGTGCAGTCATCGATTTCGAGAATATGCTTTGTTCAATTGCTTCGGCTTGCAAAGCAGTCGACTGCATTTTTTGATTCTTTGATTTTTCGCGTCTTCGGTTGAGTAAAATGGCAATCATCAAGAGCAGACCCGTGGCTGCGCTGCTTGTATCGATCCAGAGTGTCGATGTGATTTGCCAGTTTTTATCGATAAAGTGACCGCCAATTGCAACTAAAGAGCAGAAAAGAACAAAGCAAACTCGATGCGCAGCAGTAACCTGACGTAGTTCAGCTTTGAAGAGTTTTTCAAGAAACATGAGCAGAAATGCAAAGGATGCTCCAAGCGCAGCGTGATTGAGGAGCAGTTCCCAAGTCAGCAGCTGAGAACTCTCCGAGACGAAACCAAAATAGGTATGAACTGCACGGAGGGCGCCAAAGACTGCCAGCATCATCATGGCTGGACTGTGATCCAAGACGGCTGCCACGGCACCCATGACAAGCGGCAAACCCGCAAGAAGTTGCTTTGAAAGAGCAGCAGCGCCTAGCTGCTGTTCAAAAAGACGTGCATAGCGGCCAGCAACTTCTGGATGGACAACAGCAGCCGAAATATCAAGCGGACCAAATTCTTCGAGCCCTTTATAATTGATAATTATGTCCAAGGTGTCTTTGTTTTTGAGGTGTGTTTCAGAAATCCCGAACGATACATTGCTTGCGTGGCCGTACTGAACTTCACCCCCCATATCGCTACCAAAGTAGGTAGCCCTGTGTGATTGGCGTGGAAGCAGCAAAACCCAGTCTCTCGACTTTTTGAGAAATTCTTTGTGCTCTGCTGTGAGATTAAAACTCAGATGAACTGTGTTTGCCTTTTTTTCCTGTCGGGTTGAATTGACCTCGAAATTCAGCATGGGATTTTTAAAAAATCTGAGCGGCAAGGAGATATTCTCCGCGGCGCGGAGAGGGTCTTCATGGCAAGAATTTGAAGTGCTCTCGCCTTTGCCGTAGTAGCAAAAGTAAAAAACCGCGTTCCATGAAGGAATCAGCAGAACTTTTTCTGACTTTTTGATTTCCGCAAGTTCCTCACCGGCATCGGTGAGTTTTTTCTGGTGGGAGAGAATTTTGGTGAACACAAACGCTGTCGCGAGCAAGCACAGGCTCAGTAGTGTTCGTTTGGCAACGGAAACCATCTGCATTTTCTCGGCCTTTCGTTCCCGGCTGAACCTGCGGGGTATCGGCTAGTCGATTAAAATTATTGAGTGTGTTTGGGCGCAGTCGCGCGCCGTTGTTTTTCTCAAGGCTTCGTTTTTATGAGATAAAGTTTAGCTAGCCGATGCTTTTTGTTTGTGCCGCGTTACTCTCTCAGTTTTTGTCACTCAATAGCCGATATTGCGCAAAAGGTTGGGGAAGGCAGAAATGTCGATAAAAATGCTTGCAGCGACGATTTTTTTTGCTGGAACGGTCAGCTGTAGTGTGAGCAACTCCGATCAGAATAAATTTGTAGAACCGTCGAAAAGTGTAGGGTCGAAACCAGGCAGCAGCAATCAAACATCCTCAACCACGCGCTCAGACAAGACCGATAACCCAGATGACACAAATACTAATGTTGTGCCTCCGACTTCACCTGTTGAGACCTCCCCAACTCCAATTGTCGCGATGTCCTTTTCAGAGGCTAAAGCAAAATGCGTGAATTGCCACAGCACCACAAACACGGGGCCTGCGCCATTGAAGTGGAATACTGCGAATGGAACGGAAGCGGATTGGGTTGCAAAAGGTCAGGCCATTCGTGAATCGGTTGTGTCGGGCAGAATGCCTGTGAAACCTCTGAGTGAGACTGATAAGGCTCGCTTTTTGAGGTTCATGGACAACCTCATATACAACAACGTGCCTAATCAAGTCGCGTTCGAAGCTGCGCGTGCGTATTGCACCGAGTGCCACAGTGCCAGCGCTCAGCCGGGTAAAATACATCGACCATATCTAGACTTGCCGCGGGAATGGCGGGAAAACAAGGATGCCGCTGATTTTGAAGTTTCCAACAACCGCATGCCGTTCGGCAAGAACATCACACAGGAACAACGCGATGCAATATTGACTTTCGTTCGTTCGCTTTAGCCAGCTTGTGCGGCTTTCTTATTGGATTTTTACGCAATCTGCCTGAACCTGAAACTCTCGCAACATCTCCAAGCCAGCATCATCGAATGGGTCACGGTACACGACTCTGTTTATGCCGGCTCCAGCGATGAGTTTGGCGCAGTTGATGCAGGGGCTATACGAGCAGTAGAGGGTGCCACCGCGCAACTTTGGACCGTCGGCATAAATGATGGCATTGGCCTCGGCGTGGATGACGATTCGGTCTTTGATGGTTCTGTCCCACCAGTCGATTTTGGAGTCATCGTAGGAGGCCGGGGTGCCATTATACCCGGTAGCCACCACGCGGCGGTGTTCGTCAACGATCACACACCCGACCTGGCGTTTTTTATCGGGGCTACGCTTGGCAATTACTTCAGCCATTTCAAGGAAGTAGTTATCCCAGTTGGGCTTCTGGTGGGTCATGGATTGTCAATCCTTTGCTCGCTGATGCCTCTCCCCGATGCATATAACCAGCTCTGCTGCCGATATCAATCATAAGGGCTCATTTCCGAGGTGGCCAATGGTTTTTCCTACTGTTCGAATTGGGTTTGGTCTTGGGGTGCTGATGTCGAGTTTTTTCGCCGCGAGCTGCATGCAGCGAACCTATAACGCGACGCCCAAGATTGTTTCAGGGGTTCTCGTTGAGGAAAACGACCCTGTTTATGCTAGCGCGGTGTCTCTCGATTCTAGCGGTAAGCCGTTCTGCTCGGGATTCGTGATGGATAAGCGAACCATTGTTACCGCGGCTCACTGTGTCGCTGGTCGCCCGGGACAAGTGACCTTCACGGTCAGTTTCGGAAGCAAAAATCGGAACCAGCACAAGACTGTGGATGTTCCAGCCAAGCAAGTGATGGCGCACCCGGGTTGGGATAGGGGTGACCTGAATCGCAAGAACATCGACCCGATGCCAACAGACCCCAAGAACGATGTTGCTGTGATTGTACTCAGCGAAGATGTTCCTGCCTGGGTTAAGCCCCTGCCAATTAGGGAAAATGGAGAGGTCGCTGCGGGACGCGATGTTCTGCTTGCGGGATTTGGTCAAACATTGGCGCTTCCACAAGATGGCGGTTCGTTTGAATTCAGCGGCTTTTTACGCAAAACTCAGGTTAAGCTCGCGACAATAAACACTGCAGGCAAAGAGCTGATTTGGGAAGCGCCGAAAGAGAATATTCGAGCGAGTTCATGTCATGGCGATTCCGGTGGACCAATGTACTACATCGAGGACGATGGTGCACTCACGGTGATTGGTGTGACCTCACGCGCATATGCATCAAATATCGATTGCCGTGAAAAAGGTGTTTACACCGATGTGAGAAAGTTTGCCGATTGGATTCGTTCGACGCGCGATAAACTGTCTGCGGGTGTTGTGAGTCCGGGAGACTGGTTGTACCGCAAATTCACGGCCAAAGATGGAACAAAAATATCTCTCGATTTTCGCTTGTCGCAGGTTGGACTAGATGCTCGTGCTGAAGAGGTCTGGCTGAATGTTTTCAATCCAAGTTTCGCTGGCAAAGAGGAGCTGAGCGCGACGCTATCGAGTTATATCAATTCGCTCAGTCAAGAAACTTTAAAGATGGAATATGCAGGCAGCAACCGTTTTACTGTTAAGTTTGGCAAGTTCAGCAAAGAAAAGGTCTGCGCTATTGCATCTCGCTGGGGAATAAATCAAGACCTTGCCATTCAGGTCGATGGCAAGGCTCTTCTGGATGAGGGCAATGGTGGTGAAGCTTTTGTCTTTAAGTTCTGTGAATAAGTTTTGGCTCTTACTCGTCGTCTGAACTCTGCCGCAGTGTTGCAAGCACGCTGACATCTTCAAGCGTGGTGGTGTCGCCCAAGCTTTCGTGACCAGTGGCAACATCACGCAGCAGGCGTCGCATGATTTTGCCACTGCGGGTTTTGGGCAGTGAATCAGTAAATCGAATGTGATCCGGTTTTGCAAAGCTACCGATGATTCCACCCACGTGGGTGATGAGCTCACGCGCCAGTGCATGTTTGCGCTCATCATTCCAATCTGGTGCTTGTTTCACCTCATTCTTGAGAGTGACAAAAGCATAGACGGCTGTGCCTTTCAGCGCGTCTGGGATGCCCACCACAGCGGATTCAGCAACACAGTGATGGTCGACCAGCGCGCTTTCCACTTCCATTGTGCCAATGCGATGGCCAGCCACATTGATAACGTCGTCGACGCGTCCAATCACCCAAATGTCACCATCGTGATCCTTGAAGGCACCATCTCCTGTGAAGTAATAGGGCTCTTTCTGCATTCCAGCTGGACCTGCGAAGGTGCTCCAATATGTTTTTGCGTAGCGTTCAGGGTCGCCGTGCACCGTGCGCAGCTGCGATGGCCACGGCTTGGTGATAACGAGCTTGCCGCGGTTTCCCTTGGCCACGGGAGATCCGGCATCATCAACAACATCGACGGCAATTCCGGGCAATGGACGTGTTGCTGAGCCCGGCTTAAGGGGTGTTAGGCCAGGCAGTGGACTCATCATCACGCCGCCTGTTTCCGTTTGCCACCAGGTGTCGACAATCGGGCACTGACTTTGGCCGATGACTGAATGATACCATTCCCATGCCTCTGGATTGATGGGTTCACCCACAGATCCGAGAAGCCGCAATGTGCTCAAATTGCTTTTTGCGGGCCAATGTTCTCCCTGGCGCATAAAGGCACGAATGGCCGTTGGTGCGGTGTAGAAAATTGAGATTTTTTCGCGCTCGATGCAGCGCCAAAAGCGACCAAAATCAGGGAAGTCGGGTGCACCTTCATACATATAAACGGTTGCGCCGGTCGAGAGGGGGCCGTACACAACGTAACTGTGTCCGGTCACCCAACCGATGTCCGCTGTGCACCAGTACACATCATCCGGTTTGATATCAAAAACCCACTGACATGTGAGATTCGTCCACAGTGCGTAGCCTGCTGTGCCGTGCACAACCCCTTTGGGCTTACCCGTTGTGCCGCTCGTATAGAGGATGAAGAGCGGGTGCTCTGCAGGAAGTGATTCTGCCGCGTGTGAAGAACCTGCAACACGAACATCATGATACCAGCGATCGCGTCCTGTAAGCATTTGGGTTGGTGAAAAGGAGGTCGTGGATTTTGGATAATTCCCAGAACCCGTTTCTCCGAGGCGGTCAACGACAACTACGTTTTCCACACATGGACATTCGGCTACGGCCTTATCCACAGCTTGTTTGAGGGAAAGAATTTTACCGCGGCGGAAGCCGCCATTGGCTGTGATCACACATTTTGCCTGAGCATCGAGGATACGGTCGCACAGTGATTCTGCCGAGAAACCGCCGAAAACAACTGTGTGAGTTGCTCCAATGCGTGCACAGGCCAGCATGGCCACGACAGCCTCGGGAATCATGGGCATGTAAAGGGCAACCCGATCGCCACGGCGAACTCCCAAGCGCACCAGACCCTCGGCGAAAGCACAGACTTCGGCATGTAGTTCGTGGTAGCTGAGAATCTTTCTTTCAAGTGGCTCGAGCCCGTTACAGGGCTCGCCTTCCCAAATGAGAGCGGTTTTGTTTGCAACAGAACCATTGAGATGGCGATCAAGGCACTGTTCACTGATGTTCAACTCGCCGTCGACAAACCACTCCACAAAGGGTGGATTCCACTTCATGGGGATGGTGAAGGTTTTTTTCCAATGGATATGCTTTTGAGCTAATTCTGCCCAATGCTTCTCGTAGTTGTCTAGTGCAGAGTGAAGTAGTTTGCTGTGATGTTCCTTATTTAAATTCGCCTGCTGAGCAAATTTCGCCGAAGGCTGGACGACGCGCTGATTGAAGATCATGGGGTACACCTCTTTTCTGCTTCCACGTTCACATTTATTTGGGCGCTGACCTTGCAAAAGTTTTTTGCTTTGTGCGGAGATTTACTTTTTGGCCGAGCTTACGGAACGAATATTTCGCCCACAAAACCGATTCGGCAGCAAGCGCAATTACAAGAGAAAAACAACCAGCACTTAGGATTGCGAGAATCGAAAAATGCGGCAGCTTGAAAAGTTTGCTGATTGCTGTTGATACCGCAGAGCGGCTGCTGTGAAAGCTAATAAGCATAATCATGCAGCTGATGAAGAGAAAGACGAGTCTGCGTTTGAAGCCGCGTTCTGTCAGGCGCAGCAGAACAGGAGCTGTGACGGCCGAAATAATCACACATTGCCACCAGGGAAGCAGAGCCAGACAAAGTGTGGATAAAAGAATCCACGCAAATTCGCGCATCAGGTGATTCATTGTTTTTTCTCCAGCACAATCCGTTCGCGCGTCAAAGTCTCTTTGAGTGTGCCTTGTTGCACAAAAAACAGCTCATCGAGCTCGCCCTTGAGCCATTGGTCTTTCATGTTTGCATACAGGTCACTCCCCACATGGCCTGATTGGCCACCAGGATAGATTCCCCAGGCTTTGGTTTGTGCATCGACCCAGGTGACCACCATACGCCAGCTCGGGCCATGCTTCTCTGTGAGGGCATTCACCGTGTTGCCGCTGCCGCCCGTGGGAAGTTTCTCGAGCCCGAAGCCACTCAAGTTGGCAAGATGGGGAATGGATGTTCCCCGCAGTTCGCCCCAGGCTGGATATTCAGAAGCGCTCCCCTTTTTTCTGTTGAACAGTTGGAGAGTTTCGATGGTGCGCGAGAACGTTGTTGCAGCTAGCTGTGGCAGTACCGAAAACTTCGGTACATTGTGAATATCAGGCCATTCACCGGTGCTGCTCTCTAGAAGAAGTTCCATGGTGCGATCTTCTGAGGGGCTTCGAAAGTGGGTTTGGGGAAAGGCCTTTTCCCAGACGGAATCATGAAAAACATCCCACCATATTGACCAAATCGCAGCGGCAACACTGTTGCTGCTTAACTCGTAGTTCCAGTTTTTGAGCAGCTGAAAAGCCTTTTCTTCATTGGCTGAGCGCTTCTGCTCTGCAGTCCAATTCAAAAACAAAGGCAGAAGATTCTTTGCGCGCAGATCCAGCACGTCATTCTGCAATTGCATGAGGGCGCCAATCGTCAAGGGTGACTTTTCCAAGAGGCCAGCGATGCTTTCGTGGATTCGAGTCCCGCGCAGATAACTGGTGAAACCCCAGTCACCGGAAGCGTATCCGATGGGTTGATTGCGTGTTGGTTGCTGGTTGGCAGTTGCAAGAAACCCGCGCTCGGGAGACCAGCTTTGGGGTAAATGCGTGAACGGGATAAACTCATTCCATTCACCGGCAGCAACAGTACCATCTAGAACAAACCGGCCGTGATTTGGCTTGCGCAGTGGGTAGCGGCCAGCCTGAATGTAGCCAATCGAACCGGTTTTGTCGGACAACACAAAATTTTGGCCAGGCGCTTCGTAAGAACGCAGTGCATTTTTCATTTCTCGCACTGTGCGGGCTCTGTTGAGGTTGTGAAAAACCTTAAATTCATTGCTTGGAGAGTGTCCTGTCCACTTCATTGCGAGTGGAAGTGTGGAAGTCCCACCATTCTTTTTCTCGAGTTCAAGCTCCACTGCTACGGGGCCAATGTGGGTTTGAACAACATCAATCAATCGTGGCAGCTCGCCTTTGACTTTAATGGTTTCTTTTCTGATTTGTGAGGTTTTCCATTGGCCACCATGGAGGTAGCGCGGAGCAGGTTTGGATTTGTCGAACTTCATTGCGAACCAGTCGAGGACATCGACTCCAGCATTGGTTATTCCCCAACTGACGTTTTCATTGAAGCCAATGATCACATGCGGAAGACCCGGAAGCGAAACACCATAGACATTCACACCGGGCGCGGTGAGTTGAATTTCATACCAAATTGAGGGCAGTTTCAGGTCAAGATGAGGGTCGTTTGCGAGCACCGGATAACCATGTGTTGTGTGCGTGCCGTCCACAACCCAATTGTTGCTGCCGTGAGTTCCTGAAGTCGAAGATTTTTTGGAACGCGGTGCGTCTGAGAGATTGAGCAGTCCGTCGAGTTGCAGCGGAGCAGCAGCACTACTGAACCCTTGAAGTTCTGCCGTGGACATTTGCACGACATTCTTATCCAAGATGGGTTCACCAGCTGAGTAGAATTCTGGAAACAGATTTTCGATCTCAGCCATCGAAAACTTTTGGAGTGTGTTCGTAAATTTGAAGTCGTCGAGACTGCCGGTCAGTGTCCAGGTCATCTGTTTGTGAAACAGTGCACTCTTTAAGGGAGTCCAGGGTTCAGGCTGAGATCCCAGCAACTTGTACTCAATAGGGTAGGTCGCGGGAGTGAGCGATTGAATGTAGGTATTGACCCCCTCGGCGTAGGCAACAAGAATTTCATGCTGGCTGGGGTCGTTTTTCTTGAGGAAATCGATTTCAGCTTCGGCAGCGGCCAGAAATCCAAAGCGGCGCTGTTCGATGTCGAAGTTGATGGCCTTCGCACCAAGGATTTCTGAAACCCGGCCGGCGGTGGCGGCTGTTTGCAATTCCATTTGCCAGAGACGATCGCGTGCTGTGGCAAACCCCTGCCCGAAAGCCAGATCCAAGTCGTTGTCAGCCACAACGTGCGGGACACCACGTGTGTCTATGGAAATGTTGATGGCTGAGCGTAGTCCAGCGACTTTGAGCTGATTTGGCTTCTTTCCTTTTGCCGGAGAAAGCTCGTTTCGCAGGTATCCTGTGCGTGGACTGAGAAATTCTCCGAGCGGGGGAACTGGCCCGAGACGCACGCTGAGCAAAACCGCGACCAATAAAAAAACGCCCCACGTTCCCAGGATTCTGAGCAGGTAGGGGCGTTTTTCAAGACGTTCAGACATGGTCTGTTCTCCGGGAGTCTCTGCGGTGGATTTCTCGTGCCACAGATTTTCTCCGGAAATCAGTCAACTGTAAACAGCATCAGTTTGACCAAGTCTTCATGATGTCGATGGGCTCTTTACCCACAGCATCTTTCCGGCTCAACTTGATGCGGCCTGTGCGGTCGATTTCAATGACCTTGACCATCACTTCATCGCCTTCTTTGACCACGTCCTCAACCTTGTTGACACGCTGAGCGGCCAACTGGGAGATATGAACAAGGCCTTCAACGCCAGGTTTGATTTCCACAAAGGCACCGAAGTCAGAGACCTTCTTCACGATACCGAGGTAGACTTCGTTGATTTCTGGGTCGCTGGTCAGGAAGTGAATCATGCGCTTCGCCAGTGCCGCAGCTTCGCCATTGTTGGATGCGAGATTGACCACGCCATCATCACCGATGTCGACCTTACAGCCTGTATCAGCAACGATCTTCTTGATGTTGCGTCCGCCAGGGCCGATAAGGTCGCGGATGCGTTCGGATTTGATTTTGATTTGCTCGATGCGGGGGGCGCGGTTACTCAGATCCTTCGCCTTGCCCAGAACAGCAGTCATTTTGCCAAGGATGTGCAGGCGACCTTCACGTGCTTGCTCGAGCGCGCGACGCAGAACGTCAATCGAAACACCAGCAATCTTCATGTCCATCTGCAGAGCGGTGATACCGGACTTTCCGCCAGCCACCTTGAAGTCCATATCGCCGAGGGCGTCTTCGTCACCCAAGATGTCCGACAGGATGGCGACGTCGTTGCCTTCCTTGATGAGACCCATTGCGATTCCGGCTACAGGCTCAAGCAGCGGAACGCCTGCGTCGAGCATCGCGAGAGTGCCAGAGCAAACGGAAGCCATTGAGGATGAACCGTTGGATTCGGTGATCTCAGACACCATGCGAATGGAGTAGGGGAAGCGCATGCGGCTTGGCACAGAGGCACGCAATGCTCGCTCTGCGAGGTTACCGTGGCCAACTTCACGGCGTCCGGGTGCACCCAAACGTTTGGGTTCGCCGACGGAGTAGCCGGGCATGTTATAGTGCAGCATGAAATGTTTTTCTTCGAGCGGGCTGTAAACGCTTTCGCTGCGCTGCGCATCGTCAGATGTGCCGAGAGTTACGACACCAAGCGATTGGGTTTCACCGCGTGTGAACAACGCTGAACCGTGAGGGCGCTTGAGAACCTGAACCTGACAGTCGATGCCGCGAATGTCAGTGGACTTACGACCATCGACACGGCGGTTATCGCTGATGATATTGGTGCGCAGGGTTTTGTAGCAAGCCATTTCAAACAGATGTTCGAAGGTCGCTGCAACTTTTGGTTCGGAGTTTGCGGGAACCAGCTCAGCCTTGGCTGCTACGCGGATTTCATCCACGGCATTTTTGCGATCGGATTTCTTGGCGATCGAATATGCCTCACGCAGTGCTCCCGCATATTTCTTGTCCAGAACCTTCTGCATTGCGTCGTTGGCTGGAGCTTCTGGAACGATGCGCTTCTCTTTACCAACAACTTTACGCAGTTCGTCTTGAACTTTACACATTGCTTTAATGTGCTTGTGCGCAACTTCGATGGCTTCAAGTATCAGGGCTTCAGAAACAAAGTTGGCGCCCGATTCCACCATCAGAATGCCTTCAGCCGTTCCTGCAACCACGATATCGAGGTCGGAGCCGACTTCTTCGGTTTCGGAGGGATTGATGAGGAACTGGCCATCTTTGTGGCCAATACGGACACCAGCAACTGGGCCGTTGAAGGGGATGTCGGAGATGTGCAGTGCGGCGCTGGCGCCCAACATTGCGAGCGGTGCGGGCGAGATCTTAGGATCGACCGACAACACAGTGGCAACCACCTGAACTTCTGTCAGGAAGGTTTCAGGAAAGAGAGGGCGGATTGGGCGGTCGATGAGGCGGCTGATGAGCACTTCGCGCTCGGTTGGCTTCGATTCGCGCTTGATATACCCGCCAGGGATACGGCCGGCTGAGTAAAGCTTTTCAATGTAATCGACAGCCAGGGGGAAGAACGACGCAGTAGGGGAGGGGCCTTTGGCACCCGTCGCGCACACAAGAATCTGGGTATCGCCGCAAGTAATGAGCACGGAACCGCCTGCTTGGCGAGCCATGCGACCGTGTTCGATGGTGATTTCGTGGTCGCCCACGCGGATGGTTTTTTCAACAATATTGAACATAAAGAACCTACAGAACTGATGATCTGTGCAACGAGGCGGGTCACAGACCGGAGAGCGTTTATCCTCCCGACCATTCGAGAGTCCCAGCGCACCATGCGCCAGCTTTGAGCAAAATGCCTGTCGTCAGTTCGTACCCTAACAAAGATGATGGACGGGGGAAAGCGAATCCTGCCCACTTGTTTGGCTCTTGCGTGTTTTTCCTTCGCTCAGTATGCCTTGGGCTATGAATTTTCTTTGGAGTCTCGGATGCCTGTATTCAAAGTTCTGCACTTTCCACATGTGCTTCTGCGTAAACCATCCACGCCGGTCGAGAAATTCACGCCTGGTCTGAAACAGTTTGCTGCCGACATGATTGAGACCATGAATGCCTATGAGGGCATTGGCCTTGCAGCGCCCCAGGTGGGAATTCTCAAGCGCCTTATCGTGGTAGATGTTCGCCCATACTTTGAAAACACGTCTCTTAAAGAGTGGCATGGA
Source organism: Betaproteobacteria bacterium (assembly GCA_016868315.1). GTDB lineage: Bacteria > Bdellovibrionota_B > Oligoflexia > Silvanigrellales > Silvanigrellaceae > RFOM01. The sequence goes on from VGHE01000001.1 coordinate 120,544, forward strand.
ACCTACACCTACACTCTCGATGGAAAAAACACGGAGCTCCCTTCGCCCATCATTCTGGTCAATCCAGCGATCGTTTCCAAGACAGAAGAAATCACATTCCCCTTCGATGGCTGTCTGTCGTTTCCTGGTGTCGAGCGTGGGCAAACAACGCGCTGGAAAAATATTGTGCTTGAAGCCAAAGATGTTGATGGCCGGAAAATTCGGATCGAGAGTGATGGCATTTTGAGTATATGTCTTCAGCACGAGATGGATCATCTTGAAGGCGTGCTGTTCATTGACCGCGTTCAGGGCAAGGTGAGCGAGGATGAAGTTGTTGCTGATATTGAAGATCACGACAGTGATGCATCTACGCGCCGCCGTTTCAAGAAAATGAAGCTCGTTGATGCACGTGCACAGAAACTGGATTTTCTCTAAATCAATACAGGGCAGGGTTTTTGTGGAGGTGATCCACGTACTCGGCAAGTTCCTGTTTGACGCTGTCGGGTAAGTGCGAAAAGCTGGGCATTTGGTTTCCCGGCAATCCTTCGTTGAGCGTTTTAATGACGCCCGCTACGTCGAGTGAGTTTCTCAAGCCAGACGGCGCAGGAAGCAGAAAGTTCGGTGGTCTTCGGTTCAGAGTTGAGCTCGTTGGGCCGTTGCCGCGTCCATCGGGTCCGTGGCAAGTGGCGCAATACTGCTGGAAATGATAGCGACCTTTAGCTTGGCTTTCGGTGAGTCGGAATTTGGCTTGTTCTTCCGGGTCGAGTGCCCACGGTGCTGGGCCACGGTGAAAGAGTAGCCCAAATGGAGTTGAGTCGAAGAACGCCGGCAGAATCAGGAAAGCAACCGCCACGAGTGTGAAAAAACCAGCCACACCCAAAGTGATGGCTTTCATGGGTAAGGGCTTCGGTTCTTCTTTTTTATCGTGTTCCATTGCGAGGCTCCCTCTCTTTGCTCATCAGAGTGCTCGACCATCCGCTTGATCGCAAGTCACTGACACCGCTCGACGGGCCGGGTGTCTATATTTTTACAACAGCCTCCCCTGAAAGTTTACAAGCGATTGTTGAGCGACCAACGGAATTGATCGCGTTTCTCAGCGCACAGGTTGAAATTTCTTACGTTGGAAAAGCAAAGCGCTTGAACCAACGTTTGAAGACCTATCGCGTAGATGCAGGCGCCGCAGCAGGAGACTGGTACAAGGCCAACAAGCTCCATGAGAAAGCCAAAAGTGTGCTTGTCGTATCGACCCCCACTCATTTCGAGGCTTGTCTGCTGGAGCTTTTCCTTATTCGGATTCTAGATCCGCAGCTGAACTTCATGAGTACGCGCCCTGGTAAGCTTTTTTATGTGCAGCAGAACCACGAAAAGCGCGAGGTTTTTGCCACAACCCGACGAATAAAGGGGGTGAAGACCTGGGGCTGTGTGCGGGTTAAGTCAGAACTCCGCGCGGCGTTTGATGTGTTCAATGAAATTCTCGAATTCTATGATCCAGGCCAAGATGCCTTGAAAATTCGCCCTGTCGACAGCGCTGGTTTTCGTTCGACACGCAGTCGCCGCTATTCGCTGTACGTTACCGAAAAGCACGCTTTCACTGTCATGCAGGTGTTGCGAGGCAAGAAAGCAGGGTTGCTCAATAGTTTGTGGCGCTCCATGCGTGCCGCTGCAGATGAGCAGCAGTTTCATCACGCTGCCCGCCTCCGCGACGCATATCTCGCTCTCAGGCAGCTGCAGTTGCAGCTTGTTCGTTCTCGCAAAATCATGAGACGATTGCGGCGCAATGTCTTTCAAATTCGCGATGCGGATGGCTTGTCCGGGCGTGAGTATATTTTGAGCAAATATGATTTTGAGAAGGCAATGAGTGCTCCGATGCAACACGCCTCTTCAGATGACACTGCGTTTTTGAGTTTGATGAACTCAGTCATGGAGATCTTCAGAACCCAGTTCAAGGTTGAAAATGATTTGGAGCGGCTGAGGGTTAATTTTGAATTTCTTCGTTTGATGCTATGGTGGCTCGACAATCAGCCTGAGGACTGCACAACCCGCTCAGCAAGAAATGCATGACGCGTGAAGTGCAATTCAGCGAGTGATTCCAATTTCAATCGAGGACTATCAAATGAAGTTTGCTCTGGAACGTCAATCTGCCCGTGGGACAAGGACTCTCAGCAGTGTTTTCTCGGCTCTCGCACTTGTGCCTCTCTGCTCCTTCAAAAATGCAGAAGCAGCAACGGCTCAAGTCTACGGCCAGGCTGCTCTTGTGGGCGAATTTATCTCCAACATGCCCCCCAATCTTTCAGAGCTGAAAGGATTGCGTGTTCCTCTGGGTCTCACCATTGAGGGGCGCGCTTCAAGCAACCTTGGGATTTTTCTCGACCTGCGTTTCAACGCCAATCAGTATCCAAGAACTGCCTTCTCACTGGGTAACGCTGAAGACACCAAGATCGATGCGCCTCTCAGCGGTGCGGAGGTTGGGCATCCCTATGCCACCTCGTGGACGTCTTCGCGCAAGCGCGAAACGTTGAAGGTGAATCAAGCTTTCATCAAGTACGACAGCAATGAAGCGGGGCGTTTCCGCGCGGGGCGCATTCCGCGTCAATGGGGTCTTGGTCTTTGGCTTGATGATGAGTGGAAGCCTGAAGGAGGCTCAGTCTCGGTTTCTGATGCAATTTCCTATACTGTAGACTTTCCTTCTGCATTGTCGGTTACAGGGTACTGGGAGAAGTTCTCGGAAGGGCGCCTGAGCAGCCGAGGCGACGATGCTGACGCCCTGACAGCAGAAATTCTGATTGCCGATGAACTCACCGATGCGGGCTCGTCGGGCTTGAGCCGCAAGCTCGGCCTTGCATTCAGCAAGTATGATCACTCCGATTCTGGAACCGAGCTCAGAATTCTCGACATTTTTGGCATTTTTGCTTTCGGTCGGGTGGGGCTCGAAGGTGAGGTCAACTGGCCCACAGGCAAAACCAAATCACTTGCATTTGCGGCTGTCGGTGGAGAATCGAAAGAGTGTCCAGAAGCAAGCAATCCTCAAAAACTCTACGTCACCTGTGAATCACAGACCATTGATGGTCTGAATATTTTGCTGCGTACGCGCTATCAGATTGGAGGCGGTGTGTCCGCCTCAGACCGCACCGCTAAACTCTCTCAAACCGATGCTGCGCGCCAACGTCGCCCAACAAGTCAGGTCACAGATTCTCAGGTGTTGTCACTGACGGGTGGTTACAGCAAAGGCGATTCTGACGCGTTTGAGAACGTCACCACACGCGATTCCCGCATCACAGCACTTCCCATGCATCCGAATGTTCGCCCAGCATTCCTGATGTTCAGTCCTCTTTCGACCAACGTACCAGGTATGCCAGGTGCGATTGTGCGCAACGTGATCTTCGCTCGCGCAGACTACAGCTATGAGTCGACCTTTGGCATGCTGACTCCAGCGGTTATCTACGCGCGTCTGGATTCTCTGAACAAGAAGACAACCGCCGACGAGAAGAAGGTGGGAACCGTAAACAACGTTGGTTTTGAAGTCGACATCAACTATTCCTACAGAACCATGGATGGCATCAGACTGTCTGTGGATGGTGGCCTGTGGGTTCCAGGTGGCGCTTGGGAAACCTCGGGTGTGAAGCCTGAGACGGTTTATGGAATCCGTGCCTCTGCCTCAACTTACTTCTGAGTCTTGAGCCCCCTCAGAGGCCTCGAATGAAGTTGGATGGGTCGACTTTGCGTCCTCCCACTTCCACTTCATAGTGCAAGTGCGGTCCGGTGGTGCGCCCTGTTGCGCCCACCAGGCCTATCAGGTCGCCCTTCGAGACGCGGGTACCCACCCGTACGAGAATTTTCTGGGCGTGTGCGTAGCGTGTGACCACGCCAAATCCATGCGCAATCTCAACGTAGTTTCCATAGTCATCCGCTGCGCCCGCACGCACAACCGTGCCATTTGCGGCCGCACGAATAGGAGCTCCCATGGGAGCAGCGATGTCGACTCCATGGTGCATCTTTGATTCGCCTGTGAATGGGCTTAACCGCACGCCGTAGAAGGATGTGACGTAGCCCTGCACGGGAGCAATTGTTGGCGTCTGCGAAAGACGAACTCGATAACCCTGGAGTTCGCGCAGCAGCGTGCTCAAACCTTGTAACTGCAACGAGCTTTTGTTTCGGATATCGGAGAGTGCTGCAAACAGATCTCGGAATTCAAGGTTGTCGACGTTGACGTTGCTGCCCACAGCTTGTGCTGGCAAATCAATTTTTTTATCACCATTTTGAGGGGAGTTTTTTTGTTCGTCCAAGCTTGATTCAAATTTGAAGGGGTAACCTGAATCGGTCTCATTCCGGGTGGAGTCAGTCTTGGGCTTTGCCCGCGCCCGAAGGCTGAGTCCGAAGCCGGCTACTTTTTTTTTTTCGCTTCGGGGGTCAAGGCTTGCAGCCTCTTGACGCACCTGATCAGAGATGTGGTCGACCTGCGCAAGGTTCGATTTTACTTCCTGCAGCTTCGCGACCAAGGCGGCAGCCTCAGAACGGATCGCTGTGTTCTCTGCTTTGAGTTTTTCGTACTCGCCTTGCAAGCTCGCCATCTTGACGAGATTTGCGGAGAGAGCGCTGAGGAGGCCAAGCATCGCGCAAAAACCAGCCAACCCTGAGTAGAGAAACAGCTTTGGAACACGAATCCGCTTAGATGTTGCGCTTTCATTCGGGATATAGATGAAGGTGACGAAGGGAAGTTTTGAAAACCAGCCTTTTTGTCCCATGACCACCGTGGGTGGCTTGGAACTGTATGGGCTTCTGCTGTGAGCTGGCTTCCCTGACACGAATCTTCTCCTCGTTTAACACTGAAGGGTTTCTCGGATGCCCAGAAAGTGAACTTGAATGTAATAAATCGCTATTCAGTCAAAATTAGGGCTATTTCCGTCTCCTTTTCTCTCAGGTGTCCAACGCGACCAACAAAATCGTGATGTTATCTTCGCCGCCACGCTCTTTTGCGAGCTCAATCATGTGTTCGGCGACCCACCCGAGGTCGTCTTCCAGGAGCAAATCTGCCATCTCCTTCTCGCTGACCTTGTTTGACAGGCCATCGCTGCAGAGAAGAAAGCGATCTCCTCGAAAAGGCTCGAAACTCAGTACATCGACCTCTTCATCCTCCTGATATCCCACGCATCGTGTGATCACGCTTTTCATTTGAGAGGCCATGGGTGATTCGGGATGCAGAACACCTGCTCGAATCTTTTCTTGGAAAAGGCTGTGATCGCTGGTCAGTTGATAAAATAGGCCTGCGCGCAGCAAGTAACACCGACTGTCGCCGACGTGGGCAACACACGCCTTTGGGCTACCACTCTGACCGGGATGGGCTGGATTGCGCACGGGAAGCCACAGTGCAGTCGCTGTTGTGCCCATTCCGCGCAGGTTGGGGAGCTCAAGCGAGCGTGCATAAATATTGAGACACGCCGAGTTGACGGCTTGTTTGAGAATGATCTCTCTTGCCTGGGAATCGGAGCTGCAAAGCTCTCGAAAGCGCGTATTGATTTCATTTTTGAGAGTTTCTACTGCGAGAGAGCTTGCAACTTCTCCGCCCGCGCGGCCACCCATGCCATCTGCAACAACGAACAATCCGAATTCAGGCTCTGCCAAAAAGGAGTCCTGGTTGTTCTCACGCACCATGCCGACATCGCTCAAAGCACTGTGGCGCAGATGTATTCCGTTCCAATCGTGGAGCGGGCGTTTAGCACTTTGGCCTGAATAAGCTCTTGAATTCATCCGGCTCCCCTGGCTTTCACTCTGCCCCTAGTTTCTCTCATTGCGCACAGAGGAGCCGGGAAGAAGGGAACCTCACGTCAAATTTGACAGCCGGCAAAAGATTTCATGCTTTTCAGCTGAGTCCGCGACGAAACGGGAAGATGGAGGCGGAGAGATAAGTGAAGTGGCCTGGTCGGCAGGATTCGAACCTGCGACCATCGGATTAGAAATCCGATGCTCTATCCAGCTGAGCTACGACCAGACGCACAAGACTTATCACACCGCGGTGACGTTGCAAGTGAGAGGGATGCTCAGGACATGGCTGGTGCTCGCATCGTCGAAATCATCAAACGCTCGAATCTGGTAGGCCAAGCGGATTTTGCCAGAGCCGTTGAGTTTGCCGAACGCGACAATGTGCCATTGGCTCTGTTTCTGCTTCGAAACCGGCTCGTGGCCGAAGATGCTTTGATGAAGGCTCTCTCTGAGGGGCTTGGGGGAATGGAAGTCATTTCGCCCGACAAAATCGACATCGACCCCAATATCTTAGCCAGCGTGCCCCGCGAAATAGTCGTTCAGCACCGCATTATTCCCATCAACAAGGTCACCAACAATCTCATTCTTGCGGTTGGCGACCCAACGAATTTGTCTGCTTTCGACGCAATTTCTGCAAAGCTGGGGGTGAAGCTCAGGCTCAAGCTTGCCAGTGAGCTATCCATCCAGAACGCCATTGGCCGCTATTATGGCGCGGGAGAGGAAGCTGCAAAGATTGCTGCCCAGCAGAAGGCCATGCAACAGAAGGCGGCAGCTGCGCTGGTCAACATGACATCGGGCGGAGCGAATGACAGCGGCGAGAGCTACGTCATTAATTACGTCGAACGCCTCATGTTGATTGCAGCCCAGAAGCGAGCCAGTGACATTCACATTGAGCCCTTTGAAAGCAGCATTCGCATTCGGCTGCGTATCGATGGTTCCTTGATTGAGTATAAGCCTCATGCCCGCTACGAATTCAAAGATGCTTTGTTGTCCCGTGTGAAATTGATTTCTGGACTGGATATTTTCGAGAAACGTCTGCCGCAGGACGGAAATGCTAAGCTCGATATTCCTGGCCTGGGTAAAATGGACTTTCGTGTCAGCAGTCTGCCCTCGGTTTGGGGTGAAAAGATCGTTTTGCGTCTGCTCGATAAAAGCAACCTTCAGCTCGACATGACTGAACTGGGTTTCGACGGCGATCAGCTGATTCAATTCAAAGATTCAATTATGAAGCCCTTCGGGATGGTTATTGTCACGGGACCAACAGGCTCTGGTAAAACTACGACCTTGTATTCCGCGTTGAACGAGCTCAACCGCATCACAGACAACGTCGTCACCGCAGAAGATCCAGTTGAATTCACTATTCCTGGAATTTGTCAGGTCAATGTTCGCCCGGATATTGATTTCACATTCTCCAAAGCGCTTAAGGCCTTTTTGCGACAAGATCCGGACATCATCATGGTGGGTGAGATTCGTGATCTCGAGACCGGCGAAATTGCGATGAAAGCTGCGCTCACTGGCCACATCGTTCTTTCCACTCTTCACACAAACAATGCGGCTGAAAGCATCGAACGTCTGCGCAATATGGGCATAGACAAGTTCACTATTGTTTCGGCACTGAACTGTGTGGTTGCCCAGCGCCTGGTGCGCAAAATCTGCAATGAATGCCGCGAGGTTGATCCTGTTTCTGCGGAGAAACAGATAGCTCTCGGACTTCCAGAAAAATACGTGGGCAAGTTTAAAATCTACAAAGGCCTGGGCTGCGAAAACTGCAACCACACGGGTTACCGGGGGCGGGCTGCAATTTACGAAGTGCTCACCGTGAGTGAGCCGGTCAAACGCGCGATTGTAGAGAACATGACCGCAATTGAAATAAAGAGAATTGCCATGACAAGCGGAATGCAGACGCTACGGCAAAGTGCGTGGCGTAAGGTCTACAAAGGGGTAACATCAGTGGATGAGCTGATTGAGGCCAGTGGATCCGATGACGATGCAAAGTCTGCGGCGATGCGAATCGAGCAAATGAGGAGTGCTTGATATGGCGCTAAAAGTTTCGCTTCAACAGCTGCTTAAAACTCAATCCGACCAGAATGCATCGGATCTTCACATCAGTGTTGGAACTCCTCCACAATTGCGTATTCATGGTGAATTGTGCCCCATCAAGATCGATCCACTCACGGCTGCAGACACCGAGTCTTTGTGTTACTCGGTTTTGACTGAGGAACAGCGCAGAGTTTTTGAGGAACATCGTGAGCTCGATCTGTCCTTCAGTGTTAAAGGGGTAGCCCGTTTTCGTGCCAATATTTTTCGCCAGAAAGCTGCTGTCGGCGGCGTATTTCGCCTTATTCCAAGCCAAATTAAAAGTTTTGAAGACTTAGCTTTGCCTGCAGTGGTTGGAAGTCTGTGCACGCTCTCGCGTGGGTTGGTGTTGGTCACCGGCGCAACGGGAAGTGGTAAATCGACGACCCTTGCCGCAATGATCGACAAAATCAACCGAGAACTTCCGGGGCATATTCTGACGTTGGAAGATCCCATTGAATTTTCGCATGAGCACAAACGATGTATTGTGAACCAGCGTGAGGTCGGCTCAGACACCGATTCCATTACGCGCGCACTCAAGAGCTCGCTGCGTCAGGATCCGGATGTGGTGCTCATCGGTGAGTTGCGCGATTTCGAAACTATTTCGGCAGCGCTGACGATCGCTGAAACAGGGCATCTTGTGTTTGCCACCCTCCATACCAATTCGGCCATTTCGACTATCAACCGAATCATTGATGTTTTTCCAGCCCACCAGCACAACCAGGTGCGCACCCAGCTGTCGACAAGTCTGCAAGCGGTGATGAGCCAGCAGCTCTTGCCACGGACGACCGGTGGACGTGCGTTGGCTCTGGAAATCCTGCTTCCAAATCCGGCCATCCGCAGCCAGATCCGTGAAGACAAAATTCACATGATTTACCAAAGTATGCAGATGGGATCTGAAAAAACAGGGATGCAAACACTGAACCAGTCTCTGGTTGCTCTCGTGCAAAAGCGTGCAATTTCTGTCGATACAGCGATGAACGCTGCCTATGATGCGGATGAACTGAAAGGGCTTCTACAGCGAGCAGGACTCGGAAAGGTTGGGTAAGATTCATGATCAGCCGCGAGGTGCGACATGACCATGTATGAATACTCTGGCCGAGATAGGTCAGGGCGCAGAGTCGATGGTCGTTTCGATGCGCGTACCGAAGCTGAGGCGCGTCAGGTGCTGCGCTTAATGGGTGTTTCGGAAGCCAAAATCAACGGCGGCAGTGCGAAAACATCAACCGAAATCAAGTTGCCCGAATTTATGCAGAAGTGGAATCAAAACAGAGGGGTCAAGGATTCAGACCTGGTCACTTTCACCAAACAACTTTCAGTGATGATTGATGCCGGTGTTTCTGTTGTGAAGGCATTGGAGTTGCTCGGTGCTCAGGCAAGCAATCCCACAATGCGTAACGCCATTGGATCTTTGCGTGGTAAAGTTGAGCGTGGTCTTGAGTTGTCAGATTCAATGCAGGCTATTCCGGCTATTTTTGATGAGCTTTACTGTTCGCTGGTTCGTGCTGGAACTGCATCTGGACAGCTGGATGTCATTCTTAAACGTCTGAGTCAGTACATTGAGAAAAATGCCAAGTTGAAGCGGCAGCTTTTCAGTGCGATGTTTTATCCATCGATCGTATTGACCATCGCGCTCGCTTTGACTGTCTTCATGTTGGTCGTTATCGTTCCCATGTTGGCGAGCACTTTTTTAGAAGGTGGCAAGGAGCTGCCAGGTCTCACTCAGGCGGTGATTTCTGTCAGTAATTTATTGCGCGACAACTTTCTCTACTTGATCGGAGCTTTGGCTGGTTCGGTTTATTTTTTTAAAAAGTGGATTGCAACACCAACGGGTCGATATCAGTGGGACTCCTTTCTCTTGCGCATTCCACTCGTGGGAACCCTGGTGCTTAAAATCAGCATCGCCCGCTTTGCCAGCACGTGCTCTACACTCGTGGCATCCGGTGTGGGAATTACCGATGTCTTGCAGACCGCTCAGGGAGTTCTTGGTAACAAGCTTCTTGAGGAGAGTATTGGTCGCGTGCGAGAGGGAGTTATTCAGGGTAAAGGAATGGGTTTGCCCATGTCGCAAGAAAAGTTTTTTCCACCCATGGTGACCAGCATGGTGAGCATTGGCGAGGCCTCGGGCCGCTTGGATGCAATGCTGGAAAAAGTGTCTGAGTTTTATGAGGAAGAAGTTGATGTGGCTATGGCAGCCTTACTCAAGGCCATCGAGCCCGCAATGTTTGTGTTCATTGGTGGCGTGGTTGGCGTTATTTTGATCGCGATGTATCTGCCGGTGTTTGACCTGGCTTCGGTCGGCGGGTAAGCGGCTCTGCATTTTTGGGATCATCTGGCCAATAGTGTCGCGGATAACGCCTCGACATTTCTTTTTTGACATCCGGATAAGTGTTTTTCCAGAAATTGGCGAGATCGGTGGTCACCTGTACGGATTGCCCGTTGGGTGCCAAGAGGTGCACCGTAACCGGCAAACTGCCTTGAAGCAGTTTGGGTGTTTCCATGGTTCCAAAGAAATCTTGCATGCGTGATGAAAGCCAGGGGGGTTGTCCGGCGATATAATTGACTTCGACCTTGCGACCGGAATTAAGTGCAATTTTTACGGGAAGCTCGCGTTCGAGCAGGGTCTTGAGCTCCCAAGGGATAAACGTATCGATGTAATCTTGCAAAGGCACAGCAGCAATTTCTGCGAATGATTTCTTACCTTCGCAGATGTGTACGAGAAAGAGTTCAAAATCATCTTCCAGCAGGCTCACTTCCAAAGTGTCGGGAAAGCGCTTTTTGAGGAGCGCAAGTCGATGCTGAAAAAAGTCGAGCGATCTGAGGTCGTGAAATGGACGCGGCCATTGCGTTTTGAGCTGCTTGAATAATTCCTGTTCGAGCTGAGATTGTTCGGCAGAAACCTGCCGCTCCTCCAGTACGAGTGCATCCAGGCAAACGCGTTCAACACTGCGTACCCGTTCCGACTGGTCATCCCACGCCACCACAACTTCGCTGCGCACCCGCTCTGGCAGGAGTTCCTTGAGGCGAACTGCACTTAAGCCAGCAGCAGCTGTGATTTCTGTGGTGAAGTGCGCCACACCTGATCGCCTCACCTGTTCCGCCTCGAGCGCGATGGCAAATGCTGAGTCCTGTACCGTGCTTGAGTTCGAAAGTTGAGCGAGTCCTCCGCGTGCAAATACGGCCTCTTGATTTGATTTTGCGTTGGCTTTGTTGCGGCGCAGAGAGACTATTCTATCAGGAAATCCTGCAAGCAGAATGCGCGCATACGGGCTGCATTCTTCGCTGTGATTTGAAGATAATTGAAGCGGCTCTTTTTTAATTTGTGCGAGTCGGATTAAGGATTCGCGGCTGCGTTCAATTTTCTTCATTTGGGAGCTATCCAAGAGGTCTCGTAGAGAGCCAGGCAGCCGCTGCGTTGGGGAATTATATGCCTCCACAATCAGAGCCTGATGGTGGAGATCGCAGTCGGTATGGACGCGTGCTTCAAACTGTCCTGACTTGAAGACCTGACCTTCATTGAGGATGCTCGCAAGTAAGCAAGCTTCTGCGAGTTGTCCTGTTTCCCTGCTTTCTTCCAGGATTCTGCCAAGCCTTGGGTGCAGCGGCCAGCGAGCCATGGCCTCACCGCGCGCTGTTGGTGCACCATCCGTATCTACAGCACCGAGTTCTGAAAGAAGTTGCTTGGCAGCAGTAGCGTTGTCAGCATTCGGAGGGTCAAGCCATTCGAAGGAATCAAAACTCATTTTTTCGCCGTGTTTGAATATTCTTCGTGCAGCAACGCCAACCTCAAGCATAACTTGTGCAAGATCCATGCGCTGAATCTCGGGTCTCTCTTGGCCATTTCGTCCCTGAAAATCGGCACGTGTGTAAAGGCGTCGAGCAATGCCAGGGGCTGTGCGTCCGGCGCGACCAGAGCGTTGTGTGGCGCTCGCTTGGCTTATGGGTTTGACATCGAGCGAAGGAAGTCCACTCCAATGGGCGTGGCTGGCCATTTTTGCAAGACCTGAATCGACGACTCCCGTAACACCTGGAATGGTGAGGCTGGTTTCTGCAACGTTGGTTGAGAGAATGACCTTTCGCTTTGTATGGCTTTGAAAAACTTTTTTCTGCTCTGAGCTGGGCAGTTCTGCACGGAGCTCAAAGATATCGAATTCATTTTTCATTTTTGAGGTTGCCAGTGCCTGCGCTGTGCGGCGGATTTCTGCAGCACCCGTGAGAAAAACGAGGATGTCACCCGAGCAGCGAGAATCCGCTAAGAGCGACTCAACGGCAACAGTCACTCTCCACTCGAGTGGGCGATCGTCTTGTGCCCCATCGAAAACAATTTCAACCGGCCAGGTTGGAACATCGGCTTTCAGAAGAGCGGCGTCGGGTATTTTTTCCTGCAGCTTTTCGGTATCCAGCGTAGCCGACATAATAATGAGTTTGAGATCAGGTCGAGTGGATTTTTGCAGCGCTCTGACCATCACAAAAGCAATGTCAGAATGCATGTTCCTTTCATGAAATTCATCGAGAATGACATAGTCGACCCCGGAGAGTTCCGGGTCTGTGAGCAAGGTTCTCAAAAACAACCCTTCGGTCATGAAGACAGTTCTCGTTTTGGGAGTGATAAGCCGTTCGTGTCGAATTTGGAACCCAACGTCATGCCCGCAAGGCTGACCGATTTCTTCAGAAATTCTCTCTGCCGACATGCGCGCGGCAAGGCGGCGAGGCTCAAGCACAAGAATTTTTGAGGATGAGCTGCGCATCAGAAACTGCGGTACCCGAGTTGTCTTTCCGCTTCCAGGAGGAGCCTGGAGGATTAGAGTTGTTCTCTGCTTTAGAGCTTCACAGATGTCGGTTTCGAGAGCGTCGATGGGAAGAGAAATCATGCGCAACTCACAGCGGAGAAAATTCGTGGTGTGTGTGTTTCAGCTCAGCTTCAGTCGATGAAACAGGTTTAGGGCATTCAATGTGGTTTGCTCGGCAAGGGTTTCGAGAGAGACACCACGTACCTGCGCAATGCAGCGAGCAACTTCGCTTACCCAAGCTGGTTCGTTCTGCTTTCCGCGGTATGGGATAGGCGCCAAATAAGGACTGTCTGTTTCCACCAGGATACGGTCGCTCGGCACATGCCGAGCGACCTCTCGGAGTGCGTCGGAGTTCTTGAAAGTTACAATCCCAGAGAACGACAAATAGAAGCCCAAATCAAGAAAGGCATCACCTTCCTCGAGCGTTCCAGTGAAGCAATGAATCACCCCGCGCCCTCCGCGTTCCGCAAAACTTTTGAGGCGTGCATGGACATCGGCGAACGTGTCGCGCACATGCACCACCACCGGCAAACCACAGCGCAAAGCAATTTCGAGAAACTCTTCGAAGCAAATGATTTGCTGAGGCATGGGCACAAACTTGTGAAAGCCGTCGAGACCAATTTCTCCAATGGCCACGACATTCGGGTTGGTGTGCGCAATGTTTTCCATGCGTGCCACTAGCTCGGGTTTGAATTGGTCTGCGTCGTGTGGTTGGATGCCCACGGTCAGAGCCAAGTCAGGATGGTTTTCGAGTTGCTGCAATCCTGTATTGAGCGTTTGCTCATCGAAGGTGATGTTAATGATTTTTGCAACGCGGGCTTCACGCGCACGCAGGATCAATTCTTCAGCCTGCGGTGCAAGTTTGTCGCTGCAGAGATGACAATGGGTATCAATGAGTCTCATGTGAAGGCCTGGATCCCTGTCAAGCTCTGCCCAACGATGAGCAGGTGAATATCGTTCGTACCTTCGTAGGTGTAGACCGATTCGAGGTTGCAAGCATGGCGCATGCAGCGGTATTCGTCGCTGATACCATTTGCTCCCAGAATGTCGCGCGCCGTGCGAGCTGCTTCAAGTGCAAGTAAAACATTGTTCTGTTTGGCCATGCTGATTTGTGCAGGCTGAAGAGTGCCATCGGCTTTCAGCTGCGACAATCTTTGCGCCAACAAGTTTCCGGTTGTGATTTGCGTTGCCATGATGGCTAGCTTTCTTTGAATCAACTGAAAGGAAGCCAACGGTTTGTCGAACATAATACGGTTCTTTGAGTAATTCAGAGCCTCCATCAAGCAGTCTTCCGCAGCTCCCAACGCACCGAAGGCAATCCCGTAACGTGCCTGATTGAGGCACATCAGTGCATTCTTTACGCCAACAGTTTCGGGTAGAATATTTTCTGCGGGAATACGGCAATCCTGGAAGAACAGGGAGCCGGTGACGGATGCACGCAAACTGAGTTTGCCGTGGATAGCGCGCTGCTCAAATCCTTTGGTGCCTTTCTCAACCAGAAATCCTCGGATTCCTTGATCGGTCTTGGCCCACACGACCGCTACATCTGCCATCGATGCATTGGTGATCCAGGTCTTTGAGCCATTGAGAATCCAGTCGGAACCATCCTTCTTGGCGTTCGTGCGCATTCCGGATGGGTTTGAACCAAAGTCTGGCTCCGTGAGGCCAAAGCATCCAATCGCTTTACCCTCACGCAAGAGGGGTAACCACTTTTGTTTTTGCGCTTCGCTACCGAACGCATGAATCGGATACATGACCAGAGCGCCTTGCACACTGGCAAAGCTTCTCAGGCCACTATCACCCCGCTCAAGCTCTTTCATGATGAGGCCGTAGCTGAGGCTATCGAGACCGCTGCAGCCGTAGCCTTTCAACTGTGCCCCGAGCAAGCCCAGCTCACCGAGTTGAGGAATGATTTCTCGTGGGAAGGTTCCCTCTTCATAAGCGGTTCGGAGGTGCGGACGGAAGGTCTGGTCGACGAATTGGCGCACCATGTCTGCCACGAGTTTTTGCTCGGCGGAGAGAGTCGCCTCGAGATTCAGAAAGTCTGTTGCTTGTAAGTCCATGGTGTGGCCTCCCGTAGGTCTTAACCTCTACTAATGATCTCTTCGGCAAAACGCACGTCGAACAACGGGATGCGTGTTCGACCCAGGCTGCCCCCGAGGGTCGCAAGAAGGTGAAGCGAATGCTTAACCTCTTTTAAATCGCTGTATTTGCTTGATATTCCTCGAGCCAGGAGGAGCCAGGTCGAGGCTGTCACCTCGCGCGGATACTCGTGTAGTTCGAAGGCTTTTTGCAGAACCTCATTTTGGGAGGTCATCAACTGATCGAGTCCCAAGACGGACTCATTTTTCCGCCAATGGGCAATTTTCTCCTGACTGCGCAACAGTGTGATGAAAAGCCCCTGGAGAGTCATTTTGAGATGTCCAACGTCTAGGTCGGCAGCCTCGTGCTCGAAACGATATTTTGAGGAGTGTGCGAGGAAATCGAAAACACGTCCGAACGAAACAGGTTGATTGAGCATTGCGCATTGCGCAGCAAAAGTCGTTCCCACTTTTTTTGCCGTCGGATTGCCTACAACCGAACGCACATAGGTTGACGAGCAGTGAAGAAGTTCGGGAGGACAAAGCACAGCCCAGGTCTGGATGCGCGAATCAATGGTTTTGTTGGAAAAGTAGAGGTTGAATTCGGACTCGAAGTCTGTTGTTGAACGTAGCCCGCGAACAAGATGGTGAATACCGTGGGTACCTGCATACTCGACGACAAGCCCGGGAGTTGTGGTGACAACTACGTTTTCACCGATGTGAAAGGGTGTCTCGAGTGTCCACCAGTTGGTGCAGGGGTCGATTGCAGAGGCAATGATTCTTGCCCGGGTGAGGGGGTCAAGGGAGCCTTGCTTGCTCGGGTTGACCGCAACGAGCACATGAATTTCGCTGAAGACCTCGAGTGACGCTTTCAGAACGGCATCGTGTCCTGTGGACCAGGGGTCAAAGGAACCTGCATAGATGGCAGAGGTCATGAGTGAGTCGCCCTTCCTGTAAATAACGTAACGATGCTGTTTTTACCTTGAACACGTTCGAAATGTCATGCGACTGACCAGAGGTGCTTCTCTCACAGTCACTCGTCAGCCTATCCTATATTTATATGCCCCAAACGGGGCAGAACGGCGAGGAAGAGAGAGATGGCCAAGATTTTGTTGCTCGATGACAGCCCAGTGATGCACAGGGTCGTTCGGCTGACTTTTGCCGATGACGCGGGCGTGGAGATCGCAGTGGCACGCACTCCACCCGAGGCTGAACTGGCCATTTCAACAAGTCAGCTCGACCTTGTTATTTCCTATGCACGTTTCCCTGGTTCGGTCGACCTGGCCTATTTTCAAGCCATCTCGAAGAAGATTTCTCGCATTTTGTTGCTCGCAGAGAGTGAGGAAAATCTCGATCATTTTGTTGCTGCCGGTTTTAACTCAGTCCTGCGCAAGCCGTTCCACAGCGACGAACTTCGTCTTGCGGTCGAAGGTCTTCTCGCAGGTGCCCCTGAATCACCAAAGAGCAGTGTGCTTGCCGGACGCACGGCACCCACGCCGCCGAGTTCCATGGCGCCACCGAGTGTTCCTCCCAGCGTTCCTCCTCGAATGTCTTCGGTACCAACAGCTGCTCCTGCATCAAAGCCACCACCCGCTCCACCCTCGTTTCCACCGATCACTCCCGTTCCTGCGGAGAACATGAATCCTCAGAGTTCATTTGCACCTCCTCAGTCGGAGACAGCCGGAACGCCCGAGGAGACTTTGCTGACAATGCTCAAACCGTCGGCTCCGGCCAAGAACAAACCTGAGTCTGCACCGGCTACAGTGCAGGTGGTTTCAATGCCTCCAACGGGTGGCGATGAGCCGCAGATCACCATGAACCTCAGTTTCTTTAAGAAACCACCAGCTCCTCCCACTGAAAGTAATTCTGGTCTGCGTGAGAAGGCATTTGCATCAGAGCCAGCCGCGTCGGTCACGTCGCAGGCTCCGATCTCGGAAGCGTCCGTGGTTCCGCCTGCGCCACGTGCGCCTGTTTTTGAAGTGCCTGTGGCACCAGCACCGCGTGTATCCGCGGGAGCAACTCACCAACAACCACGCAGCATTGAACCCGCTGCGTGGAATGGCGAGCAACTCGGTCTTGAAGATGTGATGGTCTCGACACGCGTTGGAAACAGTGCGCTGTCGCGGCAAGAGGTGGAAAGGATTGTTGAGGATTCTGTGGCTGCGGCAGTCTCGAACGCAGTCCGGCAGGCCTTGAGCGAAACCTTGCCCGACTTGCGCCAAGCACTTGTAAATGAGGTGAGTCAGCGCGCTGTGTCTCAGCTGAGTGCCGAACTCCAATCGATCAAGGTTTCCCTGCGCGAAACTATGCTCGCCGAGGTTCGTGACGTGAGCGCTCAATGGCTGCGTCGAGAAACACCGACGCTTGCGAAAGATGTTATTCGCGAAGAGATTCGAAAAGTGATTGAACAGATCTAGTTTTACTGGGAGCGCACTGACTAAGGCGCAGTGTTTTTCAATCGAGATTGCGAATCAGGGTCAAAACCAATTGCGCCGGAACGTTCGCGTGGGTCAGTAGACTGGTGCCTGCCTGAACCAGGATGTTGGCTTTGGTTAGGTTGGATATCTCAGTGGCATAGTCGACATCGCGAATCCGACTTTGTGCCGCAGAGACGTTCTCGGTAGCAACATCAATTGCGCTCAGAGCTCGATTCATGCGCGAAGAAATTGCACCAAAGTCTGCTCGAAATCCTGATATTTTTTCAATCGCATCAACAAACGTCTCGCCGATTCCTGTGATTTCGGTTCCAAAGACACTCTCAATATCATCGAGTGAAATTCCGTCTGCACCAAGTAGGGTTCTCAATGATTGGATTCCGAGATTTTCAGCTGTGGCAATTATATCTCTGAAACCATTGAGAATTGCAACGCCGGTATCACTTTCTGCTGGTTCGTTTTCACGTTGGCCAATTCGGAACTGCAGCATTTCTGGTCGTTCGGCATCACTGTTTGGATTTGAGAGTAAATGGACACCATTGAATTGGGTGTTCTTGGCAATTCGGTCAATTTCATCGCGCAGTGACTCATATTCTACAAATATAAACTTTCTCTCTTTGTCGGAGAGAGTTGCACTGGATGCCTGAGTAGCGAGCTCCTGCATGCGGTTTGTTATGTTTCCTACTTCATTGAGTGCAGCATCGGCAGTCTCAACCAGACTGATTGCATCGTTTGCAGAGCGCTTATGTGACGCAAATTCACGAAGTTTTACTGTCATTCTGTCAGACAGGGAGCGATCTGCAGGTTGTGGCTCTGAACGGGTGAACACGGATCCACTGGAGAGCTTCTCAAGGCTGTTGGCTGCTTCTTCAGTTGCCCGACGAAGGTTCCCTTCAACCGTTTGAGATCCAGTGATTCGCAAACCCATGGCGCTGGCCTCCCTGCAAATGCGCAGGGCTGGGTTTAGCTGGCCATGCGCGCTTCAACCGGGGTATCGACCAGGTTGAGAATCTCTTGAGCACATTGTTCTAATTGTTCTGCAATTTCAGTACTATGGCTATTTGTGGGGTGGTTTTGTTGCAGCAAATGAGTCGAAGTGTGCTGGGCCAGCGACAGAGCCATGTTGGACTCTGAGTTTGTCGCGAGTAGGGCAACGTTGAGGCCCAAAATGCTGTCGTACACACGAGCAGAGTTGCTCTCGAACTCTTGCTGCTGCACCAGCATCGCTTCGGAAGCGCTGATTTCTGATTGCAGCTGTTTCTCAATATTCTGCAGGCATAACAACATGCCGCGTGTTTGGGTTTCTTCCTGTGCGAAAACTTCGACAAAAAACTGTGCAGCTTCGCTGAGTCCGCGTGAGTTCTTGGCAATCAATCGTCCATGATTGAGCGTCGACTGACAGACATTGCGGCCTGTGCACAATTGGTCTTCAATTCCTAAAAATAGACGCGAAACGTGAGAAACGTGTTCACGAATGCGCAATATTTTTCTTTCCGTATCATCAGCGAATTCGGTTGTTGTGCGAAGATCTTCATAGCCAACGTCGAGAGCAGACTTGGCGATCTCGCTTTCCTGGTCGAGGGATTCAATCTTGTCGAACATGTCGCGGGTAGCTGCGGATGAGCGTTCTGCGAGCTTGCGAATGTCGTCAGCCACGACGGCAAACCCTTTACCTTGTTCCCCTGCGCGCGCAGCTTCAATGCTTGCATTCAGTGCAAGCAGATTGGTTTGTTCGGAGATGTCATCAATGACGTCTACAATTGATACAATCGAGCTGACTTTGTCGCGGAGTTGTGAAATTTTGGTCCGAACCGACTCTATTGCAGAAAAACTTCCTGAGACCGAGCTTTTCAGCGAAGTGAGTGAGTCTCTTGCTTTCTGTGAATCGGAGTAAAGATTCCCTTGCAGATCCTGGGCGCGATTCACAAAAGTTGACCACGAGTTAAGAAGCTCGCTGAGAGTGCGTGTTTCGTCTTCCAAATGGATAGCATCGTTCGAAAGGCTTTCCGCGAGGCGTAACAACGAGCGATTTTTTTCGCCTTGCTTGCTGGCTTTTTGGAGTGAATTAGAACAACGCATTTCGGCGTTTCGGACTTGCCCTTGGGTTTGGATAAGCGAGCTCATATGTGCACACAAGGAATCGCCTAAGGACTTCTGTTGAGCCTCGGCGTTGGAAAGGGACTTCAGCGAATCTTGAGTCTTTCCGAGACCGTTTTCCAGTCCATCAGCCACGGCGCGCAGAGCGCTCGAGATATCCTCTACTGTTTGTTTTAGCGGCGACTGCAGCAGCGAGCGGCTTCGTGTGCTCTGTTCATTTTGGGCTGCAGCAAGACGCTGCACTTGGTTGGCGATTTCGCGCAGAATCAAATCGACAGCAAGGGGTAGGCCTGTTTGGCTCTGTAAGCTGCTGGATGGATCTGGGATGATGTTTTGGTTCACTTCCACGCTTGGCCTCCGTGACCGGAATTCCTGTGCTCACGCGGCTGATCGGAATCCTGAGCTGACACTGAAGTTTGAGTGTCAGCCCATGCGACACTGGGCAATTTTTTTCACGAGACCACGAAACACCTGGGGCAAAGACTGCACGGCCTGAGGAGAATCAAGATCGATCTCCTGAGAGCTTCCCTTCCAGACAATGAGCAGGTGACCCGAAGGTTGAATTTGCAAGGTGAGCGAGAATTCAGCGAGGCGCTCATTGGCCATGGTCACTGCATCGGCACGGGTCTCCGCAAGTGCTAGCCGAAGACCCAAGACGTTGATGGCCGAAACAAGCTCGGGTTCAACCGCGATGGTCTCGAGACCTGGTGCTGGAGGTGCGACAGGCGCCGAGCTTGGTTTTGCTTCGACTAGAGCTGCTTCCGGAGCAATGACGGCCGAGCTGGGCGAATCTGGTGGGAGGGTTGCCTGTTTTCGAGGCTTCTTTTTAGATTCTACCTTCAGTCGCTTGAAGACCTCGTCGTCGAGCAATGGTTGCGAGTCATCGACAAAATGTGGCTGATTGATGCTCAGGTTGATGGAAACGCCTACCGCACCGCGCGAAGCTTCCAAAAGCCCAGAGAGCTTGAGTCGCCCGGGCTCCACGCCGTAAAGTCGGCACAGACCAGTAGAAAGCTGCTGCACGGTAGCGATCACAGGCACAATCTTTTTCTCGATAAAAAACCGTAATTGATTGATGACCCCTTTATCGGTGGGATCTTCCATCAGTATGTAAATTTCGCCATTCTCTTCAGCAATGGGCAGTACGCAGTAGTGCAGTGCTACATCGGCAGGGATGAGGGGGCGCAGGGAGTCGTCGATCTCTTCAATGAGTTTGTCGGTGGCTGCGGCGAAACCGTAATACCGCTGCAACAGTTCCTTGATTTCGCCGGGAGTGGCGACGTTCAGAGAACGCAGGACGCGCACCGGGTTTTCTCGCAATTGCCTTGAAGTTCGCCGCAGGGCAGCGAGCTCGGTGGACGACAGATGCCCATCCTGATACATCAATTGAAGTAAATCTTGCATGGTTGCCCCATCTTTGAGCCTCGGGCCGATTGCCCTTTCAGGATAACCGGATTGAGCCCGGTCAGGTTGGGCAAGACTTTGCGCTTGTACCGATGGATTGACGTGCAACCTGAAAATCCTGTGGTAATATAGGGTTGGCAGTGTCTCCAAGGAGTGAAGGATCCGGAATTATGAGTAAGGCAGATTTGGCGGCGGAGCGTAAATCGCAGATTATCAATGCGACCATCGATTGCATTGCCCGCTACGGTTACAATAACTTCTCGATGCAAGATGTCGCCCGTATCGCCGACGTCTCCAAAGGAATTATCCATTACTACTTCTTGAATAAAGAAGATCTGATGATGGCAGTTCTTGACCGCGTCGCTGGTGACATTGAAGGCCTTCTCACTGGAATTACCGAACGAACCCAAGATCCTGTTGAGCAGCTGCGCCAGCTGATTCGAGTCTGTTTCGATATCGTGCGCCAGAAACGCGAGTATTATTGCATCAACATGGACTTCTGGACTCAAATCAACCAGAAGGAAAAAGTCCGCCTGGCTGTTGCCAAGCACTACGGAAAATTCCGTGGTTCAACGGCGGCAATCGTCCAGACAGGTGTCGACACGGGTGTTTTTAAACCCATTGACGCCGATCACGCTGCAAGCGTTATCATTGCCATTGTCGATGGAATTTCTCTGCAGTGGCTCTTCGACGAAAGCTCGTTCCCATACGATGACCTTATCAAGACGAGCGAAGAGATTGTGTTCCGATTCCTGTTGAAATGAACTTATCGACAACAGACTACTCTGCGGAGCTTCCAGGGATGGATAGCGATTTGATTCACCAGGAGATGGATGAGGAATCCGCTCCCTCGCCCCAAAGTCAGGAGGAATACCTGTTCCTCGTGTCGATGGTTTCGTCGATCGCTGACTTTCCGCGTATGGATAATCGTGAACAGGACCTGCTGATGCAGAGGCTTGAGGAGTATGAGTGTTTTTGCCAGCTCGACCAGCTGCTGCGCTGGCGAGCTGTGCGCCCGGAGCGCAATCACACTCAACAACTCAGCGACTACCTTTGGGTCATGCGCGTGCAATATTTGGGTTTGGACTCATTCGATACGTTCGTCGATGTGGCCAAAACCTGCGTGCGGGTCTTGCAGACCCCCTTTTCAGTCATTCGCCTTCGCATTCTCGATGAAATCCTGGGGCCAGAGAATTTTCGCTCTCACCTGCAGGTGCTGCGCGCGGTTGTCAGCGAGTTGCAGGATGTGGCGCAAAAAGTGTTGGCTCTCGAGCGCATCGCTCTCATCTGTGAAAAGAAGCTTTTTCTTGAGGGTGAGGTCGAGGGAATCTACGTTCAAATTCTTAAACTTGCTCCTCAGAACGAAAGAGCAAGAAAGTTCCGAAAGCTCCAGCACATTCACAATATGGAATGGGCTGATGCAGCGGAGCAACTTAAAGTTCTCGCGGAGCATGCGGAGAATCCGCAAGAACGTGCGCGTCACAAACACGAGCTGGCTCAGCTGTACCTGTATAATTTGAACCAGGCTGGTGCAGCGATGGAGCTGCTGCGGCCAATGGCGCTTCAGTATCCTGAAACACGCCATACCTTGATTGAGGCTCTTGAGCGGCTTGAGATGCACGAAGAGCTGCTCTCAGCCTTGTTGTCTTTTGAAAGAACGGCGCGGGATGCCGAGGAGGCAGCGCAGTTCAAGTTCAAACGTGGAAATGGTCTTCTCAAATTGGGACGACCCGATGAGGCGGCTAAACTCTACCGTGAGGCCTTGCGCCTTCAACCTGGCTCACTGCTGATCCACGAGGCTCTGGTCTCGGCATTGCTTGAAACTGGAGCTACAGCTCAGTTGTGCGAACAACTCATGAGTCTCAACGAAGTGGTGCAGCTTGACTCCAGCAAAAAGACACTCACCGATCTTATTGACCGAACCCAAAAAATCGTCGACCTTCAGGCTGCAACAAGTAAGTTTTGAAAGACAGGGTTGTCGAACATGAAAGCTACGTTGAGCAGCAGCATTCTCTCAGAGATTCATGGAAATAAATTGGCCTGGCACTGGCCGCAGTATCAGAGCACCTTGGGCAAGGAAGATTTGTGTGCCTACGACGCAGGTGGGATGGCCAAGCCTCCACTGTGGTGGAACACGCTGCCGCAAAAGCTCATGGGTAAGTATCAATCAGCTGCTTTTATCGAGTGGCGTTATTTTTCGATTCTATCACCAGATTTTCATGGCATCTGCGGCTTTTCTTTGTTCAACCCTGAACACCATCTGCCTCAGTTCGCTGAAGGTGGCCTCATTGCTATTGTCGCTGGGGCTCTCGATGGCGCAGCAGAGAAGCTGCAACAAGACACCCATCATCGTGCCGGCGAGGAGCTCGAGAAAATTCAGGAGTTCTGCTTCATGCACGTTTTTCCCATGGAAACAGTGATTTTCCATGGCGAGAACCGACAAAACGTCAGTGCGAGTCACGATGGCATCGAATTGAAAATCGATATGGTTGACCTTCAAACTGCCGACATCCAACTCGAGATGGAGGGGGGAGTCAGTGTCCGCTTACGCCATCAGGCTCTTCCGGGAAGTCCTGTTCTGCCGCCTGTTACTGCCACCGACTTCCGCACGGTTCCCGGCGCGCATTGGACAATCTTCAATCCGTCGCCTGTCGCACAGGTTTCCGGAACTGTGCTGGTTCGACCCGGACTCCTGCGCCAGAGCGAAGCTGCTCCAAGCGTTCACAATCCCAATTTTGTTTCTCCCCCGCTGGCGTCGCGCTTGGACAATGGATTTGTCAAAATCCAGATCACCGATGCACCGGGATACTACGAACACAGTTTTGGATTGAATCCCATGCCTTTGCACGGTTGGGATTTTCTGTTCGTTCCCACTCCAGAGCAAAGGGCTGGGCTTGTTCTGCAAACCTACCGCGGCAGTGCCGACGCCTCTTACCTTGAGGTTATGTGGCAGCAGAGCAATGCAGAGTGGAAAGTACTTCATGTTCCGGTGTCGCAATGTAGTATCGACTGGAGCGAGACCAGTTGGCATCCGGCATTGCGGGTGCATGTGCCGCGCAAACGAACTATCAAAGCGCAGCTCGATGGATATCAGATTGAGATACAAAACAAGATATTTGCTGAGATTCCTTTCATCCGAGCTCATTCTCCTGTGGTCAGACATTTCTTCATTGCAGAGGAAATCTCGGCCACGAGTTGGAAAGTTATCGATGCTCAAGGAAAGGTCTGTGTCGATGTGAAGGATGCGCTCTCGGGTGGTGAAACAGCTCGCGGGCGTTGGTACTACAGTCTGCAAGGACTCTTCGCTCTCAGTGCAGCGAAGCCGTTCTAAGAGCCACAGCAGCAGCAAAAACCTCGTCAACGCTCAGTTTTACGAGGCACTCGTGCGTTTCAATTTTGCAGCTATTTGATTCGCAGCGCACACAGCCGATGTTGCGCTGCACGGCGATGTGTTTGCTGGAATCGGGATGTGTCCAGGGAGCAGCTGTGGTTGGCCCATGGATTTGCAGGGTCGATGCCCCCCCCGCCATAGCCACATGCGACAATCCGTTCGAATTGCCAATCCACATTTGAGAGCGTTTGGAGAGCTCTGCAGCTTCAGGCAAATTGAACAGGGGCGGCATGTGCGAGCGGCTTGGACTCTGACCCGCCTCTATCAATCGAGTCTTGAGTTGTTCATGAATATTCTGCACAAATTCTAACTCTCCCGGGCCCCAAATCCAGACAATCTCGTATCCAAACTCAGTTACAATTTTAAGAGCCAGTTCAACATATGCGGCATTTGGCCAGCGCCGCAGAGGGCGGCGGTGGGTTGGGCTCAGAACAATAAACTTTGAGTCGGTCAGTTCAGCTTGGCGAAGCCAATGAATAACTTTATCAGAAAACTGGGGTAAGGCGGGGATCCAGGAATTCAGCCAGCGCTGCGGTGGGTTTTGGATTTTCTCTGCAGGCAGAAGAGGTTCCAGAAGGTCAAGGCGTGCCCGCGCAGCATATTGCTCAAACCATTTTTCGCCCGAACACAGCCAAGTATAGGCCCAGTTTCTGTTCCAACGTGTCCTGATTCCACTCCGCAATCCAGCACCCGTAAACCAAGCCAATAAAGCCGTGCGTGGCGTGCAGATGCTGTCGACAACAGTGTCGAACTCTTCGCTGCGCATCATCCGAACAAATGCGATTTCTGCAAGAGCATGCTTTAGGGCGTCCCGCGCATACCCGAAGGGTGCGCGAAGAATTGATTTCCAATCCTTACTTTTCCAGAGCGGATGAAAATGAATTTTATCGAGCGCAGGATGACCTGTGAGGAGTTGGCGCCCCATGGGATGAGAGAGCCAAGCAATATGCGCATTTGGAAATTGTTCGCGGAGTGCAAATGCCAACGATGAACCCAAAAGTATATCGCCGAGCTGGCGTGGCAGAATAATAAGTATCTTTTGTGGGTTTTTGCTGGGCACGGTTGGGCGCGGAAGATTCATCTCAAGTGCCTTCAGAAGGTTTGGCTAACCGAGGGCGCGGGGCGACGTGACCATTTTTTGTAGTCCCAGCACCACTGCCAAGGTGATTTCAGCACAACACTCTCGAGCCAGCGTGCATAAGAATTCAAAAGCGCATTGAGAGGATCTTGTGCATGGATTTCATTGCGCAGCCAGGAGCCCTCGAATGTGTAGTAGCCGGGCCAGAGACGGCGTGACGACAAACACACAAATTCAGCACCGCTGCGCAATGCAACCTCGAGGCCACCCTCCGGGAATGCTGCGGGTACTCCGAAGAAATCAACAAAGTAGCCTGCGTGCGCGGGTTTTTGATCGACCAGCAGAGCCAATGCGCGCCCTTGTTTGAGCGACTGCATCATGGCACGCACGAGATCTTTGCGATTGGTGAAAATCACTTCAATACAGCGGCGTTTGCGGTACCAGTTCAATATTTGAGTCGCCAATGCAACTCGGCTCGGCTTCGCTAATGCGATGATCGGACGCGAGCTACTGATATGATTGTTTAGTGCAAGCGCGGCAGAGTCGGCACTGACTTCAATGTTACCAAAATGTGCACTGAGAACGACAACGCCTTTTCGGTTGCCATGCGCATGCTGCGACGCATCACTCAGCTCGGTGTGGACGGATGGATTGTCTCGAATGACAAGAGCACCCAGTGGCCAAAAGAGAAAGTCCTCGAGAAGAATAAGAACATAATGGAAGAGCACGGCGCTCGTGCCAAGCAAGGTGCGCACCGCTCCTGTTCCTATGCGCTGCCGCAGATTTGTACGGGCAACGCGCGCAGGGAAAAGTGGCGTGACGGCTAACAGTGTGGTGAAAATAAATAGTATTAAATACAGCGGCGAAAGCACAATATTCAGGAATAAATTCAGTGCCAGCTTTGAAAAATTTGCGCCCTGTATTGTCAAGGTTTCAGCCTTCAGCGAAAGGTTTTACCGCTTGTCCTGTCGCCCGACGCGCGCTCTTTCAGGAAACAGATGTGCCGCTTTGTAGCTGCTCCGTACCAGTGGGCCGGAGGCAACACCCTTGAACCCGAGTTCCTCTGCAACGCGATTCCAGTGCTTGAATTCATCGGGATGCACAAAGCGCTTAATGCTCAGATGTTTATTGGATGGCTGAAGATACTGACCAATCGTGACAATCTCGACTCCAGCAGCGCGCATGTCACGCAGACTCTGTTCGATTTCGGCCGCCTCTTCTCCGAGACCCAGCATCAACGCACTTTTAGTAAAGGTCTGCGGCCGCATCTTCTTGGCGTTCTCAAGAACCCGTAAGCTCTGGTCGTACTTTGCGCGAGCGTCTCGAACGCGAGGGCTCAAGCGACGCACGGTTTCAAGGTTGTGGGCGAAAACATCAACTCCCTGACCGGCAAACAACACTTCACGCAGTGGCTCTTCACGTCCCTGGAAGTCACCCGCAAGAATCTCGAGAATGAGGCCGGGATTTTCTGATTGAATTGCCGAGACAGTTTGCGCGATGTGGGCAGCACCACCATCGGGAAGGTCGTCGCGGTCGACCATGGTGATCACCGCGTAGTCTAGGTTCATTTTCTTGATATTAAGCGCGGTGTTCATGGGTTCGTTCGCATCCAGCAATCCTGCAGGATTTCCTGTTTTCACGGCGCAAAAACGGCAACCACGGGTGCATGTGTCACCGAGAATCATGAAGGTCGCTGTGCCGCTGTTCCAGCACTCAGAAATGTTTGGGCAGCGGGCCTCTTCGCAGACCGTAAAAAGTTTGCCTTCGCGCAGTGTGCGTTTGATTTCGTAGAGCCTCTCGCCCTGCACTTGTTCCGATTTCAGCCATTTGGGCTTCAAAGGTTTGCCGGTGCGCGGATTGATTTCAGGTGTCACGCTCAGCTCCAGCAGCTGTTCGGGGGTCAGTTTTTCGTCTGAGGATTTTTCCTCGATCTGCTGGTTGTTTTCTAGGCTCATGTTATGCATCTCCTGATCGCAAAAGCTGTTTAACAGCCCCTGTGTTCACCCGCAAGACAAGGTTGTACCGCATGGCACGTATTCCGACGCTTGAGCAGCAACTATCTAATATGAAGAGACTTTTGCGCTTGATGTGCGACCGGGTACACGCAAGCTTGCTGGTCGTGGAACAGCATCTTCACATTCCCGATTCCGAAGCTCTGGTTAAGGTTGTGGCTCTCGACAGTGAAGTCGACCGCATGGAGACCGAGCTCGATGAAACGGTTCTTCAGATTTTTGCAACACAGCAGCCGCGAGCGCAGGAACTACGCTTGGTCTATGCGACCGCAAAGATTGCGCACCACATTGAGCGCATGGGCGATGCCGTGGAGAGCCTTGCACGGCAGCTCGCCGGGGCAGATCTCTCGGAGAGTCGA
Organism: Betaproteobacteria bacterium; assembly: GCA_016868315.1. Lineage (GTDB taxonomy): Bacteria > Bdellovibrionota_B > Oligoflexia > Silvanigrellales > Silvanigrellaceae > RFOM01. The sequence goes on from VGHE01000001.1 coordinate 148,003, forward strand.
GAGCTTCTCATCGACATGATGTCCCATGTCAAAGACCTCTTTTCGCGTGCCTATGCAGCCATGTTCGAAGAGGATTTGAGCCGCATCCAGGAGATTTTCGAGCTCGATGATGCGGTCGACGAATGTCAGACTGCGGTCGTTGCGATTGCAAAAGATATTTTCCTTCTGGCACATCGTGATCCGCAGGCAGTTGAACGCGGGCTGAAACTCATCAGCATCGCATCGAAGCTCGAGAAGGTTGCGGATCTTTGTTGTAATTGGGCCGAGCAAACAGACTTTGCTGCGCATGGATTGGCTCGAAGAGTTTTGAAGAAGCGACGATTGCGCTTGGTTTTGCTCGATGAAAAAGGAGGTAGCCTTTCGGCACGTGGTGCATCCTGGCTGACTCAAGAACTCTCCGGCGCAGTCGATGTTACGGTGGCTACAAAACGCCTTAATGGCGAAGATGTTTTTGCATCATCGCATCCCTTTCCGGTTGTGCGATTCGACCAGGTATCGTGGTCGCGTTGTTTTTTGCTCGTGAATCTTGGGCGGGCGCTGGCACTTGAGGAGCGCGAGACCATTCCCAGTAAGACCATGGTGGTCGAGTGGGATTTCTCGGGAGAGCCTGATGGGGAGGCTGAGCTCAAGGTGAGGCAGCGTCTTTCCGGGCTGCTCAGCATTCTGGCGCGCTCGGATATCTCGATTTGAAAACCTGCGGTATCGTTTTGGCTGGGCGTGTGGCTGAACCGCTCAAGCGACCTGGAGAAAGTTGTTCGATGAATCTCAGAACTTTCCTACGAGGAAGAGCCGGTATGCATTTCTTTGTGCGCGTACTGATTCCAGTCGGTCTCTTTGGCGCAAGCTCATATGCATGGGCAGAGACTCCCTTGAATGCGGATCTTTGGACCCCGCTGGGAGTGACCTCTGCGCTTCAGGGCGGGGGACGCGCGCATGTGTCTGATTTTTCTGCAGCGGACAACAATCCTGCAGGTATAGACCTGCAAAAGACCTTTTCCTACAACGGTGAGCTGGGGTGGACAGCCCAGAAGGCCAGACAGGCAGAGGGTGCAATTTGTGATTCAATGCTTTCCGAGGTGTCGGCTTGCGTTAAATATAGGCAAACATCAGCCATCACCGGTGCGAAAGACTGGCGTGCGACCCTGGGGCTTGCAGATTCTTTTGAACAGCTCGGCGGTGCGGTTCTCGGAGCTGCTGTCGATTATGTGAAGTTTGCCAAAGTTCGCGGCTTCGACGCAATTTCGGCACCCTCGCCGGGAGTAGGGCAGCGGGTTCGCGTCGGTGCGGTCTATCCGCTTGCAGGGGGGCTGTTCTTTGGGGCAAGCAGTGATGGGCTCTACGACTCCACCGGAACCCAAGCTCAACATGGCATTGGTTTGAGCTTGCAGGGTGGTAAACACTTTCTCTTCAGCGGCGATCTCAATTTTGTCTCTGATACACCGCGCGATGTCGTTTTCGGTGCGACCGTTTTTCCGCGTGATTTTCTTGACCTCGCAATCAGTTACAGCTACGACCCGCGCCAATCGAAACACAAGACTGCTGGCGGCATTGTTGTGAAATCGCAGCAAGCTCGGCTACTGTACTCAGTGGCTCAAGCCGAAGGCAAAACCTATAAATGGGTGCAGCGGATTGGCATCGGAATTTTTACGACCGGTGATGCCGGAGCGAGGTAGTTTTTCGTGAGTTTCTCTTTTCAAGGTAACTCGTTTCTAGCCGGTGCCAAGAAAAGCAATTCTGTAGTAGGTCGCGATGTGGTGTGTTTCTGTGGGCGCTGCAAGTTGAACCTCAGCCATACAGTCGTGACGGCAACTCCGAATGCACAGCCCAACCGGGTGATGTGCAACACATGCAAGTCGGAGCACGCGTTTCGTGGATCAAAATCAGCAAGTGAATTGAAAGGTCTTTCCAAGGGAGTCGACGCGATGACAGAACGTGATGAAGAAATTGATCTCGATTTGGATCAGGGTGGCAAAGTTTTGTTGGGTGACGCAGCAACGAAGAAGCGCGCTAAGGCAAAGCCCAAGGCGAAGAAAGCGAAGGATGAGTCCGAGAGCAAATCCAGCTCTAAAACATCCATCGCATTGCCTCTCAGCATGCTGAGTGCAAGCTCTGAAGATAAACAGCTCTTCAGCGATAAAAAAGCAGCTTTGAAGGCTTCCAAGCTCACGCCGAAAGATTACAGCATTAAAACCCATTTTAGCGTGGGCGATGTGGTGAACCACAAAACTTTCGGTCTGGGCTTCGTGATGGCCGATGGCGGTCTCAACAAGATCGAAATTTTGTTTGAAGTTGGTCGCAAGCTTCTCGTTACAGCTCCGAAGAGCTGACAGCTTCCGATGGCGATGCTTCGCCCTTTGACTCCGACGACGCGCTTAGTTGTGGGTCTGAGTTTTTAGGGTGGTTGCTCGGATAGAAGTAGTCCATGACTCGCCAAATCGATGCCACTTCATCCTGTGACAATCCGAAACGCTTCGCGTTTCGGATTTCGTGCATATAAGCATCGCGCTCTGCTTTCCATGTGCCGTCATGTTCAAACAACTCAGCGGCCGTAGGTGCGACCGCGGGGAAGACCCGGCTCAACCGGCGGCGAGCTTCGACCTGCCAACGGCTCAAGTGGTCGCGCGCAACCACTGCGAAAAATGACTGTTCAACGTGAACTTCGATTTCGTGTGCGAGAGTTGAACCGAGCACGGCCCAGCTTGAAAACGCTGCGGCACCCACGGTCACCTTCTTCTGGGGAAGAATCAGACCACCCGTCGTCAGACCGCGATCACCGAGGCTGGCGTCGTAGTAGGGGCCGTCCACCGTTGCCGGCGCTTCGATGGAGAAAAGGACTTTGGCGATTTCAACGGATTCTTGATCCTGGGCAGGGAAACCTGCAGGCGGAATGACTTCGACCTCGCTCAGCGCTTGTTTGTAAGCTCGGAGTGCCGCATTTTCTTTCCATGCCTGGACTGCAACCCAAAGCCCTGCGGCGCCGAACAGAACGGCGACGGCAGTAGGCAGCTTGCGCAGGAGTTTCAAGAACATGGGGTATTCTCCAAGGTTCGCGGGAAACTGACCCAAAGCCAGTCTTCGCTCTCTCCGCCTAGAAAGAACCGTGCCATCTCGGTTTGCCCAACACATACTGTGATTTCAGCGGTTTTTCTAGTTTTTTTAACCCTCAGAAGGGTGCTTTTGCGTTGATTTCCTGAACAAGTGTTGAAACCTTGGTCAGCCGCTGCATTTAGACTTGTGTTTTTATGGAGCTCGGTGGAGATCAAGTCCTGTGGAGGAACGATGGCTGAAATGATGAATCTCAGAAACGAGCGTGTGGTGCTCGCTGTGACGGGGGCAAGTGGCTCCATCTATGCGGAGTTGCTGCTGCGTCGGCTTCTTCAAGCGGGAGTGCGCACCTATCTCGTGGCCACAGATACAGCCCGCAAAGTGATTGCAACGGAACTGGGTGAACAGTCGTTGCTCTCGGCTGTGCTGAAATCGGGTTTGCAGATGCGTCTTGAAAGCGACGAAGCTGTTCTTAAAACTGCCGGGCGATTTGAGTTGTCTTCCGTTGAACTTCAAGAGCTTCGCGTTTTTTCCAACGATGACTTTTATGCTCCGATTGCCAGTGGCTCGGAGGGCGCAACGCACATGGTGGTGACGCCGTGCAGCATGGGTACGCTTGCGCGCATCGCGCATGGGATGAGCACCTGCCTTATTGAACGCTGCGCTGATGTCATGTTGAAGGAGCGTCGCTCACTCGTCATTTCGCCGCGCGAAACGCCCCTGAGTGCAATCCATTTGCAAAATATGTTGACCCTCGTGCAGGCAGGTGCAGCATTGGTTCCTGCGATGCCAGCTTTTTACAACCGACCTGAAACCGTCGAGCAGGTCGCACTGTTCGTTGTCGAGCGTTTGCTCGATCAGCTCCGTCTCGAAACCATTCGTGACTTCAAAACGGTGCGCTGGAATATTCGTCGTCTTTGAACTTTAGATTGTTTCATTTTTGGTAATGAGCACTTTGTCGACGCGATTGCCATCCATGTCGACGACTTCAAAGCGCATGCCGTCGCGATCAAACGTATCAGTCGGCTTAGGGATTTTTCCGAGTTCGCTCAGAATGAATCCGGCAAGCGTATGAAAATTGCCACTGTCCTGACCATGGAGATTTCTGAGGCCGAGTTTTTGACGCAGTTCTTCAACTGTGACTAGTCCATCAACGAGCCATGAACCGTCTTTGCGCTGCACGATGCTGTTGGCTTTGTCATCGAGTGTGTCAGCAAAGTCGCCAACAATAGCCCTCAGAATATCCGTGAGTGTTACGACGCCCTGAATATTTCCATATTCGTCGACAACGAATGCGAAATGTGTTGCTGAATTTCGGAAGAGCTCCACGCTGCGAGATGCATCGGCATTTTCGGGTAGAAAAAGTGCTTGCTCGAGAGAAAGGGTAAGATCGAAGGGTTGCCCCATGAGATGTCGGCTCAGAATATCCTTGACGTGAATCACGCCTACGACGTTCTCGAGCGATCCTTTCACCACAGGGAAGTGCGAGTGGCGCGCATCCACAATCTTGCGGCGGTTGCGTTCTGCAGGCTCGTCGATGTCGAGCCAAACAAGCTCCGGGCGTGGGGTCATGAAGGAACTCACTCGCGCTTCACTGAAGTTGAGCACACCTTCGACCATGCGCTTTTCGGTTTCGTCGAAGGCACCTGCGTGGGCGCTCTGCTCGACAAGTGATTTGATTTCTTCCCCCAGAATCTCATTCGAGGGTTTGTAGTTCTTGATGCCGAGAAGGTTGCAAACAAGCTCCGTTGCACTCGAGAGTGTCTTCACGAGGGGGGAAGTCATTTTTGACAAAAACAAAATCGGGCGCGCAACAACCCGAGCAACCTTTTCCGGTGCGTGGAGAGCAAATCTTTTGGGGATGAGTTCACCGAACACAACAGTCACGAATGTGATGGAGAGTACCACGGTGGCCGCGGCGAGGCTGCGTGCGAGGGTTTCGGAGAGGTCGAAGGACAGCAGTGCCGGAGTCAGCCGAGCCACCAAGGTGGCTCCGGAAAAGATACCCGAAACAAAGCCAATCAGTGTGATTCCTATTTGCACAGTGGAGAGCAACTCGGACGGGCGAAGAGAGAGTTGCAGTGCTGCAAGTGCACCCGCATCGCCGCCATCTGCGAGCTTCTGAAGATAGGACTTTTTGGCAGAGACAATCGCGATTTCGGACATGGCAAAAAGGCCATTCAGGGCAATCATTGCGGCCAGCAACGTGAGTTCGAGTCCAAGTAAACTTTCGGGGGGCATTGTGTCTCCAAGCTTGACTTCCAGGGAGGGCTAGCATACCTACACCTCGCCGTGCGCAGATGGCGAAATTGGTAGACGCACTCGTTTCAGGTGCGAGCGCCGCAAGGCATGAGAGTTCGAGTCTCTCTCTGCGCACCACCCTTCCTCCCCTTTCTGTATTTTTTGCTGAAAATTAAATCAAGCCCCTTGGTTGTCGAATGTCTGATGAGACAAAAAATTGTGTCGGGCGTCTAATGGCTAACTCATCGTTCTGATAGCGTTTACACGTGCTCCAAGAATATACTCTACTTGTCTCATTGCAGTGATTTTTTGCTTAACGTTAGCGCGAAAATGCAACTGGCGTTTGGCTGAGGTGAAACGGAGCGCTTGGATGATATCGAATTCAAATTGCCTTTTTAAGAAGCGCATGCTTGTGCTGCTTTTGAGATTGTCGGTGAGCAGCTATCTGCTGGCTTGGGTTGGGATTGAACCTGGAATATTTCCCGCGTGCGCACTTGCTCAAAACACAGCTGAAGGAGGTTCACAACCTCCGCTGACGCCTGCTCCTAATGAGCAGAATCCTCCGCTGACGCCTGCTCCTAATGAGCAGAATCCTCCGCTGACGCCTACTCCTAATGAGCAGAATCCTCCGCTGACGCCTACTCCTAATGAGCAGAATCCTCCGCTGACCGCGCCGCAGCACATCGAGAGCGCTCCAGAAGAGGAAGGCGATGAGTTGGGCTCAAAAGACCCAAAGGAAAAAATAACTAAACTGAGAATTCTAAGGCAAAAAAAGTGTCGGATTCTAATTGAAACAAGCGACGTCAAACTGAATTTGTTGCGCGCAGGAACTGTGATTACGATTCATTTATCGTCCATCTCAATTCCTGTGCGGATTAGCAAAGCCAGCAGTGGCAAAATTCAAGCATCGCTGAGAAAAAGCAACTGCAATCTGCAGCTCGAAGGTCAGAGCGCAACATACAGCCTCGGAGCTCAACTCGAGTCTCAAGAACCGCGCATTCGCTCTTCTGTTTCCGAAAATCAACAGCGGAACTCTGGCGATGAGCTATCCCGGCACAGGACGTTCCGCAGGACGCCCAGCGGGCCGCAGTTCATTTTAGGTTTAGAAAACCAAACACTCGGTAAATCTGCCCAGAGTTTTGACTACTATTCTCTCGAACTTACCTATGAGTGGTTTGATTCACCTCAACGTGGGCTTCGTCGTTCGCGAGAGGGCGGAGCCTATGGCGTGGGACTGTCGCTGACGGGCTTCAAGAATGTTGAGACGTTAGCTGTAAATCGTTCCTCATTCGGATTCGACTTCATTTACGGAACCATTCCCATGCGTGCAGGTTATCGGTGGGTTTGGGGACCGGTTGGGATGACAATCGCACCGACCTTTAATTTTGTGCTATTTTTGAAATTAGGAAGCAGTTTTTCATTTTTGCCAGGGCTCTTTGGGCACAGGTTCGGGATGGATTTACAGCTGGACTACGCCCTTGGCGACGAAGTTTTAATCGTTGGAAAAGGTAACTACTACTTGTTCGGTCTCGGATCTGGTACGTCCGAGTTGAGCATATTCAGGACTCTATTTGGTCTTTGGTGGCTGCTTTGAGCTCTTGTCCGAGAGCATTCTCCAAAGCTGCCTCATATTATTTCACGACGGTGCCTGCAGTGTTGGCCAATTGACCATCTTCGAGCTGCAGCGCCCTTCTTTTTCAATCTATGATCAGGATGCGCGCCCTCCACACCTGTGCATGGAGACTTTCACCATGATTCAATTGAAAAAGAGGATTTCGGCGATTTTTTTCTGCCTTTCGCTGACCCCCGTTGTGGCTCAGGCCGAGGTTGCCAACGGTGGCGCACGGGAAATCGTCGGCGGAGAAGTGGTGAGTGACCTGTCGAGCTTTGAATATAAGCACACGGTGCGTCTGCTTGTGAAAGGAGTACTCAATGGCGAAAAAGTACCCGATCAAATCAAAGGGCTGAAGATGAGCTGGCGCTGCTCGGGCGCGTTGCTGAGTAAAACAGTGGTGGTGTCGGCAGCCCACTGCTTCCCGCGCAGTATTGGTATCAGCGATCCCAACACGGGCGAAATGATCCGCGCCGACATGACAGAACTGAGCGCGGAAGTCTTCTTCAGGACAGACACACGTGCCGACAGGCCGTGGGGTGTTAAAAGCAAGAAGATCATTGTGCACGAGGGATTCCGCGATGATTGGTACTCGAGCGTTCAGAATGCTTGGAATCCAAGTGAATCTGTGCACGATCTCGCCGTTGTGAAGCTTGCAGAAGATGCTCCGGTTGAGAAAGAGGCAGTTGGTTTGATTGAAGAGAAAGAAGCACAGATGACTGCTGGAGAGGATCTCGTTCTTGCAGGGTACGGGCGTGACATTTCCGATGATCAGGTAGCTATCCCCCGCCTGCGCCGTGTTGTTGTTCCATGGCGCGAGACTTTGAGAAACGGTTCTGAATGGTACGTGGGCCAGGGCGATCTCGTGCGTGCTGGCCGGGTTGATAGACCGGCGGGAGGCTGTGTTGGCGATTCTGGTGGTCCTGTTTACGTGAAGCGTGGGCAGCGTGTCCGACTTGCAGGAGTGATTGTGCGCGGTCCCGATGAAGTGAATGGCGGTTGTCGAGCAGCGGTGACAATCGTTACGGCGTTACCGAGTTACAACAAATGGCTCACCGAGCGAATGAAAGAACTCGCACTGCCTTGAGGTTTGTAGCCAAGCCTCTACTGTTCTCTTAGTACACACCTCTATGAATGGTCGCTTTTCGCATAACAGGGCGCTTAACGCACACCAGCAGCCTTCAGGCAGCTTTGAAGAGATTCCGAGGGCGTCCATCCACACTGACCATTCGTCTGTTTTTCGCATCGAGCAGTCTTGTAGCAGGCATATTCTTCACGCCACTCGCAGGTTGAAACGACCGCGCCCAGGCTTGAGTCTGCGCAAACGTGACCGCTGCAACCACCGCTAATGCAGCCCTGGCCAGTGAGAGTTCCAGCACTGTCAGCATCGCTCCCTTTCGCTGACGTTCCCGAAACATCCGCCTGCTTCTCGCCGGAGCAGGCGCATGAGGCTACAGAAGTTAATGTAAGCATAATGAATAGTTGAATAAATCTGTTTCGACTGCGGCCAATCACGGAAAACCTCACGGAGTTGGAGTCCATCTCTGAGATTTGATAATACTTGACTCCTGTTCGGCTTTCAAAGCCACAAATTTTAGGATCTGGTGAGGATGTCAGATGTCGGTTCTGGTGCGTCGAATCCACCTCGGAGGTTATCTCCTCCGTGTTTTCGGTCTGTTGTGCGCATATGCGTTGACCAGGATCCTATTTTTTCAGTTCAATAAAAGCACCCTCGAAATTCACTCCAACTTTGAATTGCTCAGCGCCTTTTTGTTGGGTCTGCGTTTCGATGTTTGGGTGGTCTTTGCCTCTATGTTGCCGTTGTTTTTCCTGGAGGTCGCCGGCCTCAAGTCGAAATCTACGATGCTTCGGAGATTTAACAATGGCTATGCGTGGTTTGTGCTTTCTCTACATGCGGTTTTCCTGTTTTTTGAAATCTCCGATTGCGAGTATTTTCGCTTCACCGGTCGTCGAACTACGCTGGGCATTTTGAGTCTGTCGTCCGATGCTTTGCAGCAGAGCACGCAACTTCTGTTCAACTACTGGCATGTGCCTGCTCTAACGTTGGCGCTGGTCGCAGTGCTGGCAGTTTTGTGGGGCAAAACGAGACAGGCTGATTCGGTTGAATTTAAGCCGGTCAGCACAGCAAAAGTGGTGTTTATTACTCTAGCCGGAATTTGCATTGGAGTGCTTGGTTTACGCGGTGGTCTGCAAACAAAACCAATCGCACCAGCGCATGCGATGCAGCTTGGCAACTCCAAACTGGCCGCACTTGCGCTGAGCACGTCGTTTCAGTTGACCCACAGTTTTGAAAATCGGGAATTGAAAAAGCTCAACTTTTTTTCGAGTAGCGTAGACGCTCGCAAGATTCTCGAGTTGCCGCAAGGTGAATTTGCACCGATGTCATTAAAAGGCTCAAATGTTGTTGTGTTGATTGTGGAGAGTCTGAGCCAGGAATATATGGGCTATCTCAATCCCACATCAAATTTCACTCCTTTCGTGAATGAGTTGGCAAAAAAGAGTCTTTATTTTAACCGCGCCTACGCCAACGGTCGGCAATCGATTGATGCACTGCCCTCGATGTTTGCGACTTTGCCTTCAGTGGTGGGTGAGCCTTTCATTACGTCGCAATACAGTTCGGTTCAGATTCCAGGACTGGGAAAAGTTTTGGCCGAAAACGGCTACGCAACGGCATTTTTTCATGGCGCGAAAAACGGCTCGATGCACATCGATTCGATGGCGCAGCTTTTTGGGTTTCAAAAATATTTCGGCAAGAGTCAGTATCCTGCAGGCGACAAAGATTTCGATGGCAGCTGGGGAATCTACGACGAGCCATTCTTGCAATTCGCTCTGGAAAAAATAGACACTTTTGCGCAGCCTTTTGCACTGGGAGTGTTTACCCTCTCGAGCCATAATCCCTATCGCATTCCAGATTATCTCAAAGCGCAGCTGCCCGAAGGACGTCATCCGTTTCATCGTAGTCTTGCATACGCAGATTATGCACTTCGAAAGTTTTTTGAGGAGGCAGAAAAGAAGCCTTGGTACAAAAACACGCTTTTCGTCATTACAGGCGATCACACCTCTGAACCGGAATCAGAACTTTTCAAGCAAGAGCAGAGTATTTATCGCGTGCCTCTGATGTTTTTTGATCCTTCAGGGCGTATCGCTCCTGCTCTCTCACAGCGACTGGTTCAGCATGCCGATATTTTTCCGACTCTCGTTGATCTCCTCGACTTGCAGGTCTCGTCAACAGCTCAGGCACCGTTGCCTTTTGGGCAGAATGTATTTTTGCCAGAGCAGTATGCGCGTGCGGCAAATCGTGCGGGAGATTGGTTTTGGTATCAGGAAGGTCATTTTGTGGCGCGAACACCAGCTGATGGCAGCGGTGCTGCCGAAATAGTTGAAATTCAGAGTGACACACTCACTCCTGGTCAGAAGCTTTCGGCCGATGCTCCGCAGCATGACTTTTTGCTGCAGCGCGCCCGTGCGTATTTGCATCTGTATACCAACGGTCTTATCGAAAATAATCTTGTCGTGAAGTGATTTAGTTTTACGTTTGATTCGCAGGCAAGGGAGACTCGTTGCTTCAATTCTCTCCGTTGAAGCTCACTGCACTCCCAGAACCACTGGACCGGTGCGTTCTGAGTCACTCGCCTCAAAAGCAACCCCCACGTTGCTGCCAGGAGTGATTCCCAGTGCAGACAATGCAGCCTGAGACAGTGCAATACCACCATCCGTTGTGATGGGGGGACCCCATTCAACAACTCTCACAACGACGGCACGCACAACTTTGCCAGGAGCAATGAGGATAAGTTTGCGGTTAGCAAAAAACTTAATCCCAAGTTCGGGCCGCTGGCCATAGTCCCAGCGCATCGCGCAATAATAGGGATCTTGGGTTCGGCTGAGATCCTCGACCGTCAGTGTCGTTAACGACAGCTCACCAGCTTTGGGCGGGTAGAGCGGAAAAGGTTGAGCGTTGGTAAAAATCCAATTGAGATTTTTGTATTGTCCTTTCACCCCAAATGTCTCGGGAATGCGGAAGCCAGACTTTTCGATGCCACCATTGTGTGCAGCGAGAACCTCGCTCGCATAAAGGCTTTGTGTGCCGTTGGCGACGCCCTCGGGACCGGTGAATTTGCATGCCGGTATGAAACCGATGAACGTTCCCACGAGAAGACCACACATCCAAAAACGGTGGTTCATTTTTCGGAAACGACGATAATATGTGGTTGGACTCATGGTCGCTGTCCTCCCGACGGGCATCACAACTCACCTGCGCGGAAGCAAGAACGCGGCCAGCTTGCGCTCAGAATGCTCTGTGGTTAAAATATCGGATTTATTAAGTTTTTTCTGAAAGCCAGGTATCGTGCAAGTCTGATGTGTGTTCAAAGATTGAACAGAGTGTCAGAAATGGGCAGGTTGACCTGTCGTTCCCAGAACACTCAACCAAAGCGGGCTATCGATATCAAAGTGTTTGCGGCCGCGCGTCACAATGCTCAGAGGCACATGTGTGAATTGTTCGTGTGAGTAACCAACCATCATGTTGGTTTTACCGGCCATGGCAGCATGCACCGCATTTTGACCCAGACTAGCACAAAAAACGGAATCGTCGGCGGAGGTCGTTTGTGCCCGCAGCATGTAACTCGGGTCAATGTATTTTAGCGTGGTTTCAATGCCGCGGCGCTTGAATTCCGCAGGAATAATTTCCTTCAGATGTCTGCCGATGTCTTTGAGCTTGATGTTGCCGCTAGCGTCCGTTTCTTTGCCAGCATCTGGAAAGAGATTTTGTCCTGCACCCTCTGCCACTGCGACAGTTGCGTAGCCTTTTTCAACCACACGGCGTGCAAGCACTGCGAGAAAGCCGTGCTCGCCTTCGAGCTTCAGTTCTACTTCTGGGATAAGGACAAAGTCGATATCATTGACTGCGGCCGCAGCGTTAGCAGTTAGAGCACCTGATTGACGCCCCATGATTTTAACAAGCCCAATACCGTTGACCGCACCGCGTGCTTCTGCCTGACCACAGCGTATGGCTTCCACGGCTTTGCCCACAGCAGTTTCAAATCCGAAGCTCTTTGAAACCCAGAGGATGTCATTGTCGATAGTCTTGGGGATACCAATGACCGCAATGGGGAGATTGCGGCGGGCAATTTCCTTCGCAATCGCGTTTGCTCCAGCCAGCGTGCCATCTCCTCCAATGGTGAAGAGGATATTTACGTCACGCAGTACGAGAGCATCTACGATGCCAGATGGGTTAGAGTGCCCGCGTGCACTGCCAAGAAATGAGCCGGCCTCAAAGTCAATATTCTGAACAGAGCGTGTGTCCAGGCGGCGCCAGGGGAATTTGAAGCGCTTTGAATCAGCATCGTGTGCAAATCCATAATAGCCGTAGGGAACTCCGAAAATATTTCGAACCTGGTAGCGATCATGGAGCATGGTCACCATGCTCTGCACCACATTGTTTAGGCCTGGCGCCAGTCCACCGCAGGTAACGATAGCAACGCGCGTGTTCGCCGGATCCCAAAAGATTTTCTCGCGTGGCCCCGCGAGTTCGAGTGAGGGCGGTTCGGTGCCTTCCTCTGAGCGCTGAGCCAGGTGCTTGATTGAGTTACGCAGCGTGATGTCGACAAGAATGCGGTCGAGGCTGTCGTCCAAAAACTGATGCGCAGAAAACGACGCCTCCAAAGGGGAGGGACGCGTAGCGGCGCCGTAGCGCGTGGTGAGTGACTCGACGTTGAAATCGGCGCGTGAATTTTCCATCCCAATTGGCTCCGGGGCGATTCGGTTCAAACCGACGCTACATTCTGTTCCTCGAAAATGTCCACAAGTGCAGCTTGAGCCATGTCGAGAAGGCCATTGAGCTGAGCCCTCGAGAAAGCCTGCTTTTCTGCAGTTCCCTGCACTTCGAGGAGCATTCCAGAGCTTGTTTGAACCACGTTCATATCGACGTCAGCCTTTTGATCTTCGATGTAGTCGAGATCCACAAGCAGTGTTCCCTCGACAATTCCGACGGAAACGGCGGCCACTGCCTCACGAATCGGGTTAGTTTTGATTTTGTTGGTTTTGAGGAGCTTCTCTACGGCCAAACGCAGGGCGACGTAGCCACCCGTGATGGCGGCAGTGCGGGTGCCACCGTCGGCCTGGAGGACATCGCAGTCGATGGTAATGGTGCGTTCGCCCAGCTGTTTGAGGTCAACGACAGCGCGCAAACTGCGGCCAATGAGACGCTGGATTTCTTGGGTTCTGCCAGAGACATTTTGGCGTTCGCGGCGTGTACGGTCGCCGGTTGAACCTGGAAGCATCGAGTATTCTGCTGTGAGCCATCCCTGGCCACGAGTGCCGCGCATCCAGTTGGGAACCGATTCCTCGACCGATGCTGTACACATGACCCGCGTTTCACCGTATTCAACCAGCACCGAGCCGAGCGGAGCCACCGTGAAGTTCGGGGTGATTTTGATGGGACGGGTTTGCGCCGTAGTGCGGCCATGGGATCGCGACAGCATAAGTGAACCTCTTAGGAAAATGCTTTGAAGGGGGTGTCTTAGCTTGCTCGCGCACGAGAGACAAGCTTACTCACTCAGTCAGACCCGTACAAAGCAACGAGAGGTTCACTGCAGAAGGACTGCCGAGGCACGGAAATCCTTTGGAAGAGCCCGCTCAGGCAAGATGTGGACGCTCGGGTGCGAGTTGTCACGCACCCAGTCATCCACACCAGAGCCATGTTCGTGGCCAATGAAGCGCACAAGTCGGCGAGCAAGCCAGTGGACACCGGTGTCATCCCACTCAAGTTCCGCGAGGCTGAGCCCACGCACTGTGCTCGTAGCCAGTTTCTTTCCGCGCCTGAAGAAACTGACCTGCGGCTGTTCCATGGCACCGCACGCAAAGACGCATTCATAGCGTGAACCCGTTGTTCTGCAGGTCACGAGGTAACCCGAGGGAGTTCGCGAGAACAGCAGCCAAAGTCCTGAGATAAAAACACTCGACCAGGCATGCGCGCCGTACATGCTTTGAAATGAGGCGTTCGAAATATACGCCACCAGATGGCTCGGCCGTCCGAGCTTGTCATAGGCTGTTTTGAGTTCTGTTTCGGCAAGTCGTTCAGAGCCAAGCTCTTGAGTCCAGGGGACGAGCGAAAGATCCGCGAGTCGCATAGAAGCACTCCTTGACTGGTACCCTCTTAAAAGCACCACATCCGTCGCTTAACACCGACACTTCTTCACTGTCCCGGTGCCGCCTGGCAGACATTTGACGATCAAATTCTTGACCGTATTTTTGATTATTTATTGTGCAGAAACTTGAAGGCGCCAGCCGTGCGGATCTGCTCCACGCCCGAACTGAAGATCGATGAGCGATTTTTTCAGATGCATGCTGACTTTACCAATTTGAGCTCCATTAACTTCGTGCCTCTGGCTGCCGTCGACGAGCTCAATAACAGGTGAAATAACTGCGGCTGTTCCACATCCGAAAATTTCTGTGAGTTTTCCGCTTTGGATATCGTTGAGTACATCGGAAATGTTGAGTCTGCACTCTTCAACTGTGTACCTGAGGTCACGCGCTAGCTGGATAATGGAGCTGCGGGTCACGCCTGGAAGAATGCTGCCGGTGAGAGCTGGAGTGCGGATAACGTTGTCGTAAACAAACATGATGTTCATTGCACCAACCTCCTCGACGAATGTGCGGTTGATGCCATCAAGCCATAAAACCTGCTCGGAGCCTGCAGCTCGCGCTCGTTGCAGTGCGGGTAGCGCGGCGGCGTAGTTGCCCCCACACTTTGCTTCTCCGCATCCACCAGGCACGGCTCGAACGTGCTCGCGTTCGATGTACACGGATATGCCGGTCTCGCGCGAGTAGTAGTTCTTAGCTGGGCTTACGATAATGAAAAAGCGGTAAGACAACGACGCACGATAGGAGACGCCCGTATCGAGGCCGATGAGAGTGGGACGGATGTAAAGTGAGGCCGGGCTTGGAAGAATCCAGTCTTGTTCGACCGCAACAATTTCCTGCACACAGCGCAAAAATAGATCCTCTGGCACGGGCTGCATGCCGAGCCGCAAGGCTGAATTCACAAAGCGGCGCGCATTCTGCTCGGGGCGAAACAAAAAGATCTCGTCACTTGCACTTTTTCGATACGCCTTCAGGCCTTCAAAAACCTCTTGGCCGTAGTGGAATACAACGGCGTCGGGAGTCACCTCAAACGGGGAATAGGGAACGATTTCCGGTGTCTGCCAGCCGCCCTTTTGGGGGTTGTAGTCACAGATCAGCATGTGATCTGTTTGAGTGCGGCCAAAGGGAATCTCATCCTGAAGCTGGGGAGGAGTTTTTCGCTTGTGCTTGGGCAACAGATTTTTGAGGATTCTGAATTGTCCGTTGCTCTGTGGCATGCCTCTGCCTCCTCGAAACACTGTGACCCTTTGTTCCCGGAGAAGTCGCTTATAACGGCTTTCCGAAGCACGCCAGAGAATATGCCTAGAAAATCAGGACGCAAGCCCCCCATTGGGCTTGACAACCGATCCGCCGGTTTCATATACGCTAGGGGTGTTGGGGCATCGACAAGTGGTAAGTCAACGGATTTTGATTCCGTCATTCCTAGGTTCGAATCCTAGTGCCCCAGCCACTTCTTTTTAAAACGAAGAACAAAGCCGCCTTTTTAAGGCGGCTTTTCTGTTTCCAACACATTTGCGCCGATTATGACCCCGCTACGGGGAAACCCTCCCGGGGCGCAGCAAAGGTCGCCCTGTGTACAGTTCAGAGCACAGCTGACCCGAACACTGAGCTCAGCTCATCTCTCAGTTTTAGGATCTGTAGAACTTCGACGTCCATATCTACAGGTAGGTTACTGAGGACTTCCATGGGCGACAACTGGTTGTCTTGAACCAGTGATAAAATGATAGCCGAGCGCACCGCTTGAACCGATGTCTCTTTGCTCTTGTGAGGATGAACTGCCTCCCCGAGGCGAGTGAGCAGTGCAATACCAATCGACGAGTTTAAAATTTTATCCATCTGAATAAGGTCGAGCTCATAGCTTTTACTGAGCTGTCCGCGCAGCTTTTCGAGTGGAACTTTACCAGTGCGGAGTAGGCCAGCCACCTCACCGTTGGGATCTCCAGTCTGAACGAAAGAATTCACCTGCGCGACCGTGACCGAACGAGCCAATGGACCCACAATAAACGTGATCCGCTTTGAGTTGTCTTGTGCTCCAGCTGAGGAAGCTGCGGTTGTGGAGGCGTCGGGTTGTGATTTCACGCACCCTGAGAGCAGCAAAACTGAGAAGGCCATCGACATCAAAACAGACTTCACCATGGGTCACCTCCGCAAACGGCGAGCAATACAGACACTGAACTGAGGCAAGTCAGGAAAATCAATCCAGACAAGTCACTTTTGGATACTTAATAGTGTCACACTTAAGATTTTTGTCTTTAACGAGAGTCTTAAGATTTGGTAATCCAGCCAGCAGTTCATTGAGTTGATCTTGAGTAAATTTGTTTCCCGGAATTGAAAGTGTCACGATCCTCTTGAAGGCAAGGATTGGAGCTATTTCGGTGAGACCTTCTTCACCGAGCGTCGCAATCTGGAGATTTCTTTCGCCCCAGCGGGCTGCTGCAACGGGATCACCCTTTGGACCTCCATAATCTGAAATCGTAACCAAAAGAGCATCGACCGTTCTCGCTTCTTCCGCGGAGATTTTGTCTTTGGTCAGCCATTGGGTTGCGCTCAAAGGTGCGCGCACCGGAGGACGACCGATCTGCTGGGGAGAGCCACTTGGGGTTGCCTTGGCGTCGATCTGTGTGGCGCTGGTGTTCGACTGTTGTGGGCTCTTACAAGCGCCCAAGAACACTGTCGAAACAACTGCCAAAGCGAGTGCTCGTGAAAATACAAAGCGCGAAGGCTCGATTGGATTCATTGTGAGACTCCTCTAAAAACGACCTACCGTTATCGGAATGACAGCCAGTTTTCTTTAGTTTTTGCTTTTTCATTAGAAGTTATGACGCCTTGACGCTCAAGCCTCTGAGCCCATCGGGAAGTGCGCTATTCTTCACTGCATGATCTTCGCACGCTGCTGCGCCATGGAGTGTGGATATGGACAAGCAACATCAGTGTCCCTTTGTCAGCAAGCAGTCCTGGCGCAAAGGGCTCGTATCAGGACACCCGAGTGTTCATGTTTTGAGTCCCGGTCAGAATCCGGGAATGAGCGCATCGAATCAGTCCACGGGTTGGTTGCTTGGACTGGGCGGTGCTCATTTTGGGGAAGATCTCAGGCTTACGGAAGGTGAAACATTCATTGGCTCTGGCTGGGATTCAGACCTTGTGTTGACGACACCCGAGGTGAGTCGGCGTCATGCCAAATTCACGTCTGCCGCCGGAGTCACCCTCCTAGAAGACAACGGAAGTGCCACGGGTGTGTTTGTTAACGGTGAGAAGATTCTTGAGCCGCGCATGCTCGCACATGCAGATTTGATTCGCTTTGGCGTCGGTGAATTTCTCTATTTTTCTGCCGAACCGAACCTGCAATCACAAGCAAATATTGAGCGATATATTGCCGTAGCGAATAAAAACTCACTCGCAACAGTCGGCTGGCTTCACTGCCTGACTGGCGAGTATTCTGGGATGGATTTTCGCTTGGTGAAAGGATTGAATCGATGCGGTTCTCTCCCTGGGGTTGAGGTTACCTTGCCAGATGCAAATTTGAACTCGACTCATATGACCATTGAATGCAGTCCCGACAGGTTTTACCTGCGCCCCGGGTTTGCGAGTTTACAAGTCAAACGCAATGGCGTGCTCGTCGATCATCCCGGAAATCTGCGCGACTCAGATGTGTTCAAGATTGGGTCATTAGAATTGCGCCTGAGGGTCATCCGGTGAAGAAAAAATTTTTAACCTGCTTTTTGGCTTGTCTGGGAGCTTCAGTCATTGCTCCAAACGCATGGACACAGGACGTGTTGCCCACACCAAGTTCAACCCAAGCGCAAGAACTGCGTCGCAACATCTCCATCAGAGCCTATGAGATTTTTCAGCAGCGTAAATTGCGTGTTCATCTCAGTGTCGATGAGTCGGATTCAGGTGGCCATTATTTTCTCAATACGCTTGATGCAAAATCATTTCGCCTCAAGAGTGATGACCCCAATGAGCTCCCGGTTGAACCCAGTTCGCTGAGTACATTTTCAACCCGTTCACCGACTTTGCCTCGAGAAACTGCTCTCGTATTTGAGGCGAATCAAGCGATTCCCAGCACTCAATCAGATGCAATTCGTTCTGCGGTTGCGGGATTTCTCGATCGGTTTCGTTCGGATGTGTTGACCGTACGTGCATCGGTGGGCGAGAAAGATGTCCGGCTCGCATTTATTGCGCCGGGTCAGTCGGAAAATCCACGTGCGATACAGCGTTCCATCTTGGAGTCGAAATCACTTGTGGGTAAGGCCGGAATAGCAGCGGGCGTGTGCGCTGCGCTCGGGGAAATGCGTTCAAGCCCATCAGATAAGAGCGTTATACAAAAGACTCTCATTTTTATTTCACGTCCTGCACTCGAGAGCGATAAAAATTGGTCGGATTTAAAATCCTGCTTGTCAAAAAGTGAGGACTCCAACATTCGTTTCTTCTGGGTGCGTATCCACGATCAGAATCCTGGCTTCGGAAAAATCGACGAAGAAATTCAGACAAAAATTGAGAAAAGTGGCGGATTCGTGAGTCGAATCAATGCCACCACAGATCCTCTCGTTGCATTGAAGAATCTGCGTTCCTATCTCGATGACGAATACGTGCTTGAATTCGATTTGAGTCAACATCGCCCCTTCTCAGACGTGCTCAAATTCAGAGTCACTGCAAATTATCACGGTAATCTGATTCGCAGTGAAGAAAGGGAATTTGAGGGATTTATTGCTCTCCCACGTCCCGAAGAGATCAAACGCATCGAAGAGATTCGCGACCTCGAACGGCGTAAGGAACGGCGCACTTATCTCTTTCTCGCAGGTGTTTTGGCGACATCAGCACTGGTCATTGTTCTGCTTTTGCGTCGCAACAATGCTGGATGTTCCAAATGTGGATTTCGCGTGGCCAAGAATTATCAGGATTGCCCCTTCCGAAATCAGAAGTGTTTTGGACGCTTGAGTGTCATCCAAGGATCTCTTCAGGGTGCCGAATATCCGTTGTTTGTGGGTGAGAACACACTAGGGACAGCCATGTCCAAAACCATCCGTCTGCGTGCCAAGGGATTGGCCAGTCACCATGCAAAAATCGTCCTGACTCAGCGTAAGGCTCTATTTTCTCCAGAGAAGGGTGCAGAGTCGAGAGTCAACGGAGTGATTGCCACCGAGCCCCGCCTGATTTCCTCTGGTACCATTTTGAGAGTGGGTACTTTGGTCTGCAGAATTGACTTCAAAGAGGGAGCATGAAGAGTCGATTTGTCATTCGATTTGTCGCTGGCCCTCTGCATGACAAATCCTTTGAATTGGGCGAAGGGGATCAGCGGATCCTCGGCAAAGGGGATACGGCTCAGGTGCGCCTCGATGAGGATGCTTTAGTGAGCCGGAGCCACGCGCGCTTGTCTCTTGAAAAAGGGTCGCTCTGGATTGAAGACCTAGGCAGCCGCAACGGCACTTTTATCAATGGCAAAAAGATTGAGAAGAAGACCTTGCTTCGGCCGGGCGACAAAGTCACGCTCGGGCAACTCAGTTGCTTCCAATGCTCACCCTGGAACGCACTTGAACCTTCTCGCTTTGCGAGCGTGGTTCTGACGCGAGTCACCAATGTTGCTGCGCGTATGAAGAGACGCCCCAAGGCTTCTATTTGGCCGCAGTTTTTGATGCTTCAATTTATAGTTTGTGTGGTCGTAGCTGCGGCATGGTGGGGCGGAAAGCAGCTGCGGTTGGGAGCTGCAAAATCACCCGTAGCAGAGAGTAGCCGCGAGGTCTCTGATCAAAGAGTGATGGAGAATCCGGTTCAAACTCCCCTGCGTACTGCGGTGCCCACGCCTGATGTGCCTCGAAATTTCATTTGGGATGAGATCGTTACCATCTCCAGACGCTTTGGTGATACTCCGCCGTCGGCTATGGATTCTCAATTTCAAAAGTCGGTCGAAAGCTGGATAGAGCGCTTCACTAAAGGTGACGCTCATAAACGCATGTTCGAGCGGAAGGAAAAGTACTGGTCGACTATACAAGGCGCCCTTTCGGGAGAAGGTTTACCCGTCGAACTCGGTTACCTCGTGTGGATTGAATCAGAGTTTAATTTGGCTGCCTTGAGTCCGGTTGGGGCGCTCGGGCTATGGCAATTCATGCCCGGAACGGCGCGGGATTTTGGACTTCAGGTTGATTCGGCGCGGAAGCTGGATGAGCGCACCGATCCCGAGAAAAGCTCTCGTGCAGCAGCGCAGTATTTGTCGATGTTGCTCAAGCAATTCGGCACTGACCGATATTTGCTTGCGGTGGCTTCATATAACGCAGGTCAGAATAAAATTCGGCGCAAGGCAATTGCCGCGCAAATTCGTAGAGCACCCAAACCAGATTTCTGGGCATTGCGCGACCAATTGCCGCAGGAGACGGTCGATTACGTTCCGAAATTCCTTGCGGCGGTTATCATTAATCGCAATCCGGAACGCTGGTGAGCTCCACAGAAAAACAATCATTCTTCCAAGCCTTGAACTCAGACTTGCGATGACGCTCCTGGAGCGTGATTTCATTCACGCCTGCCTCACGACACACAAGCACTTTTGCATGCCCTTTATAGAATCGGGGGCGTCCAATCATGCGGCCAGAGGCGTCACTCGAAAGGTCATCACTGCGATCAGATTTTCGCTCAAGAAGAAGAAAACTGACCGGCAAACTGCGCAAATCAATTTTTAGCTCCCTTGAGAAGTGCATCCAATCAGAGTCCTGGAAGATTTCCGAGGGCGGTGCTGCGAAAAAGTGGCACCAATTGCGAGTGTCTCCAATAAGTCCACAACTGCTTTGGTGCGGGCAGGGAGCCCGAACATGAAACTCGGCTTGGAGGCTCTCTCGTATAGAAATCAGCCTGTGCGAGCAGAAAGGGGTGCCTGGTTCGACCCACAGGATTGTGTGAGCGCGTTTGATTGTTCTCAGGAGAGTGGTGAGCTGCAAATCTGTGAGCTCTGTGAGCACATGACTCAGCAAAACCAAATCGTTGTCCTGAATATCGAGATTTTGTGGGGAAGCCTGCAGAATAGGTGTGTTCGGTAGAATTTTTTTGAGCTTTTCTGCGGTGAATTTCTGAGCATGAAGCGAGCGATCTGAGACAAGGCAAGCAGAAGGTGCTTTGAGCTTAAAAGCTTCAGCGAGCATCTCGGAGGCAACGCCTGAGCCACATCCCCAATCAATCCAGCGGCCATCCAACTCAGGGGGGTGCCAGCCCTTGGCTTGGAGCGATTCGAGAACAGCCTGCCATTTCCAAGAAATTCTGCGTGCAAAGGTTGCGTCGTAAAGTGCCAATAGCACGGGATCAGACCAGTAATCCGCCACACCGGTCTGTTCGGGCGCATTCAAAAAAAGCTGCCTCAGCCTTTCAAGATCTTTGACTTCGATGCGAGTTTTTGGAACACCCGCTTTCATTGAGCCTCCTGAGCTCCCGTTTGTTGCCGGCATACGTTTGGGAAATCACAATGACACATCTTACATTTAGGCAAAAGGCCGAGAAGCATTGGACTCCAGAGCGAATCCGCAAACTGACTGGGGGTAAGAGTTATCTGATTGATCCTCTCTCAGGTGCTGAATTATTGCGGTCGTTGGGACTTCTCAATGCTGATGCCAGCATGCCCGCCGATGCCGTCCGGAAATACGCGCAAATCAACCATATGGTTGCTCTGATGCAGCCACCCTTGAGCCAATTGTCTGAGCGTTTTCCGGTGCTGAGAATACTGGATTGTGGCTGTGGTAATTCGTATCTGACTTTTCTGCTCGCTTGGTGCTTTAAAAATGTTTGGAAGAAAAAGGTCGTCCTCACGGGCATCGATACGCGCGCAGATGTTATTGCCAAGTCCACTGCGCGGGCGCACGAATTGGGTTTGGAGGACTATTTATCTTTCGAACAGATCTCTGTTCAGGATTATCAGAAACGCCGTGATGAAATTGCCGATCCGGAAGCTCGTAAGGCATCACGAAATCACGTTATTGTTGGCCTCCATGCCTGCGATACGGCCACAGACGACGCCCTGGCGCTGGCCTTTTCTGAAAAATCCGATGCCATTGCCGTGGCTCCCTGCTGTCAGGCAGAGTTGGCTAACCGATGGCGCAAGCTCTCTGCTGAGCACTTCAAAAATGCCTTTTCCGTTCTGATTCAGTCACCCGAGCTGCGACGTGACTCCTGCAGCACCTTTACAGATGCTCTTCGGGTTTTGCTGATGCGAGGGCAGGGATACGAGGTGACAACCACGGAGTTTGTCCCATCGGCGCATACACCCAAAAATCGTTTGATTCTCGCTCAGCGGCGCGGCAATTATTTTGAGCCTGCGTTGCACGAATATCTTCAGATGCGCACCGCACTGGGTGCTGGGATTGGTCTCGAGGCTCGGCTTTCAGGCGAAGCCTCGGAGATCTTGCAAAGGTTATCTGCTCTCGAGTGAATCAGAATATTTTGCGATAGATATGGCAGTAGGGCGTTTTCGCCTGATGGAAATAATATTTCTGATGATAGTCTTCAGCACTCCAGAAGTGAGCGGTCGGACGTATTTGTGTTGCAACCTTATGACCTTTCTGGCGCAGGGTTGCGATGACCTTTTCGACTGTTGCGCGCTCTTCGTCGTTGACCACAAAAATCGCAGACAGATATTGAGGGCCAATGTCTGGGCCTTGACCATCGGTTTGGCTGAAATCATGTGTTTCAAAGAACAGCTGACACAATTTCTCGTAGCTGACCTGCGCGGGATTGTAGACGATCTCGCAGCACTCTAAGTGACCTGTGGTGCCCGCACACACGGCCTTATAAGATGGATTATCCAGGTGTCCGCCTGCAAACCCAACGCGTGTGGCGAGCACGCCCTGGCAGCGCGCAAAATGATATTCAGTGCCCCAGAAACACCCCGATGCAAAAAGAGCGACAGCTTTAGGTTGGCTCTCGGTTGGTTTAAAGGTCAGGCTGATGGAGTTCACACAGTGGCGAATATTTTTTGGAGTGAAACCTTCTCCGGCGAACACGTGACCTAGGTGACCAGAGCAGGTCGCACACACGATTTCTATGCGCCGTCCGTCGGGATCGGGAATTCTTTTGACACGTCCGGGGATTTCATCATCGAAACTAGGCCATCCGCAGTGAGAGGGAAATTTGTCTTCGGAGCGGTAAAGGGCAGAATCACATCGTTTGCAGTGGTAGTGTCCGGGTGAGTCAGTGCTGCAATACTCTCCCGAAAAAGGTTTTTCTGTGCCTTTTTTCTCGATAACCCACTCTTCAAAAGTGGACAACTCACGGAATTTTGAAGTGTTCATTAGGATGCTCGCTGCAGATCGTTTTTGTTTTCGCCGGGCACCTTGACCTCGTAAAGAGTAACCATAGCGCTCCGGCCTTTGACGCGCACGGAGTCGAGCATGTTGACGCTAAACTCCTTGCTTTCAGCAGAAGACATATGCTGCAAAGTATCCTCGCTGACAATGATCTTCGCTGCATATTTTTTGGTGAGGCTCTCGAGGCGCGAGGCCAAGTTAACTGAGTCTGACATCACGGTGCTCGACAGGCGCTCGGCATATCCAACAATTCCTAAAACCATGGGACCATAGTGAATTCCAGTTCCAACCGCGACTTCTTGGTTGATGAGGCCTAGCCACCGGTCGTTGAAAGTGCGGAGTGCAATTTGAATGTCAATCGCACAGCGCACGGCATGCACCGGGGATTCCGGAAACAAGGCCATAATGGCGTCGCCAATGTACTTGTCGATGAATCCGCCGTGATGCTTTATGACGGGTGCGATTTGGGTCAAGAAACTGTTGATGAACTCGAAGTTTTGCGAGGGAGTCATTCCCTCAGAGATTTGAGTGAAGTTGCGTATGTCGGTGAACATCACAGCCATGCGCAATTCAATGTGGTCGCCGAGGTTGAAGTCAATCAGGCTCTTCGACTTCAGAAGACGCAGGAAGTCATGAGGCACGAAGCGCAAAGAAGCCTGATGCATTTTTTCAAGGTCAGAAGCAGATTCTTGCTTTTCAAGATTTACGGCCAAGGCGCTGGCCATGGTCGACAAAATGTAATCTTCTTCCTCACTCAGGTTTTCCTGCTCGACTCCCTCAAAGCGCAACAATCCTTTATATGAGGTTGTTCCATGGAGTGGAATATAAAGAGTGTTGTGCGCAAGTGTGATGTGGCTTTGAATCTGATTCGTATCCCAATGATTGCTCTCGATGTATTCGACGTTTGCATTGGTTGTTGAGGGCAGCGTTTCGCGGATTCCTTTGACGATGGCATCGACCGACTCGATAGGTGTCACAGTGCGCTGCAGGCTGAGTATTCCGGAGAAGAGAGATTCAAGTCGTGCCTTCATGCTCTTGCCGTACTTCATTGTTGAAGTGGTGCGCACGCCCAAGAAGAATGCGATGAGGGCAGTTTGGCTTGGCAAAAAAAGCAGGTCTTCCCACTTAAGTGTCTTCATGGTTGGGTTGACGAGCTCTCTGAAATTAGACATGCCGAAAATGAGCAGTGGTAGTGCAGCAAAACCAATACGAACAAAGTAGCTTTGCGTTCCAAAATCATCGTGTGCTTGAGTAAAGCTTGAGTATTGAGTTGATGTGTTTCCTTCAAACCGACTTTGTCGTTTGAGAAAGCCTATCCCCATCAAAGCAAGGCCGAGAGTCGCAGCAATGGCATCACGGAAATAGTGCGACTTTACGAGAAACGCCTGAGGCGATTGTTTTGAAATGGCAAAGGAGGCAAGAAAAATGATAGCCGCAAACGTGGAAACTAGAATTGAAGCCTGAATGCTCCAGGCAGTTCCCGAACTAACACTGTATGCATAACGCAGTAACAAAGTCAGAACCACTCCCTCAAGGAGCACACAAACGATGCT
The DNA here is from genome assembly GCA_016868315.1 of Betaproteobacteria bacterium. Taxonomy (GTDB): domain Bacteria; phylum Bdellovibrionota_B; class Oligoflexia; order Silvanigrellales; family Silvanigrellaceae; genus RFOM01. The sequence goes on from VGHE01000001.1 coordinate 172,893, forward strand.
CAGCAGAGATAAAGTAGCACCGGGAATGAGATGTGCCTGCTGAAGGCCAATCACGCAAAGTGCATAGAGAAACATGGCTACCGAATAATCAGCAAGAGTGTTGAGAATCGTTTCGTTTTTGAAAACAAAGCGAAAAGCAATCACGAAGATCGGCATAAGAAGCGCAATCAGATTCCACAAAACCACAGAAGAATGGGTCAGATTGTCGAGAGACATAACTTCATGGAGATACTGATTCTCGACCAGCAGAAACGGCCAACGTGATGGTCCCATTTCGCCCGTTGGACCAATTGTTATGTAATAGTCTAGCCGCCCATCTTCGGGCATCTGTTTGACCTCTGAGGTCGATGTTTGGGTAAAGCAGGCGAGCTTGTCTGTAGCCACGCGTAGGTCAAAGTCTTCGCCACCGGGTGTTTTGGAGACGCATTCAAAGCTGCCCAACTGAACCCTGAGCGCCTGCAGCGAAGCTTCACCACCCAGCGCATCGGAGGTGCGCTGAGAGAGCCAGAGTTTCTCGTGTTCGGAGAGAATGTAGGAGAGGTGCAGATGGGTTGGTCGCTCACTCATTTGGTTCAGTTTTGTCTTGAGATCAGTACTCAAGGGCAAGCTGACTTTCAATTTGCGCTCAGTTTTCCCGGGTGCACTCTCAAGGCCGAGAGTCTTGCAGCGATTGAAATCAGAGTAATAGCTGGGACAGTTGTAGGCACGCAGAGTCCACTCGCGCAGGGGAACTGCCCTTTTTTGCGTAACTAAGGTGTTGAGGCGTTCGCCCGCATCAAAATAACGCGCAACCGTACCAAAGGTTCCGGCCAGGCATAACATTCCAATCAGCCACAAAATCCCCAGCACCCTGTTTTGAGAGCGTTTGGGTAGCTCTTCCTGAACTTCATAGTCAGGGTGCATCGATTGTGGGAGATCGCCCAGTTCCATCCTTGGAATGCCTCAGCGGTGTCGAGAAGAAACCTCTATCCGCTGGGCTTATCGACAGGCACCCGCACCTTTGGTCGGTACATCTTGCCCACCGGTGCTGGGAATGACAGCTAATCCGCCTGAGACGGGCACATCATTGACGGCACTCACCATGAAAGCCGGGAAAAGCCCGAACAGGCTAATGGTTGTGCCGCTGTCTCCAGGTCCCAGGGCGTACATTCCCGAATCTCCATCGAAGCCGTCGTTCGGATAGGCTCGGCCACCAAGTTGCTCTTTGTAGCGTTGAGGATACCAGCGGGGAATTGCGGTCAAAATATTTAAATGAGCAGAGAGGCTGGGAAGAGCATCTGCGAAGACTTTGGGCGTTGGCTTTTCCGCTGCCATCCCCTGACTCACTAGAGAGCTGAAGAATTGGGAGTCCGGATCAAAGAGCGCAAGTCTTCCCATGGGTGCAAACTCATTTGCAAATCGACCCTTATAGTATTTGAGGAAATCACGGTGAACGAGGTTAATCTCGCAAAAGGAATGAATAGCAGCCCCTCGCACAAGCGACTGTTTGTAACAGTATGCAACTTCCACATGACCCTCGGCCAAAAGATAGGCATTAATTTCGTGTTGATATGTTTTTTCCTCAAGAGTCTTACGCGGGAGAATGAACTGTTGCAGAGATACGCTGATGGGTCGACCAGTTTCAATCAGCTCTTTGTTAGAGAGACTCAGCTGGTTTGCTGCCGGCAAACTGTCTGAGGCAATGAAACTGATTCGTGTATCTCGCAGAAACTGGTGTAAGCCTGGTACTGTGTTCCAATCGCTAAATAAGATTTGGCTAGGCGCATTGATGCAGCGGGTCATGAGGTAGCGTGCAGCAAAATTCCGGTAGTATCGGAACGCGTCTGAGCGCGTAAAGCCCGCATTAGTGAGTCCTTGGCCTTCTCTGCTTAGATTGTTGTAAACATGACTCACATCAACTTCACCGTCAGGGAGTGTGCCTTCGGGGCTTCGCTGAACCAAAGAACACTTGAGGTCAAGTTCTGTTCCCACCGAAGTCACTTTCAAACCACTGTAGAATCTGGTTGACTCTGGGTATTTTGCATCGAGTTCGTCGAGGATTTTCTGAGTTCGATTGAAAACACTTCTTTCATTTTGAGACAACATCTCGTAGAGCTCACCCTTCGTGACATCGCGCAATTGAGCAATGGGCAGAAAAAGGCTCATTTTGTGATTCTCTCGATGCTTTTCTAAATTCATGATGGTGGTAGACATCGCCAAGCGAATGCTTGCTAAAACATTGAGGTGAACTTTGGCGGCATAAATGCGGTATGCTTCGCCCGCAGGCGGACAAGCGCCAATCCTCGAATCGATTTCCAAAATCGCGCTTACGTTTTTGTTGGTCATCAAGCCATCTTTACAGAATGAATTTTCTGGGTTGTGGTCGTGATGGTAATCGAACCCTTTGAGTATGCATTCTTTCTCTTTGAGCAGAGCATTCAGTGACTTTGATATTACCAAAGACGCGAAGGGGTTACTGAAAGTGCCTTTTGCTAAATTCGGAAATAGCCTTCGGGATGCATCTTCCACATTGGCGATGTGATTTGCCTTGAAACTGAACTGGGAAAGTCGTTTTGATGACTGGGCGGAAATTGGCGCTGTCACCATTAAGCCTGGATACTGCTCGAGCCAAGGGGTGCATGTCGGATTAAGTTTGAGAGTATTTTGCACGAATGTCGATTTCTCGGCGTCGGGAAGAAGAATTTCAGGAACGAAAGCTCCAATTTCCGTTGCTGAGTTCGAAAAAATTCCTCGCATTTTCGCTTGCAATGCATTCGCGTCAAAGGTTTGTTTAACGTGAATTTCTTCAGTAATTGCCTTCTGTTCAGCTGAGAGTGGTTGAGTGAACTTCACTGGAACGACAACGAAGTCGGTTTGTGAAATACAGGTTTTGTTACGTCCGCTGTTGAGAAGTGCGCGCCGATAAGAATCTTTCATGTGCTCCGAATTCTCGAAGAAATCTTTGAAAGACGGAGCATCGGTGACTGCTCTCCGATCAGATATGCCGGCAGCGTCGATTCTCTGTAAGAGTTTTTCCTGCGCTCCACAAACATCTAAACCAAGCTCGTCAAGAATCACAGATGACTTGCTGAATTCACGACCAACCACACTGCGGTACGTGTCAGACGCCAAAGCATCAATTTTTTGAAATAAATGAGTGTATATCTCTTGATGACTAATCCTGTATTCGAACTCAACAGGTTTGCCGTTGCTGTCGAATACAATAAGCTTCTGCGGCGAGGTCAGCAGCGATTTGTAGAGATGATAACGGTTGAGTGGATTGCTGAGAATGGATTTGACTGGTTCCACGCCAATGCTTGGGTTGTTTTCCACCTGTGATTTAACACGAGGATCCCAAATTCGAAAAAAGCAGTGGTTCGAAGAATGTAACTCCATAGATTCTTTGTTATTTTCAATCGAAAAGCTGATGTTGCTGAAGTCGAGTGGCTGTGAAAAACTGCCATCAGCATTCTTTGGAAGAACATTTAGTTTGTGTAAAAGCCTTGCATTGCAGCGTGATTCAATGGTTATTTTGCTTGAGGTTGCTTTGAAAAGCAGTATCGCTGCGGAAGGATCACGTTCCTCCCAGGGTTTAAGCTGCGATTGGGTCTCGCTGCTGTTGGCCTGATACACCGCATTGGTCTTGGCACAGTTACGTTGGGTCGGCCGCGACGAACCGCAGGCAACCACAAATATCATGCTTCCCAGCAGCAGACTTGTTTTGCGAAACAACATACACCGCACCCCACGGCTCAACGTGAGGTCTATCGGAGCTCGGAGTCTCAACCTTGACTCAGTGATCCCTGAGGCGGAGCAAAACCCTTTGCACATCGGCTACTAAGAGCCCCTGGGAGGCCATGGAATTCTCGACCTGCAACTCCTCCTTCGGGATATCCATTAAATCCGACAGAAGTTTTTCCGGTGAAGAGCTGCAGCTGAGGGCCTTCATGGTTGCACTGAAGCAGCTTTTTTCCTGGAATTTCATGGGCATGACGTATCCCTTGCGCACTAGGCGCTCGTGGTGAAGCTCGGTTTCCTCTGGGGAGAGATTCAAGAGAGCGCAAATGTCTGGCTCAGTGAGTGGGTTGTCCTGCCTCCGATAGCTTTCAATATGATATTCAAGCAATCGCACGCAGTTCAAGATGGTTTCTGAGGGAAGCATCCACGGTTGTTTCTTGCTCTCGGTACTCTTGCTCTCAAGAAACTTGTCAATCGATGCGCAAAGACAAGCGCCAAAAAGAATTCCGAGCCAGACCAACCGCACCCAAATCAAGAAAACGAGCACGAGTAGGGGAAGACTGCCGTAGATTTTCAAGTTCAGGCGATTGGAGAAGACGAACGATGCATATTGCACATTGATGGCAGCAAGGAGCTGGAAGATGAGGTGGGTGACGAGTGCACCCCAAAAAACCGCGGTAAGGCGAGGCTTCTTTTCCGGCAGAACCACAAACAAAGCACCAAAGCCGGCAATTTGCACAAGGTGTCCGACAATGAAACGCAGATAGTCGAGCAGTCCGAATTGCGACAAGATGCCCATTGACGACTGAAGCGCTGTCATCAGCTGGGAAGATTTTGCTGTGCTGAGCACAATCACAAACGGAAATGCAGAGAGCATCACCCAGTAACTGCCAATGCGGCGGATCAGCGCTCGCTTGAATTTCGTCTCGAAGATGCGGTTGAAGCTGGTCTCGATGTTCATCATGAGCGCGATGACTGTTGCAAGCAAGGTGGCAAAGGATACGGCTCCCAGGGCACCTGTTTCGAGGTTGGCAACGAACTTATCCATCAGTGTGTGGAGTTCGCTCGTAACAGAATCCGGGAAGTTTTTTGCAAGAAAAGGTTTAAGTGTTTTGTCGATAAACAAAGATAGTCCGCCAAACCACTTGAAGATCGTGAAAGCGATGGTCAGCAATGGCACCAGCGACAAGATGAAGGTGAACGATAGTGCCTGCGAATCGGCCAAAATATTGTTACGCGCAGCTCTCTCCAACGACTGATTCAGCATGCGCGGAACCACCCACCTGAGGTCATCAAGATGAGTCTCGGCCAATTTTGTCCGCAGCATTCTGTGCCAATGTCGGGGATGAGCGATTGCCATTTTCAGCTTCCATTTCAATTCATCGAGAGGTTCTCTCTTTCTTTTTAACAGCTGGTTTTTTAAGCAGCTCGGAAAAAAAGTTCGGTAATACTCCCGAGCAGCACAGAAACGTCTAAAATGTCAGATGACTGACGCCTTGGGAGGGGTCTTGTTTCGTTAGCATAGATCGATGGCTTTTGCCTCAGGAGGGGCTGTGTTCAAAGGTAAAATACGAGTTGTGCTGAAGTGGTTCGGGTGGAGTCTGGCGGGAGTCGTCGGGTTACTCGTGGCAGTTTTTTTTGCCATCAGAACCCCATTTGTACTGAGCAGACTCCTTCCTCCTGTTCAGAAAGTTCTCGAGCGCGATTTTAATTTGAAGACAAAAATTTCCCAGCTCGCAATCGACCCTTTTGCCCGAGTTTCACTCGGAGGTGTTGAGGCACAATGGGCAGATCCGGAATTGGGTCAGGCAGAGGTCAAGGTTGAAAACCTGCTCATTCGTTTTTCATTTTGGGAAATTCTCAATCGACGCCTTCAGGTTTCACAGATAGAGGTCAACAACCCGCAAATCAAAGCTCAGCTGAAACTCAACGACACCCAAGAGGTCAAACCACCAGAAAATCCATTGGCGCTCTTGCGTAAGTTGGTAACCGAACCACCAGTGGCACTGAACGTCGACTCCGTGCGCATTAAGGGAATGAAACTCGACCTGTCGCTGAGGCAGGGCGCAAAAAATATTCAGTTTGCAGCAGAGCCCTTGTTTCTCGACACCGAACTGCATGTGGTTCCGAAAAAGATTGAGGCAGCGTTGAGTGTCTCACTGGGTTCATCTGAAATCGTTTCTCAGAGCAGGGGGACTATCCGCTTCAATGCAACAAATCTTGCACCAGTCGTACCTTCGTTGGCACTCGAGCTCCCGGTGTCGACTGGTTTTGCGACCCGAGTGGTTCTTTCTTTCGAAGAACCAAAAAGTCCATTCGTCGCGCTGGGTGATTTGAAGTTTGCTCTTGCGGGTGAAAAGATTCAGTTGAACAGCCGACTCGAGAAGGCAGGCCAGTTCAAACTTGAAGCAGGTAAAATTGACTTGAATGTTACGAAGCCTGAAGAGACGCGCCTGGCTCTCGCTCAGATTTTCGCCTTGGAGGCCGAGAGTGGAGAGGCTTTTGTCAAAAAAGTTCCCGAGTCAGTGTTTCATTCTCTCGCAGATTTGACGCTGTCGCTGCGCAATAAAGTGGAACTTGAGCGCATTAAAGTTAATGCTCGGTTGCCGTCTGAAGGTATCGATGCTGGCTTGAGTTTCAGTATGAGTGCGCCGGTAGATTTCTCACTGGGTGAAAAAAGCCTTGAGCTTAACTCTACCGACAATCCGATCACTCTTTCAGTTTCGGATATTCGGCTTCAAGGAAAAGCATTTGCAGCGCTCAATCAGCAGATTAAATTGCAGCAGCTTGCAGGAACGCGTATTGAAACTCCACTTCGCCTCAGTCTAGCCGCCCCACAATATGCACGTTTGAAGAAGCCGCTTGAAGGTGTTCGTCTTGAAGAACTGTTCATCGAGCCCAAACTTGTTCTTGGAGTTAACAACCCACAGTTTCTGAAGGCCCGAGTCGATGTTGCTCAACTCCCCAGTGGTGAGTTCAAGCTCAACACAGGAGCATCGGTGGTTTTGAAAGACTATCTCTTGAAACTGATACCGCAGCTGAAGCCTCTGCCAGAGAATGTGGGGTGGCTCGATCTCAATGCAGACGTCGCAATGAAAATCATGACCCCCTGGGTTGATTTGCAAAAGCTTGTCGATGCAGCTGGCAAAGAGCCTCGAAGCCTTGAAATTAAATATGCAATCGACTTGAACCAGACCAGTCTTCCCCCCAAAGGTTCACCGACTGCACTTCAGCTGGCTGGAGGGATTCAGATACGAGGCGATGCGAAGGTTAATGCTCCTGTGGAGCTGAGGTCAGCGCAGGTCAACACACAAATCGATTGGAACAAACAGCCCCTGTTGAATAATAAAATGGCCATTGAGAATGCCGTTGGAAAACTTGGTGTGCGCGGAGAAACACATGTTCATGCTCTTCTCCGTTTGCGCAAGCTCACTCCCTTGGCTGATGCACTGGGTATGCTCGGTGGCACGAAAATTAATCTCAATTGGTCTGTTCAGCTTCCCCATGGTGCGAAGAGCATACTGGTTGCTCAGTTGCCACCACCACTGCTCCTCAATGCCGACGTGGGTGTGACTGCATCTGTTCAGCCTGTTGAAAGGCCGGCGAAGTCTTTGTTTGAAGATCATTTTCTGCTCTTGGATGGGCCAGTCACCGCTGGAGTCACTGCAACTTTGCGCAGGGGGCTGGCCAAGGTTTCAGTAAAATACGCACTGCCGCGTGTAGGCACAGCAAAGCTGGCCGTCGTCGACAAACTGAGCGGTCAGGTGAATCTCGAGGCACGCACGGATTTGAGCACAGGTGTGAACGCAACAGTCGAAGCTAATCTGCAAGAGCTGGCACCTGCAAAGTCGTTTGAGCTTCCTCAAGACGTCGCTCCTTATCTGAAGGTTATAGCGGCTAAGCTGAAACTGAAAACCGACATTAAGAATCGGGTTGACCTCGAGAGAGTTGATGTGAGCGCTGGCTCTGGAAAGTTCATTGCTAGCCTGAAGGGCGGAACTGACCTCAAAGCCACCAACAGCCGCTTCGATGGTCAACTTATGGTGCGGCCTCCTGAGTTGTTTCGTTACGGAATTCGTGCACAAGATAGAGTTAATTTGGATGGTTTGATACGTGTGAACTGGGAACTCACTCAGAAGGAGCAGAAGTCGCTACGTTTGCGTGGCAACGTGAACCTCGACAATTTCTCTGCACAACACAAGCTCGGAGGCTTACGCCGGGTGTCGGGGCGCATTCCCTTCCAACAGGATCTTGAATTGCCCAATTTTAAGAGCCTGCGCTGGGCCTATTTAATTCGTGACAATCCGTTCAAGCGTGTCGATACATCGAAATTCGTTCCGCTGACCCTGGATGACTCGCTTCTGACTGTCGTTGAAGTGAATGCCATAGAGAGAAAGTTCGGCCCCTTACGTGCACGCGTCTCTTTGTTGCAGAACATGCTGACCATCGACAAATTGGATGCTGATATTTTCGAAGGAGTGCTGGCTGGCCAGGGATTTATTGATATCCAGCCGTCTCGATTTGTTGCCGGTCTGCAGGGACGGGTGACTAAACTCAATACTGCACTTCTTTCCAGCAAGCCTGAAAAAATGGCTGCAGCACCTCTCAGCGCGCGGCTTGCTCTCATTCTTGATTTGTCAAAGGCACTGATTGAAGGGCGGGCGGATGTGACCGAAATTGGAAAGAATCAGCTTCTCGCGCTCATCGATGTCTTGGACCCTTCCGGTGCAGATTCCCTCTTGAATAAAGCGCGCCTCGCATTGTCGGTCGGATACCCGCGCTCTCTGGGCATGCAGATGCAGCAGGGTCTCTTGGATCTGGATATCGGACTTGGCGGTGTGCTTGAGCAGCAGTTTAAAATCAGTAATCTTCCTCTCACTCCAATTGTTAATGCGAAAACACAAGATTTGGTCAAAACGATTCGTGAGGTACCTATTCAATGAGAATTTCAATTCTGCTTCTTTCGTCTTTCGCACTGATGTCCGTAGCCTGTGTGCCGACATTGGTTGTTATCGATAGAACCACTCTCATTGAAGAAGAGAGCTCGGGTGATTGGCCAGACCTAGATAAAGCAGTCAATCAAAAGGCTGTCGACTTTCGTCCAAACGTTCTCCCTCCATCGGCAACTGACAAGCGCAAAGAGCGAGCCTATCAGGTGATCGATGGCGACTATTCCCTTTCTACGTCGAGCAAGCGATGAGGTTGCTCCAGATGAACAATTTTGATTCGGCTTCCATGGGGCGCGCATGGGGTCAGCTCAGTGGTATTTCATTAGCATCGGTTGTGTTAGCGCTTGCAACTTCAGTCACGGCTTTTGCCGCCGCTGAAGTGCGCATGCCAAGGCTTGAGAATCTCGAGAAGCTCACCGTGGGTCCTGACAACCATTTTCAGGTTGCCATTAGCCCGTCGGAAGAAAGAATCTATTTCACTCGCAGTCGGAATCTTGCGACGCGCTTGTTCTGGCGCGGACTGAAAGGATTCCAGGCGCTGGGAGTGGTTGAACCCTTCGTGAAGGCGGAGTTCGACACCAAAGATCCCTCTATTAGCCCAGATGGTACACGTATCGCCTATACATCGTACGAATCGCAGGCGCGCGGCGATGTTTGCGTGCAGAATATTTCCGATGGCAAGGGTACGCCGCTTGCTTGTGCCGACGAGAGAGCAACCTCAGAGCAGCCTTTCTGGCTTGGTAATCAGAGAATTGCATTCATCCGGAGGCCAACAGGTTCGAATCTGGCTCAGTTGGTGAGTTTTGACCTCACCACACGGGAAAAGAAAGTTTTGTTCGAAGATCAGATCTTGTCTGCGCATGCTGACTCGGCGTCGCGCTGGATTGTTTATTCCTCAGTACAGGCTCAGTCTAATTCCGAAAACAACATCGAGAGGGTTTTGAAAGTTTTCAGGCTCAGTGACCAAAAGTCCTGGTCACTGAAGGTTGGATTGCCTGGATTGCCTGGTTTTCCGCGCTTCGATGAAGCGGCACAATTTGTTTATTTTGCGCAGTTTTCCAATGACACCAATGCGGATTCACGAATCGACGGCAACGACAATGGGCTGGTCTACAGGATACCGGTTGCTCAGCTTGAGCAGAGCAATTCAACACTCTTGCCCGAGCAGCTCACCACAGCCGAGCAGAACTGCAACTTTCCGGCGCCTGGCAAAACTCACCTGTACATGACGTGTGCGTTTGAGGGTTCGCTCGATGTGTATCGTATCCCCAAAACAGGTCTGGTTCCGACCGAGTGGACAGAAAAGAACCTTTTGGATGCTTATAGAACGAGCCGCAGTGTCGCGGAGAGAACACTTATTATCAACACACTGCGCCACCGTTTTGAGACCTATCGGAACGTAGATTCGCTGGGCAAGATTCTAAGTCAGCACATTATTACGGGAGAATACCAAGCAGCGCTGTATTATCTTGATTTTGTTGAGGCTGCGGTTCCCGTTTCCGACAAAGAAGGTTACAGAGTTCTGCGCAATCTTCTTGAAGTTCTTCAGTACCGCGCGCGTGAACGACTTGACCAGATTTCACCCGAGTTTGTTCAGCTGCTGGCCGAGAAGCGAAGTGCATTTGAGAATGTTAAAGGTCGCTTCCAGCCCCTCGCGCAGCTTTCTTTGGGCTTTGTAGAGCTGTCGTTGCGCAGAAACAATGAGTCCAAAGCTCGCTTCAGTGCGGCAAAGCTACAGTCGCTGCAAAGCTCACTTGAACAATATGTTTACTTGAGTTTCGCAACGACACTGCTTGAGCAGAATCTGATTCCAGCACAGGCCTGGATTGATTCTGTTATCAAGGTTTCTGAGTTGCAGGTTGTTTCGGTGGAGACGAGTGCGTATTTGGGTGCTCAATTGCTCCGAAAGGTTGCTGAGATGCACAAGGAACCAGCTGAGCGCTTGAAGTTTTTGAGCCAGCTGCGCATTAAAATCAAGCCTGAGGGCGTTCTCAACGACCTGTTGCGCTCTCAGGAGGTTCTGCTCAACTTAGCTCTGGCGCAGAATGAGAAGGATGAGGATAAGTTCTTCGCGGAATTTAACAAGATTCTTGCAAAGGTTGGCGACAAGTATTTCCTGCGCAGGGTCGTTTCGATTCAGGGTGTTCTTACACTTGCTGAATTCAACAAGACCCGCGTGATGGCCTACATCGACTCGAACTGGCTGAGTGGTGCTAAGGTGGCAGACACCGAGTATATGCTTGCTCGCGAGCAATATGTCAGCGTCACACTCGATGAGGGTTATACTTTTTGGTCGCAGGGCAAAACCAAGCCTGCATCGCAGGTTTTTTACTCATCAGTGCGTCTCACAGACGATCAGGAATCGCACCTGGCCTTTGTCACAACACTGCTTCAGGAGGGCAACCGCAAGCTTCTAGATGAGCGCTATGCGAGTTTGCGGAGTGCTTCGTTCACATCCGCTAATGTGGATTTTGCCAAGGCGGTGATTGCACTTTTCGATGACATGGAACGCAAAGAAGGCACCGACACAAAGTTGCTTGAAGAGGCAGAGGGAATTCTGACCAATCTCAAAGATGACGGCTCACGCCCAGCAGGAAAGCATCTTCTGCTTGGATATATCGCTCACCAAAAAATGCTGCGCAAGATGAAGGGATTTACCTTCGATGAAGAGTTAAGCCAAACAGCGCATCACCAATACATGATCGCCCTAGATTTGGCGCGCCGTAGCAGTCGTATGAGCGGACGAGTGCTGTTGGATTTGGGTATGCTTCACCTGCAGACGGGTAATCATGGCCTGGCCTCTGGCTTCTTTGCAGCACGGGAGAAGATTGGCTTTGAAGATGACAACGCTCGCTTGTCTTTCCTGCATCATTTTTCCAAGGCGCTGTATCGAAACGGTGAGTTCCCGAGAGCTGCCGAGGTTTCCGGACAAGGCCTAGAACTGGCTCGTAAGCTCAAGAAAGAGCCGGAATTGCTCAACGGGTGGCGCGAGCGCACAGCCTTCTATAACTCCCAAGCAGGCCGATTCAGCGATGCGGTTGCACTCTATAAACAGCTGTTGGGCGGATTGGGTAATCGGGTCGATGAAAACACTCTGAAGGCACGCTTCATGGCGGGTTGGTCGATGTGGCATGCAGGCGAACGCAAACGTGCATCCGAACATTTCGATGTGGTGCTCGGCATGGCTGATAAGCTCAAAACCCGCAGGGGGCAGGGCATCCCAGGTGATGTCATTGACTTTCATCCTGACCGCTACAAGGCTCTTGCCTATGGTTTTCTCGTTCAGCTTGGAAACACTCCAGCAGCGCGCATACCCCTCCGTGCCGAGCGGATGAAGATTCTTGCCAGCTGGAAAAAACAGTTGAAGTCGTATGCTTTGAGTGAAGAAAACTGGGCGCGTTTCGCTTTTAAAGATTGTTCTGCTCAGGCAAGTGATTTGTGGCTTGCGAACGAACAGGCGGATACCCGCACTCAGCTTGAGAAGTGCTTGTCTCAGGTTGCGGAATACGCCGAAGATAACGATCAAAGTGCCGATGAAGTTGTGCTCGAGACTTTGCGCTCGACGTGGATGTTGGCAAGCCGTTTGGCTGAAAAGAACATCCTGCTCCCTGAGAGTGCTCAAGAGAAATACTTCAACCTGAGTCGTCGTGCGCTCTCGACTCTCGATACACTTGCGGCTGCGAGCCGTCCGATGGCCAACCGTTGGTTGCGCTTGCGGGCAGAAAATCTCGCAGCACGACATGTTTTTCTGAAATCCAATCAGCGTGACTTTGTCTCGCGGGGGGATTTTGAGGCACAATTGGGTAAGTTGGCTGTTTCTGACCGCATCGAGCTGCTCAGTGCAGAGGAGCGGAGCGCTTTCATGCAGCAGCTCGAATTGGTGAAAACAAGAGTGGCGCAGTTGGCCAGGGGGAAATAACAAGATGTTTCGTCATTTAAAGTTCACCGCGCTGACTGCCGGATTGTTTGTGCCTGCTGCATTGGTTCTCGCTTTTGGCATTGTTTCTTGTGGCGATAAAAAGAGCGAGCCTGCACCGGCTCCTGATCTCACCAAGTTTTCCGGTATCTACTCGAGCTATTTGAAAAGCTGTGGCGAATGTCATGAGCCGGGCAATGTGGCCTACTCCCAAAAGGTCACCAATCTCGACATGTCGACCGAAGAGGCTGCATTCACTTCATTGCTCCTTGCTGTGCAAGTGAAGAAACAGGACGGATTCGGATGCGCAGAGCGCAACTATGTGAAGGCAGGAAGCCCCAGCACATCGTACCTGTATGCCATCATGGATACGGCCACGCGTGAGGCCTTTGCCACAGGCAGCGATCAAAGCTGTACTCCGCTCTTGCATGTTGCTGAATTCGACGCCGCAGGAAATAATATCGGTGGCGCTGCAAATAAGCCCACGGCAGAGCAGAAAGAAGCTATTCGCTCTTGGATCGAAAGAGGCGCTCCCCGGAACTGAGGAGCGCCCTTTTTCGGGGATTGCGTTCGATTCAATAATCACCAGAAGTTTTAGTAGCGTTCAAGAAACTTGCTGAACTTTCCATACAGGTGGCTCGAAGAGCGTTTGGGTTGGCCGTAGGGGCTTCCGGGGAAGGACGCCCACTGGCCTGAAACACAGTACGCTGCGCGCGAGAAAGTTTCAAAGCCGTTGATGTTCACCACTAAATTGTAACAACCCACATCTTTAATCAGTTGCACGGCAGCTCTGTCTTGGCTGGTTGGTGAAAAGTCAGTGAGTCCGAGTTTTCTGCGCATTGCATCCCATGTCGTGGAGAGGAACTGGTAGCGTCCTGCAGCATCCGAGCACAATCCGTATGAGCACTGAATTTGCCGTGGGTGACCTGAGTAGCTGTAAAAGACTTTGTGGGTGTACATGTAGTCATAGCGATCACCCGTTCCTTCGGCATAGGCAATGGTGTCGAGGAAAGCGCTGACGTTCACTGTGAAGAGAATCTTCGCTGAGCTTTTGCTCACATGCTCGCGGAACACATAACCCTTGCTGAATCCGCAGCCAGGGAGCATTTCTTTTGTGTTCACAAGAAAATGAGCGCCTTCAATGGACGGGTCGCTCTGCAGCAAAACCTTCGCTCCTGCGGGGATTTCGCACTTCTCACTACCGTGGTCGAGTTTTGAAGAATCGTCGGTGGTCTTTTTCAAAAACGTACTCTTGCCACCAATGAGAACGTAAGAAGATTCATTTTCAGGAGTGGTTAGCGTGGTTGAGGACTCATCTTGAGCCTGTCCGCAAGCAGCAAGCAGAAGCGGGACAGTCGTAAGTGTTGTGAGCAACGACAGATGTTTCATGGAGCCCTCCCCTGAGGCTGAGAAACAGAAGCCTCTGCAGGGTGGGAAGCAATAGGGATGCCAGGCTGAAATACCGGAGGGATTTGGAGTTTTTACTCACGCGGGGTGTCTAAAGAATGAACAGTGTTAGGGTTAGCCCTCAGATGCAGTCGATCGTGATTTTGGAATCTTGGCTAGGATCGTAGGTGAATTTCACCAATGGAAGATAAAGTTCAAAAGCACTTCCCAGAATGCCAGGCAGCGCCGAAGGGGCGGTGACTCTGATGAGTGGATAGTAGGTGGTCGGAACTGTGTCGCTCAATTTAATTGAGTTCTCATCCACACTGAATTTGTATTTTTCGCTGCTGTCTTTTGAGAGCCTTAAAAGTGGTGGTGTCGCAGAAATATCCTCACCGCTTGCAGTTTTGAGAGTCATCGTGAGCAAGAAATCTTTGATGTCTGCTTTGATGGAATCGAGCGACTCCTTTTTTAAGCCAAATTCCAATGTTTTTTTGTCCTGAGAGCACACCGGCTGAATCAAATTTGCGAGGGTCAAGATGCTCTTGGGTTCAAGTTGGGTGACAAAGGTTTTTTGTGAACCCGTGCTGAGTTTGACGTTGGCGAAGATGAGTTGCCCCTTGAATACCTCGGTTGAATTCTCAGAAACAGAAAACTGACTCGTCCAAATTCCATCAGAAGCAATGAGATCACCACCGCTACCGTCGTCTTTCATTTTTTGGCTCAGGCTATTTTGATCACGTGGCTCGGCATTTTCGAGGAAAGTTTTCACGGTTGCCAGTTCAACCGATTGAGCCAGACCTACGGGCAGCTTCAGCATGCAAGAGAAATTAAGTTTATAAACCTCGGGGGAGTCCGTTGGTGCTTTGGGTGAGCGCAGATAGTTGCACTTGAAAAATCCGGTTTTGGGGATGCCGAAGGCCTGGTTGAATTGCCAACCTATGGCTGAGTCTGGGATTGCTCCTGCTTTGTAACTGAAAGCATCAAAGATGTTGGGAATGTCGTCGCCATCAAAATTAGTGTCAATAACATTCGGAGTTCCGTCTTCGTCAATGTCGGGATTGAAGACAATATTGGTGTTGAAATCTTTTTCATAGGGTTTGTTTACACCCATGACACCAATGTTTGTTTGAAACTCCAGATCCGCATGTTGGCTGGGTTCCATAGCTTGGTCGCGTACGACGATGGTTCCAAGCTTACCCAGTGTGTTGTTGAGCTTAAAGATCCGTTGTCTTTTTTCATCACCTAATTTTTTCTCGATGTAAGCTCGTGGTTCAAAGCGGCTGTCGATTAAAATTCCGTAGTATCGGCCGCTCACGGGAACACTCTCGATTTTGAAACTTCGCTGTGTTGCGCTGATTTCTGCAGATGAAAAAACTTCATTCGTCGCAGCATCGAGCAGAATAAACCGACCACCTGCAAATGAGCTTGTGCCCGGCGTCCAGTCTGCAAAGGCACCTGTAACCTCTACGGTGCCAACGGTTTCATCGAGATATTCAACCGGGGCTCGGCCACAGGAAGAGCTGAGCAGTGTTGGAAGAACGAGACCTGCGAGGACAATTTTGATGCAACTCAACACAGAATTTCTCTTCATGGCTCACCTCGGCCAAGAGCGAGATCCATGCCGACCTGCAATTGCAGTCCCTGGGCGCGGAGCGGTTGTTTGTGTGCCTTAAACGAGGCTTGCATCACATATCCACTCAAGCGGAAAATGAGACCCACCGGCCCGAGGTAAAGTCCGCCAATTCCACCTGTGAAAGCTAGTCTCCAACCCGAGGTCTGCTCGAGTCGGTTTTGTGCTGTACTTTGCGCTGCGGCAGCAGCTTCAGATGCGCCGAGAGTCGCTACCCCGGAGAGGAGGTAATCTGCCTGGAGGCCGGCGTCGAAGTCGACGGAGGGTGACATGTGTCGCACGAGAAACAGGTCGGTACCAATACCCCAAGCGCGCCATTCAGGTGCTTTCGAGTCTTTGGCCAATGCCGCAGCCCAACCGCTTTTGGTGGCAGTTTGGTCGTTCACCAGTGCGAGCCCCCAGCGCAGTGCCTGGGATCCTCCGAGCGGAGTTTCCACCGAGTGGCTATACCGGATTTGAGTCAGCACACCTGTGGTGCTTCTCTGCGCCGCAGCCACCGGGTCTACAGCGGTGTTCCAATAGGGTGCCTCGAGGTCTGCCGATGAAACTCCATAGGTCGTTTGGAAGTGCCACGATGACGGCTTAGATGCCGCACCAGGCACTGTTCCTGAAGCTTGCCCCTCGGCAGGAAGAGTTGTGTTTTTGCCTGCAGGTGGAACCTGGTTTTGAGTGGGTGAGTTCTGTGCCAACGCGAGCCCAGGCAGACACAGGAGCACGAAAGCGAAAGCGCTTATCGCGTTCAAACACCATGCTGTTTTTTTGCCTGTCGTCGTCATCCGCACCATCCGTAGAGATCGCGCTTTGATTCGACGTGTTATCGGCTGACTGAAGCGGAAGTTGTGGTGTCAAAAAAGCAACGCTTCAGGGTTGCTCGAGGAGAGGCGTTCCGGTGGGAATCATTTCAATGGCTCCGATCTCCCCGTTACCGGGCAGTGAGACACGACATACGAGAGTTTTCTTCAAAATTTCTTCGTAAGGAAGTGGAAAGGCCTGTTTGCGCGAGCGTGTGGTAAAAGGCTTGGCATCGATGCCGTTCCCCATAACTTCGGAAAGCACAATGTTGTCCTGAAAGCTCTGCGAGCCATCAATCGACCAGCTGTGAATGAGTCCGCTTCTGAAGCCCGCCGGAGCGGCTATGCGGGTCACACATTCAACACTGCGTGTGTCGGTGTGAGCCTCAATGCGCCCTTCCACGACCCAAACCCCCAAAGGTGGAAGTGGCGTGCCGCTCAGTGCGTAGACGGCAAACAACAGAAAACCTTGCCAAACATCTTTGAGAAAGATTTTGCGCCATGTAGTGGGAGTAAACCCGACAAGGCCTGTTTCAGCCTGTTTGATTTTTTCAGCGGCGAAAGAACTTCCCACCTGAGCCAAGATGCAGACCAGCAGAGCCACTCCAGTGCTGTAATTCAGGAGGCGCGGAGCCCAAGTCACGACAGAAAGAGACACCACCAATGTAAGCGACACAGTGATTAGAAATAGGCGATACCAGGCGTTGCGCCACAGGCGATTGTAGAGAGGATCCCACAGTGTCGAGAGCGCAAGTGTCGTGACCAGTGTGAGCCAGACCCAGAGCTCGGTCTTCCAAAGCAAGGGAACGGCAAAAAATAGAATGTACTGCGCAGCACTCTGCTGACTCACAAGCTTAAGCCAGTCGAGAGCCTTCGAGCGCCCCTGAGGAAAGAACACACCGAGGAGCGCAACAGCCGCAAAGAGTGCAGCAAAAAAGACGAACTTGTGGATACCGTTGAGATCGTGGCCAATCAAAAAAACTGAGAAAACTCCCCAGACCAGGGAGATCCAAGGAATGTACTTCAAAGATCGACACCCGCAGACACACTCACGGCCCAGTCCTGTTCGCGACCAGAAAGCCTATCAATACTTTCTTTTACAGCCGAGGGTAAATTCGCAGCGCGTTTGACCTCGTCGGCAACTCCTTCGGGCACTCCACCACGCAGCTCGCCGATTCCACCGAATTTGCTGAGAGCGAAATCCAGACGTGAACGGTTGCTGATTCTGCGCGTGTAACCTGCACGTGCAAGCCAGCTTCGGTCGGTAAGATTGGTGAGTGCCGTAAGAACAAACGGATTCACGCTGAAATCGTTGCTCGGAATGATGACCAGGCTTGCGGCCGCATAACGGTTAGCAAGATAGAGGCTCCGGCTTTGGCCTTGCACGAGTCCCTGACCAAATGAATACGCCTCGAGAACGGGATCGGAATAACCAGCATCGTTCCAAAAATATTCAAGGTTTAAATTAGCGCTGCCTTTTTCGGAATATTTAAGCTCATAACGTGTACCGAGCACCACCTGCGCAATCGATTGCTTGCTCCGGTCGACAGTGGTGAAGTTCAGGTTTCCCTCAGGCGTGCGCGATTTGCTGTAGAAGGTTTGATCGCTTCTGCGTGTCCAGGCTGATTCAACGATCAAATCAACAGGTCCAAGCCCTGTGCTGACATCAACACCCCAGCGGATGGGTTGATCTTTGCCACCGACCACGGTTGTGGTGATTTCTCCAGTGAAATTACCATAACCGTAATTGAACTCGCCCCGCGCAGCAGCACGCGGTGACTGCGCTTGCTGTGCGTTTTCGAGATCAACGATGGCATAAAAATTATGGCCATACTTCTCAACGGGCATATGAAATTTGATGAGATTTGCACCCGGACGGACATCGAAGTTCGCAAGGGGGTCTTTAGTCTGCACAGCAAGAAAATCGGTGGGGTTCCAAAAGCTCGCCGCACCCCATTTGAGTTTTTGTCGACCCACGGTTGTGAACAGGGAACCCTGACCACTCCATTTGATCCACATTTCATAGAGGTCAATTTTGGGATTAGAACCTTGCGATGCGTTCGAATTGGCACCTTGTGTTTGAGTGATTGCACCTTTTACGAATCCACGCAGATCATCGCTTGGACGCGCATCGAGATACAGCTCTGCACTGGAAGAGTGGCTCAGCGGAGCATCACCTGGGGTGTTGTCTGCAAATTTCACAGCAGAGCTCTGGAGCTCGAGGCGACCACCGAGAGTCAGGCTCTCGCTGGTGCGGGAATCTGACGTTCCGGCCGCTGTTTGAGCTTGCCCAGCAGCATTCGAGGGAGCTGGTGTTGCAGAGACCGATGGAGTTGTGGTTTGTGCACCGCCGCCAAAGAGTTCCTCCTCAAGCGAGCTTGATGCATGAGTCTCTTGAGACAGTGAGATCCATGGTAAGAAACACGGGATAAGCAAAGCACGCACGAGGTGTGAATTTTTTCTCATCGACTCTGGGACTCCAGCCAAGCTTTGGTGAAGATGTTGGCGGGCAGCGAATCCAGATTGGAATCACGCAGAACAACAGTTGTTCCATTACCCTTTTCCACTTCATCAACAATACGGATTTGCTTGGGAACGTAAACATCAGCGCCTTTGGATTTGCTGAATTTTTTATCCCAGGCAGGGTAATAGACCGTGCGCAAAAGTTTATCTGACAACGAGCGTTCCTGACGTTTGAGGATATTCCTCGACTCTTTGTCGACCCAAAGGTGCAGAATCGGGCTGGCGACATCAGCTTCAGGCTTTGCAGTCAGAGCTATATGGTGCACATCGAATTTACCAAGCTTCTCATCGGCTACAAATTTTGCAGCATATTCCTCGCTTAAACGTGATTCATCGAAGTCCTGTCGGCGTGAATTTGTGCCACCAATGCCTGCACGATCGGTGCGGCGCTCCCATTTGCCAAGCGCTGGCTCGTAGCTGAAAAGGTTTTTGTCGAGGCGAAGATAACCTTTGCCTGCTTCGCTTTTGGGTTTTGTAAAAATAAGCATCCATTTGTCGTCGGCATCTCGGCGAAAAACAGTTGCCTCGAAAGCTTGAGTGACCTTGCCCTTCTCTGACTGTTCAATAAATACAACTGATTTGTAATCGCCAGAGTTGCGTTGACGTTCATCAAGTTCAACAACGAGTTTTTTGAGGTCGGTATCATTCAGAGCAAGCGCTTGTGCAGAGCTTAGAAGCGAAGCTGCCGCGAGCACGAGACAGTTTGTGAAGAGAGACGTTTTCATGGATATCTCCTTATTTGCCTTGATTCAAAGCTTGTACAGGTGGCATCTGGCTGGCCTTCAGTGAGGGATAGAAAGCTGCCAGGGCTGTGAGCGCAGGCAGGAAGAGAAGCGCACCTACCAAATGCACAGGTTGGAGCGAGAGTTTCACAACATCGGTCATCAGAAAAACGCGCAGCCCAGAATTGTTGATGGGGATCTGAGCTGTGTTGAGCGCAGAAATCAGAACCAAGCCGAGTACGCAACCTGCAAGCGCACCAAAGAGTCCAAGCAGCGCAGCTTCGATCATAAAGAGTGTGCGCACCTGAGCCTTTTGCATGCCGATGGCACGCAGCGTACCAATTTCCTTGGTACGCTCGCGCACTGTCATCCACATGCTATTGGCGATACCCGTTGCAATGATGAGTCCTAAAATAATGACAAGAAAAACTGAAAGCCCATTCAAACTGGTGACAATCCAGTTAATGAACGAAACCTCGTCATCCCAGGTTGTGAGGTCGAGCCGAAGTCCACGCCAGTCCTGACCAACAATCTTCTGGAATTTAATAAAGAAGGGTCTGGGGTCGTGCTCAAGCAGTGTATAGCCTGCCTTGCGAAAAACATTTTCGAGCTGCAGCCTGACTTCGTTGGCGCGGCGAATGTCTTTTAAATAAACCCACACCGCTCCGGTGGTGTCAGAACCACGCCTGTCCAAATCCAGTACGGTTTGACGTGGCACAAAGACGCTGAAGTTGCTCAGAAAGCCCATGTCACGCGCAATGGCTGCGACCGTCAAATCAACCGAGTTTGCCTGCCCACCGTTCGCTTCGGTAATGAAAGTGAGAGTGTCACCCACATCGACGCCGAGTTTCTTCGCCTGGCCTGCAAAAATGAGAATTGTATTACGGGCGCCGAAGTTTTCAATTTTGCCGAGAACCTTGTTGGCACCGTCTTTCTTGTACTCCGACTGCTCTGCGAGTTTGACCTCTTTGAGGAAAGCCGATTCCTCAAGAATAAGGCCGTTGAGCCCCGTGTTGAAAGAACCGCCTGAGCCAATTAGACGTCCCCAGCCGCGCGCACGGTCGGTAACAAGCGCCAAGCCTGAAATATTTTCTTGAACCAGAGAGCGGATCTTTTCGCGGTCGGTAATGAGCGGAGTGGCAGAATTTGCGCGCTGTTTGTAAAAACCGGCAACATTCACATGCCCAGTTGAGGTGAGTGTAGAGGCCTCAATCAGACGGTCCGATACGCCTTTGCTTATGCTCAGCAGCAGTAAAAGTAGGAGCGACACGAAGGCAATGGCTGAGCCGAGCAACAACGTGCGTCGCCGGGCTTGAATAAGATTACGCAAAGCAACCAGGAAAAAAGTCCACATGAAATTCACTCCCTATCCTGCATGGCCGCAGCAGGTGCAATGCGGCTGGCCATGAAGGCCGGATACAATGTGAAGATAAGCGCGAGCAGTGCGACAACGCACGGTGCTGCGAGCGCGACGGTTGGAGACAGGCTGGGATAGAGACGCGGTCCACCGAAAAGGAAACTGACAAAGTCAGACGGCGAGGCAATACCTCGAACTCCAAGGAAGGCAACGAGTATTCCAGCCAGAAGTGAACCGAGAAAAGTAGCAAGAACCGCGATGGTCAGGGTTTCTACAAAGAACATCCGCAAAATAAAGTTACGTTGCGCACCGATAGCCCGCAGTGTGCCAATCTCGCGTGTGCGTTCGAGCGTGGTCATCATGATGGCGTTGTTGATGATTGCCATTGCGACGATGAGAATGATGCCAACGGCGATAAGCAACACCGCGCGAATCACCGTAACCAGCTGACCGAGAGTTCCCGACGCTTGCTTCCAATCTACAACCTTGAGTTGCATGTTAGCGGCGCTGAGGCGCTGTTCCAGTTCAGCGCGGGTGGTTGCGAGTAGACGTGGATTCTTTAACAAAATTGAAGCATTGATAACCATTCCGGTGTTAAGGTCTTTGGGATTGTAGCTGCCCGTCTGTAGGCGTTTGAATTCAAGCACGCGGGTGGCTGTTGAACTTGAGTCTTGAGATGTGCTGTCTGCAGAGCGAGTTTCAAGAGCGGTTTCAGAACCAAAAAGCGCATCTTCAAGCGATGCTCCCTCGACAGGTTTGAGGTCGACTTCTTTGCGGAGTTCTTCGAGCTCTTTCTGACCTTCGCTGCTCATCCGTCCGTAAAGCTCACGGTAACTAACCATGTCAACAAAATTGAAAACACCGGCGAGATCGGAGCTTTCAAGGCCAGAAAACTGGTAGGTTCCATAGATTTTGAGGGGAACCGTTTTGAGGAATCCGCTGCGCGTGTACGAGCGCAGATTGATGGTGTCGCCGACTTTGAAGGGGTAGAGGCGGATTTTGGATGCAATGATTTTGTAAAAGAAATCATAGCGCATGCTGAAGTTTGAGTCGTCAACGGTCAAGAAGTTCTTCATAAGAGCTTCGATGTCGTTCTCGTCAGTTTTGAGGAATTCTTTGAGGCTCGAGCTGACCTCTTTGCGCTGCTCACCGTTCAAGTAAACGAGTGTCTCAAGATATTGCTTGGGAAGGTCGGAGGCGATTGTTCGAAGTGCAACATCGTCAGATATTTTCTTGCGCTGCTCAACTGTACCTTTGCGAAGGTTGTCGAACCCCCGAGCAACAATGTTTTTGATCTGCGTTTCGTAGATTCTCTGACTGAGCAAAATCCCGCGTTCGCCTGGTGGAATGTTTTCGCCTGAAACAATTTTGAACTTACGGAAGACCTGGGTGAATTGTTCGGGGTTCGTTCCCATGTAGCGGAGATACAGAGGTTCCTTCTCGCCCGAGAGAGGTGCGATTTTGGATTCAAGAAAAAGCAGCACGCTCTCGGGATCGGTTGGCAATTTGCTCCAGAAATTTTCCGAGAGAGCTTCTTCAACATCGGCAATCTGCTTCTTGATGTCTTCGGGAATACTTGAAATCTTCAACTCGTTTTCGAGGTCGGCACGCACTGTTTTGAGGTTGGTTTTGATAGTCTCAACCATTGCTAAAGTGTCACTTTCAGCACCTGCCTTAACCGTCGCCCTGAAGCGTTCAAAGAGGTCGTCCAAGAGGTTGCCTCGACCAAGGAATGCGTTTTCGAATCCGAGCGGAACAACATCTGCAACGTTGGGATGATTCAGGAGTTCAGCTTTTACATCTTCAAATTTTTCGATTTCACCGAGATCGTCGCGGCCAAAGAATCCGCTCCCAAACAGCGCCAATTCGTCGCGTGCGTTGGATGAGTATACCTGGAGGTGGCCAGCTACACTGCCAATGATACTCTGTGACATGGTGTTTTCGATGCTGCCAAGCAGAGACAATCCGAAAACAACGAGGAAGCTGCCGACAAGGAGGATGCCACCAACCACGAGAGTTTTGACCTTGTGCAGAGCTAAATTTCTAATAGCAACCAGCAGGAGAACCTTGAGTTCTTCAATCATGTCTCACTTCCTCACGTCTTCTATGACCCGGCCATCCTGCAGGCGCACAATACGGCGTGCATGCTCGATCACCTTGGGGTCGTGAGATGAGAAAATGAAGGTTGTTTTCTGCTTGCTATTTAGGGTGCGCATCAATTCGATGATGTTTTTCCCGGTTTCAGAGTCTAGATTTGCAGTGGGTTCGTCGGCGAGAACGATTTTGGGTTGAGTGACAAGCGCTCTCGCAATCGCAACACGCTGACGTTGTCCGCCTGACAACTCGTGTGAGCGGTTCTTTGCTTTGTTGGTCAGTCCCACCTGTTCGAGAAGCTCGCTGATACGCTTGCTGCGTTCGCCTGCGCTCAAGCCACCCTGCAACAGGAGTGGAAGTTCGACGTTCTGATAAACCGAGAGCACCGGTACAAGGTTGAAGCTCTGGAAAATAAAACCAAGAGTATTGAGGCGCAGCGTGGTTTGTTCTTTGTCGGAGAGAGCATTGGTGACTTTTCCCTCGATGCTCACAGTTCCCGAGGTTGCAACGTCCATGCAACCAATCAGATTGAGCAGGGTTGATTTTCCGCAGCCTGATGGACCTGCGATTGTGGTGAATTCGCCTTCGCTAATGGTGAGATCAATACCACGGAGTGCACGCACCATGGATGCTCCGAGAGGATAATCTTTGATGACGCCCTTGAGTACGACTGACATGGAGCCTCCGGTGAACGGCAAACAGTGAAAATAACCACTGTATCTGCGAAGCCGGAATCCTAGCTCAGGAGTCGGCACACGCAAAGGATTGTTGGTTATTTTTGCGAAAAAGCTGATTCCTTGGGGGCGCCTCATGTGTCGAAAATAACTTAAATTAAAAAAATCACCATCAAGAGCGCAGAGACCGGTGCCGAAGAATTCTAACCAGGCAATAAGGGGACAATCATGCGCTTTCCAGTCTCTAGTTTGTGTTCAGTGTTTCTTGCGGTGGCTGCATCAGCATGCGTCAAGAAGCCGCAGGACGCCGCACCTGCAGCAGACAAGCCGAAACCTGAGATACCCGTTGCGGTGGGTGTACCTCAAGGAGCGGTGGAGGAGCTTGGGCTCTCCGAAGATCTTTTGCGGAGTGTGTACACAACAGAGAACCTGAACCGCGCGCAGCAGCAGCTCAACAAAGATAAAAATTTCGAACTAAATATTCTCCTGCGGGAGGACTGGCGAGAGCGCATGCCATTGCGTGTACGCAATGGGGTCATGAAGAAGCATGAGGAGCTCGACAGTCAGGATCAAGTGGTTGGGGTAGGTGACCTACTCATTAAGGCGTTCAAGACGAGTGCAGTGGCGAGCGATAGCCTTCGCCGCGCGAGTCTGAACAGCACAGCGGCGGCACAAAAGCCCTTTGACCTGATGAAGATTGAGTTACGTGGCAACAATCTCCCCGAGCTCATCAAGGCGCTGAACCAGGTTCACCGTTTGCCGAGCGTGATTTTTGCTGAGCCGAACTTCAAGGTTCAAAAGATAGCTGTGCCGAATGATCCTAGCTTTCCATCGCTTTGGGGCATGACAAAAATTAAGGCACCGGAGACCTGGGATTCATTCACGGGTGCTCAAGAGACTGTTGTGGCTGTTATCGATACCGGCGTGGATTACCGCCACGAAGATCTCAAAGACAACATTTGGGTCAACACGCGGGAAATTGCCAATAACGGCATTGACGACGATAGCAACGGCTACGTTGATGACGTGAATGGTTGGGACTTTGCGTATGGCGACAAAGACCCCATGGACGGTGACTCTCATGGCACACACTGTGCGGGTACGGTGGCCGCCCGTGGTAACAATGGCGTCGGTGTTGTTGGGGTGAGCTGGAAAGCCCGCATCATGCCTATCAAGGTTCTCGATGATTTTGGCAGCGGCTACAACTACGACATCTACAATGGAATTATCTACGCGGTGACCAACGGCGCGAAGGTGACCTCGAACAGCTACGGCGGTGGTGGGGCAAGCTCACTTATGGCGTCAGCTATCAAGACTGCGCAGGACAGAGGTGTGTTGTTCGTTGCGGCTGCAGGGAATGAAGCTGCAGCAAAAGCTTCCTACCCAGCCTATTATACCAAAACCTACAGCAACGTGATTTCTGTGGCCTCCACGGAAACCAACGACAGTCTGAGTTCATTCTCAAATTACGGCGACGGCGTTGATGTTGCGGCGCCCGGGCGCAATATTTTGAGTACGACTCCCTCGAATGCTTACGCGACGTTCAGTGGGACCTCGATGGCTACACCTCATGTGGCAGGCGTGGCTGCTCTCCTGTGGGGCGCTGCACCTTCAAAAACAATGGCGCAAATCCGCACTGCAATTCTCAACAGTGTCGATGCGGTGCCTGCACTGTCGGGTAAGGTTGCAGCGGCTGGGCGAATCAACCTCAAATCTTCGTACGACGCGGTTATGACCGCTCCCTCACCCACTCCAACGGCGAATCCAACGGCGAATCCAACGGCGAATCCAACGGCGTCTCCAACGGCGAATCCAACGGCGAATCCAACGGCGTCTCCAACGGAATCACCGACGGCTGCACCAACACCATCACCCACACCACAACCGACACCACAACCGACACCACAACCGACACCACAACCGACACCTCCCTTTAGGGATGGCCTCCGGTTTAACTACTATCATGGTTTCTGGTTCAGAGTTCCGCGTTTCGACTCACTTCGTCCAATTGCAACGGGTACAACACAAGAGATTTCGACTGCCAATGCGCAACGACGCTCTCAGTTCGGTTTCGTTTTCGAGGGGAATTTGTGGGTTCCAACGGCAGGGTCTTACACGTTCTTTCTCCGCTCCGACGACGGCAGTTTGCTCACTATTGACGGGCAACGTGTCATTGATAACGATGGCGTGCATGGTTCGCGTGAGCGCACGGCAACTGTGAATTTGAATGCTGGTTTTCACACGATTCGCGTAGATTATTTCCAATTGCTGTTTGGCTCTGCGCTCAACTTGCAGTGGTCTGGTCCCGGAATCACGCGCAGAAAGTTGGGTGGACCGGGTGTCTTGTTTCACCAGTGAGAATGAGGGCTCCGGATCTGAGGAGCCCTTTTTAATTCACAAAATTAAATTTCTTATTTTTTTACTTCTTGTCTTCAAAATAGCGGGTTGAATCGCGGGTAAATACGTAAGCAGCGCCACCAAGGCAAATCACTAGACCTCGGATGCCATCGCGGAACCCAGCCTTCAAGATATACGCTCTTATGAACTCCCAAACAGGACGCAGCAGCAGTTGCCAGGCAGACATTTTGCGTCCGATCCGTGCTCGTTCATCTGCAGCCAAAAAAGCATAATTTTGGTTTTTCTGAAAGAACTGACGGATGGTGCGATAGCTGTAGTGAACGATGGCGTTTTTGAGCTCAACAGTCTTACGTTCGCCCTCGGTGCTGAGACCCTCGTGCACAGTTTTGTCATCAAAGCGGGTAAGTGATCGATTGAAAACGCGCAGAACGCGATCGGGCGACCAGCCACAGCCCCGAATTTCCTGCCCAAGAAAGAAATTTCGGCGCGGGATAGAGAAGACAGCAGCGGCGGGAGAATTGTTCAAATGTTCTTGAATTTCGAGAGTGAGTTCCGGAGTCATCCGTTCGTCAGCATCGAACCACAAAATCCAGTCGTGCGCTGCAGCGTCGACCCCAACCTGACGGGTGCCGCCATAACCCTTCCAGGGGCTAAGAATGAGGCGGGTGTTACTGAATGACTTGATGATCTCGCAGGTCTCATCGGTTGAGCCGTTATCGACTACGATGACCTCGGAGTAATCTTTGAGGCTTTCAAGACATGCTTTAATGTTGTGCGCTTCGTTGCGGGTCATCATCACAACCGTTATCTGGGTTGAACGGTTGTGGCCTTGTACTGCCATTTTGCGTCGCCTTTCGATATGCAGCTATGTGCAAAAAGCTGGACGATCAGAGACAAATTTGATATCGCAGAGAGTGATTCATCATCACGTTGCAAACAAATAGGTCTTATTTATATGCCCGAATTCAAATATCCCGTCTATCGTCCCAACTTGACTGGAAACGAGAAACGCTATGTGAACGAATGCCTGGACTCAAGCTGGATTAGCTCTAAGGGTGCTTTTGTTGCACGCTTTGAAAAAGAATTTGCAGCATACGTAGGAGCCGCTTCAGCCACGAGCTGTTCCAATGGCACGGTCTCGCTTCATCTTGCACTTCTCGCATTGGGAATTGGTGAGGGCGACGAGATTATCGTTCCTACCTTCACTTACGTCGCATCAGTTAATGCCATCCGCTACGTGGGTGCCACGCCTGTTTTTGTTGATTCAAACCTGTCTGACTGGCAGCTTGATGTTGAACTTGTGAAGCGAGCCCTGACTCCGCGGACAAAGGCCGTAATGGCCGTTCATCTTTACGGTCAGGCTTGTCCGATGCTCGAATTGGCTGAACTTTGCAAAAAGCACGGCTTGTATCTCGTCGAAGACTGCGCGGAAGCCCTGGGTACCCGCATCGGCAAATCTCATGTTGGGATTGTCGGCGATATCGGTAGTTTTTCTTTTTTCGGCAACAAAACTATCACAACAGGCGAGGGCGGGATGTTGGTCTCCAACAGGCCTGAGCTCATTGCGCGCTGTGCACATCTGAAAAGTCAGGCAGTCAGCCCAGAGCGCACCTACTGGCACGACGCGGTTGGCTTCAATTATCGTATGACTAACATCTGTGCTGCGATTGGAACGGCGCAACTCGAAAGAATTAATTCGATTGTAGCAAAGAAGCGTGCTCTGGCATTCAAGTACCGCGATGAACTTGCCGCGCTTTCTCAGGTTATTTTTCACGATGAGCAGCCTGGAACCACACATTCCTTCTGGATGGTAAGCATACGCGTTGCCGATGAAACCACACGCGATGCGCTGAGGCAGCATCTTGCAAAAAACGGTATTGAAACGCGTCCTGGGTTTCCTCCCTCGCATTTTTTTCCCATGCACAGCGCATTTGCTGCGGGGCAGGTGTTTGAGCGGGGCGAGCTCCTCGGTGCGACCACCATGAATCTCCCCAGTTATCCTGATTTGTCATCCTTGGATGTTGAGGAGATCTGCTCCCACATCCGTAATTTCTTCGGAGTGCATTGAGTTGAGTTCTTCGTCAGCAGTGCCCCGCCCTAAACGCGTTCTCGTCGATCTCGATCGCCTGCGCGAGCCGACCTCGGGGCTCGGGCATGTGGCGTTGTATTTTGGTGAGCGGTTGGCTCAGCGCGCACCTTCCATCCGTGATATGAAATTTACTTTTTTGGTTCCGGAAAAAGATGTTGGGCGATTTGGAGATGCGGTTGAATATGTGGCCGAATCAAAGTGGCTCAAGCTCTTTCCTTTCCTGCACCAAAAATACGACTTGTGGTATTGCCCACACCAAGATGTAGCCTACTCGCCTGCGCATGCTGCGCGATTTGTTTTCACCATCAACGATCTCAATTTTTTGAAGGAAAAGAGTCCGGCTCGCTGTCGGGTACGGCTGCGTCGTATCCAGAAATTTATCGATCGCTCGAGTGCAATCACTGCCATATCAGAGAACACAGTCGCTGAAGTGCAGCAAAATCTTCAGGTACGAAGCACACCCTTAAATGTTGTGTATTGCGGCCTGGAGCTCAAAACCTTTACGCCCATTGCGCAACCTGCTTTTGTCCCGCAGCGGCCGTTCTTTCTCACGGTGGGAGTCCACAAGCACACCAAAAACTATCGCGTTTTGGTTGAGCTGATGGAGGAATTGCCTGAATACGATTTGGTCATGCTGGGGAATTGTAAAACTCCAGCAGGCGTTGAGCTTCAGGAACAGCTCTCGAAGAGCTCCGCAGAGAAGCGCGTGCATTTGCTTGGTATCTGCAGCGAGCAAGATAAATACTGGTTCTACAAGAACTGCGCGGCTGTTTTGTTTCCCTCCATATCAGAGGGCATGGGTTACCCGCCGCTCGAGGCCATGCAAGCTCGACGCCCGGTGTTTGTTTTTCGTGAATCTGCTGTTCCGGAAATCTGTGGGCCACATGCGTTGTACTGGAGCTCACAGAACGGCAGCGTGATGGCTAGCGAACTGCGCGCGGGTCTCTCTCATTATGCCAGCCATCCTGAAATGGCCGAGGCAGCATACGCTCACGGTATGACTTTTGGTTGGGACCCGGTGGTGGACAAATACCTTGAGTTATTTCGGCAGCATCTGAAGTAGACGTTCGGGGCTGTGGACGAGTTCTTCCATGGTTTGCACCGCGTGCTCTCTGCGTGACATTTCCTGGCGCGCCACATAGAGGTCAGCCGCAACCATTTCCTTGCACAAATCCTCAACTTTGACTCGCGCTTCCCAACCCAATTCTTGTTTGGCTTTTGTGGGGTTTCCGATCAAGAGATCGACCTCAGAGGGGCGGTAGTAACGTGGGTCGATTTTGATGAGTGTGCGTCCGGTTTTACTGCAACGCCCAATTTCGTTCTCGGCCTTACCCTCAAAAGAGATCTCGATGCCGACATTTTTGAAGGCCATTAAAAGATAGTCACGCACTGAGGTGGTGCGACCTGTTGCAAGAACGAAATCATCTGCAGTGTGGTGGTTCAAGATTTTCCACATGCCCTCAACATATTCGCGCGCGTGACCCCAATCGCGCTTGGCATCGAGATTTCCAAGCCAAACACATTCATCCAGGCCAAGCGAAATACGCGCTGCAGCGCGTGTGATTTTGCGGGTCACAAATGTTTCACCACGCAGCGGACTCTCGTGGTTAAAGAGAATCCCGTTGCACGCAAACATTCCGTATGCCTCGCGGTAATTGACCACGCTCCAAAAGGAATAGATTTTTGCACATGCATAGGGACTGCGAGGGTGGAAGGGGGTGGTTTCTGATTGCGGAATTTCACGCACCTTGCCGTACAGCTCGCTTGTGGAGGCCTGATAAAAACGAGTTTTGTGGGTGAGCCCAAGCGAGCGCACGCACTCAAGTAGGCGCACAGTTCCAAGGCCATCGACCTGGCCGGTGTAATCGGGCTGGTCGAAGCTCACGCGCACATGGCTTTGTGCGGCAAGGTTGTAGATTTCATCGGGCGCAACTTCTTCAACCACTCGCGCGAGTCCTACGGGGTCAGTTAGGTCGCCATAGTGGAGTTTGAGTTGGCTCGAGGGCAGATGTTCGTCGAGATAAAGGGGGTCGATCCGCTGTGTGTTGAAGCTGCTCGAACGGCGTTTGATGCCGTGCACCGCATAACCCTTCTTAAGCAGTAAATGCGCGAGGTATGCGCCGTCTTGACCTGTAATTCCTGTGATTAAGGCCGTTTTTTTGTTTGATGGAGTCATGCGCGGTGTCCCGAATAATTATAGGGCGAGTATTGCCCTCGCACGCTACTCAATCGGGCTCTGTAAAGCAATCGCACTGCGTGCCGTAAATGAGGTCTTATTCCGACACGCATGTGTTTTAGAGGAAGTCAGAGTCTGGCCGGGGATCGCTCGAAATATCGAATTCAACGGCCTGAACCTTGGAACCCGAAGGTTCGTCGAAATCTCTATCCGGATTGGGATCGTTTGCGAGTTCAAACTCTCCTGCCAAACCGCTTTGCGTGCTGCTCGCGGTGTTGAAGGAGCGAGGCTTGCAACCGACGAGAGTCAGCGCGAAAAGCGCTGCACCCAAGCAATAAATCTTCATGCTGGGCACTCCCTTCAGCCGCGCTCTTGGCAAATCACGGGATGTTTTTTGCCTTCAAGAATCATCTCGCCTTTATATTCGAGGTCTGAGGAGCGCACGGCCTTCAGAATCAAAAAGGGCTTGGTGTCGACTGCCAACTGAATCCAGATGCGCTTGCTGCTGAACCAGAACCCATCGATGGTTTCCATGCCTTTGGAGCCTTCTCCAAAAGTCATTGTACCCTTGTAGCCCAGGTCGATGCGCCGGGGCATGGGGGTTGCTGTGCCCACATTCCAGCCGATGCTGATGGGGTTGGCATCGGTTGGTGAGAGCTTGGGGCCTCTGCACAGATAACTCGATGTCGCAAAGGCATTGGACGATGATGCAAGAATGGCTCCGGCGAGCAGTAGCTTGAGCATTGGACATCCCTTCCCATTGAGAAATTTTAGGTCGATGGTGCGCCAACCTTTTCACACGCATGGGGAGTCTAACCCTCTGCGCTGTTGAAGGCCAAGAATGAGAGGGGAGGAAAGAAATTGACGTGCTGAATCAAGCCTTGGAGGGACTGACTCTGTTGCTGTAGTGTTGAGGATAATCAATGAAAAAAAATGGAGCGGGAAACGGGTCTCGAACCCGCAACCCTCAGCTTGGAAGGCTGATGCTCTAGCCAATTGAGCTATTCCCGCTCTCGTGGTGGGGAGAAGTGGATTCGAACCACTGAAGACTAAAGTCAGCAGATTTACAGTCTGCCCCGGTTGGCCACTTCGGTATCTCCCCGCGCCGGGCAGTGATAATCACCCCGTGTCTCCCTGTCAAGCGACCCCCGGAGCCCTTTTTCATCAACGTTTTTCTGTCGTTCAAAAATAATGTAGCTCACTCGTGAGCGGCAGCGCCAATGGTGAGTTGCCGCGCCGCTTTCTCGGCAAGTGTTGGCTCTGCGGTCGATATGTCTCTTTGTCGTCAAAATTGTTCAAAATTCAGCAAAAATGACGACCTTAAAATGTCTTATAAATAATCAACAATTTGTAATAATTTGTATTTTTGTGTTATTTAATTTTTTTCGTAAATTCACCTATTCGAACTCTTGTTTTGATTCCCGAACTCGTGCACGACGCCCTTCCTTTGGTCGAAGATAATGTGCTGGATGTGGATTCAATCAGATGAGCACTTTTCCCTTTATTCATGCTGCTTTTGAGGGTGCACTCGATCCGAGCCTGGTTGGGTTGCTTGCGTTTCAGGGTGGTTCCCCTGATTTGCTCGCGAGCTATGGGCGGAACTTGCATGTTAGCGTGAGAACTCACGCAGATGCTTTAGCTGAGCTCGAAGCGGGCACGGCTGACCTTGCGGTTTTGACGCTCGATCGCCTTGTCGAGCACACCAGTCGCGGTCAAGAGACTAAGGCGAGGATTTTGGGTCTACTTCTTGGCGGCGATTCACGTGGATTTGTAGGACTTCAACCCACACCAAACTCCTCGGGCTGCCGCCTTTTGGGATCCGTGAATCCCGAAATGGCACATTCGCGTTGGGAGGATTTGAGCTGCGGGCTCGACATCAATTCAGATTACGACGTGGGTAAGAGAGTTTCTCCTCGGGAAATGGATGAAGAGCTTTTCTCCGGGCGGTTCGGTCTCATGGAGTTGAACATGTATTGGGAGGGGCTGCTTGGCTTTCGGCGCGGAATTGTGCGGCGCACTGTTTGGTCGCGGGATTTTGGTTTTCCGCATGGGTTCTCACATGTTTTAGTTGTGAATTGTGATTTTCTCCGCGAGCACCGCGAATGTCTGGTGTTGTTGCGTGAGAGTTTAAGATACGTTTACGAGGCTCTTCTGACTCACTCTCAGAGCGTTGCCGAAGTCTTTGCTCATGCGAAAACATTCGACCGCAGCCCCAGTGCCTCATTTCTGCAGGCGAGTTTTCGCATTCTGGCTCCTCAGTTTGAGGGCTTTCTCGATGGCTCGGGCGAACTCGACTGGAGGGCTCTTTCTCCTTATGTGAGCTGGTTCCAGGCGCGTGTTGCGCATAAGAAGAGCACCGCTGATGTTCCATTCACCGCCAATCAACTGGAGCATCTCCTTTGCGACGCGTGGAGCTGAGTGTTACATCTTTGGAAGCTAACCAACTTCCATAGAGAGAAGTGCATCATGCCAATCTACGTATACGAACCAGCGGAGCCGGCCGGAGAGGCGGGTGTTGTTGAGGGGCGCGAGTGTTGTTACTTCGAAACACTCCAATGGGCCAAAGAAGAGCCGCTGACACAGTGCCCCGAATGCGGCCGTTCTATTCGCCGCGCTCTGGCGGGATTTGCTCTAGCTTCTCAGTCTTCTCCAGATCCTCTGAGAGGGGTGGCGAAGAAATTGGGAGATGGCCTTGAGGCTGCTGTGCCTTCATCGAGCCACAGCGGCAAGTCTGAGTCCAGGGAGCTTATCGCTGGCGAGGGTAAATCGGCTGCTGCACGTGCAGCACGACTTGCGTACCGACACGTCTGCAGTAAAAACTGCCGGCATTGAAAATTTCCAAGCTCGGTTTTGCCCCTTAAAGCAGTGCATGATGTCTCCCGACTCCCAGCAGTTTGCTGGCAACGGAGGGTGTTGTGTTGGACTTTTTTGGAGTGTCAAAAGACTCCTGCTGTTTGCGCAAAATTAAACTTCTTCGGGCACTCCTCATTATTTTATTTGCCGGCTGGGGATGTACGGCTTTCGCAGCAGAACGGATGAGCCATCAGCCGGTTCGACCGGCTCACTATACGATTGAAGTTCAAAGCACGCGTTCCGATGATAAGCCGCGCATGGTCAGCACTTGGGCACATGTGTTTTTTGAAGGAGAGCACTACCGCGCGTTGATGCCAGAGAACATCGTTCGCGGATCAGCGGTGGAGGTTGATTTCCGCTGGGCACCCGGGTCGAGCATTGCCGGTGAATTCGAGAAAGTTGAATTAGAAGTTAAAGGCGCATTCGAAGATTCATGGAAATCCCATCTTCTCGGTGAGGGATTTCGTGAGCCTCGCAATGGGCATTTGATTCTCTCGCCTGCAAAATTAAACTTTGGTCCGAACGATGCGGGGCGATTCGAACTCAGATTTTTGATGCGTGACGCTGCGGGTCGCACTGTTCAAGATGGTGGTGTGGGATCGACTCTGAGATTCCAATTGGCAGCGCCGGAGAGTTCGTCGGTTCTGAAATTCACAGAGGCTTGGACTGTTGCGCAGCAGGGGGGCTTGATTGCCGGAAAGTCATTCGAGCTTGAGTATGCCATTGAGCGCATCGAACAGCAGCTTTCATCGGGCTCTGGAAGAGCGCGGTCGCCTTGGTGTTTATTTGCGAAGGTGCAGTTCGATGAAGGCGCTGTTCAAAGTTATCCTCTTCTTGCCTCGCATTTTGAACATCCTGAAAAGGTCATTGGATTGATGCCCACGGTTCAGATACCAGAGCAAGCACGTCGCATGACGATTTGGTTTTCTGCATTTCACAACACGCAAACCTTTTTCGACTCAAACTTTGGGCAGAACTATCATTTTTTAATTCTGCCGAGATAGGGTATAATTTTTCCAGTCGATTCTTCAAATGAATTGAGGAATGGTACGTTGGAGAAATTTCATGCGTTATTCGATGATGATTGCTTCGCTCTGTGCCTCGTGCGTTTCTCTCGGTGCATTCGCTTCGGAAAAAGGCTCGATGAGCATTTCTGTGAATGGCATTAAATTTGGTCAGTCGTCACAGACCATCAAGCCTGCAGAGGGTGATTCTGTCACCACTAAAACCACATACTTCAACTATCTCGGTGAAAGTGCAGACGCTGCGACTGGGAGCCTTGAACTGGGCTATCACTACAAGGGTGGCGTCTTCTACTTCTACCCACTGGGTGCTCAGGGTGAGCGCGAACTTTGGGTCGGCATGAAGTCGGGCGAAAATCTCGAATGGGGTCTGGTGGGCGCTGCTTTCTCTCGCTCATACGACAAAGCTCAAACCATTGAGACCAAACGGGTCAAGGAAGATGGACTCTCTCGTCTGGGGCTCTTTGCCAACTACAGCTTTCAAATGTTCGGCCAAGACTTCGAAAACACCGATGTCCTGTTTTATGAGATGGGCGCAACTAAATACGAAAACTCCAACGACGACGCTGAAGCTTCGCGATTCGGCTTCAGAACCGAACTCCTCTACAATCAGAAGCTCGCTGAAAATATGACCGCTGGCTTGGGTCTAACGGCTGAGTGGTCGAGTGCTACATTTGAAATCAACGGCAAGAAGGCTGCAACCACAAGTGATTTTGATTTGGGATTGCGAATCGCCAAGTTGACTTACACCTTCTGAGGGTAAATTCTGCCCGGTGTGCCAGGGCACTGGCTCACCGGGCAGCTTTGCCACTCAACTCTCGGAGCAAGGGTGTTAGTGTGCAAATTGAACTCAAAGGAGGGTTTCGCATGGCCGTCAATACAATCAAGCCGCAGAGTACGCCCTCTCCGAACGCACTAGTTAATCAGAAGTCTGCCGGTGACGCGAAAAAGGCAGAAAACGTTCAGACCGTTAAGTCGGCTGTGAACGCTTATGCGAAGGCCGCTCAGCCTTCTGCCCAGCAGCCCGCAGCCAACGTTCAAATTTCTCCACGGGCACGCGAACTCAGCCTGGCACGCCAGGTCGTCGAAAACACACCCGACATCCGTGAAGATAAAGTTGCAAAGTTCAAAGCGATGATTGAGCGGGGCGAGTACAAGCCTGACGCTGGCAAGATTGCAGATAGCATTTTGGCTGAAGCAATGCGTGATGAACTTTCAAAGGATCCTGAAGTCGCCCTGAGTTGAGAGATTGAGGTGGGCCCATGATTGAGCTTCTCAAACTCCTGGCCCAGTTTCTTCACTGCCTCCGGCAACAGATGACACAGCTGGAAGAACTTCTTGGCGTGCTTGCGCGTGAGGAAGAGCTGGTTGTTTCGTTTTGTCTCCCGGAATTCGAGAAGCTGGTGACAGAAAAAGATCAGATTGTCCGGCTCGCCCAGGCGGCCGAGGAAAGACGTCAGCAGTTCCTCAAAAAACTCTGTTTCATGATGGCGTTCGATGCTCGCGGCAGGCTGCCAAGCCTCACCGAGTTCATCCAGGTTGCTCAGTCTTATTTGAGGAACGTGGAGCGCCTCGTCGACCCTGAAATGCATGCGAGCTTGAGTCATGCTGTGCTTGAAATTCAAGAGTTATCTGAAGCCTACCGCTCTGCTTTTCTTCATGCTCAGCCGCGCATCGAACAAAACAAGCTAGTTTTGAAAGCGCTCTCTGCAAATTTCAAACGCTCGCTGCAAGTTCTGCAGAATGAGTCCATCATGCAGAACCGTTACAATGAACGTGGACGGAGCGTGGATGCGCCAGCCATTAAACAGGGAGTCGCATCTGTCAGGGTGAGGGCCTAACGTATGCCAACCGGCCTACAGCACATCCTAAATATGGGTGGTCAATCTCTAGGCAACTCGCGCATGGGGATTGAAGTAACAGGCCACAACATCGCCAACGCCCAAACTCCGGGCTACAGTCGGCAGCGCGCCGACATTGAAGCCAACGACCCCACTCAATACGGCTCTTTGATTCTTGGACAGGGCGCCAAGGTGAGTCGCATTGCGCGCGCTCACAACGAGTATCTTGAACAGGCTTTGAGGCGCGAAACTCAGAATCACGGTCGAGCTGAATCATTCGATCACAACATTTCCAGGCTGGAAGGTTATTTCAATCCGGATTTGAATTCCACCATCCGCATGCGTCTCGATACCTTTGGAAGTGCCTTGCGCGATTTTGCAAACATGCCAGAAGAGCCGGCGATGCGTATTCATTTGCTCGAAACAGCAAACACACTGACCACAACAGTCAATGTGACACATTCCAACGTTGCTCAGCTCCAAAATGACATTTCAGAAGAACTCGCTGTGGACTGTGACATCGTCAGTCAGAAACTCAAAGAAGTTGCCAATTTGAATCGGGAAGTTCTTGCGCTACAGATGGGCGACAGCACACGCCCCAATGATCTCGAAGACAGGCGCGATATGGCTCTCAAAGAGCTATCGCAGTTGATGGACGTTCAAATGTACAAAGACGATCGTGGTCTGTACACCGTCCGTGGACCCGGCGGCCATCTTCTTGTTGAAGGAATTTTTTCGGCTGAGGTCAGGCTCGACTACGATGTGGCAAAGGGGCAGCCAAGAATTATTGCTTCAGACTTCGCGAACACGAAGGGCGCTGACATTACCGCCAAGTTTACGACCGGTAAAATCTCAGGAATGCTTGATGTGCGCGATAAACATGCCCAGAAAATTCGGGATAACCTGAATGAATTCGCACAGACATTTGGGCAAGCTTTCAACCAGATTCACGAGAAGGGATTTGGTCGAGGAGGTTTTTCAGACGTCAACGGACGTGAATTTTTTGAGGGTGTCGACGGACAGTACGAAGCTGCTCAGCAGATTTCAGTGTCTCGTTTGATTCAACAAGATACCGATGCCATTGCTGCTGGTATGAGTCCTCTGACTCCCGGTGACAACGTCATCGTTAACGAACTCATTAAGACTTTGAATAAACCGATGTTCGACAAGGGTACCAACTCTGCCGTCGGATTTTACGATAATTTCGTTGCAACCCTGGGTTCTGCTGCAATGTCGGCGAAGAATGAGCTCAAGGCCTCACAGGTTGTGAAGGCAAACGTTGAAACTCAAAAAGAACGAGTTTCCGGAGTGTCACTTGATGAAGAGGCTGCCAACATGCTGAAGTATCAGCACTTGTTCACGGCCAGTTCAAAGATCATTACAACTGCGGATGAGATGTTCAAAACAGTGCTAGATTTGAAACGCTGATGAACGAGGAAGGTTAGCAGATGCGTGTATCTGAACGCATGAAATTCGATGCCACTGAGAGCCGTGTTAATCAGGCGCGCGCGTTCGCGCTGGACACGCAGGATCAGGCTGCGTCGGGGCGAAAGTTACGCTCGGTGTCGGATGACCCGAGCGGCACTGTCCGCGTTTTTCGCAATCGCGCCAAAATCGAGAATATCAATCAATTTCGCCGCACCAACGACTACGTCGAAGGCTTTCTTGGTAAAACCGAAGATGCGCTCCGCAGCATTACTGACACCATCATACGAGCGAAGGAACTTGCAGTGCAGCAGTCCAACGGTGTTTGGGATGCTGGCTCACGCAAAACAGTTTCTCATGAGGTGCAACAGCTGTCTGAGCAAATTGTTCAACTGGGCAACTCGACCTACGGTGATCGCTTTATTTTTGGTGGTTTCAAAACTGCGCATCCGCCGGTTTCGGGGGATGGACACTATGGCGGTGATGACGGCCTCATCTATGTTCAGCTTGATGAAGACACTTTTCGTCCCATCAACATTCCTGGCCGACGTATTTTCGAAATCGCAGTTAAAGACTCTGGAACCAATGGTGAGAATGTGCCGCTGTTGCGGATTGTTCAAGATTTTCGTTCTGCGCTTGAAAACAATGATGTTGATGAGATTTTTAGATCCAGCAGTCGCTTGGATGGCGCCCTGACACAGCTCGCCGAAATGACCGCTTCTCTCGGGGCACGCCGCGCATCGGTGCGCGATGCTGCAGAGCGACTCGATAACCTTGAAGAATTTGTTCTCAGCGATAACGTTAAAATCGAATCCGCTGACCCAGTCTCCACTGCTCTCGACATGAAGCGAGCCGAAACCGCTCTCTCATATACATTGAATGCCAGCTCGAAGGTTCTCGGGCCAAGCCTCATGGAATTTCTGAAGTAAAAATCAGCTTTCGCTCTGCAATTGCTTTGCGGCATCGCAAAATTGCACATGTTCTGTCAGTCGTATTTTAATTTCGAGTTGCGTTTGCGGAGTCTCAGCCTCATTGAAAGGCTTGTGCGAGTTGAGAAAAGTACTCAGAAATTTCTGTGGAAGTGGGTTTGCGAGAAGATCGAGTGAGCCGCTTGCAATGATGGATTGCGCCTTTTTTCCACTGGCAATTGTTGTACCAACAAACCAGCCCGCCGCAGCGAGAGCTGCCTTAACGCAGGTTGCGCTCGAGTAGGTCACCAGTCTGGACTTTGGATGTGCAAAATAGAAGACCCTCTTGAACAATTCATACGTCCAAAGCCAAGGGTGACTCGCTGGTGAGAAAAAATCATAGAAAAAGAAATCTGCCCGCAGATGGGGTTCGCTTTCAGCAAGTCTGACTACGGTCTCTCGAAAGTTACCGCCAACAAATGTCCAATCAAAGGTTTTGTTGCCAGGCATTTCCCAGCGCAGTGCATTGCGGTTTTGAGCTTGTTCAAGGAAGCTGTGATGCCGCTCGATAGCTTTAAAATGAGCACGTGCCGCAAGAGCGGCGGTGAGTCCATCTTTTTCGAGATCAAAGCTATAAACCTTCAGGTTCAAAAGCGTTGGTGAATTTTCGAGGAGATCCAACAGGGCTAGCAGTTGTGCGCCACAGCCGGTTCCGATGTCAAAGACAATGGCCTGTGGTTGCTCCCAATGCAGCAACCCGCTTGCGCTCATGTAGAGCTCGAGCGCCTCTTTCTCGGGGCCGACGTTGCCATGAAGGATTTCTCCAGTTTGTGCATGGCGGAATGAAACAACACCGTTGTCGAGTGTCACGAGGCTATATTGGTTGCCGTGCCGCTCCGTCATGGGTGAGGATCCTCCAGAAGAGTCCCCTCTTTGCATGAATTTCGTGAAATTCATAGAGTTTTCAGAAAAGGACGGATGTGGTAGCGTCCGCGAGTTCAGTTTGTATACATTCCTGCAGAGAATTTTCAGGAGTTCACAGATGTCCCAAAGTGATCACGTTCTGACCATCAGCCATCTTCAGCATTCCTATGATGGCCGCGGGCTCGTTCTAGATGTCCCAAGTTTTCAGCTCAAGCGTGGGGAAATGTTGTTTCTTCATGGTCCCAGTGGCAGCGGCAAAACAACTCTGTTGAGCTTACTGACAGGTATCTTACCCATCCAAAAGGGTCACATTAAAATCCTGGGTCATGCTCTTGAGAAGCAATCGTCCAGCGAACGTGATGCACTCCGGGCAGTGCATATGGGTTATATTTTTCAAGTTTTCAATCTGCTGCCGTTTCTGAGTGTTCTAGAGAATATTCTTCTTCCGGTTGAAATGAATCAAACTCGGGCGCAGCGCCTGGGAGCATCGGGTTCGGCTGACGGCGAGGCTCGTCGTTTGGCAGAAAAGCTTGGCATTGCTCATCTTCTCGATGCGAAAGCTGGGCAGCTGAGTGTCGGGCAGCAGCAGCGTGTGGCGGCTGCACGCGCTCTTATTGGTCATCCTGACCTCATTGTTGCCGACGAACCGACCTCCGCTCTCGACTCTGACCTGCGCGAGTCTTTCCTGAATACGTTGTTTGAACAGTGCCGGGCTCAGAACTCTTCGGTGTTGTTCGTCAGTCATGATCGTTCTCTCATGCCGCTCTTCGACAGAACTGTCGCACTGGCTGAAATCAACAAAGCGATGAAAGGAGCCGAGGTATGACCCTTTTGAATATTCTTTGTAAAAGCCTGTGGAACCGTCGGCTGACCACGGTACTCACGGTTTTTTCTATCGCGCTGAGCGTTTTGCTCTTGCTGGGTATTGAACGTGTGCGGCTCGGTGCGCGAGAAAGCTTTTCCAACACCATCTCGCAAACCGATCTTATCGTTGGCGCCAAAGGTGGAACGCTACAGTTGCTGCTGTATTCAGTGTTTCGATTGGGCAGTGCGACTGCGAATATATCCTACGATGCATTTGAAAAGTTACGCAGCCATGCTGCCGTAAAGTGGGTGATTCCATACTCTTTGGGTGATAGCCATCGGGGCTTCCGTGTGGTGGGGACAAATGAGGATTTCTACACCAACTACCGCTACCGTCAGGATCGCACTGTGACCTTCGCCGAAGGCCAGGCTCCGACGTTGGTTTTTGATGTCGCGCTGGGCTCAGAGGTTGCAGAGGCTCTCAAGTATAAAATCGGCGACAGCGTTGCCGTTGCGCATGGAGTTATGGATGGCCCTGCGATCATTTCGCACGACGACAAGCCATTCAAAGTTGTGGGCATCCTTAAAAAAACGGGCACCCCTATCGACCGTTCTCTTTATATTAGCTTGGAAGGTATGGAGGCCATCCACATGGACTGGAGCGATGGTGCTCCACCACGGCGCGGAGAGGAGACTCCAGCTCACTCTATTCGCAAAGAGGATGTTAAGGTCAAGCAGATTACTGCTGCTCTGGTGCGAACTAAAAACCGTTTCGAAACTCTGATGCTGCAACGAGAAATCAACACCTACGGAGACGAGCCTCTGATGGCCATCATCCCCGGTGTAGCCCTAGGTGAACTTTGGTCTGTTGTCTCATATGCTGAGGATGGTCTGCGCATTGTCTCGTGGGCTGTGTTGGTTGTAGGGCTGTTGGCGATGTTGATTGCCATATATACTTCGCTCCAAGAGCGACGTCGCGAAATGGCGATCCTAAGAAGTGTCGGTGCAGGTCTCAAAACAATCGCGGGGCTTCTCATTTTTGAGGCTCTGC
This sequence comes from Betaproteobacteria bacterium, assembly GCA_016868315.1. Classification (GTDB taxonomy): domain Bacteria; phylum Bdellovibrionota_B; class Oligoflexia; order Silvanigrellales; family Silvanigrellaceae; genus RFOM01. The sequence continues at coordinate 214,106 of VGHE01000001.1, forward strand.
TGCTGACCTTCGTTGGTGCTGCCCTCGGAGTAGTTCTGACTTATCTTGTTCTTGCGCTCACTCAACCTCTCATAGAATCGAGTTTTGGCATGTTGATTCCCATCCAGCCTCTGAGTCCGACTGAATGGATTTTCCTCAGTGTTATTTTGCTTGCTGGATTCCTTGTTGGGCTTGCTCCGGCTGTGAAAGCATATCGCAATTCACTGGCTGATGGTCTGGCCGTTCGTTTTCTGATTCCTTTTTTCCTGCTGCTCATTCCTCAGGTCTCTGAGGCTAAAACTCTCCAGATTGCTTCAAGTGTGAGCTGGTTGCGTGAATTGGCCTATGAAGTCACCTGTGGCGGTAAAGGGGTTGAGCTTTTGCCGGCGCTCGTGCCTCCTGGAACTGACCCACACACCTACAAACTGACTCCGCGCAGCAGAATGATTTGGTCCAAAGCCGGCGTCCGTTTGATTGTCGGAGAGGGCTTTGAAAGCTGGCCTGAAAAGAATGCTGGCCAGGCCAATAAGCTTTTCACTGCCACCAAAAATCTCAATCTGCGCACGTTGGAAGCGCACGCCGAGGGCGAGGGTGCCGAAACAGAAGGGCGTGCTCACTCGCGTACCAAAGCAACAAACAGCTTCGATCCATACATTTGGCATTCTCCGCGACTCACCCGCGAAGCTGCTTTGAACCTTTACAATTTTCTTGCACCCAGGGCTCCAGCTCTGCGCAACGAATGGGATACGTGCTTGCGGACTTTTGCTCAGCGAACAAAGGCTGTGGAGAGTGCTGTGCATGCAAAAGTTGCAACAATCCCATCCTCACGACGTGTTCTTGCCACCAGACATGACTCCATGGGGTATTTCGCGAGTACGTTTGGTCTGAAAATCGTGACAATCTCGGGCGTCTCAACGGAGGCTCAAGTGACTCCAGGACAGCTCAAGCGCGCCATCGATGCCATCAAAAAGTCTGGTGCAAAAGCAGTCTTTGCAGAAAGCACTGCATCTCCCGAAACGGTGCAGAGGGTTGCTGCAGAGGTAGGTGTGAAAGTCGGTGGCGAGCTTTTCACCGATGGATTGTCAGCACCAGGAACGCCTGCTGGAAACATCACTGGACTCTGGGAAACCAACGCTGAAACGCTTGCAACCGGGCTGAGGCCGTAAGGAGTCGCAAGCATAGCACTGAACTGGGAGAATCTAGTTGTCGGGCATCAAAATCGCTCGGCGCTCAATCACCCTTTTTCGGGACGTCTCGAGGATGGGGGGATTTATGCCATTATTGGCCCAAACGGTTGCGGCAAATCGACCCTTCTAAAGACTTGGTTGGGTTTGCTTTCACCATGGTCGGGTGAAGTCAAAATCAATGGAGCCTCTCCTGCTGCAGGCACTTTACCCCTGGCCTACGTTCCTCAGTCGCAGCAGGTAAACAAATACTTTCAAATCAGCGTCCAGGATTTCGTCATGCAGGGCTTTGGGCGTCATCCTCCGGCACCTGCTGATGCGCTGCCACGTGTCCGTACGGCGCTGGTGCAATGGGAACTCAGTGCCGATGCCCAAAAGTCTTTTCATCTTCTCAGCGGTGGACAAAAGACACGGGCGATGGTGGCTCGTGCTATTCTCTCGAATCCCAAAATGATTTTTCTGGATGAGCCCCTTGCGAATCTCGACGCCTGCTGTCAGCAACAGCTGATGGACACTCTCCACGTTCTCGCGCATCAGAACAACATCTGCGTGGTGATGGTCGACCATCATTTTGAAGCCTATGAGAAATTGCTTTCGGCTAAGTTTCTATTTGAGCGTTCTCACAATGCAGAAATATGCACCGTTCGTTTCGAGCCTAAGGATGACACATGCTGCAAGAAAAACTGATCAACTTCAGCTTGTAGCAGAGTTTCTTTGAGGCTGAATTTGCACAAATGGCTTTGCTTTGTACAATTCTTGTTGGGGCTTTGTGTGGATTGCTCAGTCCAACCATTGTTTTAAAGCAGCGCGCTTATATTGGCGACACACTCGCTCATTTGGTTTTTCCAGGCCTCGTTGCTGGATACTTTGCTGCAGCTGCCTTTGGTTTGCCGCTGTGGGGTGCAATGATGCTGGGGGCTGTCGTCACCGGATTGGTGGGAAGCTTTGCGGTTGAGAGGCTGGAACGACTTTTGAATTTGCCTCCGGACAGCGCTGCTGTTCTGACCCTCACTGGTTTTTTTGCGGCTGGTGTCGTTGCTGTTTCCCGCTTGCGGGGCACGCGGCTTGACCTCGAGCGCTTTCTTTTTGGTGATGTGCTTAACCTCACCGATCTCGATGCTCTTTTGCTCTTCATAGTACTTTTCCTGGTCGCGGCGCTCATTTTCGTACTTCGCAAAGACTGGGATGCGTGGCTTTCGGATTCGGAATTTGCGCGTTTAATGGGTTTTCGGGTCGCTTTTATCGAACGACTTTTCCCGGTGGTCGTTACAGCCGCCGTGCTGACGGGGCTTGTTGCTGTGGGAGGGCTGATGATTTCGGCTCTTCTGACTGTTCCTGCAGCCTTACTGCCTCCAAAATCAGCATTTTCACCCCGAACAGTGGTTTTTAGCACGGTTCTTGCGCTTATTGGTTTGCTCGCAGTATTCGCTCTGGACTGGCCAGTGGGGAGCACCATCGTCCTTGTGGGCTTCGTTCTTGTTTTGGCAAAAGCCATCGTGGTAAGCCTCGCCTAGCGCTCGACAGCGGCCAAAGATTAACCACACTATCGATTCCAGGGAGCAGAGCCCGATGTCAGATTCTGTTTTTGAAATCAAGAAAAGCAAATTTCTTGAGCAACGTGAGCGCGGCAACCTGGCCGATAGCTACCCAAAAACGCACTCTGTGGAGAGCGCCTTGGCGCTGCCTGAAGGAACACGCGATGTTGCGGTTGCAGGGCGTGTCGTGGGTCTGCGCACCATGGGGAAAATTCTTTTTGCTCACATTTTCGACCTCACCGGTCGCATGCAGATCTGTGTGCGCAAATCCGAGGAGTCGCCTGAAATGTTCGATAGCTTCACGGCCGACGTGGCTGTGGGTGATTTCGTTGGCGTGACCGGGGAAATCTTTCGTACCAAGACCAACGAACTGACTGTTCGGGTGGAATCTTTCAAGCTGCTCAACAAATGTCTGCGCACTTTGCCCGAGAAATATCATGGCGTAGAGGATATCGAGACCCGCTATCGGCAACGTTACCTCGATATCATTATGAATCAAGAATCGCGTGAGGTGTTCCGCAAACGCGTTGAGATTGTGAAATCTCTGCGTCGTTCGCTTGAAGATGCAGGGTTTCTCGAGGTGGATACGCCCGTTCTGCAAACCCAGCCTTCGGGTGCGCTCGCGCGTCCGTTCCATACGCACCACAACGCGCTAGATATCGCCTGCACTCTGCGGATTGCTCCAGAAACGTATTTGAAGCGCTGCATCGGCGCAGGTTTCGATAAGGTATACGAGTTTGCGCGTTGCTTCCGAAATGAGGGAATTTCAGCAACTCACTTGCAGGATTTCAGCATGCTGGAGTTCTATGCGGCGTATTGGAATGCCGACATCATGCGCGCATTCGTGGCCGACATGATTCACTCACTTATCAATCGTGTTTTCGGGACTGCACAGGTTAAATTGCACGGACACGACGTTGATTTTGGCGGACAATGGCCTGTTTACGATTATAGCGAGCTGGTGCTTCAGGATTGCGGAATAGATATCCGCGTTGAATCGACCAAAGAAAAACTTGTTGCAGCGCTCAAAAAGAAAAACATTCACCTCGATGACCTTGACTCCATGAATTGGGCAAATACGGTCGATGCGCTCTACAAGAAGGTGACGCGTCCGAAACTGGTGCAGCCTTGCTTCATTGAAAGATACCCTGCAGACATGGCACCGCTTGCGCGCCGCAATGCCAAAGACCCACGGTATGTCGACATGTGGCAATTCGTAGTTGCGGGCGTTGAGATCGTGAAGGCCTATTCGGAGCTTGTTGACCCGCTCGATCAGCGTGAACGTTTCGAAGAGCAGATGCGTGCCCGTGAAGCTGGCGACGAAGAAACCATGCCCATGGATGAAGATTACCTCACTGCAATGGAACATGGCTTTCCACCGATTGCCGGTGTGGGTATCGGTATCGACCGACTCACCATGGTTTTGTGTGGGTGTGACAACATCAAAGACACTGTTCTTTTCCCTCTCATGCGCCCGATTGTGCAGCGAGCCGCAGAAGAAGAGCCACAAGCTAAGGCCTAAGCCGGTCGTCTTTTTTGTCGCTGAGTTAAGTCATTGCCATGGAGGCTCTTGCACGTGACACACGCATCGCATGCTCCCTCGGAACAGCCGCGCTTATTTCTTTTTGACGGGATGGCTCTGCTTTTTCGTTCTTTTTATGCGATGGGTCGTGCTGGCCTTACGGCTCCCGACGGCACGCCAACCGGAGCTATCTTCGGATTCCTCAAGATCCTCCAAAAAGTTGTGAAGGAGCAGAATCCAACGCATGTTGCTGTGACCTGGGATCGCAAGGAAAAAACTTTCCGCCACGAGAGTTTTCCGGAATACAAAGCCAATCGTTCCGAAACACCTCCCGATCTTCTCAAACAGATTCCAATCATCAAAGAACTCCTTGAGCGTTCCGGAATTCCCAGTTTTTCGCTGGCGGGTTATGAAGGGGATGATGTGATTGGCACGATTGCGCAGAGTTTTGCGCAGCAGGGCGATGTGTTCATTGTTTCTGCCGACAAAGACTTCATGCAACTTGTTGATGAGCATATCAAGCTTTTCTCGCTCAAGGCTGGCGATGATTATGAGGTCATGGGACGCGCTCACGTCATCGACTACTTCGGAGTTCCTCCCGAGCAGGTGTGTGAAGTGCTGGCAATTACCGGCGACAAAGTAGACAACATTCCCGGCGTGAAAGGCATTGGTGACAAGGGCGCCGCCAAACTCGTTCAGGAATTCGGTTCACTTCAGAATATCTATGAAAATCTCGACAAGGTCTCGAATGAGCGTTTGCGTGGCCTGCTCGCAACGAGCAGGGATGCAGCGCTACTTTCGCGGCGTTTGGTTCAAATTCACACCTCGGTGCCACTCGATTTCGATGAATTGAGAATGCGCTACACCTGGCAAGATCTCTCGCATAACCAGAAGCTCAAACACGAAATTGAAACACTTGGAATGAATTCTTTGCTGCGTGGTTTTGCTCCTGCGCAGGCTAAATCTTCGGTGGAAAGTGACTCCGCACACAGTGATGTAAAAACATCACGGCGCAAATCAAAACCCACTGCAGAGACTCCGATGAGTCTCTTCGATACAGGTGAAAGTGCTGAGGCTACGGCGGAGCCAATTTCTCCCGCTCCGAGCCGGGCAGAGTGGGGCGAGCGCAACTACCAATGCGTTTTGACGAGAACTGGTTTGCACAAGCTTCTTGAGCAAATCAGCTCACCCGCAACACGTTTCTTTGCCTTCGACACAGAAACGACCGGACTCGATCTCATTGAGCACAAACCCATTGGTTGCAGTTTTTGTTTCCGCTCGGGCGAAGCGTTTTATTTGCCTTTGTTTGCAGGTCATCTTTCAGGAGCGGGGCTCGCCACGGGCTTTGCGCAGGCTGAATTTTCACCCGAAGAAGCTTTGGCTGGATTGCGCGATGCTTTTACGCGGCGCGTGGGAACGCTTGTTGCACACAATTTGAAATTCGACCTGCATCAGATGTTGAATTTGGGTGTTGAGCTTGGTGCCGCTGCGTTTGCCGACACCATGATTGCTGCATGGATGCTGAATCCTTCGACGGGCGGCTACGGCCTCGATGCCCAAACGCTCAAAGTTCTTGCCCTTGAAAAAATTCCCACTTCGAAACTGATTGGCAAGGAAGCTGCTCGCCAGGCCATGACTGAAGTTCCTCTTAATCTGCTGACCGAGTATGCGTGTGAAGATGTTGATGCCACGCTTCGACTTTGGGAAGTTTTGGAGCAGGAACTCAAGTCCGATGCGAAGGTTGAACATCTCTTCCACAGTCTTGAAATGCCTTTGCTGCGCGTGCTTGCGCATATGGAACGCGCAGGTGTTCACATTGATTCCGAATATCTTGCGGATCTTGCGGCTGAGGTGCAGCAGAAGATTTCGGCAATCGAACGGCAGATTCATGCCCTGGCGGGACAAGAATTCAATATTGGCAGCCCCAAGCAATTGGGTGGAGTGCTTTTCGAAAATCTGAAAGTTCATGAAGCAGTCGGCTTCAAAGGCAAACTCGCCCGAACCACGCTGGGCTACAAAACCGATGCGGCGGTGCTCGAGCAATTCCAGGGGCACCCAGTGGTCGCACTTGTGCAGGAGTATCGCGAGCTCTCTAAGCTTCTCAATACTTACATTCTGGTCTTGCCTCAGCTTGTAAAGAAATCCACCGGGCGCATTCACACAAGTTTCCACCAGATAGGGACAGCCACCGGTCGCCTGTCTAGCAGCGACCCCAACCTACAAAACATCCCCGTGCGCACTGAGCTCGGAAAGAAAGTGCGCCAGGCCTTTTGTGCTTCGGAGGCCGAGTCGGTGATTCTCTCAATCGACTACTCGCAGGTAGAACTGCGGGTGATGGCTCATTTAGCGCAAGATGAAACGATGATTGCGGCGTTCCGTTCAGGAGCCGACATCCACCTCCAAACTGCAGCCCGGATTCTTGGTAAAGCTCCAGAGCAGGTGACTCCCGAAGAGCGCGGCAACGCCAAGACCATCAACTTCGGAATTATCTACGGCATGGGTGCACAGCGGTTGGCGCGCGAACAAAAGATTCCGCTGGCCGAAGCCAAATCTTTTATCGAACGCTACTTTTTGAATTTCGCCGGAGTCTACCGTTACCTCGAGGAACAGCGGCAAACCGCCCGGTTGAAAGGGGTTGTGCACACTTTCTTTGGTCGACCCCGACCCGTCAATCTTTCCGCAGCATTCAATCCCGGCGAAGTTAAGGCTCTCGAGAACATCGCCATCAACTCTCCCATTCAGGGTACGGCGGCCGACATTATGAAAATGGGCATGCTGCGTGCTGCTGATGCTTTGCAAAAGAGCGGATTGCGGGCCAGGATGCTCCTTCAGGTGCACGATGAGCTGGTGTTGGAATGCCCACGCGAAGAGGTAGACGCAACCGCAACTCTGCTTAAAAATGCTCTCGAGGGTGCTGTGGAATTTTCGATCCCCCTCGTTGCTGATGTGGGCGTTGGGCGAAATTGGTTGGAGGCGAAATAACGCATGAAGATTCTCGACACGATTTCGACGGTCTTCAACAAAGGTGTTGCGCGCAAGGCAGCGCGCCAGAGAGCGGTTGAAACGGCCGCTGCGGGCGTCGTTCCGCACGTCATTGAGCCTGCTCCTGGAGAAATGAGCATTGTTGCCCATATCTCTGACCTACGCAGGCACATCGTTAGGGCGGTCTATTGGTATCTTGCTTTGGTTGTGTTGGCTTTCATCAACATGAAGGCACTGATTCGTTTTCTTCAGCTTCCCTACACTTGTTACAACTATCTTATCGCGCAAGCGAATCAGGCAGGCGAGAGCCTTCAGGTGGCCTTGCAGAAATTCGCTGATTTTGTGTCTTGGCCTACGCAATGCTTGAGTGCTGCAGCGGCAGCTACAGCATCAGCGCAAACCCTGAAGACCATAGGTCTCATCGAGGTGATGTGGGTCAACTTGAAAATGTGTATGCTCGTTGCGGGAGTCTTGGGTCTGCCATTGATTCTGCGCGAGTTGTGGTTGTTTGTGTCGCCTGCGTTGTTTGAGCGCGAGCGCCAGGTGGCAAAGACGCTGATTGTGTCCAGTCTCCTGCTTTTTTACATCGGAATTTTCTTCGGCTTCTTTGTTATTGTGCCTGCCTTCCTTGCGCAAACACTGCAGTGGGCAGCTGAATATGCTTCGGTGGAAATGACGTACGAAAACTATTTCGGGTCGCTCACCACGCTTGTGATGATCTTTGGGGTGGTCTTCCAGGTTCCAGTCATCATCTCACTGCTTGGCCTAGTGGGTGTTGTCAAATCACATCACATTACGGACAACCGCAAATTCGTGTTTTTCGGAGCATTCGTTTTGGGTGCGCTGATCAGCCCACCTGACGTCTTCAGCCAGACTTTGGTTTCCGTGCCTTTATATCTGATGTGCGAGATCTCGGTGTTTGCTCTGCGTGCGATTGAAAAGTCGCGCGCCAAGGCGGCCGCAGAGGCTGAAGCCGCAGCTCAGAACACAGCGGTCACAACAACGGACAATCCGTGACCGCTGTGCCCAGCGATTGGCACTTGCGTTCGTAAGCCGTGAGGTCGTGTTTGTCGGCCTCGCTCAGCAGATTCACGTCAATCAAATCCCAATCGTACCCCACCCAAACCACATTCTCGAAGGTGTGGGTGTGTGGGTTGTCGGGGGTTGGCTCGCGCGGCACCACCAAGGCCACATTCTCGATGCGCACGCCACCTTTTCCAGGCAAATAAACCCCTGGTTCAACACTCACTACGGCGTGCTCTGTAAAGGAATAACTTGATGCGGGTGAAATTCGAATTCCATTTTCATGGACGTGAATGCCGATGCCGTGGCCTGTGCCGTGGGCGTAGTCGTATCCTTTCTGCTGCAGGGGCGAGCGCGCCAGGGCATCAATATCGCGGCAGGGAGTATCTAGGTTAAACGTTGCACGGAGGCCTGCGAGGCAGGACTTCAGTGTGAGGGTGTAGATTTCCCTCTGCCAACTTTCGGCTGTCTTCGCTTCGGTTGCAAACAGGGCAACGCGCGTGCAGTCGGTTGCAAAACCTTCTTTATAGTAGGCTCCGCTGTCGAGTAGCAGGAGATCTCCCGGCTGCGCATGTTTTTTGGACGAAGGTGTTGAATAGTGAATAACTGCGCCATTTTCAGCAAACCCAGAAATGGTTTTGAAGCTCAGTTCCAGGGCTCCTGCGGCACCATATTCTGCCTTTATGCGCGCTGCCAATTGTGTTTCTGAAAGCGGCGTAGACGAGCGGGCGCATTCTTTTGCCCAGCGCAGAGTTTGCGCAATGGCCTTGCTGCTGCGCAGGAAGCTCTGACGGATGGAGTGGAGTTCTTCGTTCGTTTTGGAGACCCGCATTTCCTCAATCAGATGCATCTCAGGGAGAATTTCTGCCGCGGGAAAAATTCTCGAGACTTCAGCGGGCAGAGCTGCGTTCATGGCGCGTCCGCTGAAGCAGATTTTCAATTGAGAAGCATTTTCCTTTTTTACGATATCACTCAGTGCTTGCAAAGCACGAGCGAGCGCGCCACGGGTCACAGTGATGTTTTCACTGTCGCCCAATTCAACTGGGCATGCGGAAGACTCTTCAGGAAGATGCAAGATGCACCCAGAGGCAGTGGTGAATGTGTAGGCTAAAAAGGACGACAGCTGTGGCAGGTGATAGCCGCGCGCGTTGAGCAGCCATGCGGCATCGTCGCTCATGCAGGTTGCATAGATGAATTGAGTGCCGGGATATTTATGAGCCAAAGCCGCGCGCAGGGATTTTAGGTTTTGCTCGAGACTGCGTCCGGTGAGTTTGGGATCAAGAGCTTGAATTTTTCGATCTGTGCGCCAGCCCTCGGCCTGTAATGCAGATGCAACTTCACCCTGACCAAACCCAAACAATGCGATTTGCTTTTGGCTGCAAAGCGTTTCCATTGTTCGCCAACGCGTCCATCCCACGCGTTGGGTGTCGGCAGCCAATCGGCACTGGGCAGGGAGTTTTTCGCGCATCCAGGAAAAAAGAGCTTCGTCGAGGCCTGTAGCCAAGGTGAACTTGTGCACACCCACAAGCTCTGGACTCGTTTCCTGGTCGGCTTGAAGATGGTAGCGCCCATCAACGAAGAGTTGAAAACGTGCTTTCAAATGCAATTTTTCAGCCAGTGCGCGGGTCAGGAACAGCCCGTCACCGGTGGAGCCTGTGAAGCCAGAAAGGTTGAATCGTTGGTTCGCAGAGAGCGGTGTGTACTCACTGAGGAAGGCGTCTTGTGCCGTTACGAGAACCGCATCGAGCCCGTTGCTGCAGCACCAAGCCTCAAGCCTATCTTGAAAAACGGAGATTTCCGTCGCAGCAGTTTGGGGAAGGATATGACTCAAGGGAAGTTCTTTGCTCACTTGCATGAATAAAACCTCAAGGGAAACGGGGCATCGTGGCTTGACGCTCACACCGAATCATTTTAGTTTGGCCGACGCTTCTTATTCTATTTTTTGCGGAGGCCTTGTGTCCATGTTTTCAGCTCGCAAAATTGCTCTCCTCGCTGCCGTTGTCGCCCAGGCACCTGCCTTCGCCAACACCGAAAAATCCGACAAAGAACTTCAGAAGGCTGTCATTCCCTATGGATTGATCCAAGCCTATTCGAACCTTGCCGACTCTCAGGCAGCAGGTACACCTGAATTTCAGCTCGCCAATGTTCGCTTCGGCCTCCGTGTGAGCGAAGGTATCACTCGTGCCCAGTTCGAAACCCAAATTCTCGGCAACGTTGGCCCTGAAATTTCTGCTACAAACGGTATCAACGGCGTAAGCATTCGCCGTGCTGATGTGGGTTTGTCGCTGCCCTCCAACACCACCTTCTCTCTCGGCAGAACCCGTCTTGGCGGCGCTGACGCCTGGGGTATGGATGCAACCATCACCGTTGACCAGTTCAGCTGGATTGATGGTGTATCTGTTGTGCAGAAGCTCTCCCTCGGTGGCAAGAATGAAATGAGCGTGTCACTCGGTGTGGGTAACTCGATGGGTTTCCCCGGCGGTCGTGATTCCCGTGTTTTTGGAAAAACTCTGAAAACTGATCGTGGCGTCATTGCAGGCACAAAAATGAATTACGACGGCGTAGTTGCTGCGGCATTCTTTGGAATGGAAAAGAATCAGGTTCAGCAGGAAGCTGCCTCAGCGCAGACTGTTGTCAACGCCGATGGCAAACCCATCGATAACACTTTCGTCAAAACCGAGCGCAAAATCACAGCCCGCGATGTCTCCCACTTCGAAGGTTCATTGGGATACAACCGCGACAATTGGGCATTCGGTGGATGGTACCAGTCAGTCGTTCGTTCAAAGCTGAACGTGGTGACATCTGTTTCCAAAGGCAAGTTCGACACCGCGGCTGCAACTTCCGACGATGCTAAGTTTGGCGTCATTTCATCTTCTATCCCGAAAACAACCGACGTCACCGTGGGTCTCGGTTTCAATGGTGACTCTCAACTCTTCGGTGTGGGAGATCTCCTCCAGAAGGGTGACCTCATCACTTACGGATTCTCGACATCTAAGGTGAGCAAACGCGATGACTCTATCGCTGACTCCAACGAGGCCAAGCAAGACCAAACCCAAGTTGTGATTGGTGCTGGTTACGCTGCGGGTGGCTTCCAGATCGAGCTTGGGCATGAGTACACAATGGCCGACGACAAAGTCTTCACCGGCAAAGACGGCAAGCCAGAGAGCAAGACTTCAAACCGCACCTATCTCGTCGGAATCTACTCCTTCTAATATGCAGCGGGAGCTCCGCTATAGAGTCTCTCTTCCTGTTGAGGCAGAGTCAGCTTATGCATGGCATGAGCATGACTCTGCCTTTAATCGTTTGAGCCCCATTTGGGAAACAACCCGCATGGTCTCGAGCGAGGGCATACGCGAGGGTGGGCGAGCGATCATTGCCATTCCTTCTCCCGTGGGCTCGATGCATTGGCATGCCGAGCATTTTGATGTCCATAAGGGAAAAGAATTCTCCGACCGGCAGCAAAAAGGTCCATTTCATTTTTGGATGCACAGGCATCTCTTTGAGGGGGCTGATTCTGGATGCGTTCTCAATGACATCATTCGCTATGAGCTCCCTCTGAGTCCTGTTTCTGATCTCTTTGCAGGGTGGTTTGTTCAGCGCAAATTGGCAGCCATGTTTGCATATCGCCACAAAGTGCTGAGCAATGACTTGGTTTTTTGGAAATCACTTCCGGAGAAAAAAGTGAAAAGAATTCTACTCACGGGTAGTAGCGGTCTGATTGGAAGCGAGCTCGCTCCGTTTCTGCGCATGGGTGGATATGAAGTGATCGGCGTTTCTCGCCGTGCTGAGCCTGGGCGCACTTCGGTATGTTGGGATTTGAGCAAACCCAACCCCGAGGATGCGTCGGTTCTTCTCGATGGCAAGCCGCTCGATGCGGTCATTCATTTGGCCGGTGAAAGTATCGCAGAAGGTCGCTGGTCTGAGGCGAAAAAGCAGCGTCTGATACGCTCGCGTGTCGATGCCACCAACAACCTGATTGTGGGTTTGCAGAAACTGGGTCTGTCACCACGTGTTTTTATCTCAGCATCTGGTGTTGGATTGTATGGTGATCGTGGCGATCAAATCCTGACCGAGTCATCCGCACCCGGAGCAGGTTTTTTGGGTGAATTAGCTCAGGCTTGGGAGGCTGCAGCGCGTGCCTCCGAGATGGCTTTTTCTGCGCGTTCAGTTCAAATGCGCATGGGAGCTGTGCTCACTCCGCGGGGCGGTGCATTGGCCAAAATGCTGCTGCCGTTCAAGTGTGGCGTTGGTGGTGTCTTGGGAAATGGGCGGCAGTGGATGAGCTGGGTTGCACTCGACGATGTTCTCTACGCAGTTACTTATGCTCTTGAAACACAGGCTGTTTCCGGCCCGGTCAACCTGGTTTCTCCACATCCGGTGACCAACGCTGAATTCACCCGTACGCTGGCTCAGGTGTTGAAACGCCCAGCCGTGCTGCCAGCGCCCGCGTTTGCCCTGCGTTTGGTGCTCGGTGAACTTGCAGACGAGCTCCTGCTTAACAGTCAGCGAGCATTGCCAAGGGAGTTGCTTGAGTCTGGGTTTGAATTCAAGCACGCTGACTTGCGCGACGCTCTCAGCCACATGTTGGGAAAAAATCGGCTTTAGTTGACCCACAGAGCTCGCTCAAAACCACAGCTCAATTCCAGACTGCACCGTGCCAAGGGTGTTTCTGAAGCTCCCGTCGAGCTGTTTTTTGAAATCTAGATCATATTTGCCATAGGTAAATGACGTATAGACTTGCGGTGAGCCAAGGACGTTCTCATTGAGTGCGTAACGCATGATCGGTGTTACAAGCAATGCGTTGCTCTGTGTTTTGCTGGTTTTGTTGTCGCGGAACGAGTAGCTGACATCGAGTGCAAGATGAAATGCCTTGGTCACGTAAAGCACCGGCTGAGCGCCAAGTGCAACTGTACGCTGCTTTCGGGTGGTTTCGCCAAGAGAAACAATCGCTCCGTCAGTTTGCACGCGATAGAGAGTCTGATCGTTTTTAAAGACTGTTTGTTCAACCGAGAAGCCAGTAATTAAGCTCCAGCCAATAAAGTTGAAGATGCTTGAGTCTTGGATGAAGTAAATTGCATCATAACCGCTATTGTCACCGCGCAGCGATTCTTCGGAGTAGTCAGGTGGGCGGAGATTCAAGCCCATGGTGGTGTTGCCGAATCCACCGGTCTCAGGATTATTGCGCGCCATCACAGTTCCCACCAGAAATTCTTGTGAACCACGAATGGCCTTGCGTTTGCCATCTGTGGTTGCATCTGCTGGAGCTGCGCCACGTATGATAACTTTGACCATCGGAACGACCGAATAGTTTGATTCGAGCGGAATTTCTCTGCGGAACAGCAGCGATGCGTCTTTTGTTTCAACGAGCACGGGTGTTGTTTTGCGTGCGAGCGTATCCTCTTCAGAGAGCCCTTCGATTACACCTTCGCGCTTAGATTTACTGTACCCGACAGAAAAAAACGTCCGGTCGGTTTCAATGCCAAATCCGAGCGCCTTGGTATCAAAAGGGTTTCCTGCCTCGAACAGGCGCAAGTCTTCAAACTCGAGTTGGCGCGAGCCAGCCCAAATGCGCATGTCGGATTTAGTTGGAAGCTGGACGTAAAGGTCTCGGATTCTGAAATTATTGACGTTTGGAATCGCGCTGTTCTCGGTGTCTGAAGGTGATTTGAGCACCAGGGCGGATTCATGTGTCGTGGCCTCGCGCGTATCCATGCCAAAGGTGAATTTGACGTCACTCTGGAAGGTCTTGCTCATTTGGAATTTGAGGTAATTCGGATCGCGCGCATGCCGAGAAGTTTTGAGACGTGGGGACGTTTGTGTGTCGGGTGCCTCTTGGGTGAGGCGGCGAAAAAAATTCGAGAATGAATTTCCGCCCGCACCATCGACCAGTTCGCGGCCAGTAAAGGGCGAGGCCGTATTGAATCCGGCACGCCAATAGCCATTGAATTCAAAGCTTTCCTCATGAACAAAAACGTTGTCGTTGCTATAGACTTCGTTGGCCTGTGCCAAAGCAAAGGAGCACAGCGGTACCGCAGCAGCCACGCACAACGGCCAGCTCCAGTCTACTTTTTTGTTCAGTGAACATCGCTTGAACACCGTATCAAACCCTCTTTCCGAGCGCTGCTCAGAACCAGATTTCAAAGCCCGTCTGGGTTGTTACCAGGGTGGTTTTGTATGAGTTGTCGGGCTGCCGCTTCGTTTCCGCATCATAGCGCCCATAAGAGAACGATGTATAGATTTGTGGTGTGCCCAGTGCTGACTTATTCATTGCATAGCGGAGAATTGGGGTCATGATGAGGCCGTTGGCATCGATATTTGAAAGCCGCTTCGTGCGCATGGCGTAGTTTACATCGAAGGCTGCATGAACTTGGTCACTGATGAAGTAAACGGGCTGTATGCCCACTGAAATGCGGGTGTTCTTTTTGGTGAAGTTGCCTTCGTCGCGGATCATTGTGCCGTTGTTGAGCTTCCACAGCTGGCGTGGTGTGTTGTAGATGTCGTGCTCGATCCAGAGCCCAGTGAGCAGCGACCAGCGCGGGAAATCGATATTAGCCGTGTCACTCAGAATAAAGGTCGTGTCGAAATTTTTGCTGTCGCCCCGAAGCGCAGCATTGCGCTCTGCTGCGTTTTCAAGGTTTGTCTGTTTTGCGAATGCCTTGCTCGCATCATCACCAATGCTTTCATTTTGATCGGTGCGTCCGATGAGTCCAGAAGGCGCCTCGCGCACAGCCAAAACGGTGTTGCCCCAGTAGCCTGGTCGACCCGAACGCGCAATCACCGCTCCGAGAATAGCCTCGGTTGAGCCTCTGATTTCCTTACGTTGAATAACACTCACGGTGTCCGCCGGAGCGCCTGCATGGTTGGTGATTTTAATCATGGGTTTCACCTGAAGCGCACGCCACGGGTTCAACTCATAACGTCCAATGATGGTAATGTCCTTTGTGTTTACCGTGGAGTTCTGCTGTGTGTTAGCAACGGGTTGCCCATTGGCACCGGTCACCACCGCGGTTCGGGTTGCTTTGTTGTAGCTGAGCACGGCTTCGTAACGCGGACCTTCCACGCCAATGCCATACGCGTTGTGGTCGAATGGGTTACCACCATCAAAAAGTCTCAGGTCTTCATATTCGAGGAATCGTGAACCAGCCCAGATACGGGTGTTTTCGACGCCGAGCGGAATGCTCAAGTACAGGTCACGTACCCGCAGGTTCAATGAGTTCTTTGTGCTGGCATCAGCAGAGGTGTCTGCCAATTCATGGAAAAAGGGTCCAAAACTGTCGAGTTTGAGTTTGGCATCGACGCCGTTCGAGAACCTCTGACCAAGACGCAACTGGAAATAAGTGGGGCTTCGTGAGTGGCGGGTTGTTTTCAAGCCAGGCAGATCCTGGGTGTCACTCGCCTCCCCGGTGAGCCCCTGTAAGGTGTCGACAAAGTCCCGCCAGGTGATTTTTCGGGTCACGAGCTCTTGAGCTGTAACAGCAGAGGCTGTGTTGTAGCCCACCCGCCAGTACCCTCCGTATTCAAAACCCTCGTTTGCAAAGGCGGGGGTCTGAATTAGAGAAAAGCCTAGGAAAAACAGGATGCCAGAGGGGATTTTGGATGTTTTGAGGACCAAGACGGTCATAGTCTCTCCGAGTGGCACAAGTCCGGGCATTTCAGGCCGTTGATGCAATTAGGTTAACATGCGGGATTCCGTGCACAAAGAACCTTGCCCCTGAAAAAACATCGCCTTGACCCATGGTTTCTGACGATTATGTTATTGAAGGGTTTTGCAGCAGGCATTGCCCGACATCGAACCAGAACAGGGGTTTCGTTTATGATCGCCAAAATTCAGGAAATTATCGAAAACAAAGTGCGCCCGGCTCTTCAGGCCGATGGGGGAGATATCGAGCTCATCGATGTTGAAGACGGGATCGTCAAGGTTCGTCTTGTTGGCGCGTGTGCTCATTGTCCTTCGAGTGCACTTACGCTTTATGAAGGCGTGGAGAAAATGTTGATCGACCTCGTACCCGAGGTCAAAGGCATCGAGCAGGTGTTTTAAAATGACAAACGAACTATTGAACTCGCTCCGTGGCCTTCAGGCTGACTTGCCCGAAGAATTGCGCTCTCGCTTGGGTGATTTCTCCTGGGGCGAACGTCTTCATGCCGTTGAGCCAGCCGACAAACAAATCACGGTTCGCTTTTTTAGCGATGGTCTAGATTTGCAAGGCAAGATTGCGGTTGAAAATTTTATTCGCCAAACCTCAACCCCTTTCTTTCCCACGGAAGTTGAGTTGAAGGTCTTTATGGAGCGTCGCGACAAAACGGCAGCTCCGCAGAAGTCAGCGGCAGAGCGTCCCGCTGCTGCTGCGGCGGCGCACTCTCACTCTCATTCGCATGGTCATTCGCATGCGCACGACCACAAAGAAACACCCAAGTCAGCTTCGGGCAAGCGCGCCATCCCGGGCGTGCGTCGCGTGATTGCGGTGGCCAGCGGCAAGGGTGGAGTGGGTAAGAGCACGGTGAGTGTGAATCTTGCGTTGGCTCTCCATAATCAGGGTTACAAGGTTGGTATTCTTGATGCCGACATTTACGGACCAAGCCTGCCCATGATGTTGGGTGTGAGCGAAGATCCCCAGGTGAACGAGGCCAATAAAATCGTTCCACCAGAGAAATTCGGTCTCAAGGTGATGTCCTTCGGATTCTTTGCGCCTGAAGAAAGCGCAGTTATCTGGCGCGGACCAATGGTCATGAAAGCATTGCAGCAGTTCTTCTACGACGTCGAGTGGGGCGATCTCGATTTTCTCGTTATCGACCTTCCTCCAGGAACCGGAGATGCTCAGCTGACTTTGGTTCAAAGCCTTCCTATTGCCGGTTCAGTGATCGTAACGACACCACAAAACGTTGCACTCCTCGATGCCGTCAAAGGCATTGTGATGTTCCAAAAAACACAGGTACCCATTCTTGGTGTGGTTGAGAACATGGCCTCCTATCACTGCCCAGCGTGCGGTGTGGAGTCGCATATTTTTGGAACGGGTGGTGCTGAAAAGGTTTCCGACAAATTTGCAGTTCCGCTTCTGGGGCACGTTCCGCTGATGCCTGAATTGCGTCAGGCGGGCGATGCGGGTGAGCCTCTGACTGCTGTTAATGGTCACCCAGTTCGCACACGTTTTGCAGAGATTGCAGAGATTGCAGTGAAGAGGCTCGTCGAACTCGAAAAAGGAGTTTGAAGACTGATGCGCCACAGGCCGAAACTAAAGCAGCGCGTGCGCTTGTGTGGGGCTCTCTGTATTGCCTCACTCACGCTGGCGTCTGCTTTGGTTACGGAAACGGCGTTTCCGCAAGGGAATGTGGTTGTCGGTGGTGAGCTGCAAGCAAAAGCCGATTCAGGCGATCAAAAGGCTGCCTATGCACTCGGTATGCGTTATTTTTTGGGCGATAATATCACCCGCAATCGTGAAATGGCCAAGCATTATCTTTTGCGCGCCGCTGAGGGTGGTGACCTGCGTGCCATGAACATGCTTGGGCTTATGTCCGACCCTTTATGGTCAGATGAAGCTCAGTCCAAAGATCTCCCCACTGCTTTGGGATGGTATCGGCGCGCTGCCCTGCAGGGGTACGAGCCGGCACTTTCGAATCTCTCTGAACTGCGGCGACGGGGTTACATCAAGTCTGAAATGGAAAATGGTTTGGCCGTGACAGCTGGTTCCAGCCAGCCACAGCCTGTACCAGCCGCAAACAACACGGCGCCTGTTGCAACACCTGTTGCAACACCTGTTGCGACACCCGTCGTAGTGCCTGTTCAATCAAGCGCAACTGCACCGGCTGCTTCGCCGGCGCCAGCTGCGACACCTGCTCCGGTGCGCGCTGTTCCTGAAGTGGCACCGCCGGTTGCACAAGTGTCTCCCGATGCTGCTGCACCAGCGCAAGCTCCAATTGCCAACACAGCTCTCAATTTTCCGATGCCCAGCACACCGAAAGCCGAGGTTGCGCAGCCGTCAGCTCTTCCGCCGGCATCAACACCTGCACTGGATGGCCGTGAAATGTTCAAGGCGCGCAGCTCAGCCTTGGTCGAGATTCTTGGCGATGGTCAGTACGGATCTGGAGTTATACTCGGAACACTTTGGATGCGTGCTGAAGATGCGACTCTTCGCACGGCACTGCAGGACCTCATGGTCACTTATCCTTTTATGAGTTCATCGCAGGCAGGTGGGGATTCAACCATGCTGCCACCAGATTCCTACCTGGTCGTGGTCTCAAATGCTCACGTCATGGAGGGCACCCGGCAAATGGAAATTGGCTATGGTGTCGACCCTCGCGGCCAGACGGTTTTCAAGAAGCCTGTGGCTGGTGTGTGTTTTCCAAGTGAGTCGAATGTCGATTTGGCAATCTTTTTTGTCCCAGTAGATGCCAACGAACTTTCTCTGAACGGAGTGATTAGCGCAGCGCCTCTGCCGCCCGCCTCAGTTTCTCCCGAGCCGGGTTCCCGTGTTTTTGCGATCGCCAATCCCGAGCGGATGGCACGCAGTATTGCGCAAGGCTTGTTGAGCGGTTTGCGACCAGACCTTTTGCAATTTGATGCGCCAATCTCTAAGGGAAGCAGTGGTGGTGCAATTTTCGATGAGCGAGGTCAGCTTCTCGGTGTAATTCTTGGATATCTGAACGAGGCCGGAGCTCAGAACATCAACTTTGCTATTCCTGCCGACCGGATTCGGCCTCTGATGATGGGATCCGGTGCGCTCTGTTATCGTTCTGGACCGGCCCAGTAACAGGGCACGCGGTAATCTGTTGCAGCCACCCATGACTTAAGTTTGGCAAAAGCGGCGGTGTTTTCCTGCTGGCTGAGCAACGAAGCAAGCGGCTCTGAAATATCATTACGCCACTCAGGTTGCAGCTTGAGACAGAAACACACAAACACATGCAGGGCAGCTCCCGGAAGCGAGTTTTGTGAACCCTTTCCGACGAGCCCTAATTCAGCAGCATGCAACGCACGACGCCACTGTCCGTGCACTTTCTCCAGACTTTTTCCCTGTGCACCATCATAGAGTGCGTACATAACGCGCGCGAACTGACCTTCAACTATACGGTATAATTCGCCCTCAGAGGACAGAAACCATGAGAAAAAATCAGTTCGTAAAAGGTATGCAAGAATTCTCAGGCTGTCGCTCAGGCACTCCCCAGAGGAGAGGCTCAGGCAGGGAACAGTTGCTGCGGTGCCCAGCTTTTCCCCCGCAGAAATCTTACGCAGCTCGTCCCAAGTGAGATGCTGCAGCTCGAACTCGGTATCCCGCCCCAAAAGAGCCATCGACCACAATGCGATGCGGCAAAAAGGAGAGTCGGATGTCCAGAGCAAGGTGGTCATAATTTTAAGAGCTCCCAGGGTGTGGGCTTGAGTCTGAGACTCAGACAAGAAACGAGCCGTATTTTGCGACCAGCGAGAGCTGTGTCAGCATGTGTTGTATGGTATCGCTCAGGCCGTGTCCACGAACAGGTTGAGGGGGCTTTGTATGTCATATGCTGCCAACAGCGAGCAATCCGCACAGCGCAAAAAACGCCGTGTCACCGATATCCTGCAGCGCAAGGGGGGCGTGCCCCTAACCGCACTCACTTGCTACGATGCGACTTTTGCACGTCTTCTCGAGAAAACTGATCTCGATTTAGTCTTGGTGGGCGATAGTCTTGGCCATGTTGTGCAGGGGGGGGATTCAACCCTCACGGTCACAGTCGATGACATCGCGTATCATACCCGGTGTGTTGCTCGCAGTTTGAAAATCCCTCTCTTGGTTGCAGATGTACCTTTTGGCAGTGCCGGATTTTCCGACGAGCGGCTGTATGTGGACGCAGAAAAGCTCATGCGATCGGGTGCTGAGGCTGTTAAAATCGAAGGAGCCTCTCTCGATGTTTGTCGGCAAATCTCTCGCCTGACCACACATGGAATTCCAGTGGTCGGACACATTGGATTGGTTCCACAGAGTGTGCATGCCCTCGGAGGGTATCGCATTCAGGGACGCGGCAACGAGGCGCAGCAGCGTTTGATTTCCGAGGCTCAAAGATTGGTGGAGGCCGGATGTTTCTGCATTGTATTGGAGCTTGTGGATGAGTCGACCGCTGCAGCTGTCACGCGTGCAGTGTCGGTTCCGACCATCGGTATTGGCTCTGGGAACGTCTGCGATGGTCAGATTCTCGTGCTCCAGGACATGCTTGGTTTGAATCTTGATTTCAAACCAAAGTTCCTCAAGCATTTTGCCGAGCTCGAAAATGCAGTCGTCAATGCAGTCTCAAACTACTGTCGCGAAGTGACCGCTCGCGAGTTTCCAGCAGGGAAGTGAATGACAGACGATAAAAAACTCACTCTTGAAGAAATCAAAGCGCGCGTGCGGGTGGTTTGCATTTGTAAGGGAATCAAAATGTCCCGTATCTGTGATGCAATCGCCAAGGGGGCAAGTACCGTTGAAGAGGTGAACAAAGCCACCGGCAGCGGCAATGGAGGTTGCGGCGCAACCCGATGTCGTCCGGTCATCGAGCAGATTTTGAAAAACGGTGGTCGTCCAATCACCAACACTGCATCTGAACCCATCATGGGCGATGACGATGAGGGGGATTCTTTCTAGGTTGCGTGTGGCTTTGCGCTTCCGGCTGATAGCCTGGCCGGTGCGAAGCGCGCCCATCTGTGTGGTTGCGCTGTCCCAATGACTCGCTCGACTCATGTGCTTGCGCAGTTTGTGCGTGCGTATCAGCGGAGCCCGTATCGGTGGCTTTTCTGACCCGAATGGAAATATCGAGTCTGTGGTCGCGCACTGCAGCAAACATTTTCTCAACAGCAAGCGAGACAAGATTCTGAGCAAACTCGCGTGAGAGACCTTTCATCATTTCTTCGCGACTTTTGTTGATTATTTGCGATGCGTCCTTGGGCAGCGTGTCGGTCACGTCCTTGATGACATCGATGCTCGAGGAGACTGTCCGCTTGAGGATGTCACCACCGATTTTGGCTATGTCTTGGAGGTCCTCACGCGAAATCCAGGATTGGTCAGGTGTGGGTTTGTTATCGCGTGGCATGGTCGTTCCTCAGTAGGGTTGTGCTGGCTCGCAAGAGCTGCCGTAGAAAATTTATCCTGCCCGAGGGAAGGATGCACTTTTTTTCTCGGCAATCTTCTTTCCCGAAATCTCCTCCAACAGAGCTTTAAACTCTCCGTTTTCGGGGAGCAGCGCAAGAGCCTGCTGGCAAATCGATTTGGCTTTACCCATCTGTCCCAGTTTTTTGTACGACAGTGCAAGGAAATAAAGAGCTTTCTGGTGATTCGATTCAGCAAATATAGCTCTTTCGAAGTATAGCGCAGCCTGTGCAAAGTCGCCTGCATGATAATTGACCAGTCCGACTTGGGTCATGTTGTTTGCACTGGGGTCGATGCGCGTGAGAGTGGCCCAAACCATACGGGCGGGCATTTCCTGTCCTGCCTTTTTTAGGAGACGTCCCTTTGTGGTGAGAGGCTCTGTCTGGTCGGGTTCGAGAAGCAATGAGGTCTCTATGTCAGCAATGGCTTCGTCCATCATCTCTAGTTTTTCATGAGCCCGAGCCCGGGCGTATAGGACATCTGCTTGCTGTGATTTCTGTTTGAGAAAGTCGGTGAAAATCTGCAATGCCTTTTTGCCATTGTTCATCTTGAAGCAGACATCCATGATGCCTTTGAGTGCAAGATTCGAGCGTGGCACGTTGCGCCGGGTTTTCAGGAAATAGTGCAACGATTTTTCGAGATCTCCAGATTCCTGTTGGAGCGCGGCCATTTTGAGCAGCAGCGCCTCATCGTTGGGGAAATCAATCAGCGCAAGACGCACCTGTTCAAGACCCGCACGGTAGTCGTGCAGTTCGAAATAAAGTTCAGCGAGCTGGACTCTGCGGCCGCTACGTTTGCCATTCAAGCTCAGCTCACGCAGGAGAAATTCAACCGCTTCGTGCTTTTTGCCCTCTGACATGAGTATGTCAGCCATCAAAGCGTAAGCTGGAAAACACATGTCAGTGACCCGGATCGCTTCCTCTATGAGACCCTTCGCACTCTGACTCTGACCCAATTTCCACTCAGCATGTGCAAGTCCCACAAGCACACGAGGGTGATAGGGATCCTCGCTCCGCAGGGTGATGAAGTCCTGATGCGCCTCGCGCAATCGTCCTTGAATCAGCATTTTTTCAGCACTGCGCAGACGTTCGATATGGGGGGGTGGGTCAAGATACCGCCCCATCACCTGGCGAATTTTGAAAAGCAGATCCTGCGATTCAAAAGGTTTGATGATGTAGTCATTCACTCCAAGTTCAATGGCGTGAACAATATCGTCGCGGGACGCCTCACCTGTCACAAAGATCACAGGAATGTCGTTGGCAATGGGGCGAGAGCGGATGTAGTTGAGAATCTCGAGTCCATTCCCCTTGCTCAAATACAAATCCAATATCACCAGATCGATGGCGTGATTGCGCAGATACTGGATCGCGTCCTTTGGATTCTGTGCCTCTTGAATGGAGAACATATGCGTGGGCTCGAGGATGCGCTTGAACGCTTTTCGCATCAGAGCCTGGTCTTCGACAATCAAAATGGGAATATTCTGATGGCTCTCTTTACCGTCTGTGAACATTGTTGTGCTCGGGTTTGAGAGCGCACGGTCTAGCCCCGCCTTAATGCTTTGTGCATCGGGATTTTTGTCCCGCGACAGAACACGGGGCGGTTTTTTGTGTCCATTGCTCATTGCGCTCTCCCGAGGTGTCAAAGTCTTTTCAGGGGGTTCGACCCGTCACAGGGGTTATCGGCCGGTTCTGTGCAAATATGAGGGATGGGAGGCTTCAGTGGCAGGTACAGCGCGGATATTAAAAGAAGGTGAAGTTCTTTTTCGAACCGGTGAAAAAGCCGATTCTATGTACATTATCCGCAGAGGTTCTCTGAAAGTTTATTTTCTGAAGGGAAACGAAGAGGTTCAGCTTGCGCTGCTGACCGACGGTTCGATTGTTGGTGAGATGGCCTTTTTCGATCAGAAGCCCCGCAGTGCGCATGTCAAAGCCTTGACGCAGACCGAGGTCATGGAAATCAGCCGTGCAGACTTCGACAAACTTCTCACCCAGATTCCCAAGTGGCTTGTGACGATGCTGCAGAGCCTGAGCGGCAGGTTGCGGAGCACCAATGAGCGACTGGCGATTCTCGAGAAGGCGCAACAAGGGAAGAGTAGGCTCAATGATTTCCCTTTTGCACCGATTCTCCGCACGCTTCGCATTCTTCAATTGTTGACTCTGCAGATAGGGCAAAAAGAGGGCACCACAGTTTATCTTGATTATCAGACCACCCTCGAGTGGTGGATGCAGCTGACGGGTTGGTCGCGCGATTACTTCTCAAGATTTATTGATGCACTTCAAAAGCACGGTATGGTGCAGAAAAAAGGCGACGGAGCTGCACGCATTTATTTGAGCGGTCGCGCTCGTATGCATGCGCTGACTGAGTTTCTTGCTGAAATCCAGCCGCGCGTTACGCATGAGAGTCTTGCGCAATTTTCTCCTGTTTGGATTGACATGCTCGAGGCTGCAATAGCGGAAGCGATTGAGTCGGGCTACGAATCCTACAACGTTTCTGTGCTCAAACTCTCCCGGTCTCTGGCCTTTGCATCTCTCGATGCTGAAAAGCGAATCAAAATCGCCGAGTCAATTGCGCAGTGGCTGCTTCTCAAACAAACCAAATCAAACGTAGAGTTGCTATTGAAAATCAATCCCAAGGAGAACAAGAATCACGTCGTTCTCCTCAAGTTGATGCATCTACTTATTGCGGAAGGACTCGATCATCTCGAGTAAAACGAAGAACTTCTGATTCTCACCAGAACTGATCAAAACGAATTTGTGTGAACAACTCCCATAGAGGCTTGTCGATTGCCTTTCCATAAAGAATTGCCGGATAGAACTGATAGCCTTTGACGTCGATATTCAGCCGCATGGAGCCTGTAATGGTGGTGATGCTCTCGGTCTGGCTGAGGTCATACTTATTGGAGACTCCACCCCGGCTCAGAACCACTTCACCGTCAAGTCGCTCGAGGAACGCAGGCCCGAAACGCGTGTCGAGGGAGCCGACAATTGGGAAGATATAATTGATGCTGTTGCGGTACTGAACCCGTCCGAAATCGATGTACGAAAGTAGGTTGGCTCCGGCAATTGAGGTACTGATATCCTGCAGACCATCGTTGGCACCAATGAGATAGGTTTTGAATGGCTTGAAATATTCGCGCCGGTTCAGAGGCGTACCACCGCCCGTTGAAGCGTAGAAATTACGCACTCCCACGGAGTGTCCGCGGTAGCCCAGCGTGTGCGACAGTTCGAGCGAATAGTTCTGATAGTTCACCCGGTCGGTTGATTCACCCGAGCCAGACTTGGCGGAATAAAGCCCCTGCGTGGTGTCTAAACTTGCACGAACATTGCCGCGCGCAGAGATCTTTCTTTTGTTCAATTGAGTGACCGGTGCATCGAAGAAAACCTTCTCCCACAGCGTCGTTTCATAGGCAGCACCCACTGCTCCGAGAACTGTGTCTTGTGCCCCGAGTGGTGTATCCGGAGCCAGAAAATTCGAGGCTGACGGGGATATTTTGAACAATCGAGAACGGTAGAGTATCGATGAATCTTCATCTGATTCGAATTTGCGCCGCAATTCAAAATCCAAGCCGTACTCACGCAAATAAGTGAATTGAGCGCTCGGTGAAGGGCGATTGCCCGGGCAGACCACAATCGATCTGTTTGCTGCCCGGCAATAATAGGCAATCCCGTTCAGACGTGGCCTGAGGAACAAGTTGCTCTTCCAGCCGTCGAAAAGGCGGTTGCCGACGATGTTGACCTCAAGCCCCCAACGCTCTTCCTGCACCAGAGATTCATCCCAGACGTACGAGCCAAAAAGCTGCACGTAAAAGCGTTCCATTTCATCGACGAAGGGACGTGAGAACAAGCCGAGCGAGGTTACACCGGCAAGGAAAGAGGGTGTGTAGTTTGGATAGGTCATCCAGTGCCGGAAGCGGTATGGTGCCGGGATGCTCGTGCTGGTTCCGGGGAGGTTCGGGTCGACGATCGTTTGCGAGCCTTCTGCGTCTTTGTTTTCTTCCAGTGCAGGTTCAGCTGGGTTGGTTTGCTCAGGATTTCCTAAATCCGTAGAAACATTTTCGGTCTCAGGAGTCAGTGCAGGCGCTGGCACATTGGGCTGCGGGGCATCTGCTTGTGAGTCGTCCGCAGCAGATTGAGCCTCGTCTCCAATCGCATTGAATTCATCACGTGTTTGGACTTCTGGGAGTGGTGCGTCGGCCTGAGGTTCAGTGTTCATCTCAGGTGCATCAGATGGAGGTGGAACACTGGGCATGGGTAGGTACTGGAGTACAGGTGTGTCGGAAGGAAGTGAGGTTTCCGGCGAAGAGGTGAAGTCTTGCGCAAAGAGTCTGCTGGCTTTGCGTTTGGGTAGAAGTCCTTTTCTTGAGAGTTCGATATGTAGTTTTTTGTTCTGCTCCTTGCGCTTCAAAGCTGCATAACGTGCAAATGGTGGGACGTATGGGACGTGCTCCGGCGGTGCCCACCATTTCGAATTTTCTGGCTTCTTCACAATCCAATCACGATGTGTTGAGCGCAGGCTGTCGAGTGAAATCGACCACAACTCACTTTTCTCTCCGGTATAGAGGTTCAAGAAGATGCGGTCTTTATCTTGGCCAGAATAAATTTGTTCGATCCACTCTGGGGCTCCACCAATCAGCTCCGCTTCGCCCTGCTTCCAGCGCACCAAAGCCTGAATGTTGTGCCAGCCCACCAGCAGAACAAAATCGTCGGGTGCAAGCATCAGTGCATCTTGAATCAGGAACTTGCCCGCAGGAATGATCACCTTGGGAGCCATCTTTTCGCAGCGTTGTTGGAGAGAGGTTCTCTCTGAATCACTGTTTACAATGACGTGAGCACAAGGGCGCTCCGAAGTTTGTGGGTATGTTTCGTGAAGCTTGACGAGCTGAACACGCTCGGGAGCAATCCATTGTCCCACGAAAGACTGTGTATTGCTCTTTGCATCTACGACTTGGAGCTGTGTCGCTGTGTTGTTGGTTGAAAGTACCGCTGCGGTTCCGCGTTCGAGAGGCAGAATACAGCGGACTATGGGAGCACTGCCGTCGCTATTGAGCGAGAAGTCGATGCGTTTTTTCAGGCTGTCATCGTCAAGTTCGTGCAGTGACCCTTGAATATTTTGGTAAGAAATAAGATTTCCGTATGTGCGGTTTTTGTTTTGGACGAGTGAAGTTGTCCAAAAGCCACCATTTTTACGCTCACGAGGATGGGCAAAAATACGATCCTGCACTTGCAGCGACAAGGGTCTGAGGCGAGACTCTGAAATTTCTGTGAATTTGTTGTCTATGAAGCGGAATTCCTGCAAACCGCCTTCCCGGCTTTTGGTCGCAAAGTCTGGAATCAGGAACGTTTCATTTTGTGCAATGAAGCTGCCGCCACCAAAGGAATCAAAAACCTTCACGCTCCCCTTAAGTTTGCTCAGCCTCGGCATATCACCTAGGTCACGGAGCACACTTTTGCGCGTATCCTGTTTGAAGGATTCGTACAGATCACCAGGCCACTGCCCCGTGAGCGATTTGATGAGAAGGTAAGCCCCACTGAAGAAGGGCGGAATCAACTGATGGTGTTTGAGACTTTGGTGCAAAGAGACCAGATCTTTCTCTGGTGTGCGTTCGAGGAAGTATTTGAAGAACCGACCCGAGAGCGCATAACCACGCACCGCAACAGTACCTGAACTTTTATAGAGTGCATGCAGCCTGTCCCAACTCAAAAAGGAATCATTCAGCACCATGGCTCGGATGTAGCCTTCGGTTTCAAGACGGCCGAGCGATTCGGTCAGGTATTCGGCCAATCCTTCTGTCCACCAAGTCGGCAGCATGGCCAGCATGAATGTTCGCCCTGCGGGTCCAACTTTTAAATCAAGATGCTCATACATCATGCGGTGTGCCAACTCATGTTGAAACAATGAGGCAGGCGGGCTGAGGGTCGACTGAATCTCAATTGTCTGTGGCACGAAGTTCGCAAAGGACGCACCATCGGAGCGCGAGCTGACAATGACCGGTATCTTCGAAAAACGCGATTCGATGGCATCGCTGACGGGAAGACCCGTTAGGTTGGGTTGACCTGAGAGATACGTGCCGAGCAGAACGCTGTAATCGGGATAGGCGGCCTCCGCTGATTTCAGAGCATGCTCGGCCAGTGCCGGTTGGGTGGAATCGTAATAAACGATGAAGCGCTCATTCTCGAGACGAGCCCATTTGACGTCGGCCTGCTGCGCTGAGGGTTGTTGAAGAAAACTCGCAGGCACAGCGTCGACTCGCCTCTGCACCAAACTCATCCCGCACACGAGGCTAATGATGAATGTTCTTTGGGCGATGTTGTTTCGGCAGCTTTTCATGTTGATCTTCTCACTTGAGCGATATGGTTTTCTGCACGGAGTAGGTCAGCAGGCGTGTCGATGCCGAAGGGGGCATCCTGCGCGTTCTCAACAATGATTTTCCAGCCAGCCTCAAGCGCACGCAGTTGTTCGAGTCCTTCGTAAAGTTCGAGTCGACTGGGAGGCATCTGCGTGAACTTTTTCAGGGCATCCCGGCGGAACGCATAGACCCCCAGGTGCTGAAGAAATGGAACCTCTTTTGTCTGCGACATTTGTTTGACCAAGGCGGGCAGGGCTTCACTTGCTCCCCACAGCTGGCGCGGCCAGGGAATAGGTGCGCGCGAAAAATACAATGCTTGGTTGTTTGCGTCTCTGAGCACTTTGACCACCGAAGAACGCAAAAAATGTTCGGTTGAATTTTGTGAAAAACAGAGCGTGCCCATAGGAACCTGGGGTGAAGATTGCATCGACCTTGCGAGACAGAGGACGTCTTCGATGCAGAAGAACGGTTCATCACCTTGAAGGTTAATAACGAGTGCGGAGTCGGAGAACTTTTCGCCCTGGCTTTCAAGCCATTTTACAGCTGCTTCGATACGATCAGTTCCGGAGGGTAAGTCCGAATCGGTCATAATGGTTTGCACTCCGCTGCCTTGCAAAACACTTTCAATTTCTGGGCTATCGGTGGCCACCAGTGTGACCACCGAACCTTCTGTGAGATTGAATTCTCGACGGAGTTGTGTTGCGCAATCTGCCACCCGGCGAGCGACGTGACAAATGAGAGGCTGACCCGCAAGCGGAGCAAGGGGTTTGCGCGGTAAACGGGTTGAGCCCAACCGAGCCGGTACCGCGATGATGATTTTGAGACCTGCGGCACCTGTTGTGAAATCTTCAGAAGAGGGCAGAGTCATTCTTTGGAGTTCCTTGTACATTGTCGTAAGAGTGTAGCAGTTGTAGTCTTCAGTCCCAACTCGGTCGATTCGCGAGCAGTTTTTTGTGGAGGATTTCACACAGTGCCACGTCCTGTCTCAGATTCCATCGCCGACGGACTCCCTCTCTGGGACACCTACGAGGCGTTGTTTTTTCTGCTGACAGGAATCACCCTGGGGGTGGTATTGGGCTTTTTGTTTCCCTCGGTTTGGCGCTCGTTTCGTCGACGTTTCCGCAAGTTGGAAAGGTATAGGCCTGATAAAGCTGTCGCCGCGCCTTGGGCTGCCTCCACGGGATTGCGCGTTCTCTCCTCAGACTCCTCCGATGCAGAGGTTGAAGAAGCTCGCACAGACCTCGACCTAGTCACGCTTTTTGTCTCGGCACGTTTTGCGGTTCAGGAAAAATCCCTACGTGAGGCAGCTGCGCTGTATCTGCAGATTTTGGGTTCCGAGAAGGTCACGCGTGTACAAACCAACAAGGCGATGTTTGAACTGGCTCAGGTTTATTCGGCAAGCGCTCTCACAGGCAAAGCCATTGAAACCGGTCTTGAGCTTCTGCACCGCAAACCCACTCACACTGATGTTTTTAAACTGCTGCTTGAACTCGCTTCGTTCAAAGGCGAGGAGAGTCACCTCGAAACCGTTGTGAAAGTTTATTCCGGTTCGGTTTCAGGTGAACTTGCACGCGAGGTTGCGCATCTTCTCTCAGTCAGTTCGTTGCGACTTATTCGACAAGGTGCGGGTGATGCCCAGTCACTCGCAGTTCGTCTTGCCAAGTTGGCAGTGCGCTGGTGCCCGAGCGCCATTGAGCCGAAGTTGACACTCGTGGAGGCAACAAGTGTGCTTTGGAGTGGCTCGGAGGAAAGACCTGCGGATCAATGGTTCATGGGATTCTGTGTTGACTTGGTTGAAGCTGCGCGGTTGCGGAGATCCAATCCAAATCTCTCGCCTTTTGCGTTTGCACCTCTGTTGAAAGCGTGGAACGCGAAGCTCCAGTTGCAGGGGCAGGAACTCGATCTAGCCGTGCAGAGAATGCGCTCGGAAATCCGGGCTCAAATGCAGCTCGATCGTTCCTCCGAAGAGGGTGTAAGTCGTGCAGATTATGAATTCGTCTGGACTGTCCTCGATTCCTTGAGGCGTGAGTCAGCTCCCGAGAGCCCTCCGCCGGTTCCTCCGTGGGAAACCCGAATGCGGAGTTTGTTGCAGGCCAGCGAACGGCCTAAAGCTCTAAATTTTTTGCATACTTGTGTTTCATGTGCGCAGTTGCAGCGCGAATTCACTTGGCGCTGTTCCAGCTGCAAGCGCTGGGAAACACTCCAGCCTTGGGCTTTGCATGAATCCTGAGTTTTGCGTGGATAGCCGGCCAGTCCGCGCAATCTTTAGATTTTTTGTTTGAATCCATTCCAGCTTTGAACTACGAGCCCAGCAGGTCAGGGAGGAAACTGTCCATGTCCACCCGTATCGGGACTCTTTCGCGTGCCATCGCCATCGACGCATTGAATCACGTCATCAGTCGGCGTCAGCACGCTGATATGGTGCTCGAGCGTCTCTTCAAGCATCACGGCGATGAGCTTCGGCCTCTCGACCGCGCTTTCATTTTCGAAATTGTCTACGGCTCACTGCGCTGGCTGTCCAAAATGGACTGGATCATGTCTCACATGGTGGATAGGCCTTTTACAAGCCTTGACCCTCGGGTTGCATGCGCTCTTCGCGTAGGAGCTTACCAAATCTTCTACATGGACAGGGTTCCTGATCGGGCGGCGGTTTCAGAAACAGTTGAAGCCATAAAGAAGGTTGGAGCGGGCAACGCCTCATCGTTCGTTAACGCAATTCTTCGCCGTGTTGCTCGCAAGGCTGAGTACTATCCTAAACCTGATCGTGATTCGCAGATGGCCGAATACTTGGCAGTTCAGTATGCGCATCCACAGTGGATGATTGAACGTTGGCTGAGGCACATTGCGCCTGATCGCCTAGAGCACTTTTTGGCGGGGAACAACAAAGCACCGCCCATCGTGCTGCGGCGCCTGGTCTCCAAGCCACTCCCGGATGGTGAGGATCTTGGAACTTATCTTTTGAGAACCCAAGGAATCGAGAGCGAATGGCTCCCCCTCAAGTCTGCATTGAAGGTGCAGCGCCTCCCAGATTTCGCGGCATGTCAAGCCTTTGCTGAAGGACATTATCTTGTTCAAGATGCGGCAGCTCAGCTCGCGGTGCAGCTGGTCAGACCGGCGCCTGGTGCGAAGGTCTTAGATGCCTGTGCTGCTCCCGGCGGAAAATCGATTGCACTTTGGGATTTGGGTGTTGTAGCGAGCGACTTGACCGTGGCCGATACCAATCAAAAACGAGCAGGTGTTCTTGCTGAAAACCTGCGCCGTGTTGGATTGGAGCCCTCTGAGATTCTGCACGGCGATGCACTTGAAAAAGTCACCGGACGCGTTTTTGACAGCGTTGTTCTGGATGCGCCCTGCACGGCTCTTGGAGTCATCCGTCGTCACCCTGAAATCAAATGGCACCGAGTTCCCTCGGACATTGAACATTGCGCATCCGAGCAACGTCGATTGCTTGACGGGCTCGCGTCTGCAGTGCGCGCGGGCGGTGAGCTCACTTATATTGTGTGTAGTGCAGAGCTCGAAGAGACAACCTTGCAAATGCGTGGATTCCTCGAGCGCAATTCAAATTTTGAGATCGTACCTCTGGAGCACCGGGTACATGACTACTATAAACGCTACATCACGCGGGAAAATGAACTTCTTATCCTGCCTGGCAACCCAGATGACCTTGATGGTTTCTACGCTGTTGTGCTGCGCAAACGCGTGGGCTGACCAACCCGCGGCTCACTCTTCTCCCATTGTCCACAAGTTGCGCTTTGCACTCAACGGCTCCCACTTCCCCAGTTACGACGTTTTCCGGGATGTGCTTGTCTCGGAAATGTTTCAAGCCAAAAAGCGAATTTGTATTGTTTCCAAACGTTTTGAGGACCGTGAGCTCGCGTTTGTCCTTTTCAATGCCAGCCGCCGTTCGGTCAGCACACACGTGCGTGTTGATCCTCAGAAAACACTTGTGGGTTCCGCATCGGGTCGGCTCGAAAGATTACTGGATGACCTGCGTTCAATGGGGCTGACAGTTTCGGAGCAGCCCTTCGGGAATCTGAACCTGCCCGAGCCCACCCTGATTGCGTTGGACAATCGCGCTTGGAGTGTTTCGCAAGGATTGAGTGAGCTCGTTGCTCGTCCTGTTGATGTTGAGGCAGCTCCGTTCACAGCTGCTGAAGTGTGCGGCTGGGCAGAAGCTGCTGAGAGTGCCAAAGCCGCGACACGGCGTTGAACCCCACAGTGAGCACCCTTTGATAAACTCCAAGGTATCAGCTGACCTCTGGAGAAAACTAAATGTCCACTTCTAAAAAAACGGGTCGATTCTGGAGTCGACTTGCTGTCCTGGCCTCTTTTGCAATGCTTGCAGCATGCGGGCCGACGTTGTGCAGCAAGCGGAGTGATGTGCCCCCTGAGAATCAGCTGCATCGTTATATTGAGCTTGCAGTAAACGTCACACGCATGGAGCAGCGTGAGGAGCTTGAAAGTCTGACGACAGGTGAATTCCGAGACCAATTGAGCTCAGCTTCGCCTGAAGCATTCAAACGCTCCTATCTCGATCGCCGTTACAAATTTGATGACTTCGAAGTCACAGGCAAAACCGTGGTGCGTCCGGACAAGGAGATTCACTTGGAATACCGGGTTAAGTTTACCACTTGGCTGAGCGGTGAAGATGGTAGTCGTGCTCCCGAACAGGACATTAGAAGCGTTGCAATCATGAACTACACCAACGGTCAGTGGGCAATCGCCTCCATTCGGCCGCTCGATACAAGTTTCAATTTTGAATTCGGATTGCCATTGGAAGGTGTTTCCACCGAGGGGGTCAATGTCGATTCTCCGGTGGCCGATCCCTACGCGGAAGTGGACTCCCAAAATCAGGGAGGCGGAGCTGCTGAGCCGCAAGCAGGTCAGGCAGCGCCAGCGGGTTCTGCTCCACCAGCACAAGCGAAATGACTTCTTAAGAACTCGAAAACAAACATAACGACTCCAGCGGGGGACAGGTAATGAAGAGAATTTTGATAGCGGATGCTAGCAAGGCGAGCCTGGTGATGACGAGCGAAGTTTTCAAAGATCATTTCCCCGGTGTGCAGGTCGTTGTTGCCCGTACCTCTGCGGATGCGATTGAATTGGCCAAGAGTGCCGGTGAGCTCGATGCGTTCATCATTGACTACGATCTCCCCGATCGCGATGGAGCCTATACGGCAGCGCGCTTGAAGAAGATGTTCACCCAGCCGATTTTGATTACCGCCTTCGACCGTCCTGACGTCCACGAAAGCATCGACCGAGAGCTCGCTGCATTCGATGATTGTCTCAGTTGGTTGAAGAAACCTGTTAAGCCTGAGCTTGTGGTCTCGTTGGCGCAGCGTTTTATTGAAGGACAGCACCGTTGCCAGCGCCGTGTGAACTGCGCATTGCCGGCGTTCATCGAAGTTGAATTCGCACCTCCAACGCACCTCATGGCTGCAGTCGGTAAGGCGGCTGGAAATGTGCGAACAATGCAAGTTGCCCGAGCGAAAGTTGTGGCTAAGGGTAAAGCCAAACCGAGCGCCAAGGCAGCGGCTGTAACGAAGAGCGGTAAGAAGATAGCCAAGGCTGCGTCAACGAAGGCAGCGGTGTCTTCTTCCAAGAGCAGCACAAAGGCAAAGCCGGTTGCAAATAATAGCAAGAAAGTTGCGCCAAAAAAGGCTAACACAAAAACTGTGGTAGCTCATCGGGCTAGCAAGGCGGAGCCCAAGGTGACTAAGGTCGCTGCAGCACCAGCAAAAAAGCCGACCCCAGATGTTCAACTTAAACCCGTGCGCAAGTTCATTCCGGTGATCCTCGATGATGTTAGCTTGGGTGGCGTAAAAATTCGGGTGAACAACCAGGAGATGATTCTTTCCCTTGGTGGAAAAGGCAAAGCATCACAGATGTTCTGCGATTTTCGTGAGGGGCAGATTCTAAACCTTTTCGTTCCTCCCAGTCAGGTCATTGAAGCGGGTACAGAGGCTCTGCAGAAGTGGCAAAAGTCACAGGCAAAAGAGCTTGCAGGCATGCAGCAAAAAGATGGTGGCGCAGGAGTAGGGAAGTCTGCGGATGCGAACGTAAAGTCCCCCACACTGACCGCCGCTCGCAGAACTACAAAAACCTCCGAGGCGGAGATTCGCCAGGACGCTGTCCAGACTCCCACAAATGTCCTGCGCGGCGAGGTGCGTTGGACGGCGAGCAGTGAGACTTTCACATTCTGTGGGGTTCGTTCAGAGACGATCAATGTTTCCAAAAAACTCTTTGAATCCATGATAGAAATTGAGTCTCGAGCACGTGCACAGTTGAGTCCGATGGTCTCTCCGAACGTGTCTAGGGCGGCGAAGCTCAACGCCTGATTTGACAGTTTTCGAGATGGTCGCTAACCTCCTGTGTAAATCGCATCTGCAAGCGAGTCATCACAAGGAGCGTGTTATGAAAAAGTCGACCGTCTCGACCTCCCAATTGATTTCTACTGTTGCTGCAAACCACACTGAACTCCCTAAGAAAGTCACAAAGGAAGTTCTCCAAGAATTCCTTTCGATGATCGAGGAAGAAGTTGTTAGCAACCACTCCAAGGTTCGTATCGACAAAGTCGGTATTCTTCAGGTTAAAGAGCGCGCAGCTCGTATGGGTCGCAACCCACAAACTGGCGAAGAAATCCGCATTCCTGCTTCCAAGAAAGTTACATTCCGCGCTGCTAAGTCCCTCAAGGACGCTGTTGGCGTGAAGCGTGCGACCAAGAAGAAGAAATAAGTCCACTCGGATTGGCAGAATTCACTTGCAGATGTGACCTCCCCCTTGGGGAGGTTTTTTTTACCTTTCAGCCCTTGTGCAGGGATTCAATTGCAAAGAGCTCCTGCTGCCCCTTACCTTTGAGCTCGAAGACGCCCAGGCTGTGACCTTTGATATGTTTGCCGAGAGATTCAAACGTCTTTTTGGAGCTCGTCAAGGATTGTGGCTTGCCTGCGCCCTCAACCCGGGATGCCATGTTCACAGTGTCGCCCCAAATATCGAACAGGAACTGCCTCGAACCTACCAGTCCTCCCGTCACAGTTCCTGAGTGAATCCCGACCCTCACCTGCCAGCCAGAAGGGTGACTTGCCGCCGTGGTGACCATGTCTAGTCCTGCACGTACACATTGAAGTTCTGCCAACAGAACCGAGCCACCCCTGAGTCCTGCAACAGCCATGAAGCTGTCTCCAATGGTCTTTATCTTTTGGATATTATGCAGGTCTGCAATTGCCTCGAATGCAGAGAATAGGCTCTGCAGGTGGGAGATGATTGTGACGTGATCCTCAGAGTCGCAACTCTTCGTGAAGCCCACGATGTCACAAAAAAGAACGCAAACATTCTCGTAGCGTTTGGGCTGAACCTCTCCGGTCTGGTTGAGCTCGTCGATGATGTCTCTCGGCAAGATGGCAGCAAGAAATTCCTCTGCCCGATTTTTCTGATAGTTGAGCTCGTGAAGATATTGCTTCTCGCGTCGCTTGATACTCTGCAGCTCGAGGCTTGTTTGGACGCGCGCCTTCAAGAAGGAGGTGTGGAATGGTTTGGCGAGCGAGTCGACCGCTCCGGCCTCAATGCACTCGGTCAGTTCGTCGGCATCATCTGAGGCTGTGACAACGAGCACCGGGATGTCTTTGTAGCGGTCATCCGCTTTAATCGTTTTAAGGAATTCGAGGCCGCTCATGGCGGGCATGTGTAAATCCAAAAGTATCAGGTCGCACGGCTCTGTTTCCAAGGCACGCAATGCATTGTGGCCAGATGTGAACGTAATCACGGAGAGGCTGAGTCGGCCAAGGAAAGTTCCAATCAGATGCAGGTTGTGTGGTTCATCGTCGATCACCATGACTCGCGGACCTTTGGGGTCTAGGCCGTCGGTCTTGCTCATGGGTGCCTGGGCAACAATGTTCGCACTGAGTTCGATGCGTCGCTCAAAAGGCGAGTGGCAGCGGAGCGTTAGTTGGCGCACCGCCTCAAGGATGTTGGTGACGAGTTCTTGCTCTCCAATGAGTTCTTCGAGCTGAGTCAGTCTCTCGTTGAGGGCGCGCAGTTCGGGGAGTGTTTGTCTGCGCAGTCCATTTTTAACCTCGGTTTGGAAGGCTGCAATCGATGACAGGCTGCAGTGGTTAATCATTTGAATCGTGTCATCGAGAAGCAAACGTGCTTTAGCGAGAGCTGTGTCGAACTCTTCCAGATTTGGGTTCTTTGCCTGTGCAAGATCTTCCCTGAGAACTTCTCCGAAACCGATCAGCACAGAGAAGTTTGAGCGAAGGTCATGCCGGAATTTGGATCTGAACTTCTCGGGAGTCGGGGTCGAGTTTTCAGTTTCATTCGGACTCATGGGAATCGCTTTCATGCTTGATTGGCGCGAGAAAGTTTCTGTCATGACATGGTATCGAATGTTGTTCTTCGAGTGCGAGTCGGAGTGTTGACGTGTTTCAAGATCGAAAAGAATCGTTCGACGTCTTTACAGATGAAAGAGACAAAGTTACATTTTCTGAAAATGGAGGTCACAGATATGGTTACGAAGAAAGGTGCGAAGAAGTCGGCAACAAAAACTGCAGCCAAGAAGGCTCCTGCTAAGAAAGCTGGCGCGAAGAAAGTTGCAGCGAAGAAGAAGCCTGCAGCCAAGAAGAAAGTTGTTGCTAAGAAAACTGCTGTGAAGAAAACAGCAGCGAAGAAGCCAGCAGCAAAGAAGGCAGTAGCTAAGAAGGCTGCTCCTAAGAAAGCTGCCGCTAAGAAAACTGCAGCGAAGAAGCCAGCAGCAAAGAAGGCAGTAGCTAAGAAGGCTGCTCCTAAGAAAGCTGCCGCTAAGAAAACTGCACGCAAGCCAGCAGCTCGTCGTGCGAAGGCCGCTCCTGCTGCAGCTCCGGCTGCAAGCGAAGGTGGCGAGCCCTCCGAGCCCGACGGCGAATCCGGTTTACTTTCCTCCCCATTCAACGCGCCCCGAATTGTGGGTCATGTGAATGGGGAGAGCTTCAGTCCCAACCTCGTCAAGGGTAAATGGACAGTCCTGTACTTCTATCCGAAGGACATGACTCCCGGTTGCACTGTTGAGGCTCGTGACTTTGAAGCGCTCAGCCATCAGTACCAAGGGCAGGATGCTGTGGTCATTGGTGTGAGCAAAGACTCTTGTCAGAGTCATCAGAAGTTTGCGCAGAAAGAAGGTCTATCCTTCGTCTTGCTCTCCGACGAGAAGAGCGACTTGTGTGAACGCTTCGGTGTCTGGAAAGAGAAAAGCATGTACGGTCGCACGTACATGGGGATTGAGCGTTCAACGTTCATCATTAGCCCGGAAGGCAAGGTGGTGGCGCGTTGGCCCAAGGTCAGAGTCGATGGCCATGCTCAAGAGGTTCTTGCAACCTTGAAACAACTCCGGCGCTGAGGCTTCCCCTTCCCGTCGCGAGGAAACTAAAAAACCACGGACTCTGTCCGTGGTTTTTTTTGATTCGTTGGGAGCCTGTAAGCCGCGTCAGCTGGGAGGGGCTCAATCTTCTGCAGTCTGTTTACGGTCGCGGCCAAAGATCATGGCGCGCCCGAACTCGCGGTTCATGCGTGCAATGTTCTCAACCTTGATTTCCTTGGGACACGCTGCTGCGCAGGAGCCCATGTTCGTGCAGCTTCCGAAGTCCTCTTCATCCATCTGCCAAACCATGCGCGACACGCGTCTCTCGCGCTCAGCCTGTCCTTGTGGAAGCAAGGAAAACTGCGACACCTTGGCCGAGACAAACAACATGGCAGAGCCGTTCCGGCAGGCAGCCACG
The DNA here is from genome assembly GCA_016868315.1 of Betaproteobacteria bacterium. Lineage (GTDB taxonomy): Bacteria > Bdellovibrionota_B > Oligoflexia > Silvanigrellales > Silvanigrellaceae > RFOM01. The sequence goes on from VGHE01000001.1 coordinate 251,514, forward strand.
CATGCACCGCACTGGATACATGCAGCTGCGTCCATGGCCATGTCCGCAATCTCTTTTGCAATTGGTATCGCGTTCCCATCGGGAGCGTTGCCCGTAGCAACACTTACGTATCCGCCAGCCGCCTGGATACGATCGAGCGCTGTGCGGTTGGTGACCAGGTCTTTCACAACAGGAAAAGCCTTGGCGCGGAAAGGCTCAACGACAATTGTGTCGCCGTCGCTGAATGTACGCATGTGCAACTGGCAAGTGGTTGTTCCGGTTTGGGGGCCATGTGGCTCACCGTCAATCACCATGGCGCAGGAGCCACAGATTCCTTCGCGGCAGTCGTGCGCAAATGCGACGGGCTCGTCGTTTTGAGCAACGAGCTTTTCATTCAGAACGTCGAACATTTCGAGGAACGACATGTCCGGACTGACGTTGTCGAGCGCGTAGTCGACCAGTCGTCCTTCTGTATTTTGGTTCTTCTGGCGCCACACCTTGAGATTGATACGCATGGTGCGTGAGTTGTTGTTTCCAGCCATGAGAATCTCTCCTTGGTTACTTGTAGCTGCGTGTCGCAAGCTTCACGTTTTCAAACTTGAGCTCTTCTGTGTGCCGCTTGGGAGCTTTGCCTTGACCCTGGTGTTCCCAAAGAGCCACGTGACAGAAGTTTTCGTCATCGCGCTGAGCTTCGTTATCAGGTGTCTGGTATTCACTGCGGAAGTGGCCGCCGCACGACTCGCGACGCTCGAGTGCATCGCGTGCCATCAGTTCACCGAGCTCAATGAAATCGGAGACGCGGCCTGCCTTCTCAAGTTCCTGGTTGAGAGTTGCTGCCTCGCCCGGAATACGCAGGTTGTTCCAGAATTCGTCGCGCAATTTGGGAACTTCTTCGAGCAGCTTCTTAAGGCTCTCCTCGCTGCGCTGCATGCCACAGTTGTCCCACATAAGCTTTCCGAGTTTTCTGTGGAGCTCGTCTGCGGTCTTGCTGCCCTTGATATTCATAAGGCGTGAGATTCCAGCTTCGACCTCCGCTTTGGCGTTCTTGAAAGCGTCGTGATTGGTGTCGACCTTATCCAGCTTGGTTGAGCCGAGATAGTGCGCAAGCGTCGTTGGAATAACAAAGTAGCCATCGGCGAGGCCTTGCATGAGTGCCGAGGCTCCGAGGCGGTTGGCACCGTGATCTGAGAAGTTCGCTTCGCCGAGAACGTGCAGACCTGGAATTGTAGACTGCAGGTTGTAGTCGACCCACAAACCACCCATGGTGTAGTGCACCGCGGGGAAGATGCGCATTGGCACTTTGTAAGGGTCGTCACCGGTAATCTTTTCATACATTTGGAAAAGGTTACCGTACTTACCTTCAATCACCGGGCGCCCATCGCGTTTGATGGCAGCTGCGAAGTCTAGGTAGACAGCAAGTTTTGTTGAGCCCACGCCCCGACCTTCGTCGCAAACGAATTTAGCCTGACGCGATGCAATGTCGCGTGGTGCAAGGTTCCCAAAGCTGGGATAGACGCGCTCGAGATAATAGTCGCGGTCTTCCTCGGGGATTTGGTCGGGCGAGCGTGTGTCGGTGCCGCTTTTGGGCACCCAAACGCGGCCGTCGTTGCGGAGCGACTCTGACATGAGAGTCAGTTTGCTTTGGTAGTCGCCCGAAACCGGAATGCAGGTCGGGTGAATCTGTGTGAAGCATGGGTTTCCAAACGCTGCACCGCGCTTGTGTGCACGCCAGATAGCCGTAGCATTCGACCACTTCGCGTTGGTTGAGAGATAAAAGACGTTCCCGTAACCACCCGTTGCCAGAATAACTGCATCAGCCGCGTGGGATTCAATTTCGCCGGTGAGCACATTTCGGCAGATAACGCCGCGAGCTTTGCCGTCGATGAGAACCAGATCCAACATTTCGCGGAAGTTGAGCAGTTCGATCTTTTTGTTGTCGACCTGGCGCATCATGGCTGAGTAGGCGCCGAGGAGAAGCTGCTGACCCGTCTGGCCGCGTGCATAAAATGTACGTGACACCTGCGCACCACCGAAGCTGCGGTTCGCGAGCAGGCCACCGTATTCACGCGCGAAGGGCACACCCAGTGCCACGCAGTGGTCGATGATTTTGACCGAGTTCTGAGCGAGGCGGTAAACGTTGGCCTCACGTGCACGGAAGTCGCCACCTTTGATGGTGTCGTAGAACAGGCGGTAAACCGAGTCGCCATCGTTCTGGTAGTTCTTCGCTGCGTTGATTCCGCCTTGAGCGGCAATTGAGTGAGCACGACGCGGAGAGTCGTGGATGCACAGGGTTTTGACGTTGTAGCCAAGCTCTGCGAGTGATGCCGATGCCGACGCTCCGGCAAGACCTGAACCGACGACGATGACGTTGAACTTGCGCCGGTTTGCAGGGTTCACCAGTTTTGATTCAAATTGGTGTTGTGTCCATTTCTCAGAAATATGACCATTTGGGATCTTGGAATCGAGATTCATGCGATCACCCCTTCACGAAGAAAACGTAGAAAGGAACGGCCAGAAAGCCTAGAGCAACCACAATTGAGTATGCCCAGCCAAATCCTTTGATGGCGTTGTTGAATTTGGGATGGTTGATTCCGAGTGTCTGAAAACTCGAAGCAACACCGTGGTAGAGGTGCATGCCCACGAGAACAAGACACACTCCGTACCAAACAACGTAGCCGGTTTGCGAGAAGCATTCGACGACGAGCTTGTGAATGTCGCGCATCAAAATCCCATCGACAGTCGTTTCGTAGTAGGCACCGAACTTGAAAGTAATGAGGTGCAGAATCAGGAAGACCAATGTGATGGTTCCTGACCAAATCATGCTTTTAGAGGTGACAGATGCACCCTTGGCGCTCTTTGGTGTCACAGCATAAAGATTTGGTTTGGTGCGGCTGTTGCGCATTCTCAAGCCAATTCCAGTAGCGGCATGCATGCCTATAAAAACCACCAGCGCAGCTTCAGCAACGTAAATGAGAGGATTGCTTGTAAGCTTGTACGCGTAAAAGTTGTATGCATCAGCGCTTGCAAAGATAAGCAAGTTTCCGAGCATGTGGGTGAGAACGAATAAGGTCCACACCAGACCGCTGATGGCCATAATGTACTTGCGGCCCATTGTGCTGCCCAAGTACCGCAAAATCCCCTGACTCATGTGGGAATTCTCCTCAAGGTGAATCGATAAAACCCAAAGACCCTGCATCGAGCATGCTGTTTATGCATGCTCAGAGCAAGTCAATCATCTGCGCTTTCAAGCGATTGTCATATTTGGCTGACACCAAAGGGCATCAGTTTCCGGGTATCGCAAGGTATTCTTTGATTGAAATCAATTCCGCGAGAGCTGCAGGTCAATGATTAAAGAGTGCACTGTGCGCCTTCGCGCTCCATGACGCGCGCCAGGCGAGCGGTGATGTCCGCTTTGAGGGGGCGGTGGGTGAGTGCAACTTTTTCACTGACCAGTGAAGCTTTAAAGCCTGCTCCTTGAGGGTCGATTTTGTATTTCAATTCGGTGGTGCCCAGTTTGGAAAAAATCACGAGCAGCTCGGAGCCTTGCAGTTTGAACTTGGCGATCTGTCCCAGGTCGCGCCCTTCAAGAGCGGCTTCCACTTTTTTCACGAAATCCTGAATTGAGATGCTGCTATTTTCGAAAGTCTTCACTTGGGTCCTCCACTGACGAGTTCTTTCACCAGGTCTTCGAAGTTCACTTCCTTTGCGATTTCCACGCCGGGAATGGAGCGTAGCTCTTTGACTGCCGCCTCACTTGGATTGCCCATCATGACCAGCACAGGAACGGTGCCCGCGCTGACTTGCGAGAACAGCAGGTTGTTGATGGTGGCCAGGTCTTTTTCTTGTTCCAGGCGCACGAGCGCACTTTCAAGTCCAAGTGGATTAGGAAGGACTTTGGCCTGGAGGTCGTCAATGAAGTCGTCTACTTTGTCGAAAACTGTTTGTTCGGTGGCCAGAGTGGTGTTGATTCGCGAGATGCGTGCGCTGTCTAGTTCATCTTGGGTGATTCCTTTGCTTGCAAAGGTTTCCCAGGTTTTTGTGGCTAACTTAACGGCCTCGACGATCCGTTCGTTGGGACTTTGGAAGTTCATGCGCCAAACACCAGTGTTTGTGTTGGGCTCGATAGCTTCAGGATCGAATGACGCATAAGGGCCATAGGAGAGGCCGGAATCTGAACGCATCGCCTTGGAGAATCGGTCGTTGCCAATCACACCTCCTGAGGCGCTGAAGACTTCGCGCAGGATGGTCATGCGTGTTCTTTCGATGCGGTTCAATTTGCCAATGGCGGGCAAATAATAACGCAGCGTCAGCGTTGCTTGGCTCAAGTCAGGCTTGCGGATGATGCTCAGGCGAAGCTTGTTGGAGCCAGCGCCGCGCACCCGATCCGGCAGCCAACTGTACGTAATGGGTGTGAGACGTGGGATTTTGCGCATCAGCTGCAAAACCGATTGCTCTTGTTTGGCGTTGATATTTCCAGAAAGAACAACGTTCAGGCCAGCACGGTTCACCAGCAGTCCAGCAATCTGTCGCATCTTCTCCGCGGTGACTTTTTCGAGCTCCGGCTTCGATGTGCGCGCAAGTGCTTGTGCGAAATAATGCTCGCTGCCAAAGGCGAGTCGAATGGCCTCTTGTTCTATGAATCGCCCTTGCTTGCGAGAGTTTCCGCCATCCAGCATTCCCTGAAATGCGTCGGTCTGTTCCATCTTCCAGATTTCAAGTGCGTCTCGATCAAAGCGGGGGCGTAGTAACATGTCTTCCAGTGCACTCATGGCTAGCAAGAAATCAGGCGCGAGAACCTCTACAGCAACGTGGAATTGTCCGACGGAAGAAACCGAAGTGGTGACCTGAATTCCATTGTCAGCAAGATATTTTTGGAGCTCTTCGTAGTTCCTCGTTCCGGCTCCACCCTGCAGGAACATGTCGACTGTGGCGCTCAAGTTCGTGCGCAGATTCCGAGGCAGTGCGTAGACCCCTGTTTCAAACAGGAAGTCGAGGCGGATTTTTTTGCCTGTTTCGCCGAAAATAGAATAGAGCGCAGCTCCACCGTCCACAGCAGTGCGGTTGAAGTTGAGCGATGGCCAGACAATGCTCCGCCAATTGAGCGGAACAGGTTTGCTCTGAACTGCCGGGCGTGCGTTGATCAACGCGCCACCACCGCCTGACTGTGCCAATGCTTTTGCTGTGGGCATTGCCAGGGCAAGGGTGCAAAAGGTGGTCGCGGTCAAGTGCGCCCAAGAGAGTTTTTGCGGGATGCAAAAAACAGCTTTTTTATCTTGAAACATGGTCTCGCTTCTCACTTTTGCGCTGCAGTTTTTTCGAAGTCATTGCAGGGTGTCGATTTGCCAGGAGCTGTGACACCCATGTGAAAGGCCTTCTGTTGTGAGAAAGCCTCACGTCCCCAGGCCTGGAACTCTTTTGTGGTCAGAGAATCGATGATTTTCTTGGTTTGCGTAGAGATCTTGAAGTCTCCATAAAAAAATTCATTCCATTCATAAAATTCAACAAGGCTGGTCATTTTCTGCGCGTATTCAGCTTCTTCAACTTCGTGCTGCTTGAGGAAGACCCGTTTGAGCTCCGGGGTTATTGGACGGCTGAGGGCTGCGCGCAGTTCTTGATAGAAGTAGTCGCTCGCGGCTGCGAACGTCTGTTGGCGGTTGAGTCGGAACCAGGCCACATAAGGCTGTGACTGCTTTTGCCAGCTGGTTTTGTAGACGCTGAAACCTGTGGCCAGCTTTTGTTTGGTCATCCGGCGTTGCATTGTTCCGTCGGGAGTGTCGTTGAGAATCTGGAGGAGCAACTGCGTGAGCACAGCCGACCTGAAAGAATTGTCCTTCGATGGAAAGATAAGGCTGTGTTGCTCTTCAAACACGCTTTCACTGCAAACAAATTTTTTGCCTGCCGTATCGGAATCACTTCGTTCGGCGCGGCGTGCTGGTTGTGACCTGGTCTTGCCAGTCCAATCTGAAAAAGCGTCGTTGATTTTTCTCAGCACTGTTTCAACGTTGAAAGGGCCTCCCAGAAACAGCTGCGCGTTATCCGGTGCGTAGAAGTCTCGATAAAACGCACGCGCGTCTTCCATCGACATCTGCTCAACATCTTGTTTGGTGCCAATAGTGAGCCACTCGTAGGGTGTGCCCTTGTAAGCAGCGCGGCGAATGATCTCGAGTCCGCGTTGCAGCGGATCGTTTTCGTAACGCAACCGACGTTCAGAGATAACCGCACCTTTTTCCGTGGTGTAGTAGGGATCTTGAAGGTCGAGAAATTTGAAGCGCTGCGCTTCAAGCTCCAACATTTTGTCGAGCGCTGGACCAGGGAAGCTCGCCTCGTAAACAACATAATCGGTGCTGGTTGCGGCATTACCGCGCCCGCCAATACCACCCAAAATGCGGTCATAATGGCCTTCAGGGGTCACCTGCGTTTTGCGGAACATCATGTGCTCAAAGAAGTGAGCCAGTCCCGTTGTTCCCAGGCGCTCGCGGTTGCTGCCCGCGTCGAGCTTGATGCGCAATGTGGCCAGTGGGTTGCGGTTGTCAGCCAAAATCAGCACCTTCAACCCGTTGCTCAGTTTGAATTTGTAGACCGGAGGAGTGCCTTCAATCGCCTGGCCGCTGCCAAGAAAGACCGCGCCTGCGGGGAGTTTCATGCCTGCGGGCGAAGCGAATGCCTGAAGGGTCAGCAAGGACATTGCTCCGAGCAAACTCAGGCGCAGCATGATGCTGCTACTCATGTTGATTCTCCAAAGGCAAAGAGGGTGAACGTGATTATCTGTTTTGAGTCAGACCCAAGCTGCGCAAGCGCTGTCCGCGTTCAAGCCGAGCTCGTATCTGCACCGACTGCTCAGCCATGTCAGGTTTGCCCAGCAGAGCGAACATGTTGAGCTTGTAAGTTTCTACACCCGGCTGGTCGAAAGGATTCACCCCGCGTGCAAGACCTCCTGCACCACAAGCAAACATGTTGATGTAAAGCCAGTATCCCATCCAGAAGGAGGAGAGTTCTGGAATGTCCCACACCATGGTTGGAACCCCGCCATCAGCATGCGCCAGGCTTGTTCCCAAAAGGGCTTCGCCCTGCACGCTTTCAAGGTTTTGTCCGGTGAGGTAGTCGAAGCCATCTACCAAACCAGCTTGCGGGATGCGGATTTTGCGTTTCTGTGCGCCACGACAGAGGGAAGATTCGTCGAGCACGCGCAGGTGAGTTGCGAACAGATGACGCTCGCCTTCCTGGAAATATTGTCCCATGGAGTGGAGGTCTGTTGTGAATTGAACACTCGCAGGGAAGAGGCCAGTGTTGCCTTTGGCGTCACTTTCACCAAAGAGCTGCTTCCACCACTCGGCAATTCCACGCAGTTTTGGTGTCCAGTGGCAGAGTGATTCGACTTTGTAACCCTCTTTGTAGAGCGAGTTACGCAGAGCCGCGTAGCAAAGTGCTGGGTTGGTTTCGAGTGATTCATTTTTGTCATTGATGGTGTCAGCGCGGGCTTGGCGCGCACCTTCCAGGAACTCACCTACGTCGATGCCCGCAACGGCCAGCGGGAGAAGGCCAACAGCGGTGAAAATGGAATAGCGCCCACCTACGTTGCGCGGAATACTCAGCGCTGGGTAGCCGTGGGCTTTGGAAAGCTTAAGTAGAGTTCCAGATTCGGGATCGGTGATGGTGAAGATGCGCGATGCGGCTTCACGCGAACCAAAGCGATCGTCGAGATATTGTTTGAGGACACGGAATGCGAGCGCAGGTTCGGTTGTTGTGCCTGACTTCGAAACCACCAGCACGCTGGGTGAGAATTGATCGAGAACGTCCAGCAGCTCGCTGAGTTCGTCGGTGGCCACATGGTGTCCTGCCCACAGCAGCACAGGCCGACGCTGAAACTGAGTCGGATTGGCAAGCGCAAAAGAGTGGGTCAGGGCTTCGTAAACTGCCTTGGTTCCGAGCAGACTACCCCCAATACCCACCACGACAAGCGCATCCGAATGCGAAGAAATGCGTTGTGCGAGATTACGAACATCGTCGAGAAGGCGTGGGGCGTGATCTTCGACGTAGTGCACCCAGCCCATGAAATCGGAGCCCTTGCCGGTGCCATTGACCAGAGCCTTTTTGGCAGCCACAAGTTGGGGCATAGAATCGTGGAGATGTCTTTCCAGGGGAACGACATCGTGGGCTTTTGTCCAGTCCAGGGAAATACGTTTGCTGTCTGCGGCGGGCATCTTGGTGACCTCGTGCTGGAAATGAGGTTGGGAAACAGTTAGAAGTTTTAACAGCCCCTCGAGCGGGAGGCAATTGAAGGGAGATGCGATGAGCGTGCCTGGGACACGTCGCTTTAGAAATGTTCTTGTTGCCGGACTGCCAGGTGTCGGTAAGTCGACCTTTGCCCGCGCATATGCACAGATGTCGCGCACTGATTTGGTTGAACTGGACAGGTATGTGGAACGTCTGGCGGGAAAGTCCATTTCAGACATTTTTGCTCAAGACGGTGAAGCTGCTTTTCGTGAACTCGAGGCGCAGTGCCTCGAGCGTCTCATGAAACGCCAACGCTGTACTATCGCTCTCGGAGGGGGAACGCTTACGCATCTGCCCTCTTTGAAAATGGCGCAGGAACTCGGTTGCCTTGTTCTACTGACGGCTCCTCTTGAGGTTGTTGCGCAACGTGTGTGGCCTCAAAAAGACAGCCGTCCGTTGTTGGCGGCGTGTCAATCGCCCGAGGAATTGACTGAGAAACTCAAAACACTGTGGCAGAGTCGTGAAGAGAGCTATCGCAAATCAGACCTGACTCTCGATACGACCCACAGTTCTGTTGACACTCTCAAAATTGAGCTCGAGTGGCTCGAGCAGAATCTGCTCGCCGCACCAGGAACGATAGTGAATCTGGATACAGGCTCTTTTCTAAGTCGCGCATTGCCTCTTGCAGATGCTGATTATCGCTCACCGCGTGAACAGCGGAGTGGCCGGGAAGTCACCGACAAAATGGAACGCTATCTTAAAGCTCAGCGTCAGAAAGAGCGCGGCGACAAACGCGATAAGCGCGATCGCAAGAATCCACTGGCGCGCCGCACTGATGCGCAGAATCCTCAACAGCCTCAAAATCAGCAAAAGCGGCGCAGCGATGAGTCGGCTGCACTGCAGGCTGGCGTGCGCGATACCGCCGCACGACCTCAGCGCGAAGGCGACAGACCCCAGCGCGATAATCGTGGCGGAGCAAGAGACGGGCGACCCGTACCACGGGCAGATCGTCCGCAAGCGCCACGCGGTGAGGGCGCACCATCCCCAAGCGCAGAGCGCACATCAACCCCACGCGAAGCTGGTCCAACACCGCGCGATAGTCGACCGACTCCGCGTGAGGCAAATCCAACTCCGCGTTCTGATCAGGGCTCTAAAAATCGCGAAGCAGGGCCGAAGCCCCGCGATGCAGGTCCCACCCCGCGCGATAGCAATTCTGTTCCAGGTCATTCATCGAAGCCGGAATAAAGGGGGATGAAAGCGGCAGCGCCGCTTTTCAATTCTGCGCGAAGCGCGACCAGCTGCGCAGGTAGGTGTATCCCATTTTCAACTGATAATCGTTCTTGAGGTTTGCTGGCCATTTATCAACGTCACTTGCGAAGCCCAAATTCGCAGGGGTGCTGCTCAGGTCGTTGGCCTCAATGTGACCCTCAAGGTCAATTTCTTTACGACTGCCTTTTGATCCCGGAGCTGCATTCTCTTCATCTTTGATAGCGTCTGCGCCGAGGTTTGACTTGCTCGAGACGTTGGCGCGAGCATTTGGTGTGGCAGCGAGAAGAACATCCGGTGTGATGCCTTTCGCCTGAATGCTTCTTCCGTTCGGTGTATAATAGCGCGCGACTGTCATTTTCAGTCCCGCGCCATTGGGCAGCGGGATAATTGATTGCACGCTGCCCTTGCCGAAGGTGGGCATTCCCATAATTAGGGCGCGGTTGTGATCTTGAAGCGCTCCAGCAACAATCTCAGAAGCACTTGCGGATGCTTCGTTCACCAGAACAACCATCGGCATGTAGGGATGTGTGTGTCGTTTTGTTGCGTATTCGACTTCCTGGCGCGCACGATCACGCCCTACGGTCGAAACAATGATTCCAGAATCGAGGAAAAGATCTGTGACGCGCACGGCTTGATCGAGCAGACCACCCGGATTGCTTCTCAGGTCTAGAATCACACCATTGAGTTTGCCGTTGTTCTCGGCTTCGTACAGCCGAAGGGCTTTATCGACTTGTTCGCCGGTGTCCTCTTGGAAAACACCAACCCGCACATATGCGTAGCCTTTGGCCAAAGCCTGATGCACGACACTCGTGCTTTTAATGATTTCGCGGACAAGTTGAAGAGAGCGTGGTCGCGGCGTGACAACTTTGCCTTCAACAGTCTCGGAGACCCCCTGGATTTCAATTTTCACGCTGGAGCCAGGTAGTCCGCGCAGTTTGCTCAAAGCTTCGTCGAGGTTATTTTTATTGATTTGAATTGAGTCGACAGAGACGATTGTGTCGCCGGGTTGAATCTTGGCACGCGCGGCAGGCGAGTCAGGTACGACCTCAATGACCGTGAGTTTGCCCTTCTGCTGGGAGAGGACAACCCCGATACCTCCAAACTTTCCAGATGTGTCGTTGGTCAGCTCGCGGAGCTGCTGTGCTGGAAGATAGGCCGTGTGAGGGTCCAGAGAGCCAGCCATGCCTCTCAGAGCTTTTTCAATGAGGGCATTGCTTGCCACGGCCTTCTCGTCTACGTACATTGCTTCGAGCAAATGCAGCACCCTGCTGAATGACTCCAGCGATTCAAACTTTTTGTTCCTTGTTTGCAGAGCTTCTGCGGGAGTTTCTGGGCGAACCGGTGTCTGGGCTTTATCTGCATCGGGTTTATTCTGTGCCTGTTTCTGTTCGCTCAATCTTGGCGGTTCAGCTGAAATTGTGCGCGCCGGGAGGGTCAGGAGGAGGAGCAACCACGGGATGGAGCCTCGGAGACGAAGAAAACGGTGCATAGCTGACTCCACTTTTTTTTCCAATTGTGGCCGTCAGTTGTGTCGAGGTCAAGGGGTTTCTGAATTTGTTTCTTTCAAAAGACTAAACTGATTTTTAAACGATACCGATACGATCGCTAATGTGGGGGGCGGCAAGTGACTCAGCTGGTTATGCACAACATGCGTTTGTCGTTGTCATTTGTGGTGGCTGTCGCTTTCAGCACGCTGGTGCTTGCCTCCTGCGGTGAGCAAAACTCCCCGGTTCTTCAGGCCGTTTCGGGCAAGTCTGAGCAACGTACCGAGTCAGAGACTCTCAATGCCCGGGCTTCGAACGCCATTCGGTCGAGCAGTGGTGACGAAGTTGAGGGTGGTTTACAAGCAAGTAAGCGGCTCGAAGTCTTTTCTTCGCGCATTGAACCGCTCACTCTTCAAAAGGGCGGCTCAGCTAAAATCGTATTGCCACTCAGCAGTGATTTAAATTTCCGAGCAAAAATGCGCTCTGTTGCGTTTGTAAGCGATAGTATTGGACTGAAAGACTCTAACGTACAGGGCAAGGTGTTGAGCTTGGTCGTGGATGAGGATGCTGTTGAAGGGCGCCACGAAGGAAAAGTTGTGGTTCGATTCGAAAATGGCTCCGAGTTTTCGCAGCCGATTTCAATTACAGTGCTCCCCTGAGCATTCTGTAGAGATTCAAAAGAACTACGGGGGCTAGTTCCTCGGGGCGTTGGGTTAACTCAACGCTCAATGTTTTTTGTGCATTTTCTGCAAAGCGAGCGAAGGCCTCCTCGCCGATGCCCCGACCAAAAAGCTCATGTGAGGCCTGCTGTAAAGTTTTGCGCAGCATTTTGCGCCGCGCGCTGAAAAGCAATGCTGTGAACTTTTCGAAAGGTTCGGTTTCTTCAGAGGAGAGCAGAGCTTCAGTGCGTGGCAGGAGTTCCATCACGGCCGAGTCGACCTTCGGCGGTGGGACAAATGCACGCGCTGGTGCCACAAGCACTTGTTCGACTGCGCACGCCAATTGAATGCGGACAGACAAGCGTCCGTAGTCCTTATGGCCTGGGGGGCAGGCTAGGCGGTCGCCAACTTCTTTTTGTACCATGAAAATTCCGGCGGAGAAGCGTTTGTCGTGCTTCAGAAACCAGAACAAAATGTCACTTGTGATGTAGTAGGGGATGTTACCGATGCACAGAGGTGCAGACGTTAAAGTGGCGAGCAATTCACTCGCGTCAAAACGAAGGATGTCTGCTTCTATGACCCGGAATCGATCTGGGAATTCGACCCCCAGGCTGTTTTTTAGCCCTTGCACGGCGCGTTGATCTTTTTCTACTGCGTGCACAGTCCAACCTGCCTCGAGCAATTTCCGCGTGAGGGCTCCCGAACCAGGTCCGATTTCAAGGCACACCTGTGCCGATGTTTTTGCGTGTGTCTGTGCGCGAGCGATGATTTGAGCAAGAATGGTTTGATCGGCGAGAAAATTCTGCCCCAAGTTCTTTCGGGTCTCGAGCTCGAAAGAGAAGTTGTCGCTGCGGGCAATTTTGCTGTTTTTCTTCATTGCAGAAGTCTCATGAGGAATACGGATAGCGTGAGAATGGATGAGGTGAATTCATATTCATGCCTGGCAGAAATGCGTGCAGGGCGATCATGGTTGCATTGTCCGAACACAAACTCATAGGTGCGAATCTCACCTCGAGATTGGTTTGTTCGGCAAGCTTTGTGCGAAACATTTTGTTTGCAGCAACGCCCCCTGCAACTACAATGGAACGAATACCATGGTGGTCTTCAATTGCATTTTGCAGACGATCAATCAGCTGTCCGAGAGCTGCCTCCTGAAATGCATGGGCTATGTTTGCTTTGATGTTCTCGGGTAGACTTGTACCCTGAATTTTACCGACTGGATGTCCGAGTTGTCTGCGGACGGTATCGAGAACTTGTGTTTTAAGTCCGCTGTAGCTGAATCCGTGCCGGTTGGTTTTGTCGGTGAGAGCGGTTCTGAATTTGAATGAAGATAAATTCGTCGCAGCAGTCAGTGCGAGTTTCTCGAGGTGTGGTCCACCGGGATAAGGAAGTCCAAGCAGCTTTGCCACTTTGTCGAATGCCTCTCCGCAGGCGTCATCAGCCGTGCAGCCGAGCAAGGTGCGGTCTTTTTCGTTGTGCAGCAGGCTGAGGTGGCAATGTCCACCGCTCACGGTCAGTGCGAGTGCAGGGAATGTGGGGAGCTCAACGGGTAACCATTGGCCAATATCGTGAGCCGTGTTGAAGCTCCTCAGGAGGAGCGCCGGTGCAAGATGAGCATCGACGTGATTTATGCCCACCAGGGGTTTGTTGATTGCGAGCGACAAACCTTGGGCGAAAAGAGTTCCCACCATGAGCGCACCAATCAGCCCAGGCCCGAGTGTAACGGCAACACCATCGAGAGCATCGGCTGAAATACCTGCCTCGGCCATGGCCTGGAGCGCAAGTGGGGTTATTTTGAGAAGATGGTCGCGCGCGGCTACTTCGGGAACAACACCACCGAAAACAGCATGTGAGGTTTGGCTTTCAACAATATGCGAGAGAACCCGCACACGCTCGGGAGATTTAATCTGCCAGGCACCCTCAGTGAATGCGGCCTGGACTATTGCAACCGAGGTTTCATCACAGGATGTTTCCACGGCCAGCAGGGTCTTGATGGACACTTAGACTCCCAATCGCGCGAGCCGCTCCTTGGATGCTTTGCACTCTTCGCGATCCGGGAACAAACGCACGCATTCGCTGTAGAGAGCTTTCGCGGCTCTGAGCTGCTTCAAATACACACAGCTGTCGCCTGCGAGCAAGAGAGCCCGCGGCTTTCTCTCGAAGCTTGGATACTTCTCAATGATCTCCATAAGATCGATAGCGGCGCGGTCGTAATTTTGAAGCTGGAAATGGGCTTCAGCCCGAAACTCCATGGCCAGTGTTTTCATGGGTTCAGAGTTCGAGTTGCTAATCACTGTGGAAGCAAGCTTCACGACTTTCGCATAGTCTTTTTGCGCGTAGGCATTGCTCAAAACCTTAGCTAATTCGGCAGGTGTTTTGACTGTAAGCTTTTCCTTGGCCTTGGCTGGGTTGTCTTGTGATGCCTTTGCAATCAGCTCGGCTTTGGTCAGGCGCTTTTCGATTTTGCTTTGCCAATCTTCGATGTCGCTAAAGCGCGATGCAGCTGAATCGTCGTTAAGCTGCTTGGCGTTGAGTCCGCTGCTTGTGTTGCCGTCTTGAACCCGAGAAAACTTTACACGCAGCTCATCGATGGCTCCTTGGGTCATGGAGAGCTGTCTTTTGACTTCATCGAGATCATTTTTTGCCGTGAGATATTTACGACTCGATTCCTCGGAGGAGTTCTTTACGGCATCTACAGTGCGATCACGCAACTGGATTTGCTTTTCCATTTCCACCATGCGCACTTCGAAACTCTTAATTTGAGCGCGCAATTCTTCTTCGCGTTTGGAGGTCATGCAGCCGCTGCAAAGGAGGCCGACTGACACGATGGCTGTGAGCTTCAGGTCAGAAATCAAGCTTTTCTTGAGTGGAAAGGGAGAGCGGGAATTTCGACTCATAGGCTTATTTTTTCCTCGCCAGAATCAGGGCTGTCGTTTCATTATTGTTGCAAAGAGACCTTGAGACTTCTCACGCGATCAAATTACGCTCAATAGTCGGGTTCTTCAACTGAGGGCAAGGATTTTAAAATGAGTTTTCTCCAAAAAAGCAGATTTCTTGTCGATGCTCTCAATGCATTAATGAACGACGTGCGGGAACTTCCCGAAGCCATCCGCGGAAAAGATCCCGCTGCGCGCTCAAATTTTGAGGTCCTCTGTCTCTATCCTGGCGTGAAAGCAGTGATGCTGCATCGCTGCTCACATGCGTTGTGGCAAATGGAGGCAAGATTTCCCGCTCGTTTGGTGTCCGAGATGGGGCGTTTCTTGACTGGCATTGAAATTCATCCGGGTGCTGAGCTTGGACGTCGAGTGGTCATCGATCATGGTATGGGAACCGTAATTGGCGAGACCGCCATCGTGGGCGATGATGTACTGCTTTACCAAAATGTCACACTGGGAAGCACGCGCTCACGCCAGGGGCGTCGGCATCCTATTGTCGAACGCGGCGCAGTTATCGGTGCTGGAGCTACTGTTGTTGGTGCTGTAACTATTGGTGAAGAAGCAAAAGTGGGCGCAGGTGCCGTAGTGGCTCGGAATGTCGATTCGAACACCGTAGTGACCGGTGTTCCCGCTCTACCGCGCAAGCCACGCGAGCCCGAGAGTCGCACAGTAAACGATGCCGTTCCGTTGCGTGGGCGCTCCCACCGCCGTCGCTAAAACTTATTGAGCCGGTGCTTGCTCTGCGGGCTTATCGGGCGATGCGCCACCTTCTTCAGTCGGCTGCGCGGGGTCTTCGGCAACATAGTCGCTCGGCATATCGTAAAGAATCTTGATGTCCACGCGCCTGTTCATGCTCCGATCCTCTGCCGAGTTGTTGGCAGCAACCGGCTTGGTATCGGCAAATCCCGCTGCGTAGATTGTTTGGGCGTTGAATTGATGTTTGTCGATGAAATAACGAACAACCGCGGATGCTCGCGCTGAACTGAGCTCCCAGTTCGTCATGCCATTCATATTGAAGGGCAGGTTGTCGGTGTGGCCTTCCACACGGATTTGTCGTCCAATATTCTTAATGGAAAGAGCTACTCCATCGAGTGCATTTTTGGCTTCTGGGTTGAGTGTTGCTTGGCTTAGGTTAAAGAACTTGCGCGCAAGAAGAGTAATTCGAATACCGTCGTTGTCCCGGTTCACGAACACGACTCTGTCTTCGGGTTTTTGTTTCTGAGCTTCGGGAAAATCTTTGGAGCCATAAAGCCGTTCGCTGAGTTCCCGTTCGAGTTTCTGACTATCGGCCGCAATGATGGCGGCCATTTCACGTCGAGTGCGGGTTGTGACCTGTTCTCGGTTTGTGTTGCCCTTGGTAAAACGGAAGATACCTTTTTTCATATCGAACCCGCGCGGCACACCTTCGGGCATAGTTTCATCGTCAAACTCATTCGCAAAGGCCTTTTGAATTGAGACCTCAACTTTCTTTGCTTTCGACTTGTCGAGGTTGGCCATCGCATAAAGCACAACGAACAAAGCGAACAGAAGTGTCATCATGTCGGCGAATGCCACAAGCCAGCGTTCGTGGTTTTCGAATTCTGGGCATTTCTGTTTCTTTGCCATTCAACTGCCTTTCCGCGGATTTACCGAACACACTTGCGGCGAGGTGCTAACGTATTAATCAGCTCCGTGTCAGTGACCGTGCATGCCGCGCAGACGCTCAGCCAAAACCTTGGGGCTATGGCTCTGTGCGATTCCAAGCACGCCGATCATTGCCATTTCGCGCGCAATCTTCTTGTGATGGCACATGCGTTTGATTTTCTTTCCGCAGGGGAGTGCGAACAAGTTGGCGATCGCCACCCCGTAAATCGTTGCAATGAAGGCCGTCGCGATACCAGGGCCGATCGCGTCCGGGTTACTGAGGTTGGCCATCACCACCATGAGCCCCAACACGGCGCCAATGATTCCTACCGTGGGTGAAAAGGCTCCAGCGTCTTCCCAAAACTTTGCAGCAATTTCCTCTTCTTCATAAAGCAGGGCAATTTCACCCTCGAGAACTTCTTGGATGACGTGCGGCTCAGTGTTGTCCACGAGCATCTGGATGCCCTTGGCGAGGAACGGATCGGCGAGGTTTGCAACCTCTTTTTCAAGAGCAAGAAAACCGTCTTTACGGGCAAGTTGCGCAAGGCGTTCAACGTCGGTAATGAGTTGATCGACGTTGATTTGCGGTCCCTTCAGGAACAAGCCCAGCGATTTGAAGGAATGAATCATGTCGGCCATGGGATAGGCCACTGTCACCGCTGCAAGGGTTCCCAGTCCCACAATCATGGCCGCTGAACCACCCCACAGAGCCAAGATTGGCAAGCCCTTGAGCACAGCTGTTCCGAGAACCGCAACAATCCCAAAGACGGGTCCCAGAATACTGGTGAGCTCCATGTTTTTATCCTCCGGTCAAACCAAAGGAATCTTATCAGATTCCAGGTTCACTGGGGGTAGCGGTTTTGACACGCATGGGTGTTGTAATTCAGTCGCGGAAAAGGTTTCTCAGCACGAAGAAAATGTTCTCTTTGCGCTCGGCAAGGCGGCGGGAATAGTAGGCCTGCCAGTGTTCGCCATAGGGCAAATAGACGGTCATGTTGTGACCTTCGTTGGCGATTGTTTCCCAGGTTTTGGCGCGCATTCCATAGAGCATCTGGAATTCGTATCGCTCTTTTGGAACTGCCGCTGATTTGATTTCGTTTTTGCAGAATTCGATAATCCCATCGTCATGGCTGGCAATACAAACCCGGTTGGCCTCGCGCAGCAGTTTGGCCACGAGCTTTTTGTAATTCGACACGATCTCCGGCATTTTTTGCAGTGCGTGCTCAGGCGACTCTTTGTACGCACCCTTGCACAGGCGGAGGCGGCCATTGGCCCTGAGAACACGCTCGATGTCTTTTTCTGTGCGATGCAGGTAGGCCTGCAGCACAATTTCTGGCGACTTAAATTGTTGCGCAGCGGCCTCGTAAATGCGCAAGGTGCGTTCCGTGTAAGGAGTTCCTTCCATGTCGAGTGCAACGCGGTTCCCATGTGCATCGGCTTGGGCAAGGATGAGTTTCAGGTTGTCGACACAAACATCTTCGTTGATGTCGAGCCCGAGCATGGTGAGTTTCACAGAGACGTGTGAGTCAATACGACGCGCAGCAATCTCGTTGAGCATCTGAACGTATTCTTCTGTGCAGGTGCGAGCTTGTTCAAGACTGGTGATGTTTTCACCCAGCAGGTCGAGCGTGACCGAGATTTTTTTAGAGTTGAGCTGTGTCGTTTGTTCGAGTGCCTCAGCCATGGTCGTGCCCGAGACCCAGCGTTTGGCGTAAAAGGGTATTCCTGACATGGTGTCCTCAAAAGAGAAAAGACGCAGCCCAAAGAGACTGCGTCCTGTCATCTTCACCAAATGAGCAATCAGGTCAAGCCACTAAATTCGACCCTGCATGCCCAACATGAATTCAACGAGGCTGTTGCGGCTGGTTCGCATCTTTCAGGTCAGCCATGAGTTGGTTGATCCGTTGGATGCTCGACTTGATTCGCTCGAGTCTGGAGGCCAGCTCTTCGTCGCGGCGGCCGGTGAGCGATGCAGAGGATTGAGAGTCCTGGGACAGGTTGAATGTATCCTGAACTCCGCGCCGTTTGTCACCAATCATCGCCTTCTTCATGCGGAAGGCCTGGAGGTCAACGACCACAGCACCTTCTTCCTCATGCTGCGATGGCTGGTTGATATCGAAGCGTTCGAAAGTGTTGTTCTGCATGGCTCACCCCACCAATCCAGAGAGCAAATCTGAGTCGCGCTTGTTCCGGAGCCGGATCTCCGGGCGTGACTCGTTACTTGATCCGGTAACTCTTCAAGACGTTTTTGTTGGCCGACTCGCGTTCCTTACGGAGGCGCATTTGATTCGCCCGATTGCGTTCTGCGGCCTCTGAGAAGCTGCTTGTCGACGGTGTACCCGAAGATCCCACAGCCGACTTGTTCGTCTGGGTTGCCTCACTTGCCCGCGTCTGTGCCGCTGCTTTCGGAGCAGTACGACGTGAGAAGAGGTTGATGACGTTATCCATGTGAATGACTCCTTCAACCAAAGTGCTTTCGGATGCGCCCGGAGGCTACTGGCTCTCCCTTGCGGGAATGCCCTGTTGTGGGGTGAAGCAGGGTTCGTGCCAACTTCTCCGTGTCACAACCGGAAGCAGTAAAAACGGATGTTTATACCAACAAAACCACTGGGAGACTTGCAAAAGCCTCTGTAAAAAGAGTTTTCAGTGCTCACCAACGTTGGGGGTACGTAGCGAAAAATATCGACCCCTACAAGCAGTCAAGTTGAGTTTTTTTTTGTTCAGCAAGAGTGCATAAAATTTGGGGATTTTGTGGGAATTACAATCAACTGAGTGAAATTCTGAGGGTTGCTGCAACCACATCCAATTGCACAAAAAGAGTGACGAGATTTCCAGGATTTGCAAGCCAGCGGCTAAAATTGGCCACCTTCCGGAGAAAAGAATAGCGGCGTTCGAGCGGCAAAGATGTGAGAGATGTGCCGGTTGAGCCTAGTTTCCTGAAATTCCGGTCAAAAAATCCGGCGAACAGAACAAGGATTGAACTGCTCACGAGTAATTTTTCTGTAAATACAGACACATCTAATCTAACCAGTGAGTCCAGCCCACTGTTGGGGAGGATAAAGTGTGCAAGAATAAGTATGCAGAGCGTTGCTCCTGTATAGAAAGCTTCATTTCTACTCAGAGCGGGGCTCTCGGGGCGCTGAAACGCTCGAAAAGTGGTGAAACAAGATAAAAATACAAGCCAAATGCTCAACTCAGGCCTGAGGCGCCACAGCGTAGGTGGGATGCTCGTCGTCGCCACATACAAACACAAAACTCCCATCGCGCGCAGCGGCAGGTTGTTCAAAAATTGTATTTGCGAGAGCTCAGAGCGAGCTAATTTCCTGCTGAGAGCCCACAACCGCACGCGGCTGCTGTGTTTCTGGGTGTCTTGCAGCCGATTCAAAGGAAAGATTAAGGTCTGGCTGCCCGTGCGACGCACAACTTCCTGTTCCCAAGCCTGCATGCGTGACCAATCCATGGCCAATCCCGGCAAAATGGCAGCCCGCAAAAAAACAATGAGTGCCGTTGTTAAAGGCAGAAACAGCATTTCTTGACGAAACGTGTTGGGAAGTGAATCTGCAACAAGAGTCGAGAAAAGAGGCAGAGCCGCAGCTACGCCCACAGCTGCCGCAACAAGTCGCACCGGCGGGAGAACAGGCGAGCCAAAGGATAAAAACAGCATCCAGAAGAGGGTGCGTAGCTGGCGTGCAATGGAGACAATCCATTCAAGTGGGGCACACGTCAGGACAAGCCCCAAGAGGATGGTGGCCAGCCACGGCAAATTCATTTCAAGAACTGGCATTCATTCAATGTTTTTCTTGAACCATCTGGGCTTTTAACGAGATTTTCGTCGCGTGAGAGGATTGCGGGAGGGTGGTTTTTGGCTTCAAAAAGCGTCACTCCGCAGTGTGGACAGGAGACCTTTGTTTCAGCGACGGGAGCCTGCCCTTCCTCAAAAGCGATGTGAAAACGGCGGCGGCAGATGGAATTGTCGATTTCCACCTTTTTATAGGTTGGCCCGGTGTGCGTTGCAGAGTTCATCCTGACTCCTTCACTCATGGTGTTTGAAGATTGGTAACTCACTTCGGGAGCCCTTTCAATCCGGCTTGGTTGTCGGAACCGATTTGAACGGGTTATATGGTTGCCACTGGTTTTAACTGTCCGAAGGAGGATGAGCTATGACGAAGGGGTTGCTGAGCGGAAAGCGCGGCATTGTTTTTGGAGTTGCGAACAACAAGTCGTTGGCATGGGCTTGCGCACAGGCATGCGCGGCCGAAGGAGCCTCTCTTGTTTTCAACTATCTTGGCGCGGCTCAGGAAAAACGCCTCAACGAGCTCATGAGTGAAATCCCAGGAGCCAAGGCCAAGAACTGTGACTTGGGCAAAGACGAAGAACTCGAAGAATTCTTCCAATGGGTGCGCACGCAGTGGGATACCATCGATTTTGTGATCCACTCGGTCGCATACACTGATAAAGAATGTTTGAAAGAACCATTCATCAATACCTCGCGGCAGCAGTTCACATCAACAATGGATATTTCTGCGTTCACACTGGTGGCTGCAGCGAAGCACGCTGCTCCTCTGATGCGCAATGGCGGCAGCATTATATCCATGTCATACTACGGTGCCGAAAAGGTTGTACCTAACTACAACGTGATGGGGGTGGCCAAGGCTGCTCTAGAGGCATGCAACCGTTACCTTGCTGAGGATCTGGGTCCTCAAGGAATCCGGGTGAACTCCATCAGTGCAGGTCCGATTCGTACACTTTCTTCGAGTGCGATCCCGGGAATGAGAAATATGCTGGACTACAGCCAGAAGTTTTCTCCCCTGCGCAGAAACATCACGGGTGAAGACGTTGCTCGCTCCGCGCTCTTTCTTCTCTCAGACTTGGGTTCGGGTGTAACCGGCGAGACTTTGCACGTCGATTGTGGCTATCATGTCATGGGAATGTTCAGGGAAGAAGCACAGACTGCCGGAGAGTCACGCTGACTCCCTGCGCTGAGAGGACAATGGATTGTTGACTCGCTTTGATCGTTTGATTTTCTCGGAAATCTTGTCGCTCACTATGGTCATTCTGGCCATACTGAGCACGGTGATGTTCCTTTTTAGGCTCCTCTCATTGACCGACTACCTGGTGCTCACCCAGGACGGTATCTTCTCGCTCCTGATGTTCGTTATTTTTGTGATCCCCAATATTTTCAAGCTCACTCTGCCGTTGTCGTTACTTTTTGCTTCGGCCATCGTAGTTGTGCGTATGTCGGGCGATCGGGAATCAGAGGCCTGGATGGCCTCTGGTGTAAGCATCTACCGGTTTTGTCGAGCCCCTTTTGCTTTGGGAGTCGTCTTTGCCATTATTGCTGCCGCCAGCGCTCTCATTATGGAGCCCTATGCTCGGCAGCAGTGGCGTAAGTTTAAATGGATGCACGCCAGAAAAGGTGTTGAGGCGCTCCTTGAAAACCGACTTCGCGAAAAGACCTTCGTTTCAGATCTTTTTCAGGGCGGCAGTAACAAAATCGCACTTTACGTCGATCGTATTGAGCGTAACCGAAGTTCCTTCAAAGGAGTGTTCCTGGGTATCAACGGAGATAAGGGCGAGGGCGATTCCCAAATTCTCACCGCAGAGTCAGGGCAGCTCATCAAAGACACCACAACGGGGAGTTACGATTATGTCTTCGAACTCCGCAATGGCCGACTCCATCAGCCTTTGGGAAGTGGTTCTTGGAATGTTATTTCCTTCGATAATTTCAAAATCTCGCTCGTGAATATGTTCCAAAAGCAGTTCGAAATTGGTCAATTCGATGCCAACGACATGCGTTCCTACTATCCGGAGATGTACGTCGACGAATTACGCAAGTTGCGTGAACGCTCGGATTGGGGAGCAAACCAACGCTCGGTTCGCGATCACACATTCTTCTATGAGCAAATTGTTGTCCCGCTCTCTTGTCTCTTTTTTCCGGTCATTGGAGTTTGTTTGGGGCTTCAAGATCCGCGCAGGAAGGCGAGTTTTGCTTACCTTGGTCTTTTGGTCATTGTTTTTCTTTTTTACGCACTGATTATGCTCGGGCAGCAATTGGCGGTTAAATTTGTGCTCGAGCCCGAGGTTTCACTCTATCTACCGTTGTTGTCTATTTTCGCGCTTATGATTGGAGTTTTAACCTGGAGGCTGCGGCATCCGCCATCAACGCCATTTCTTGAGTTTGTCGCTCAGGAATACAGAACCCTTTCCTCCGCTCTCAGGAGGAGGAATGTATGATTTTCGCAAGATATCTCCTCAAAGAGTTCCTCAGACTTTATCTTGGCATATGTTCGACCTTTCTATTTGTGTATTGTATGATTGATTTTCTCGAGAAAAACACCCGCTACTTTCCTAAGTACGGAGCCACCTGGCTGGTTATTTTTGAGTATTATCTGGTTCAGACTCCGAAGATGTTTGTCGACATTAGCCCGTTCTCGGTCATGTTTAGCGCAATTATTACCACCTGGATCTTTGCCCGCAGTGGTGAAATCTCTGCTCTTCGGGCTGCGGGTCAATCCATTCGGAAAATTTGTTCGCCGATTCTGATTTTCAGTTTTGCGATTGGCATGACGTGTTTTCTGATCTCAGAGTTCATCGTTCCGGAGGCCATGCTCCGTTTGCAGAAGGTGGAAACGGTAAAGATCGAGAAATCAGAGCTTTCGCAAATGTTTCTTGAGAGCCAGTGGGTGCGGGGTGAGGGCAGCATTCTTCACTTCAAGAAACTGAACCAGCTCGAACGTACACTTATCGATCCCGAATATATCGTGCTCCACAATCGCAACGAAGTAGAACAGATCGTTTTTGCGCGTAAGGCTGTTTTCGACCAGAAGCGGGATGTATGGAGTCTCGTTGATGCGAGGGTCAGCACATTCAGTGAGGCGGGTGAGTTGCTTTCGACGGAAAAAGTCAGCGCCTTCCCAACAAACGTCGCCTCACAGCCGCCGAAACTTCTGCGTGAGGGAGTCTCCTCCGATCTTGTGAGCTATCGCGAGCTGCGTCGGGTTTTGTCGGAGAGTCGATCGTCTGGTGGTGCAATGGCCAGCAGAGAGGCCGACCTCTATCAAAAGCTGAGCTCACCGTTTGCCAATCTTTTATTTGCGTTCTTCGCACTGCCGTTCGCCTTGCGCCGTGAGCGGCAGGCAGATACATATATCGGAATTGTTGTGTGTCTTCTGACGGCGGCAATGTATTCGGGTGGGTCTGCCTCACTTCGCACCATGGCGGTGTCTGGCAGTGTATCCCCTTATTTGGCGGCTTGGTGCCCACCTTTATTGTTCCTGTGTTTCGGAGTCATTCTTATGCTCCGTGTTGATCGGAGAAGTTGATGAAAGATTTGCATTCCATTCTGAAGGCTGTTTCGCGCGGAAAAATGGACGTCGAGCGCGCGGCTGGGCTCATCCAAGAACTGTTCGAAGCTTCTCAGAACTTTGATTCCGAGCAGCAGCCTTCTGCGCCGAGAGCCTCCTTGAAGAAGGGCGCTAGGCGTGGGTTCAGCAAGGTCACGGGTGCAAAAACATCTGTCGACGCTGCGCTCACACAGCTGAGCGAACGTGTTGGCTTTGGCACTCTTCTCAAACGCTCGCGTGAACTCAGCCGGAAAATTGAATTTCGCCCCGAGCACTCGGGATTTGATGCACAGCTTTCAGTCTTTAGTTCCGTTGAAGTGAGTTCCGATAGTGTTGCCGATGGCAACAACGTGACCGGTTCGCAATGGAAAAATGCCGCCTTTATCGATATGGCCGAAGTGCATCGGAATCAGTTCACGATTTCACAAATCTCCAATTTCAGCTGCGCGCGTTCGAACTTCTCTTCAAATGAGCTTGGGCTCGCTCGGCTATGTGATGTCACGGTGAGTGAGTCGCGTTTTGAGCATAACCGTTTGTCGCGCAGCCAATGTTTAGATGTTTCGCTGACTGAATCCGATTTCACCCACAACAGGTTGTTGAAGTCTGAACTCAGTGGTGTGGTTCTCAATGCCAGTCGGGTTGCAAATCTGGTCTTGAACAGCTCCCGCTTCCAAGAGTGCGAATTCGACCAGTCGGACATTCAGGGTCTCAAGTTTGAGAACTGTAACTTCGAGGAGTGTCGTTTCAGCAATTGCGAGATTGTTTCCACCGAGCCGGCCATTTTGGAAGGCCTCAAGGTCAAAGGGAAAATATTTGAGGGTCTGCGGAGTGTGGAAGATTGGCTGTCTGCTCTTGAATACAAGCCCAGTCAGGAACACAATGCGCACCGCTCTGCGGAAGGCTCACAGGGGCGCAGGCCGCATCGCCGGCAACGCCATCCTCGGGACAAACGTTGAACAAGGATTATCAGTCACCTCTCCACGAAAGGGTATTCTCCATGACGATTCGAGTTGGCATTAATGGTTTCGGACGTATCGGTCGCTGCGTCACGCGTGCGCTGCAGAGCAACAAAGACGTCGAAATCGTTCTCATCAACGATCTCACCAACGCAGCAACTCTTGCGCACCTGCTAAAATACGACTCCGTTCATGGCACCGCTGCTGCTACTGTTGAAGCACGTGAAAATGCCTTGGTTGTTGGTGGGAAGACGATTCAGGTTACGGCTATTAGCAATCCTGCCGAAATTCCTTGGGGTCAAAACAAGGTTGACGTTGTGCTTGAGTGCACAGGCCGCTTCACTAAGGGCGAAGAATGTGCAGCGCACATCCGTGCAGGTGCACGCAAGGTTATTCTGAGCGCTCCAGGTAAATCGGTCGATAAGACCATTGTTATTGGCGTCAACGACAACGAGTACAAGTTGGCTGAGCACAATATTGTCAGCAATGGCTCATGCACGACCAACTGCCTGGCTCCTGTGGCTCTCACAGTTCATGAGGCGTTTGGAATCCGCAAAGGTCTGATGACCACAATCCACTCCTACACAAACGACCAACGTATCCTCGACCTGCCGCACTCGGACATGCGTCGTGCACGCGCCGCTGCGCTGAGCATGATTCCCACCAGCACAGGCGCTGCAAAGGCTATTTCGGAAGTTATTCCTGCACTCAAAGGCAAGCTTCATGGTTTTGCTGTGCGCGTGCCGACACCAAACGTGTCACTGGTTGACGTTACTTTTGAACTCGAGAAGCCAGCAACAGCTGAGCAAATCAATGCAGCTCTGAAGGCTGCAGCTGAAGGTCGTTTGAAGGGTGTTCTTGGTTACAGCACCGAGCCATTGGTGAGCTGTGACTTTAACGGCAGCCCGCTCTCGAGCATCGTGGATGCCGAGTACACCACTGTTATCGGCGACAACATGGTCAAGATCCTCTCCTGGTACGATAACGAAATGGGCTTCAGCAACCGCATGGTTGACCTCACGCGTCTTGTTGCAACGGGCAAGCGTTAATTTCTGCAGGCTCTTGTTAGAGCTCGTGGTTCGTTGAAAAAGGGTGCTCCGTGTGAGCGCCCTTTTTTGTTTGGAGGCGCGCGCGTCCGTACCAATAGCGTCGGTCGTTTTTCCGGCTCAATGCCGAGAGTGCAATTTTTTCCAACAAGTCGCCATAGCTCAGGCCGCCGGCCTCGGCCATTTTTGGTAGCACACTATAATAGTGGGAGAGTCCTGCCAGCGGATTCGCTTCGAGCAACAGGGGGCATCCTTCAGCATTCATTTTCCAATCAAAGCGAACGAAGTCATCGAGACCCACGTGCCTGCTGAGAGACTCCATTGCACTCACAATGGTTTCTCGGTGTTGTTCGTCGAGTTCCGGGAACAATACTTTTTCCTCCATGGAGTCTTTGCTTTTGTTGGCTAGTCCATACACACCGTCAGCAACTTCGATTTCGGCAATGGGAAGAGTGATGACTGGGTTTGCGCCGATGAAGGCCGACGTGAGCTCTCGGCCGGGCAGATGCTCTTCAACAAGGACACCCTCCGGAAATTGTTCCAGCAGTGAGCGGCAAGTTTGGTGAGTTTGATTCGGAGTTGAGCCGAGTGAGTGCCGGGCATCAATACCCATGCCGGAACCTTCGCAGTCTGGCTTTATGAAATGAGGACGATTGAGCAGCGACGTAGGGAGCTGAAGAATATCGTCGGTGCAGCGGATGAGGTGGAAATCCGGAGTTGGAATTCCAAGAGCGCGGCACATCAGCTTGAATGTGCTTTTTCGCATGGCGACACACTGTGCAAACGGATCGCTGCCAATGAAGGGTATTCCGCTCATTTCGCACAAGGCAGGAATCCAAGCTTCACGTGAGGGAGTTCCCCAACCTTCAACAAGCGAATGCACCAGTTCGAACTTCTGAAAGTCCTCACTCCAACGAGACAGGAAAAAATTGTCTAGTGGAAGACGGGTGACCGCGCATCCGAGCTGCTCCCAAGTTTCAGCAATCTTATCGATCGTCTTTCGGGTTTCCCATTCAGCTTCAGCTTCAGTGGGAAAAGGATGCTCCGCAGAGCGGATCAGTTTTTCAGGTTTGTCGAAGACAAGCGCAATTGAAATGTTAGCCAATGGCAATGTTTTTTTTGTGGTCATGTGATCTCCTGTGCTCATGTGGACGCAGTGTGATCGGTTGAACAATTTTCTTTGCACGTTGCAATCTTGACATCAAATGCCTCGCTGCCTGTATCGACGCAGGAATAAATTGCGACCCATCACCGATCAAAAAAATATGAAAACTGATCACTCGAATGCTACCAATTTTTTTCTTCGTAGTTTATCATCCAAACAGATCGATTTCGGATTCAGCCGAGAATTCACTTGAAAGGAGAATGCAATGGCAGAAGTTAAGAAGGCAGCAGCGAAGAAACCTGCGGCTAAGAAGGCAGCAGCGAAGAAGGCAGCAGCGAAGAAGCCTGCAGCTAAGAAAGCGGCAGCTAAGAAGCCTGTAGCCAAGAAGGCAGCAGCCAAAAAGCCAGCAGCGAAGAAGGTTGCCAAGAAGGCAGTCGTCAAGAAGGCAGCTAAGAAACCAGCTGCCAAGAAGGCAGTGAAGAAAGCTGCCAAGAAGGCAGTGAAGAAAGCTGCGAAGAAGGCAGCGGCAAAGAAGCCTGCGGCAAAGAAAAAGGCTGCAAAAAAGGCTACGCGCAAGGCTGGTAAGAAGGCCGGAGCTGCAAAAAAGTCCGCAGCTCCCAAGAAGCGCGGTCGTCCAAGCAAGCTTGAGAAGCTCCGCCAGACCATTCGTCGCGGTCGTCCACGCAAGGGCTCTGCGAAGTCTGACAACGGCGCAATGGCTGAAGGCGGTCAGCTCTGATTTCCTCAGTCGCCTGAACGGTGTATTGAAGCCTGGCACTTTTTCACCATGAAGAGGAGCCAGGCTTTATGCTTTTGAATGATCAACATCTCCGTAACAATCGTGATTGGGTCACCCGTCTTCTCAACTGGTACGACCTCAACAAACGCGATTTTCCATGGCGCAGAAAAATTTCGGTTTATCACACGTGGATTTGTGAGGTGATGAGCCAGCAGACGACCATGGCCGTTGTTGTTCCTCGTTTTGAAGCCTTCATTGAGCGCCTTCCTACACTCGCAGATCTAGCAACGGTTGGTGACGATGTATTGCGGGAGCTCTGGGCAGGGCTCGGCTATTACGCCCGAGCACGCAATTTGCGCGCAGGAGCCTCTTATATTGTGAGCCAAAGGGGTGGCGAGTTTCCGAGTTCGTACGAAGATTGGCTCAAGGTGCCCGGTGTAGGTCCTTACACGGCCTCCGTCATCTCGAGCATTTGCTTTCTGCAGCCCAAAGCCTGTGTCGATGGAAATGTTGTGCGCGTGGTTGCGCGCCTTGCGGCCTGTCATGGGACTGAGCTGTGGAGCGACGATGGACGCACTGCCATTCAGAATCTCGTCGACACCGTGATTCTAAAAGAGCGTCCCGGAGATTTCAATCAGGCTATGATGGAGTTGGGTGCAACGCTTTGTCAGAAGAAATCACCCGACTGTGGTAGGTGCCCCGTTTCTTCAAGCTGCCAGGCATTTGCATTAAGTCAGGTTGAACAGTGTCCGCCCAATAAGCCGCGCAAAGATTTTGTCGACGTTGAGCTACTTGCTCTGCACCTGTGGCGTGCTTCTGTGGAGTCACACGGCTACTCGGAATTGTTCCTCGCGGAGCGGCGCTCTGGTTTCCTTGCGGGTACTGTCGGCTTCCCGCTGCTGCGATGTGAGCCTGGCAAAACTCCCGAAAATTACCTCGAGCAATTTTCGAAGAGTTCGTTTTTTCGTTGTGTAAAATTGGAAAAAGTAAAAATCTCCCACACCATCACGCACCACAAGTTGAGTCTGAACGTGGTCACGCTCGAATTGGGCGACAGCTATACTCTGCACGAGGCACTGGATCCGAGCCTGGTACATTTGCTGAATCAACTGTCTATTTCGCTCAATCGTCCGCTTTGGGTGTCAAAAAACCACGCTTCACGGAGCGTCGCTTCGTCATTGGATCGCAAAATCTGGGAAAAAATTTCCTGATTGTTCCACAACGAGCCAATTTCATTTCAGAAGTAAACCGTTTAGCATCTAAGACACGAGCTGCGCGACGTCTTTTTGAGGGGACAATCGATGGGAACCTCGTCCAACATACTTTCTCCGTACATCAATGGTCGATTCCTGCAGTTGAACAGGCCGGAACGTATCTTTCACACCCAAAATCCCGTTAACCCGGGCGATGTTCTTGCTGTCACCGGATGGAACAAAGACTTGGTTGGTGAAATCGTTGAAGCAGCCAAGCGCGCGCAGTTTCAATTTGCAGCGCAATCGCTTTCGTCGCGGATGCAATTTGTTAATGCTGTGATTGCCAATTTGCGGCAGTCCTCAGAGGAAATGAAGAGCCAAATGATGCTCGAACTCGGCCGTTCTCGTTGGGCTGTGGAGCGTGAGTGGGAATTGTGCGAGGAGCTCTTTCGTCATTTACCACGGTATTGCTCCGACGAACTTTCGCCCCAGAAATCTGAGCTTGGGTGGAGCTGGTCGTTTGCTCCGGTGGGTCTCATTCTGGTGAGCAGCAACGTAGCGCTACCCGTTTACACCGCACTCTATAGCGTTCTGACCTCAATTGCTGTGGGCAATGCAGTGGTGTTTCGGCCTTCAGCTCATTGCCCTCTTTCAGCGTCGCTGATTGCAAGTTGCTTCCACCAGGCATCGCCTGTGGCAGGTCTCTTGCAGGTTGTTTATGGCGACCTTGAGGTGTACCGGCGGCTCGTGCTCTCGCATCAATTTGACACAATTTTCTACACGGGTGGCGAGGAATCTCTCGAGCAGCTGCGCCGAGATATGTCCACCGACCAAAACGTGCGCCTTGTTCTTTGTGGTGGTGGAAAGAATGCAGCCATTATCTCTGCCGATGCCGACATGGATTCTTCCGTGAGTCATGTTCTTCTGGGAGCGTGTCTCGATGCAGGGCAGCGGCTCGAATCCACCGGCCTTGCGTTCGTGGATCGCCGCATTGCAGATGCTTTCGTTGAGCGCTTCGTTCGAGCCGTGAAGCAGATGCCTATCGGCGTGAAGAATCAGCTCTCCGATGCCTCGCAACATGTGATGGGGCCACTCGCTAGCCAAACGTCTTGGGATCGCTTTTTGCGTTTTCAGGGAATTGCTGCGCGCGAATCGAGAGAAACTCTGCGTTGGGGTAAGGCCATCGATAATCCCGGTGGTGGATACTTCGTGTCGCCCGGCGTGCATTTGATTGATTGCGACAAAGTCAAAAACAGCGTCTATGCATCGAACGCTTTCTTTGCGCCTGACGTGGCTATTGTTCCTGTAGACAGCATCGATGAAGCTGTGTCGTGTATCAATGAACTCGCCAGTGCGCGCTCGGTTTCCGTGTTCTCGCAGAACGAGGGCACGGCAATGAACGTGCGCCGTCATTGCGTTGCACCCTTGGTTTTGAATGCTCAACCCACCACCCAACTGCATCCGCTGATGCCCACCATGGGGCGTGGCAAAGCAGGCAATTCCTGCGTGATGGGGCTGCGGTTCTTGAAGCACACAGTTTACCCACAGACTCTCAATATGAATCCGCCTCCTGTGACCTCACCCGTGCCTTCGTCCGGTTCATCTGCAAAAAGAGGTGTAGGTGTTGGCAAGCTGGTCTCGGTTCTATTTGCTTTGTTGTTGCCGATGTTGGGTTTGATGTCACAGCAGGCAAACGCAGCGGACTACCGTAAGTCGGTTGAAGGCAACGAAGTTGTCAAAGGTAAGTTCTATCCCAAGTCGGGTCGCTTCCAAATCAATGCCGGGGGTGGTGGTCTCATCAACCAATCATTCATCAATACATTTCTTGTGGGTGGTGCGCTGACCTATCACTTTCAGGAATGGCATGCGATCAACTTTGAAGTTTTTGCAGGCATTTCGTCCGACAAAGCTGACCGTACCTGTATTGAGAACTTTTATCTTGATGAAGACTACGCAACCGCAAGCGGCTCCAACATCAAACCTCCATGCCCGTTGAAGGAGCCAGTTCTCAAGAATGCTGGAGCAATTCCTGTGGGTGCCGGAACACCTCCTGACGCAGACAAGAGGGGCGGCAAAGATGATGCTTACTATGGTAGCCGCGCACCTTTCGCCAAGAACGCAGCCTACATGCCCATTCGAGAGCTCACCTTCCTGGGTGCAGCGAACTACCAGTGGACTCCCGTTTATGGAAAGTCGTTGTTCTTTCTTTCGCAGGTGCTCTATCTCGACTTCTATCTGAATGCGGGTTTGGGTTTGGCTATGTCCAACTTTTTTCCGCTCAAAGATAAAGTTGAAGATCCCGACGGTAACCTTAAACCCATGAAAGAAGTCGGTACCATTGACGATAAAAAATATGGAAAGGAAGGGCGTCCTGCTCCACAAAGCCAAACAAGCCCGATGGGGACATTTGCGATTGGTAGCCGCTTCTATATGGCGCGCAGATATCTTCTTGATGTCCAATTGAAGAACTACTCGATTATCGGTGAGAACGGTCAAGGCGGAAGCGACTTCACTGCTCCTTTTGCGCTTTTGGGTGGTATCGGAATTCTCCTCTGATGCCTGTGCTCTTCGTTCCCCCGACACAGGTCATCCCCTTCGATGCCGAGCGCCTTGTCGAGCAGCGCAAGGCTATGGATGAGTTTCGCGCACAGGCAGTCGCGCTGTGGCAGACCAAACCGCAAGATGAAATCAAGACAGGAGGCTTCCGTCGCTCGAGGAGCTACGAGTGGAGTGAGCCTTTCGATGCCATTTTGCAAACTTTTTATATTTATCCAACCGGACTCGCACAGCGCACCGGTGAAGTTGCCCAGGTGGCTGCTCTCTTTAAAAAGGACTCTTGCCAACTGCTCGGCAGCGCAGTTGTTTGGGGCACTGAATGGGTGAAAGCGCTCCCTTCAGGGGAAGCTCAAAACGAGCTGAATCGGCTCAAGCAAGCGTCTGCGCGCAAATTCGAAAACGCGAAATCGCCTATTCGTTTGAGCACCGCAGGCTACGGCTATTGGGACACGACTCTCGCATGGATTTCGGAAGCATATGTGGGCGAGAAGTTGGCAGGTGAAGGCCTCATCGTGCACTCGGATCTTGTGGGTGTGGTGTGTGCCAAGGAATCGAAAGGAGCCTTGCCGGGTGCAACCGCGAGCGAGCCGCTTCTAAAACGAGGGCATAGGCAAGTGCGAATCGTTCTGAGGGGCACAAAACCAAAACAGCCCGAGCGCTGGCCAATGGTTGAAGGTAAAGTTTCTGTCCTCGCGCTTCCATTGAATACATCGATCTCTGCACTCAAACCTGTCGAACTGAAACAGGAACCATTCGCGCCGAAGAATCTTGCTGCAGGAGTGCTGACACAAGTGCAGCCCGCACTGCATGTTCTGAACGAAAAAGAGATTAAGGTGACTCAGAGGCAGGGGCGTTTTGCGACAGTTGAGAGAGGTCTCGCTTATGGCTTGCGGATTGGAATGCATCTGCTTGGACCCGACGGAGCAAAGTTACATGTGATTCGCTTTGATAACCGTAATGGCTCAGCAGATGCCGCAATACTCCTGATCCGCAAGGAGTCAAAAGAAAAGCCCCTCGCTGAAGGGGCAATTTTGCAGGTTGATTCGACACAATATCCAACCAAGTGATTTAGTCGAGTTTACCGGGGCGTGCGCGCACTGCGGTCGCTGCAGAGTTTGCTTGGGACTCAGCACCCGTTGCCGCAGGAGCTTTCTTGCTTCCTAGAAGGGGCAATCCAAGCTGCACCCATTTGGTTTGGTACTCCTTGTCAACGCGCAGGTTCTCCAAATCCGAATCAGACACGGCTTGATCGCGTAGCTCCTGGTTCATGAACAGAGCTGTCTTTAAACTTTCGTAAGCCTCAGATTTTCGTCCGAGCAGACTCAGCAGGCAAGCCTTGTTGTAATGATATGGGGCATGGTCGGGCTTCTGCCGGATTGCTGTTTCATAATCTTCCAGAGCAACCTCGTAACGCGTCGATAGGTACGAGGCATGGCCGCGCGCCGAGTAAAGGTCGTCGCGCTCAGGTGCAAGTGCAATTGCAGAGCTCAGATGTTCAACTGTTTTCTGATAGTTTTTTGAATCTGTGGCGATGATGGCCAAGGCCAAGTGTGCATCTTCAAGAAGTGGGTTGCTCGAAACTGTTTTAAGTAATGATTCGGCAATGAGGTAGAGCTGCTTTTCTGTTTTGAATGTTTCAATAATCTGGTTGACCCGTGCTTCGTTGTTTACGCTCAGGGCAAGAGCTCTTTCCGCGTGAATTTTCGCTAAATTCGTGTCTTTACTATTCAGGTAAGCAAAAGCTGTGTGCGTCTCGACGAGTGCTTGCGAGTCGATGCCCAAGGTTTTCGATTGTCTAACAACATGTCCTAAGGCCTCCAAGCGTTGACTCGCCTCTTTCGCCATTCCCAAATCCCGGTACTCAATGATCGCAAGTTGAAGTTGACTTTCGAGATTGTTCCCAAGCTCAATGGCACGTTGAAACGCGGCTCGAGCTTCATTCCATTTTTTCGCAGTTGCATAAGACATTGCAGCGCGGTGCCAAAGCCAACGGTCGGGATAAATGGATGCGAATTTTGCAATAGCTGCAGCGCTCGCTTCTTCGCCCACAGATTTCACAATCGCATTACCAATCCAGGGCGAGAGCTCCTGCAGTGAGTACCCCTTGGCGATAGCATCCTGAGCAGAGGTCAATGCCCGTTCCGGATCCACTTCGGCCCACAAACGAGCCTCGAAAGCCAGAGTTTCGATATGATTTGGGAACTCTTTCTTAGCACCGGAATAGAGTTTGAAGGCTTCCGTTTGTCTTCCAATAGTCAACAAAACTTCCACCCCAAGGTAGTCACCCAGGGGGCTTTGGGGCTCGAGTTCTTTTACGAGCTCAGCCATTGCTGCCGATCTCTGCAAGGCCGAAATACCTGTACGTCCGAGCGAATACTCGGTCAGCCAAAGGCGTCCAAGTTCTGCATACGCATCAACACACTTCCGGCACTTGCGAGTTGCTTCAATCAGTGCCTGCTCTGCGAGAACGCGCTCTTCGGGGATTGCATTGGCAATTAACTCACGCGCGCGATCCACAAGCTTGCGCGCGGCGAGTTTTGCAGAGGCATCAACTCCTGGAGAGGCCTTTTTCGGAGGCTCCGCATGAGCGAATGTCGGTTTTGCGGTCATTGCGACAAGAAGTCCCAATGCGCAAAGCTGGAACGTCCTCCGAATAGCTCCCACAGACACCTCGTAGGTCTCGGAACCGAAAACCCCAGGAAAACCTTCCCAATCGGGCTCTATTCCGACCATTTGAGCTATCGTCACAATCCTCAATTTGCTAAAGGCTGTTTTGCCGCAGCCCATCCAAAACCGCCAAAGGTGAGTCGATGAATCTCCTGGTCTCCCTCGTACTGGAAATGTACTGGTTTCTTCTCAGATTAACGATAAGGCCATTAATTCAGGGACTTGATGCGATCGATGGGGAGCTCAGTGACGGCAAAATCCCCGTGTTTGCTGTGGCGCACCACACCATTCTGCTCAGTGCACTGGCTTACCGGGGGCGTCCTGCCACACTGCTCGCGAGTTTGAGCAAAGACGGGGAGCTCGCCGCGGGTTTTCTTCGCAAACGAGGCTTTAAACTCGTGCGCGGTTCATCGAGCCGCGGGGGAAAAGAGGCTCTGGAAAACCTACTTAGTGCCATAGCCCAGGGGAATCCGATCGCCATTACCTTCGATGGGCCGCGTGGACCCCGGCTCAAGCCCAAAGCAGGAATTGCGGTTTGTGGCTGGCACACCAGCGGTTCGATTTTTTTCCTCAAGCACACCCTCGAACCCAGCCGTTGGTTCCCCCGTGGAATCTGCGTGCATCTTAAATCCTGGGACAGATTCATTTTGCCTTTGCCAGGGTGCCGATGGCGAACGGAGTTTGTCAGGATTGAGCTCCCCGAAAAAACAACCCACTCCCGTGAGGAGTGGGTGGATTGTGCCCTCAATTCAATCGCAGAGCACGCACGTTCGGCCTACGCTGAATATTGACCGTATCAGTGACCGAAGCCTGCAGCGCCGAGGTCAGGGCGACCGCCCATTCCCTCGGGGGTAACGCGTTTTTCAGTCTCGCCAAAGTGGCAATAGACAACGTTGCGGCCGTTGGCTTTTGCCGCGTAGAGACATTTGTCCGCACGCGCAACAGCAAGGTCGCGGGTGTCGTTGAAGTCGGTAATCATCGTTACACCAACCGACGTACTGACCGGTATGCGCTTGCCCTCGAAAATATATTCATGTTGTTCAATTGCTACGCGGAATTTTTCCGCAACAATACAACATCCCTCGGCTGTACCTCCGAATACGGCTGCAAGAATTTCCTCGCCACCGTATCGTCCCACAATGTCTGTCTTGCGCGAGACAGACAGCAATAGTTTTGCAGTCTCTACGAGCACGAAGTCACCAGCCTGATGTCCATAGGTGTCGTTGATGCTCTTGAATTTATCGAGGTCGAACATCAGAATTCCAACCGCAGGGGGCTGGTTGAGCTCCTTGGCTTTGGCCAGGGCTTCGTCGATTCTCGCCTCGAAGAATCGGCGTATGTAAAGACCGGTGAGCGGGTCGGTGCTGCGTTCGTGGTCGGCTTTGGTGTACTTGTGCGTGATACCAACCTCAGCCGTGACATTGCGCATCAACAGACAAACTCCAAGAAACTCACCTTGCTGATTAAAGAAAGGATAGCTTCCCAAAATCACCTGGTAGCCTTGTTCATTTTCCTTCTTGATCAATAAGAGCTCGTCGATGCGGGTGGCATCGGTGCTCTTCATGATCACGTCGAGCACGGTTTGGCTTTCGTTGACCATTGGCCATTCAAATACGTCCTCTGCACTCGGATTTTTCTTCAACACAATCGCTTTAACATCGAAGTTCACTTTGGCGCAGAATGCCTGGTTGAACTTGATGATTGTCCGTTCCGAATTCAGCAGAAGGTAGCCATCGAAAAATATTTTTGAGAAATCTTTGTGAACCTCAAACTTGGCGAGAAGCTCAGCGTCTTTTCGCTCTTGGTCGCTCATTTTTCGGATGGGAATCGGAATTGCCGACATGCCATGCCTCCCTTCAGCTTGCGTCGAAGGGTTCGGAGGTTCCCGGCAGGAACTTTAGTCAGATTCACGACGGGAGAGGCTGGGTTGGGGAGGTGCTGCGCGCCGTAGGTCAACGCAGCAAAAATGCGAAGTATTCTTCCTCAAGCTCTTCCGTCTCCATCGGAGTGCCTGTGTCGGGGCAATTCGGAGCGCTCGGAATGGTTTTTGGCTCAAGGTCTTTGGTATCAATCAAAACCTTGTGGGTTTTATTGGTCGCAGGGGAAATATAGTTCACATAAAAGCTGGCAATCGACGCTTTGCCAAGGAAGCTCGGAATCATGTTGATTTGCATGATGATATCGGGGATGCACTCATAAAAGTACACACGCCTTCCCGCAGCACCGTCTACTCCGCGCAGGAAGGTCACCCAAGCGCGAACTCCCAATGAGTTTACGGACTTTACATCGCGAAAGTTGAAACAAACGGTAGTGGCACCCTCGAGGCCTTCGATAAGCTTCTTCAGAGGACCTTCGGCATCTTCATTGATGACGCCGGATAACGTAACCCAGTGGACACCATTGTGTTCTTCAATATTCGTATCCAAAGCTGAACCCTCCCCAAAACCCCGAAACCTTTCGCAATCTCGAACCGGATTGGCATCACTTGACAATGTCGGTGCCACAATCGTACATCCGTTGCGGTCAAGGTGATCCGTCTCCGAGTCTACCCCGTTTGAAAACGGCTACAACTCCCTGAAAGCTCAACCCTGACATACTTTTGGCCCAGATGGCGGAATCGGTAGACGCAGTGGATTCAAAATCCACCGATCGCAAGGTCGTGAGAGTTCGAGTCTCTCTCTGGGCACCACATTTCTTCTCAATCGCATTAAATTCAATTTAAGCAATGTTGGCGACAACGACTGTGACGTTGTCCCGGCCGCCGTTGTCGAGCGCTTTTTGAACCAACGTTTTTACACAGCTCTGGGGGCCGGTTTTTTCGACCTCGGCAAGAACGGAAGATATTTCATCGTTCTCCACCTCGCGCGTCAGTCCGTCTGAGCACAGGAGCCAAGTGTCTCCCTGGCGTATTTCGACCTCAAATACATCTGGTTCACATGTGCGGTGCGCGAGCACGCAGCGGGAGAGGTATGCCGCACCCGGGCTCCTTGCAGCTTGGTTACGGCTTGCACCTCGCCTGCGTAATTCGGTTTCGATGGTCTGGTCGAAGGTCAGCTGGAACAAAGCTCCTTCTCTGCGCAGGTAGACGCGGCTGTCACCTAGGCTCAACACAAAGATTTTCTCTTTGGTGCGGATCCAAACAATAAGCGTAGTTCCCAGATCCTGTTGCTCGATGTTGTGCTTAGCCCATTCTGTGAGCGACTCCGCGGCTTTTCTGATGCAACTTTGGGCGATAGTTTGGGCCGAGGGTAGGCTCGCCCAGTTCATGTCCTCGAGATAGCTTTTGACCGCCTCAACCGTGCGTTCGCTTGCGATTTCTCCCCCGGAGTGGCCGCCCATGCCGTCGGCAAGGATCAGAAATCGGCCATCAGGGTCAGCATAGAAGTTGTCTTGGTTTTGATTGCGCACCTTGCCTTTATCCGTGGCGCCAGCCCAAGACAGGTTCCAGGTCAATGCTGTCATCGTTTCATCCATTCCATTTGATTGTCGCGCTGTTGACACAATGGTACACACTCTTTTCGCAAAACCAAAAGTACGTGGGGGATGCTGTGACCCGTCGGGAAGCCTTCGAAAAGCCTTTTGAGCCTGGACAAATTGAGAGTCATTTGCGTGACTATTGGGAAAAGAACAAGTTCTACAAAGCCCGACGCGAGAATGGCAAAAAGCCCTACACGATTGTCATGCCACCGCCCAACGTGACCGGCGATTTGACCATGGGACACGTTTTGAACAACACCCTTCAAGACATTCTCATTCGCTGGAACCGGGCGAATGGCAAAGCTGCATGCTGGATTCCTGGAACCGACCACGCGAGCATCGCAACCGAAGCTAAAGTCACCAAAATGCTCGCTGAGCAAGGCATCAACAAGCGTGACATTGGGCGTGAAGAATTTTTGAAACATGCCTGGGCTTGGAAGGAAAAATACGGCGGCCGAATCGTCTCGCTGCTCAAAACGCTGGGCGTGAGCTGCGACTGGGATCGCGAAGTGTTCACAATGGGGAGTGAATATTCCAAGGCAGTCATTAAGGCTATCGTCAAACTCTACAAAGATGGTCTCATCTATCGTGGCTTCCGTTTGGTGAACTGGTGTCCGGTGAGCCAATCGGTGATCTCCGACGAAGAGGTGAATCCTGAAGAGCGCAATGGTCACTTGTGGCACATCCGCTATCCGGTCGAGGGTTCGCCAGGTCAGCATCTTGTTGTTGCAACAACGCGCCCCGAAACTCTTTTCGGTGACTTGGCTGTTGCAGTGCATCCGAACGATGAGCGCTATACTGCGCTGATTGGCAAGAAGGTGATTGTGCCCGTGTGCAATCGTGCCATTCCGGTGATCGCCGACACCTATGTTGAGCGTGAGTTCGGAACAGGCGTGGTGAAAATTACCCCTGCGCACGACATGAACGACTTCGCTGTGGGTGAACGGCACAAGTTGGGCCTTCTGAATGTTATGAATCCCGATGCGACTATGAACGACAAAGTTCCTGCAGCATATCAGGGGCTCGATCGTTTTGTAGCGCGTAAAAAACTTGTTGCCGAACTTGAGGCCTCTGGCCTTCTCGAGAAAACCGCTCCGCACAAAATGGTTGTCGGCATCTCCGAGCGTGGTGGGGTACCGATTGAATATTATTTGAGCGAACAATGGTACATAAAGATGGACAAGCTCGCGGAAATTGCGCTTGGAGCAACGCGCAGCGGTCAACTCAAACTGCACCCGCCGCACATGGAAAAAATCTGGGATTACTGGCTCACCAATATCAAGGATTGGTGTATTTCACGTCAGTTGTGGTGGGGGCACCAGATGCCCATGTACACCTGCCAGTCTTGCGGTCATGTTAACTGTGAGGAAACCAAGCCCGCTGCCTGCGAGAAATGCGGACACACCCACCTGGTTCAGGACTCCGATTGTCTCGACACTTGGGCAAGCAGCTGGCTGTGGCCTTTCGGCGTGCACAGTTGGGCGAATCCGAGTGATGAGCAGAAAAAAGATCTCGAATATTTTTATCCGACCGACATCATCGTTACGGGTCCGGATATCATCTTTTTCTGGATCGCACGCATGATTATGGCAGGCGGCTATTTCACCGACAAAACCGCATTCAAGGACGTTTACTTCACCCCCATCATCCGCGACTCCAAAGGTCGTAAGATGAGCAAGTCGCTCGGCAACAGTCCAGACGTGAATCAGCTGATTGCCAAGTATGGAACCGACGCGCTGCGCTTCAGTGTGGTGAATCAGGTGGTGCTCGGACAGGATATCCTTTGGGCCGACGACGCCTGCGATCTGGGCAAAACCTTTGCCAATAAAATCTGGAATGCGACGCGCTTCCTTCTTATGAACGCCGATAAATATGGTGTCGACCCTGCGGCATGCAACTTCGACGACCTCGCCACTCAACCTACGGACACCTTGTTGGGTTGGATTACCTCAGAGTTCTTTGCGACAGTTCAAAAAACGCACGATGCCATTGAGAAACTCGAGTTCGCCAACTACTCCTCGTCGCTCTACGAGTTTGTTTGGATGGTCTACTGCGATTGGTTTGTAGAATTGTGCAAGCCTCGTTTCCTCGATCCAGCCTCTGCCACACCAGAGCAAAAACTTCTCGCGCAGCAAACGGTGCGCACGGCCTTCCAACTCCTCGACGGGGTGTTGCGCCTATTGCACCCAGTGATGCCTTTCGTGACCGAGCAAATATGGCAAAACCTGGGTGAGCGCACCGGTAAGAGTATTGGTCTGGCCGCGCTGCCACGCCCACAGTCCAAAGTTATCGACCTAAAGGCCATCGCAGCCATGCGAGAAGTGCAGACGGTGGTCTCGGCCATTCGAGCCGTGCGTGGTCAGTTTTCAATTCACCCGGGCGCCGATTTAAAGGTCACACTAAATGCCGGAAGCGATCGTTTCGGGCTGATGGTTCCACAAATGGAATTCCTCGCCCGCTCGGCGTTTACCTTCTCGGCGCAGCGTCCTGCTCTATGTGGCACTGCGTTGGCAGGTGATATTGAAGTCTTTGTTGACCTCACTGGATTTGTTGATCCGGCCGCCGAGCGCGATCGCCTGGTTAAGAAAATTCAGAAGGTCGAACAGACCCTCGAGGGCATCCGCAAGCGTTTGTCGAATGAAGAATTCGTTAAGTCTGCACCCGAGAAGATAGTGCTGGGTGCACGTGAGCAGCTCGCTGCCAACGAGCGTGAGTTGTCCGTGTTGCAGGAGAGTCTGCAGTCACTCAAGGCGTGAGTTGGGGAGAGCAAAAAATGAAGCACCTGTTTTGGCTTGACATGGAGATGACTGGCCTTGAGGTCGAGACACACCGGATTCTCGAGACGGCGGCCATTATCACCGATTGGTCACTCAATCCTCTTACGAGATTCTCAACAGCTGTGCGTCAGCCGGAAGAAGAGCTCCGCAAAATGGATGATTGGTGCGTGAAGACACACACGGGAAGCGGTCTTCTCAAGCGTGTGCCCGAAGGCATGAGTGAAGCCGATCTCGATACAGCGCTCGTTGACTTGTTAAATGGCTTTTACCCTGCCGATGAGCGAGTTGTACTTTGCGGTAATTCGATTGGTCAGGACAGAAAATTTATTGACAAATATCTTCCCAAATTTGCTACGCGTCTGCATTACCGCATGCTCGACGTGTCTTCCTTCAAAATCGTGTTCGAGAATGCGTTTAACCAGAAGTTTAAAAAGCAGAACAAGCACGAGGCGCTTGGTGACATTGAAGAATCAATTGCCGAGTTCAGCCACTATTTGAGTTTCTTCGACCGTGCCAAGCTGGGATTACCATTATGAGCACAGAGAAAAGCAAAACATTGACCGCTTTGTGGGCGAGTGCTGCCGAAGATGATGCGCTTGTTAAAACAGCGAAAGCTCTGCGCAAGCTCGTGCGCGCAGCAAGCGACGAGGAAGCGCTGACAAAGCTAAGCCAGTTGGATGTGCTTGATTTGGGCGTCGACCCGTGGATGAAGCGCAACTGGGCGCTCGACTTAACCGCACTGACCCTGCTTCCACTTGTGCGAGGGCTCAAGCTCAATGGCAGCAAATGCCTGAGCTTAGCGCCAGTGAGGGAACTCTCCACACTCAAGGCTTTGCATCTCGATGAACTTGAGCTCGAAGATGTGGGCTGGGTTGCGGCACTGAACGAGCTTGAGATTTTCTCTGCACGCCGCAACAAACTGAGAAACGTCGAGGCGCTGTCAGAGCTGCCGGCGCTGCGCGAAATTTATCTCGCGGAAAATAGTCTGACCACGCTCAAGCCCTTTTCCGCTTTGGAGAAGCTGCGTGTTCTGGATGTGTCCCAGAATATGATTGCCGAACTGCTTCCACTAAATAAACGCCGTTCGTTGCGCATTCTTCGCTTGCGCCGCAACGCTCTCAATTCTCTCGACGGTCTTGAAGATTTGCGTGACCTCGACGAGCTCGACGTCCGTGATAACCGCATCATGTCGTTGAAGCCTATCAAGGAGCTTGGCTTGCTCAGTGCACTCGGAGTTGCGGGTAATCCGCTCACGGATGATGACCTCGACACAATTCGACGATCTATCAAGTTGTTATCCTGAAATCTTCCAATACTCTAAAACCTTGTACATTACAGTGACTTAATTATGTTTGCAGGCCTCGCCCTTAGATTTTCTGCATGTGCTTCCGATAAGCCGGGAGAGGTGGCAGATGGGTAAGGCCTGGATTGCTCTTGTGGCGGGGGTTTGTGTCGGTGTTGGAACATCCTGTTCACAACTGCCAGGCGCTGCAGTCCCCAAACCAGAATCCGTAGTCTCATCTGCTGACTCCAAGAATGCCGACTCGATTCAAAAAGAGGACGGCTCCTCTTCAGTAGAGAAGAGCTCTGAGGGCGAAGAGAAGCCAGCTTCGCAACCTTCCCCCGCAGCACAACCGAGTCCACAACCGACTGCTGCTGTAGCTGCTGACTGCAGTAATGCTGCCGCTCTCAAATCCGATTCGCTCAGCATCATTGTTGCTAAAAATGTACCAAGCGCTGGTGGCAACAAATGCCCCTTCGGTATGGCAGACAACGCTCCTAAAACCAACGGAAAATATGCGGCGCGGCTTGAATTAAATCGCAGTATCAATATTCCTGCTGAGCGCAATTTGTGCGGAATTAATCCTTCGGCTGCAACGCAGAGTATTAAGTATGACGATCACATGTTCGTCAATCTCAACGGCTTTGTGTTGCTTGCAAGCCGCGGCATTCCTAATGAATTCGATCTCGATGCGAGTGGATTTCGCAAATACGATTGGAGCAAGCTCGTCAGCACCGAGAGAGGCTCGAACACGAAATGCGCTGCGGGCGTAGCCTGCGTGATTCCTGCAACAGAAACGAACGGTAATTTCTCTTTCTCTCTAAGCGAAGATGCGCGCAAGAAATTACTGACTGCGATTGCCGATAAACCACTGCAGTTTTCAGTCGTTCTGACAGGTGACAACAACGAAGACGCCGATTGTAGGCTCGAAAACGACCTCACACTGACGTTCAACTACACTTACGTTGCCAAATAAAGACTAAACAATGCGCTTGCGGGGCTGCAATTTTTGCTTTTCTCCAAGCCGTTCGAATTCGCACAGGAACATGACTTCAGCGCAGCTCACAATTATCTTTTCGACAGCTGCATCGGTCCCAGGCGAGTCTTTCGTCCAGCACAGCTCCTCTCCGGAAAGCTCCATGCTGTTTCCGGAGATAAACTTATCCAGAAAATGAGTCCCAAGTTCCGCACGGCGGAGTTTCGGCGCCACGCTCCAGGGCGGTTGGCTTGCTGCGCGCAGCAGAGCAGCATCAGGTGCTGCAATGCGTCCATTGGCATCAAGTGCGACTTTGAGTGCCGTGTCCACATGCCATGGTTCAACCCACTCTCTGCGCAATTGGATACAGGTTCCTACTGTTCCGAGAGATTTGGCTATGTCACGTGCGAGTGAGCGCACATAAGTCCCCTTCGAGCAGACCACCCTTAGCGCAATGCTCTCGCAGCTGGAATCGACCCGCTCAATGGAATGGATAGTCACGGTGCGGCGTTTGCTTTCAATGTCGACTGGGAGTTTGCCCGTCGCACGCATGTGTTCATAGAGCGGCATGCCGTTCATTTTCAGAGCGGAATACACCGGCGGAACTTGCTCGATTTGTCCTCTGAACGATTCAAGCGCCTCATCGATGCGCGCGGCGGAAAGTTTGTCAGGCAGGGGAGCCTCTGCGACAACGCGTCCAGTGGGATCGAGTGTGTCCGTTTCTTTTCCGAGTCCGATGGTGAACAGATACCCCTTCTGACCATCCATGGCTTCGTCGGCCAAGCGTGCCGTGTTGCCCACGAGAATGGGTAAGAGTCCAGATGCAAAAGGGTCGAGTGTGCCCAAATGACCAACCTTGTCGACGGCCAGGGTGCGTTTCACTGTGGATACAACAGCGTGGCTGGTCGGCCCGGCAGGCTTGTCGATAAGGATAAGTGACATGTGATTGGTGATCCGTAGATGAAAAGTTCGACCAGAAAATCGATCAGTCTTGTTCTGATTCTTCGGCTGTTGTCCCCAAGGAAGCCGATGCCTGTGCATCTTCTTGCTTCACTGTTTCGATAATTTCAGAAATGCGCGCAGCGCGTTCAATGGATTCATCGAAGAAGAAGTTGATGACAGGTGTGTAGCGCATCTTCAGGGTGTCGCCGAGAGAGCGGCGAATGAATCCGCTGGCCTGCTTGAGACCTTTGTCGACCGCAGCGCGTTCCGCAGGTGAACCCATGACGCTGTAATAAACTCGCGCGAGCTGCAGGTCTGGGGAGACCTTCACTGCGTTAATGGTGATGTTCTTGAGACGAGGATCGGAGAGTTCGCCACGGATCAACATCATGGCGATGTGTTCACGGATTTGCTCGCCGACTTGAAGCACTCTTTTTGAAGACACGAAAAAAAACTCCGCACAAGACTTGAACACCGGGCTCTGGGCCCGGTGTTGAGTTGTGATTCTCAGTGAAGGGTGGCTGCAGTCTCTTCGATAATGAAGGACTCGAGC
Source organism: Betaproteobacteria bacterium (assembly GCA_016868315.1). Lineage (GTDB taxonomy): Bacteria > Bdellovibrionota_B > Oligoflexia > Silvanigrellales > Silvanigrellaceae > RFOM01. Next base: position 295,290 of record VGHE01000001.1, read on the forward strand.
ACATCGCCCACTTTGAGGTCGTTGTAGTTTTCAACCCCAATACCGCATTCGAATCCCTGCAGAACTTCCTTGGCGTCGTCTTTGAAGCGCTTCAGTGACCCGATTCGGCCCGTGTAAATCACGATGCCCTCACGCACAACACGAATGTGCGAGTTGCGTGTGATTTTTCCATCGGTGATGGCCGTACCTGCAATGACACCAATCTTTGGAACCGAGAACAAGTTGCGGACTTCTGCATGGCCGAGAACCTTCTCGGTTTTGACCGGAGCAAGCTTGCCCGCCATGAGCTCCTCAACTGTTTCAAGCAGTTCGTAAATGATGCTGAAGCATTGGATTTGGACTCCGCGCGATTCAGCCGCATTCGATGAGAGTTTGTCTGGACGCACGTTGAATCCGATGACCGTTGCGCCCGAAGCTTCCGCGAGGGTGACGTCGGTTTCTGTGATTCCACCCACAGCGGCATGAATGACGCGGTTTTTGACCTTGCCGGTGTCCAGTTTCTGCAAGCTGGCACGAATGGCTTCAACCGAACCATGTGTGTCTGCTTTAAGAATAATGGGAAGTTCCTTCGGCTTGTTGGGATCGTCTCCCAATTTTGCGAGGAAGTCTTCGAGCGTGGCCTTAGGCTTGCCAGCGAGTTCTTTCTGGCGATGCTTCTCAATACGATAAGCAACAGCTTCTTTCGCAATGCCTTCGTTCACAACGCAGTTGAATTGATCGCCTGCTGCGGGAACCTCGGAGAGACCGATGATCTCAACGGGTGTCGCTGGAAGCGCCTCTGCGATGCGATTGCCCTTGTCGTCGAACATGGCACGGACACGGCCGTACGCAATACCTGCAACAATGCAGTCGCCTTGGCGGAGAATACCGCTCGTGACAATGACTGTGGCCACTGGACCGCGTGATTTGTCGAGTTTGGCTTCAATGACGATGCCCGCAGAAAGACCTTCTTTTGGAGCTCTGAGGTCGAGGACTTCAGACTGAAGAAGAATGGCTTCGAGGAGCTCGGAAATGCCCTGTTTTGTTTTGGCAGAAACCGGCACAAACATGGAGTCGCCGCCCCAATCTTCGGGCGTGACATGGTGCTGTGCGAGTTCACGCTGGATGCGGTCGATGTTCGCACCAGGCTTGTCCATTTTGTTCATGGCAACAATGATAGGTACGCCCGCAGCTTTCGCATGGGCGATGGCCTCAACCGTTTGTGGCATCACGCCATCGTCGGCGGCAACAACCAAAACCACAACGTCGGTGACCTGAGCACCACGTGCACGCATCTGCGTGAAGGCTTCGTGACCAGGAGTGTCGAGGAATGTTATTTTGCGATCGTTGTGAAGGACTTGGTACGCACCAATATGCTGCGTAATGCCGCCCGCTTCACCCGCCGCCACATCCGCCGAGCGAATGGCATCGAGAAGCGACGTTTTACCGTGGTCGACGTGACCCATAATTGTAACGATAGGAGCACGTGTCACAACTTCAGCCAACGCCGAGTCGGTTTTCGAAGTCTTCTTGGTGTTGAGAATGTCGCTGATGCTCACCGATGCATTCTGCACTTCAAACTCGAATTCGGTTGCAACCAGGGTCGCCGTTTCCACGTCGAGCTGTTGATTGACGCTCGCCATCATGCCGAGTTTCATAAGCACTTTGATAATTGCCGAAGACTTTACGCTCATCTCGGCTGCAAGGTCGCTCACGGAAATCGACTCATCCACACGCACAACGCGCTTGGATGCTTTCATTGGATTTGCGGCTTCAGCTCTCTTGTCTTCACGTTTGCGTGATGGCGCGGAGCCACGACGGCGGTTTGGCAAAATAACAGTTCGCACCTGAGCGACTTGTTCGCCTTCAGGACCAACTGCTTCTTCGCCACCAAAATAGAGTTCTTCGTCGAGTAGTTCTTCTTCACCATTGCGTGCGCCTTTGGCGCGCGCCTTGCGGTTTTCCTCTTCGTCTTGCATGCGACGACGGCGCAATTCATGTTCTTTTTCCTTCTCGCGTCCACGAGAGGGAGTTTCTTTTCCGGGGGTTGCGTCAGGGGTTACACCGAAGGGTGAACGTGATCCGCCAAAACCACCTCCGGGAGCGCCGGCAGGACGAGGTCCGCCGAAGCCGCCAGATGTGCCGCCTGCAGCTCCATAAGCCGGGCGAGGTCCGCGATCGTAGCCACCGGGTCCGCCTGGACCGCGTGGCTGCCAACCACCACGGTTGTCGCCTTCGCCCGCTGGGCGTGGTCCGCCGAAATTGCCGCCGCCGGTGTAAACGCCAGGTCCACTCCGAGGTCCGCCGGGTGCGGGTTCACTGCGGTGGTAGCCGCCTTGCTCGCCGCGTTGATAGGAGTTTCTGTCGGAGCGTGGCTGTGGACCACCAAAGCTATCGCGTGGCGTGGGGCGGCCACCTGCGGGCACAGGACCGCTTCCGTAGGGACGTGGACCAGAGCTCGCTGGTGTTGGTCCAGGAGGAGTGGGCTCCGCGCGACGAATGATTGTTGCGCTGGTTGCAGGAGCTGCCGGCCGAACAATGGTTGCACCCGCGCTTGCAGGTGCTGCGGCTGCAGCCGCAAGCTTACTTTCTGCTTTCGCGGCAACTGAAGTGTCAGCTGCTCTCGATGGAGTCAGCTCGGCTGCAGTTGGCGCAGTGCCGACTGCTTCTCTTACAGTTTCTTTTGGTGTTTCGAGTTTGGCTGGAGCTTCTACTTCTGCGGCTAGCATACCAGCAGTAGGAGCGCTGACGGCAGCTGTGGGAATCGCACTGGCAGGAGCCTGCGCTGGTGTCGCTGGGTACTCTTGCACGAAATCAGCAACCGCAGATGTAGCTGGAGCCTCTTGCGGTGCAAATGAGGTTTCCGACGCAGCACTCTCGGAGCCAGGCGATGCATCCGTACGACGACGGATAACAACCTTGCTCGTTGGTTTCGCTGCAGCCTCTTTGTCCGGATTACGGCCAGAACGCACATAGACACGGAGCTTGTCCGCTTCAATGTCTGAGATGGCATTGAAGTGGTTTTTGACCTGGATACCCAAGTCATTCAACTTCGTGATTACAGTTTTTGTATCGAGCTTAAGCTCTTTGGCGATATCCAAGACCCTCAAACGGCTCATCCAACTCCGCTCCCAAAATAGCCCCTGTTGATCGGCGGGGCACCGATTGATCTGATGACCAGCAGTCCTTAACAGCTTTCTCAAGAATCAGCTAGAGATTCGAGAGCTCTAACGACGAAATCTTTGTGACTCACCAGAAGCACTTTCACCTGCGCATCTTTGCCAAAGAATTTTTGTCCCAAAACCTGGCTCGGCACGTTGAGACGAATTCCTGCAATGCGATCGCCATGCCCGGAAAGAAGGCTTTCGCAGTGGCGATAAAAGCGCTCTGACCCATCGGAGCTCATGAGCAGCAAGCGGCTGATGCGGCCGCTGTCTTGACCCAATTGCCTCTTCTTTAAGGCGTCGAGGCCTTGTTGTTCGCGGCGCAAACACGCCTCTATATTTTCCAGGCCACCACGGAGTTGACCCGCACGGCGCGAAAGAGAGAGTGCTTTTTCTAGAGCCAAATTGAGTTCGAGGGTCGGCACTTTAAGCCGACCCTCGCTCCAAAGAGGCTTCATATTGCGTGTAAGCTCTTGTTGGATGCTGACCGCTCGCGCGTCAGCCTCCAACGATTTTGGCAGTTTCAGCATGAATCTTTCCTGAGAACTTGTAGGGCAATCCCGTGCGTACGGCAATGTCTTCGGGTGTTGCCTGCGCAAGGGATGAGTAGTCGTTGAAGCCGGCTGTGTGGAGGATAGCAGCAGTGTGCTCACCAACGCCGCGCAATTTCATCCAGTAATGGAGAATTTCGCTTGGTACTTGGCGCGGGTCGACCTTGTCAGGATCCATCTGCGCTACTGGGCGCGATTTGGCGACGAGGTCTTCGAGCGCGGATGCTTCCGCCTCGGCATCAAACTGTGCTCCACCTAGTGAGGAGGTGATGTCGAGTGCATCGATTTCGCTATCGACGTCAATGTCGGTGGCTTTATTGGCTAAGATTTTCTCAGCCAATTCTTTCGCTCCCGCAATAACTTGCTCTGCCTCTTCAGGCGTCAGACGCAGAAGTTTGCTGAGAGTCTTGGCTTCCATGCGAGCCACATCTGTGGGATCTTTGTAGCCTTCATTGACGAGGATTTCGGCGCGCATTTCACCGAGCGAAGGAATCTGGGAGAGAACGGATTTGTACTCCTGAACCAGCTCGCGCATTTTTGATTCGGAGCGGATGTCCACTTTCCATCCTGTGAGCTGCGCTGCCAAGCGCACGTTTTGTCCGCGACGGCCGATAGCGAGAGACAGGTGGTCGTCGGGAACGACCACTTCCATTGTGTGAACGCGCTCGTTCACGATCACCTTTGAGACTTCTGCTGGTGCAAGGGCATTGCAGACGAAGCGAGCAGGGTCGCGATCGAACGGGATGATGTCGATTTTTTCGCCGCGCAGTTCCTGAACTACCATTTGTACGCGCGAACCTTTCACACCAACGCAGGCGCCAACAGGGTCAACCGATTGTTCGGTGCTGTACACGGCGATCTTGGAGCGGCTCCCGGGGTCACGCGCTGCGCTCTGAATAATAACGATGCCTTCGGCAATTTCAGAAACCTCTTGTTCGAACAAACGAACAAGCATCTCGGGATGTGCGCGGCTCAGGATGACCTGCGGTCCGCGCGTGGATTTTTTAACTTCCAACACGTAGCAGGTGATTTTGTCACGCAGCTTGAATTTCTCGTTTGGAATTTGTTCGCGCATGGGCAACACGCCTTCGCACGAGCCTAAGTCGATGATCAGGTCTTGCTTGTCGTAGCGTTTTACCTGGCCGGTGACGAGTTGCGTTTTGCGGTCTTTGAAGTCGCGGACGATTTTTTCTTTTTCCGCTTCCTGCATTTTTTGAACAATCACTTGCTTTGCGGCTTGAGCGGCAATGCGGCCGAGTTGATCGGTGGGCAGAGCCTCACCAACTTCATCGCCGACCTGAAGGGATTCATCCATCGCAGATGCTTCAGAGTATTTGATTTCGCGGTATTCGTTGTGGAACTGATCGTCGGGCATAACAACGCGGAAGCGGAGGAGTTCGACCTCTTCAGTTTCTTCATTGAATTTGGCTTCGAACACACAATCGCCGAAAAACTTTTTTGCAGCCGTAGTGATGGCATCTTTGAGCGCGCCAATCAGCAGCTCGCGGTCGATGTTTTTTTCTTTGCCAACAGCTTCAATCACTCGCTTCAAATCAATTTGCATGTGCTAACCTCTGCAACCGGGATTTTCCGGAGTCTCTTCCGCGGGCTATACCCTTGGCTTCTCCGGTTGTCATCCACTTTTCTAAAAAATGGTTCAACGCCCCAGACATCCTCAAAAAATCACGCTTTTCCCCGAGCGCGCTTCGACTCTTTTGGAGCCTTCTGCGCGTTTGCTTTGGCAGACTTCGGTTGTGACAGGAGTGCCTGGGCAAACTTCACGGCTGACAGAGGAATTTCAAAAACTTCCGTTCCATCTTTCAGCCGAAGCGAGGGGGACGTGACGTCGGTCAGGACGTCATCGAGATACACCGTAAACCTATCGCGGCCTTGGCGCTTTGTCCATGTTTTGAGCGTCACAAGTTGCCCCTTGGCAGAGGCGAAGTGTTCGATAGTGCGAAGAGGCGGCTCCATTCCAAGCGACCCAACGCGCACGCCAACCTCATCATTGAACGTATCAAGGCAGCCGTCTTCCAAAAGGAACTGATGCAAGGGGAGGCACTCGTCGAGTGTTACGGCCTGTTCGGGAAGAGGGAAAGGAGACTCACCTCGATGCCCGGGTGCAGGTTCCACGAAAAGGTCGAGCATGGATTGTCCGTCCTCCACGAGAAACCAGAAATCTCGGATTATGAGACTCCGTGTCGGCTGTGCTTTGGTGTTGAAGCGCTGGCAGGCCTCCTGCAGCTGCTGAAGGATGGCCTCGAACAATTCAGGTGTGAGCTGGCTCGGGTGCAGAAGCGAGTTGGAGTTCATGTGTTCAAGTCCTGTGCGAAATGACGGGTTATCCACAATCTGCAGCAGATTTTAAAATGTGACAAAAAGCAACAAAGAGTTTTGTTATTCTCGATAGCTACACATGCTGTATTGCATCTAAATAAAGCACTTATCCACAGGCTATCCACAAGGAGCTGCGGGTGGTTGCGCAGGGGCATTTGAGTCCCCAAATTCAGGATGGACCCCCTCGATAACACCACCGATCTTTGGGGTCAATATAGACAATAAAAAAAATTCATATGACCGAAAATTTGATCACCGAACGGGCAGAACTTGAGTCTCGCTGACAGTTTTTTCAGCATGCAATCTTTCAACGGCTGAGCGCCGGAAGGAGTGATTGCATTGAGTACATCTGTTGGACGTCTTGCTGAGAATTGTGTTGAGGGTTGGTTGGAGTCATTGGGATGGTTGTGTTTTGAGCGAAATATGCGCGTCCCGGGAGGAGAAGTCGATCGTCTTTTCGTGCGCGAGCGAGCCAATTCTGGACTGCGTGTTGACCTGTGCGTGGCTGAAGTTAAAGCGACTCGGCTGCGAAAAAAAGCGGATCTCGACAATCTGTTTTCGTGCGCAAAAATGCGCGCGCTGGTTCGCCCCTCACAGCTACGAGTGCTGTGGCGGTCGGCAGCCTTTTATGAACGGCGCTTGCAGTCACTGACACGTTCGCCGGTCAGAACCTATGTGCGTTACTTTCTAGTCGTTTATGGCAAGCAAGAACATCTTCAGCAATTACGTTCACAGGTGCGCAATTCTGACCATGGGTTTCCGGTACGTTTATGTCGTTCTTCTCAGGAGTATGTGATTTTGGCTTGGTCGCCCGAGCCAGCTGAGCAGGTGTTCTGAACCAGCCGGAATTGTTTTCGCCGAAAGTGCAAACCTCGAGACGTGACGGTCGAATTTGATTTGAGCACGAATTGACATAGTGTTTAAGCCAGAGGAACAAAGCATGAATACATCTATCCGCTCCGCTACTCTCGCATTTGCTCTTCAGTGTGTTGTGTCTGTCGCTCCAGCTTGGGCCGCAGAACGCAGCGTTGCAGCGGAGATGTGCGCTCAGGTTCACAACACCGACTATCGATCTTTCTGTGCATCGAACCGCTCGGGTAAGACCGATGCATGTGAGCAGATTGCAGACCCAGCCTGGAGAGGCCTGTGCACCCAAAGCGCCAGTCGCGACCTGATGGCCTGCGAAAAAATTACCGATGAAAACCTGATGAATTATTGCTTCGCTTTACAGCAAAAAACTTCGGTCGCTTGCTTCGAAATCAAAGACTATGACCTCGAGTTTCTTTGCTACGCTCACGTCCAGAATAACAATCGTTTTTGCTCGGACGTTCGTGACCCTCAGCTCAATGAACTCTGCCTCGGCGTACAAGACCCAACACGCAAGCCACCTCGCGCGCCACGCGGCTAATTTATGCAACACTTGAGGCGCACAATACAGGGCGCCTTGCCCTGCATTAGTGGTCGTGTCCTTCAATGAAGCGCTCAGCCTCAAGAGCGGCCTGGCATCCGCGCCCTGCCGATGTGATGGCTTGGCGGAATTTGTTGTCTTCAACATCACCCGCAGCAAATATCCCAGCAACGCTCGTGGCCGTGCTTCCCGGTTTGCAGAGCACGTAGCCCTGTGAATCGAGTTCAATGACTCCGCGCAGAAATTCCGTGTTTGGGTTGTGACCAATGGCCATGAACAGGCCGTCGACTTTGAGTTGCGAGGTCTCGCCGTTGCTGTTTTTCATGACAATTCCGGTCAGACCGCTGCTGTCCGCAACCGTATCGACCACTTCTGTGTTCCAAATGATTTTGATTTTGGGATTATTGAACACCTTTTCTTGCATGGCCTTGCTTGCGCGGAACTTGTCGCGGCGATGGACAAGGGTCACGCTCGCGGCAAGTTTCGCAAGGTAATGTGCTTCTTCCATGGCGCTGTCGCCCCCACCAACAACAGCGACGACTTTGTTGCGATAGAAGAATCCATCGCACACCGCACAGGTCGAAAGACCATATCCCATAAGCTTTTCTTTGTTCGGCAGAGGCAGAGTAATAGCACTTGCACCGGTAGCCACAATGACCGTTTTGGTTTCGATGCTGCCATTGTCGGTTTCAAGCCGAAAACCGCCGGCGATCTTTTCTATTTTAGTGACTGTTCCATGCATCATGCGGGTGCCGTATTTTTCGGCCTGGGCGCGCATATCTTGCATCAGTTTGTTGCCGTCGACGCCTTCGGGAGTACCGGGCCAGTTTTCAACGATACTGGTTGTAGTGAGCTGACCTCCGGGTTGAAGTCCGGCAATCAGAATTGGATTGAGTGCTGCGCGTGAGGTGTAAATTCCGGCAGTGAGTCCGGCAGGGCCTGAGCCAATGATGACAACGTTTTCCATCGCACATTCCTTCGTTTATTTTTTGGATCCAATGACTTCAGCCAAGCGTTGTTCACTAGATGTAGCAATGTCCGCATGCAGACTGCTGCCGTGTGCATCGATGGTCACGAGCGCGGGGAAATCGACAACCTCGAGTTCCCAGATGGCCTCTGGAGAACCGAATTCTTCAAGCATAGATACGCCACGAACCTTGTTTACTGTTTCAGCAAGAACCTGTGCAGCACCACCCACGGCATGCAGATAAACACAGCCGAAATCTTTGCATGCCTTGAGGGTTTTTGCGCCCATTCCGCCTTTGCCGATAACGGCGCGGATACCATACTTTTCGATGACTGTAGCCTGGTATGGCTCTTCGCGTGAGCTCGTGGTTGGGCCAGCGGCGCGCACGCTCCATTCGCCTTCCGGTGTTTTCACCACCACAGGGCCGCAGTGGTAGATGGCCGAGCCGCGGATATCTACCGGAATGCTTTTACCTTCGTAAAGATGTTTGTGAACAGCATCGCGACCCGTGTACAGCACGCCGCTCAAAAGCACCATGTCACCCACTTTGAGGGAACGGACTTGTACTTCTGTGATGGGGAGCGTGAGTTTGATTTCTCTCATTGGTAGATCCACTCCTTGATTGTGCCATCGGAGTGGGCTTTTAAGCCCTGCCGACGGAATGCCCAGCACATATAGGAAACAGAGACGAAAAAGCTCGCAGGCAGACGATTGAGGGCTGCCACTTTTACACCAAGCAGTGTGGTGTTGCCGCCAAAGCCCATCGGACCAATTCCCAGTGAGTTGGCCTCTTGAAGAATCCGCTGTTCCAATTCCGCCAAGCGGGGATCAGGGTTGGCATCTTCCATGGTGCGCAGGAAGAGTTTCTTCGAGTAGGAGAAACCCGTGCTGCGGTCGCCGCCAATGACGACGCCGAGAATGCCAGGTCCGCAGCCTTTGCCCTGAGCTTGATAAACAGCATCGAGAACAACCTTGCGCACGCCGTCGAGATCGCGCCCAGCTCCCAAGCGGCTGTCAGGCAAACTGTATTGTGCTCCCACGTTCTCGCATCCACCACCCTTAAGGGCGAGGCGAACATCGAGTTCTTCAGAGCGGTGCTGTTCGAAATATATTGTAGGAGTGCCTGGGCCGAGGTTATTGCCCGAGTTCTGACCAGTGATGCTGTCCACCGAATTTTGCCGCAGGTAACCCAGTTCAGTGGCTTTGGCGACAGCAGCTTCGCACACTTCCGCGAAGGTGATTTGGTCGTAGCCCACGGGAGTCTTAACGAAGAAAAGAATGCTGCCTGTGTCTTGGCACAAAGGCTGGCTCACGCCGCAGGCGATGTCGATGTTGCGCTGAATAACCTTCATTGCATATTCGCCTGCAGTGCCTGACTTTTCCTTCTCCAGCGCGGTTGTTACGGAATTGCGGACATCTGGAGGAAGGTTGGTGCTCGTGACTCGAATCAGTTCGACGAGAGTGTCGAAAAGCTTTGTGTGCGTGGCCGGAACTGGCGGAGGCGTTTTCAGGGGGGCCTTGGGATTTGTCGCCATCTTCGGTACCTTCATAACAAATTAGAAAACGAAAACACGAAGGTGATATTCATGCACTCACCCGCGCACACATTAATCAGAAATTTGTCTTTGTCCATGCTGGCCATCCTCCCTTGCGTGGCCTCTGAAGCGACAGCGCAAGGGCGCGCATCTTTCCCGGGATTGCAGAGACTGACCTCAAATGGAGCAACGGTAACTGCCATGGCCGTCAACCTTCGCACTGGAGCGGTGCTGGGTGAGCTCAACCCCGATAGCCGTATGACCCCGGCTTCTGTCTCGAAAGTCGTTCTTGCCGCCGCAGCTTTAGAGCGGTTTGGAAGTGAGCACACCTTTGAAACCCGCTTCTATGCGACAGGTCCTATTCAGAATGGGGTTCTCAAGGGAGATTTGGTTTTTGAGGGTGCGGGTGATCCCTCTCTGACCAACGAAAAACTCTGGTTTCTGACCACTGACGTTGCGCGTGCAGGAATACGCAAGGTGGAGGGGCAGCTTGTGGTCAACACCTCTCGCTTTGGCGCCATCGTTCCAGATATTGATAGGAAGCTCGCAGCAAAGCGCAGTCGACATGCCTACGATAGCCCCCTTTCGGCAGCAGCTGTGAATTTCAGCGTGATGGGTGTGGTGGTGAGTCCGGGCTCTTCTGCTGGCGAAAGTGCACATCTCGCGCTCGAGCCGTACATGCTCGACACCACCCGTATCCAAGGCAGTGTGAGAACCAACAATGGCGAGTTGTCTCGTGTGGCGGTCACTCGTACCCGAAACGGGGCTCATGATGTTTTCACGGCAAGCGGCTCTATTGGTCAGCAGGCCTTTCCGGCACGGGTTTACCGTTCGGTATCTGACCCCGATGAATACGCGGGTGCAGTTCTGAAGGCGTTCATGGAGCGCGAGGGGATTCGTATCGCTCGAGGAGTGCGCGTCGAAAGAGCTGTGCGCAGGGAAATGGGGCGGCCGATAGCGAGTGTGGAGGGCTTCCCGCTCGGGTGGCAGTTGCTCGGGCTTTTTAAGGTGAGCAACAACTTCATTGGCGACATGCTGACCATTCAGCTCGACCTGAATGCAGACAAAGCCTCGGGAGCAACACTGGATGGGGGTGCTCTCCAGCTTGAGGGCTACATGCGTGATGTTCTCACCAGGGCGCCGTCGCCGTATAAGTCTAACCCAGCGACCTTGGCTCTTGATTCGGGCTCAGGGCTAACCCACGACAACCGCCTGTCCGCGCGCGACGTGGTCGCAGTTCTGCATAAAATGTATTCGAATACGCGTGAGTTTCCTCCATTCCTCAACGCGCTGCCCGTTCCCGGAGCCGAGGGGACGGTTAAGAAACGCTTCCAATCGGAGCAAACAAGGCATTTGCGTGAAAGATTGAGGGCAAAAACGGGAACTCTAAGTGAACCCCATGACGCCGTGGGGCTTGCAGGATACAGTCGTCTCAAAGACGGAGACTGGGTCGCTTTTTGTGCGATCGTGAATGGCACTCCGAAGCGTCCCAGTGTAAGTATTGAGTTGGCTCGGGAGACCATCGACGAAGATCTTGGTCTGCTACTTCCTCCGGAGATGTGAATGGAAAAGAAACAAAAAGGAACTTTTACTCTCAGGCGCCTCTTCCCGGCATTGAATGAGGAAGAGATTGCCAGGATTCAAGAGAGTTCCTCGGTCATCCGGCTGCGGCGTGGCCAGAACTTATTCATCTCCGGCGACAGCCCGCGCTCCATCTATGGTGTAGCAAACGGATGTTTGAAGATTGTGCGTGAAAGCGCCGAGGGTGAAAGCGTCATTACGCGTGTTGTGCGCCCTGGGCACATCGTGGGGATCCGCGAGGTGTTTGGTGAATTCAAATACTCACGCACGAGTGTGGCTCTCAAAGACAGCGAAGTTTTTTCAATTGATGCAAATGCCACGATGGATCTCATCACACGAAGCCCAGCTGTTTCACTGCAGTTCATGAAAATTTTCTGCAATGAACTCGCGCGTCTTGAAAAGCGGATCGAGAACGATCTCTACAAGCCTGCTAAAAGCCGCGTGGCCTCTGTCATTCATGAACTTTTTACGCTTTTTGCCGACGATGGCCAAACCACGTTCGAACCACCGCTGAATCGCCGCGACATTGCTGAGCTGGCCGACGTCACCCCTGAAACCGTGAGCCGTGCCATCGCCGACCTCAAACAAGCAGGCGTGCTTGAAACCCAAGGTGCGGTTTTCCACATTCTCGACGCCGAGGAGCTCCTCAACGAGGCCGAAGACAGATAATCGCGGCGGCCATCTTGAGGTCGTCCTCCGAAAGGTTCGAGATTGATGTCACAAACCGTTCCGCCCGAGCTGCTCAAGTGTGATTCCGTTGAACTGCGCGTCGGATACCGTTCACTCATCCGTAAATTTTCTCTTGAACTTCATGCGGGTGAGAGTGCCGCTGTCGTTGGACCGAATGGTCTCGGCAAAACAACTCTATTGCGCGCATTGTGCGGCATCAGCAGACCCTACCGTGGCAATGTGTATCTTGGAAAGGCAATGCTTTGGCCCGAGAAAAGTGATGATGCACTCACAGATGTCTGTTTTCTTGCAAGTCAGCCTGCACTCTTCGCAGAACACTCCGTGCTCAGCAATCTTGAATTCTATCTGCGGTCTCTCGGCCGTCCTTTTGATCCGCACACGGTAAAGCTCGCACTCAAGGAATGCGCGCTTGCGGAAAGTGCGAATCAAACAGCGCGTACTCTTTCTACGGGGCAAAAACGGCGTCTGACTTTGGCTTTCATAATGCTTGCACAACCCCGGCTGATTTTTTTGGACGAGCCTACCAATGGGCTCGATAGCAAAGGAGTGGAGTTGTGCTTGAGCACACTCGATTCCCTGCGCAAGGTTGGTTCTGGCATTTTGGTCGCAACCCATGATCACAAACTGATGGACTGGTGTGGGCGCCAGATTGACTTAAAGGAGTGGGCTCCATGAGTGCTGCTCAGCTTTGGCGAAGAAACTGTTGGCTTGTGTTCGAATACTCGGTGCGGAGTGTATTTCTGCGCAAGGCTTCATGGGCAGGGACACTCGCTTTTGCGGCCTGTTTGGCCATCCTTTTCCCTTTTGCCTTCGGAACAGAACTCATACAGAAGGCAGAGATCCGTCATGGCGCTTTTTGGGCTATCAATGAGTTCGTCGTTGCACTTACAGTTGCGCGCCTGTTCACGGTCGAAACCGAGGGTGGCATTCTCGAGTATTTCCTTTCGACACAGGTGAACCGCTCTGCCATTCTTTTTGGAAAAATTCTTTTCGTTGTTCTTTATCTGTTGTCGATTCAGTTGCCGCTGCTGCTCATGTGGATTGTTTTCTATAATGTTCCCGGCAATGTGTTGTTATCACTGGGCTCAACTCTGCTGCCGTTGCTGGTGCTTTTCAATTTGGGAACGGGAACAATTGGCGCCCTGCTGGCCTGTGTGACGGCGCGCAGCACCGCACGTGATATTCTCATGCCGTTGTTGTTCTATCCTTTGCAGATGAGCATTCTGCTTGCGGCAGTGAGTCTGGCGACCATGTCTGATCCGGGAATCGTCATGCTTGCTGGGACATCAAATGAATCCTGGTGGACTGCCATGTTGGGTGTACCGGTTTTGTTTCTTGCCGTGGGCGTGCTGTTGAGCAATGTGCTTTTTCAAGAGTAATTATGTTTTCGTGATTTGAATTCTGGGAGAGATGAAATGCCACAAGCGCATCGGGACAAGACATTCTCACTCTGGGCGAAGATCCTTTACCCGGCGATCTTTATACAGCTGGTTGGCTGGTATTTGGGGTTGTTCTGGATTGGTGCCGACAAAGACCAGGGTGAAGTGTTCCGTATCATGTTCGTTCATGTTCCGGTTGCGTGGTGTGCGTTTGTTTGGATTTTGGCTGCTGCGGTGTTCGCTATTATAGGCTTTGTGCGCAAATCTGTTTTTGAGCAAATGGATCAAAACACTCATGCTGCCATTGACCTCGGAACGGTCTTTGGTGCTTTGGCTCTCGCCACAGGAAGTATCTGGGGTCGCCCAACCTGGGGGGTGTGGTGGGATTGGGATCCGCGCTTGACCACAACATTGGTCATGTTTCTGATTTGCTGCGCATACCATGTGTTGCGCAGTTTCACTCCCGATGTTCAGGCGCGCCGCAACGCAGGCCAGATTGTTGCTATATTGGCCGCCGTTAACGTGCCGATTGTTTACTTCAGCGTTAATATTTGGCGCTCGGTGCACCAACCCCAAACCTTCGTCAGGAAGGGGGGCAGCGCCTCGCCTGATATTGGTTTGGTGCTGCTTGTGAACACTCTGGCGATGTTGCTGTTGTCATTTGTTATCTTCAAAATCCGCCGGGTCGCGGTGGCTACCGAGGAAACTCTCGAGGCAGCCCGGGAAGGGAGAAACCAAGCATGAGTACCTCAGAATTTGGGAATGTCTCGTGGGTTTATTTTGTGGCCGGAGCCTATGTTTTGGTTGTGGTGGTTCTTCTGGGGTTGGCAGTCAATTCCCTGGGACGCTACCGCCGGGCGCGTCAAGCGCTCAATGATGAAGGATTTTCTGACGATAAGAGCTGAAATTTTGGAGGTGTCGGTTCGATGAAACTCACACGCGCGCAAGTTATTGCAACTTCAGTGATTGTTATGGCACTCGGTTCCATCGTCTACAAGGCGGTTCAGCCAGAGAGTTCTGTGACATTCTTCACGCCAGCCGAAGTTTATGCGGCGCCGCAGAAGTTTGTGGACAGAACCTTCCGTGTTTCGGGTCTCGTTCTTGCGGGCACCAAAGACTGGGACGGCAACAACAAGATCCTCAAATTCCGCATGAGTGACCTCAAAGGTCATGACTTTTCAGTGGTTTACAAGGGTGTTCCGCCCGACCTCTTCAAAGAGGGGCAAGGTGTGGTGGTGGAAGGCCGGCTCAATTCAGACGACCTCAAGGCCGACAGCACCATCCAAGCCAACCTTCTCATGGTCAAGCACAGCGAAGTGTACGACACCAAGGAAGACCACTCTAAAATGCGTGAAGCGCGGCTTGTGGATGATATCCTTAAGCACGAGAACAAAAAGAGCTACTGAGCAGACCTCAGCGCGAAGTTGATGCTGCTCCTGAATCCGAGAGGCGTTGGACGTGTCGAAAAAAGTCAGATCCTACAGGGGTTTTTTCATCGGTCTGGTTGTGCTGGCGCTGTTCACTGGCCTTATGGTCTACGCTCTGAACCGCGACGCAAACTACGTCCCAAGTCAGCTTGTTGGTCGTTGGGTGCCGCCTATTGCAGCTCAGACCGCACAAGGCAGCGCGTTCAATTTGAACGAACTGATGGGGCAGGGGCGATGGGTTGTTATCAACTTCTGGAACACCACCTGTGTTGTGTGCCGTGTTGAAGCGCCCGAGCTCGAGCGATTCTGGCGCGAGAATGCTTCGAAGCCTGCTCCTGAGCCGTTTTTTGTCAGCATCAACACCCAAGATCAAATCAACGACATTCTCAGATACCAACAGGAATTTGGTTTGAGTTTTCCCGTTGTGGCAGACGCAAACGGGAAAATTTCACTCGACTTCGGCGTTTATGGAACGCCAGAAACGTTTTTTGTAGATCCTGCTGGCAAGGTACGCCATCGCGTTGCTGGTGAGGTTGATCGCAATACGATTCTTGCTTTCATTGACTGGCTCGAAAAAAATCCATCGTTGACTCCCATGCAGGTTCTCGAGGGTTTTGGGGAAGTACGCGCCCGCGCAGCATCTGGCGGCTAAACGCACATGAGCCAAGAGCTTCCCAAGTTTACGCGCATCAATGAATCGTTCCCCTGCTTGCAGTGTGGCCACACGGTGCCCTTGGCTCAATCCACCTGCCGCGATCACTGTCCGCGTTGTTTGTGGAGCGTGCACGTCGATGTGAATCCGGGCGATCGCAATGCAGACTGTGGCGCACCGCTTCGCCCTGTGTCGTACAGTTCAAACAAGAAAAAAGGATTCATGATTCATTACCGATGCGTGAAATGTGATATCGAAAAGGTCAATCGGTTTCTCGAATTCGATGAGTTTGAAGCTGACTCCATAGAAGCGCTGTTGAAGTTGAGCGGCGTATCCAACCTCAAGAAAAAGGTGTGACATGGCAAAAGGGCGATGGCGGTGGCTGCGAAATCCGAGGATGTGGTGGATCATTTTTGTGATTGTGGGCACTACGTTAATTTGGCAGGCCTGGCAGCAGATTCCGCGTCTGACCATCACCCACGAAATGATGGGGCGCATGAACGACCCTTCAGAGGTACGCCTCATATTTTTAGGCGACACGGGTACAGGCAGCGATGGCCAAAAAGCAGTTGCGCAGCAATTGGAGAGCCTGTGCAGGAGTGTTGACCCAGCGGGTGTCTTTCTTCTTGGCGACAACTTCTATCAAACGGGCGTGGAATCGGTGGCGGATCCGCTGTGGGAATCTCGTTTTGAAAAAATGTATTCGGGCGAGTGTCTCGAAAAAATCCCGTTCTACGCCATTCTCGGCAACCACGATTACCGTTCTGTTCCCGAAGCACAGATAGCCTATACGCGCGAGCGTGGTGGGCGTTGGATTATGCCTGCGCGTTATTACTCACTGCGCTTTGGTTCAATTCTTGAAATTGGCGCGGCAGACACCAACTTTCCAGAACGATGCGGCATTCCGGCGTTCTGCAGTATTGACTGGCTTATGGATAAACTGAAGAACTCAACTGCGGCGTGGAAGATTCTTGCTGGTCATCATCCCATTTTCTCAGGAGGCAAGTACCGCCGACTTAAGTGGCTTGCACATTTCACATTGCCCGAATTGTATTGCCGCAGTGGAGCGTCGGCCTATATCGCTGGGCACGATCACGGTTTGCAGCACCTGCACGGAAAATCAACGCAAGCAAAATGTGAAATCGAGCAGTTCGTTTCCGGGGGAGGAGGCGCAGAGCTTTATCCGATCGAACGCATCCCAGATAAAACTCTTTATTCCGAATCTGCGTATGGTGTGTTGATTGGGCGCTTCACTCAATTCGAACAACGCTATGAATTTTTCCCCGTCGGAACTGCAGAACCGCAGTACGTTTGGTCAACCAAGAAAGAGCAATAAATGCCGGAACGTCTGCTAGATTTGGGCAAAACCAATCGCCTTGTGGTGGTCTCCGATGTTCACATGAGAACACCCGAGGACTCCCGCACCGAAATTTTTTGCCGATTTCTTGATGAGCTGCGCGATTGCGACACATTGGTCTTGCTCGGCGATATTTTTGATTTCATCAATGCCCGGCAAGTTTTCTATCACCGCCTGTGGGAGAAAGTCTTTACGCGACTCAAGCGAATCCGCGAGCGCGGTGTTAGGGTTGTGTTCATTGAGGGCAATCACGACTACGGTTTTGAGCATGCTCCGTGCCTCGAGGTGCGTGAGTGTTTTGATTTTTGCGGTGATTTTGTAGGACGCATTCAGCATTCGGTTTTTGGCAACATGCTGCTGTTGCATTCCGACGACGTCGTGTGTCCGCCGTCTTACCGTGTGTTTCGTTCACTCGTTAAATCGTCGCTCTTTCAGTCGTGTATGAGCCCGATTCCCGGTTCCGCGACTTCATTCTTGTTTTCACGTTATGCTCAACTTTCGCGTTCAAAAGACGCCTACAGGAAGCTTTCAAACTCGTTTTTAACCTCGTGCGTCGAGGAGTTTCTCAGCACAAAAGCTCACACACTGGTAGAAGAGCTTAAGCTCTGTGTCTTTGGTCATATCCACGTCCAGCTCGATGACACACTCAATGATGTGCGTTTTTTGAGCGGCCCTGATTGGTTTTCGGCACCGAGTGCAATGACCTTTTCTGCCGAGGGACATCTGCATCGAAGTTGGTTGAGGAGCGATGTCTCTGTTCCGGAGAGATTCCTTTTTGCATCGCAGGGTGTTTCGCCTCAGAGCGCTCCAGCATGATTGTTGTGATCGGCAAGGGGATTTTTGGTCTCAGTGTGGCTGAGTTTCTTTCGCGCGAAGGCCAGTGCAAAGTCCTGGTACTTTCTTCAAATGAGCATGAAACTGCGTCATCTGCCGCGGCGGCGAATCTGGCAACAAAGGCACAGGTTTTTGCACGCGACCCACACTTCGCGCTGAAGATTTCGGGAAAGCAAATCTATCGGCGTTGGTTGCAGCAGCTCTGCGCTGAGAGCCCGCAATTTAGAGAGACGAACCTCAGCAAGATTTATGTCGAGGGCTCGGGACGCGATTTTTTTTCGAATGAGCAGCTTGCCGAGAAACAGTGGAAAAGGGTGCAGCAATCATCCTCAGAAATCGCCGCGCGCAATTTACACCAGCAAGAATTGCAACGCACCGGCGCTGACTCAATTGAATATGGGCGAGAGGCTTGGGTCGATGCAGAGGTGCTGCTGCGCTTGCTTGAGGACGTGTGTCGTACTCGCGGTGTTGAGTTTTGTGAATGCGACGTCACCGACCTGGTGCACCTTGAAACACTTGGACGCGGCGCTCAGGCATTGATTCTCTGCGCGGGTAGCAAAACCCCCGCGGTGCTCGAGGCGTGGCAAGTGCGCGAGCTCCCGCCGGCATTTCAAAAAAGCCGGCGCTGGTCTTACGGTGCAACTCTCGCTTTCGAAGCACCTCAAGTGCAGCTTCCGCAAGGTGTTGCGCTGCTTGAATGGGTGAGCGATGCGGCACTTGAGAAGTTGACCTTCAGCGGAACGCCCGAGCGTTTTTTTTGCTCGTCCGTTTCGGCGGCGTGCCCTCATCCGCACAACCCGAACACACCCGGCGTGCCAGATGCCGCTCTTCTTGCTCAGCAACAGGCGGTTGTCGTTGATGCCCTGAAATCATTTTTTGGTCTGGAGTTGAACTCGTTGAATCATTCCTGGCGCTGGGGCACACGGCTTGGATTTGGTCACCGCGAGTTGGTTGTTGAAGCTCTGCCGCATAGCTTTTCGTTCATCGCGGGGTCTGTTGTGGTTGCATCGGGAGCTCATAAAAGCGGATTTCTCTTTGCACCTTTAATTGGTTCTCTGGTGCGGCAAAAGTTGCAGGCCTGAGGCACATAAATCTGTTCTACAATGGAGCAGGTTTCGTCTGCCAACAGGAGGTTCACTCATGCGCAGTTCTTTGCACACCCTGTCTGCTGTTTTTCTTTCGCTGATTTCCGGGACTGCACTGGCACAGGATGCCCAGACTGGAGCTGCACAAGATACTCCCCCTGCTGTTCAAGCAGATCCCGCTGCCGCTGGCTCTTCGGGCGAACAATCCGTGGGAAGCGCAAGTGGCGGCTTCATGGGTTTTGGCGAAAAGAAGCTGCAACGTATGAAAGGCGTTCCTCTGCCAACCCAGCGCTCATCGCGTCCACTTCTTGCATCAGCTCAGACAGCCGGTGTTCGGGAATTCAACCCCTCGTATCCTGTTCGCAGAAGCAAACCGAACGTGGGTGAATTGAGCACCGACTTTCCTGCACGGATGATATATCTCAACGGCCGCAACATCAGTGCAGTGCGCGAGCAGCAGCTCGAGGGCGTCAATGTTCGTATTGATGCCAATGGTAATCTTCATATTTCAGCGCCTCAGTATGAGGTTCAGGAATCAACGCATTATCGTCCGCTTCTGCCGCGTGATGTGCCGCGGGTGAGCAAGCCCGTGCCACAGAACGACGAACCTCTTCTTTCGAGCGGAGGACGTTTTAGTAAGTCTCCCGCGGGAGGCGAAGGCTCGAATCTAACCGCTCCGGGTGCAGTTCCTCCGGTTGAAGTCGATGAAGAAAACGATGCACCATCCCAGGCACCGGCTGCTCCGCAAAAGTCCGCCGCCCCCGCCACCGATAAGGCTCCGGATAATTCACAAAAGCTTTGATTGAGGCTGTTTTTTTGATACCACCGGGGTGCGCTTGTGCGCATCTCCGGGGGTAGAACAGTGAAGACGGAATCCAGAACACAACTCAGTGAAGCCAATCTCAAAGCCCTGCGTGAGCGCCGCAGAGAATTCCTGAGCCGTTTGGGGCAGGGCATTGCTGTGCTGCCTTCCGCTAAGCCCAACAGTGGCCCGGCGGGCGATCGCACTATCTTCCGTCAAGACAGCGATTTCATGTATCTCACCGGATGCCCAGAGCCGCATGCGCTCGCTGTTTTCATTCCACAGCATCCTGATTTCCAAACAGCGCTGTTCGTGCGCGAGCGCGATGCCTTCACTGAACTTTGGAACGGAGCAATGATAGGCACCCAAGACGCCGCCTCCGTTCTGGGTTTCGATCGGGTCTTTCCCCTTTCTGAATTTGAAAAGAAGCTGCCCGAGTGGTTGGTGCACGCTGATAGCATTTATTGGGATGCGTCACCGGAACAAGAGTTCTTCGAGCAGCTGCGTCCGGTATTGCAAGGGAGCCGCTTGCGCCGTAATGGTGGCGAGATTTTCAATGTGCGCGATCTGATTCACGAGCTGCGTCTTTTCAAGGATGAATTTGAAATCGCTGCACTGCGCAAAGCCAACGCCGTTGCCTCTGCCGCACACGAGGCTGCCATGCGATTCGCGAGGCCAGGAGTGAGCGAATATCAGGTTCAAGCCGTGCTTGAAGCTTCGATGCGTGGGGTCGGTTCATCGCAATTAGGATATCCGAGCATCGTTGCTGGCGGTGCAAATGCTTGTTGCCTTCACTACAACACCAACAGCTGCAGCGTGAGCGAAGGTGAGCTTCTTCTCATCGATGCGGGCTGCGAATGGAATTACTACACGGCCGATGTCACCCGCACCTTTCCGGTTTCAGGGCGATTCAGCGCAGAACAGCGAGCTTTGTACGACTTGGTACTTGATGCGCAGCGCCGTTCTATTGCTGCAATTCGGCCCGGTGCGAAACTCAGTGAACTCAATGACCTTGCGGGTCGAATTCTCGCGCAGGGGCTTATTCAACTGGGTGTGATTCGTGCTTCGCTCGATGAGGTTCTTGAGAAAAAACTTCACAAGGAATTTTTCCCGCACGGTCTGGGTCACTGGTTGGGAATGGACGTCCACGACGTTGGTCGCTACCGCATTAAAAATGTGGAGCGCCCTTTGGAGGCAGGCATGTGCCTTACTGTTGAGCCTGGCATTTACGTGCAACCGGGCATGCAGGGTGTGGATGCGCGTTGGCAGGGTATTGGTATTCGCATTGAAGACAACATCCTCGTGACGGCTGGTGGAAGTGAAAACTTCACTCCATGTGTAAAATCCGCCACCGATGTGGAGTCGATGGTGGGCACAATGCCAGACACCGTGCGGGATTTCTTCCTGGGGCGTTAAGCAATAAACGCCTTGCAGGTCTCCATGCAGTCTTTGCAAGCTTCAAAGCATTCTTTGCACTGTGCATGGTGACCCACGTGTGGCTCACAAGACTTCATGCACTTCTCGCAGGCGGCAATGCAGGCTTTTGCCTGAACGGCGCAAAGTTCAGAGCTCATGCCTGCAAGACGACTCAGGGCGTCCGACATTGCGGCCACTTCAAGTGCTGATTGCGCGCACTCAACCATGTTCTTCTGACCCTGGGAAATAAGTGTGAAGCAGTGACCTACGCACATCTGTGCGACGTGGTTGCAGTGAGCTGCCGCATGATTCAATTCCGAGAACGAAGGCTTTCCGCCTTTCTTTTCTGATTTTTTGTCTTTGTCGGCAGCCATATGATGGTGATGATGCTTTTTGCCAGCTTCCTGCCCTTTCTTTTCTGCTGCCATTGCGACAGAATTTTTTGCCATAAGCAGTGCGCCTGTGGTGGCAGCAAGAATTTTGAGTGAGTCGCGGCGTTCCATGTGTTCCCCCGTGCGATGAGTTGTATGAGCTGAACTGATTGAGAGGGAGTCATTATGCCAGAGAAATTCAAGCCGAGGAAACCTGTGCTGGTGTTGGGTTGTGGATACGTCGGTCGGGCTCTTGCTGCAGCATTGTCTGGCAAAATAAAAATTGTTTTAACCAGCCGCTCAGGCCAGCGCGGTGCGCAGGGCGATGCACTTGCTCCGGAGCTTTTTGATCTCGGCCGGTGCGACACATGGGATGTGGTTGAGAGCTTCGAGCAAATTGTGTGGACTTTTCCTGCTGCCACTCTCCACACAGACATCCGCACTGCTCTTGATTTCTTTGAAACCAAGAATCTGGCCAAGAAAAAGGTCATGGTTCTTGGCAGCACATCGAGCTTTGCTCACAAAGTTCCAGGAGAACTCGTTGATGAGAGTTTTCTTCTCGAACTCACTCAACCGCGTGTGGTTGCCGAAGAGCAGCTCCGGCAACGCTCTGCCTTCATTCTGTGCCTGGCGGGTATCTATGGGCCGGGGCGCGATCCGGCAGACTGGTTGAAACGTGGGTTGGTGAAAAACGGCGAGTCGTACATCAATCTGATTCACGTCAATGACATCGTAAAAATTGTAGAGCGCTGGCAAGCTGCACCGGACTCTTTTGCGGGCAAACGTATTGCTGCATCGGATGGGCGTCACAGACGCTGGAAAGAAGTGTTTGCACTGATGCGTGAAGCTGGCCTGCTGGGCGCAGATGTCAATCCGTTCGATCTCTCACTTACAGAGAGTGCAGCTTCTAAACGCGTGAACAACACGCTTTTGCAGCAACAACTCTACCCGGGTTCATTTCATCGCTATCCAGAAGATGGACTCTGAGAATATCGAGCCAATTGAGCACCAAGGCTGATACTTCCTGTTTCAGATTTTTAGCTGATTTACTTAAAGATGGTGTCGAATACGCCGCGCTTGTTCCAGGTTTCAAAAACCTGCCCGCCGGGGAGAAAATCGACACTCGGGGAATCGTTGTCGATAAGCCCGGAGATCCATTCGGTAGAGAAGAGTTCAACTGCCTGAGCATTGTGCTGGTGAGAAAGTCCACAGTACAAGTAGCAGAGCGTGTCCGAGCTTTTGCCTTCGAAATCGCAGTGGCTTGCTGATTTGAGGCGGAAGCCTTGCGTTTCGAAAAGTCCGGATTCAAGCAGAGGGTAAATGCGCCCGTCAGCATTGCAGCGGCTCGGTTTGGCCAAAATTGTGAAGTACGGGACGTCGAGACGTGGGCCAAGCTGTTGCTCGGGATTTTCGCCAATCACCGGGTCGAGCAACAAGACACCGCGCAATTTCAGATGCTCAGTTTGAAGAAGCCCAGCGACTCGACTCAAAAACCGAGCACCTGCAGAGAAACCTGCCAACAGGAGTTTCTGGGGGAGCGGGTTGCCCTGCGGGTCGACCGTCTTTTTCGCTATGGCGCGTGCAAAAATCTCTGGAAAGAGTGGGTTGAAAAAATGTTCGTCGGTGAGATCGGGAAGCAGAACTTCGATGTTGCGCAGGGTGAGTGAGCGAGCCAGTGCCATCATATTGATGGCATGGCGCATCATTCCATGTTGAATAATAACCAGCGCCCGCGGTGCACTCGCGTTCTTTTGTGGCATGAGCCAGGTCAGTTGGAGTTTGGTTCCATCTTCAAGTGGGAGAGTGTCACTCAGTTTGGAACCGGCAAATGCCTGCGCAGGGCGATATTCGGGCAAAAGAGTCAGCAGAGCCAGCAGCGACAACTTCAACATCAATTTCATGCGTCCCTCTTCAGGCACTCTCTGACACGGTTCGAAACGTTCCTTTTGATGAAAAGGCGAAAATGGCAAAAAGTCAAAGCATAGCCCGAAAATCAAGGCTTTTCTGAGGAAAGTTTATGCATGTTGCGCGAGTTACTTGCTCCACAAAGTCTTGAGCCGCTCTTTAAGGCGCCGTTCTATTCCTTCATCCGACGGAATGTAGGCTGCACCCATCCGTTGGCGGAGAGCTTCCACTTGAGGCGGAAGATACTGTTCGCGCACAAAGCTTCCAGGGTAGCTATGCGGGTAGCGGTACTTTTCGTGTCCCTTGAGAACCAGTTGCTCAGGCGGGGCAACCTGTGCGCTGTTCTCCGACTTCTCTTTCCACCAGTGATCCACTGATTCCAGTGCTACGAGCAGCCGGTTGCTTTTCACAGTCGATGACAAGTAGCAGATGGCCTGAGCCAAGGCATAACGACCTTCGGGCATCCCCACTTTTTCAAAAGCTTCGAAACAATCGAGGGCAACACGCAGTGCGGTTGGGTCGGCATTGCCCACATCCTCACTGGCAAAAATGATGCAGCGTCGTAGCAAAAAAAGCGGATCTTCACCCGAGGTGAGCGCCGCATGCGCATAAAAAAGTGCCGCATCGGGGTCGGAGCCACGCATGCTTTTGATCATGGCACTGGCAAAATCGTAATGGGATTTCGAAGTCCATGCGCGCAGCTGTCCTGCGACGAGGTCTCTCTCAGCTTCAGCGTCATGAGCATTGACGAGGCTCTCGAGCAGATTGAGTCCGAGTCGAACATCGCCATCGCAGCGTTTGGCGATACAAGGAATCCACTCTGTGTTGATGCGTTCGATTTTGTTGGCATCCTGGTTTGCGCAAGAGGGCAACGTGCTCAGGTATTCCTGAAAACTCTTTCTAAAAAGAGCCTCTAGCTCCTCAGGCTTGGGTGGGTGCACCCGAACCGTTCGAATGCGACTCAGTAAAGCCGGACTCAGCACGCCCGCAGGGTTTTCAGTGGTTGCAGCAAGAAGCCATGCAGAGCCGGATTCGAGCGGCGGCAGAAGAACATCTTGCTGTGGTCGGGTGAGACGATGAATTTCATCGATGAAAAGCAAGCCTCCCCCGTGAAGGGAGTCGATAGCTTTTTTGATTTCGCTCATACCGTCGCGCACAGCTGAAAGTTGCCGAAAGGGAACTCCCGTTTGGGACTCAGCCAGCAAAAGTGCAAGGGTGGTTTTACCGCAGCCAGGTGGTCCCCAGAAAACAAGGTGAGCGCGTCGACCGTCTTTCCATGCCTTTAAGTCGTAATCCCAAAGGCGCCGCGCATGACCTAAAAGTGAGGATTGCAGAGTTTGGAGTGAGGGGCGAAGAGAGTCGGCCCATGGCCTGCTGTGCAGCTCCAACACGCATCATCCCCTTCACTTATCTTCAACACTAAAATCATTTGACTTGGAATGCCACGACTCTGAAGGGGCTGCAAGGCGACCGATGCCGTGACGAAAGGGACGAGCTGATGCCGTGACGAAAGGGACGAGCTGATGCCTTGTGATGAGGCGAAATGATGCAATAAGGATATTAAATCTTACACGTTAGTAAGGTTCTGGATTTGCAATTCCAGAGTTTAGGAAAAACGAACATAATCTTCCTTCTGGAATTCGGGAGGAAGTGTGGTGACTGCCCCACAAGATCGGAGTCAGAGTGAACGGATTTTCAAGTTGAGAGTCCGGGAAGATGCCGAGGCGCTGAGTTCCGATGCTCAGTTAAACGCGATGACTGTTGGAGAGCTCTGGCAGGGCAAAGGGCGTGTGCCGGTCTCGGGCGTTCTGAGTTACCGAGGCCGTGTTGATGGCGTAATCACATTTTTTGTCGATCAGTTTATGAGCGATGAGATTTTTCAGCCGGGCGACAGCTTGGTGCTCGCAGGGCAAGACGACGCAACTGCGCCGATTCTCTTAGCGCGGAAGAAGGGGTCAGCGTGATTTCAGTGAGTGTCCTGCCAAATCCAAAAGACGCTGAGCTTCCATAATGAGAGCCTCAGGTGAGTTGTCTTCAGCACGTTTGGATTTTTGTGGCGACATCAGATCCGAGGGCGAAGTTCGCAGAGCTTTTGCGATTTCCTCTAGTACGTCTAACGACAAGTTTTGAGGCTCGGTTTCGAGGCGGGATAGATAGCGGATGGAAATACCCGCTCTGCGCGCCAATTCTGCCTGGGTCAGACCCATTTGCAGTCGGGTGGTTTTGATTTGCTTGGCTACAACATGTTTAAGCGCCATCGGCGATTTGCTCCACAGCGAAAGACTCAATTTCATTGCGAGGGTACGCGAGAATCCCCAGGGGGAAAAGAGAACTATCGTGAATTAACTGCATGATAGTGCTGAGAATTTGGAAAGATTCGCGTCCTGTATAGAAAACTTTTTTTCAAAAAAACGTTTTTATTTGACACTTTGCGGTCATCATTGGCTTTGAGTTTGGAATGTACACGCACGGGCGTGCGCACTCGGAAGCTAAAAAACCCATTTTGTTATTTTTTTAAGCAAATAACAGCACCCCAGGCATAGCCGCCTGAAGTCGCTGCACCTTTAAAGACTGTTGTTCACCGCTCTTCGAAAATTAACATCACGCCAGACAGACAAACGCGGATGCGGTTTTGAAGCTCGGTGAAATCTCTCGACTTGAGTTCTGCGTTGGAAATGTAGCGCTCTTTCCTTTTAACAATGGTCTTGCTGATGATCTTGCCATCCGCAGAGGAGAAAATTCTCTCGGCGTCCATCCATGGCGATTTAACCTGGCAATTCTCGGGTAGCTTACCTACCAGCTTGCGCAAGGGGATAATGCGGGTGGTGCTCACTGTTTCAGGAAAACCCAAATGTACTCCAAGCACCATATGCTTTGGCTTTATGGTCAGGATATCCTCCAATTCCATTGAAATCCCAACGCCGATTCCAGCGGTGGTTTTCAGTGGCACATCATGTACTTTCTTCAACGCTGTGAAACTCACTGGCCGCACCACGGTGTCGGAAACCTCGGGAACAACCATCTTACTCTCGAGCACTTTTCTTCCAACCGATGCAAGGTTCTCAAAGAATTCGCGGCGCTCAGTTGCGGTTTTGTTCCTAAGCCGGCGCGCAAGATTTGCCGACGCCTGCGCTGAACTGCTGAAAGAAAACTTGTATTTGACGTGTTCCGACTCAATTTCGAGATACTCCATCACAAGCTCAAAGGTGGAGTCAGCGGCGTCAATTTTTGGAATAGTTTCAAATGCGCTAAAGGCTTGGGTCACCACAAGAGCTTTGTTGCCGGCAAGATCCGTGCGTTTACCACTCGAAAAAGCAAGCGCGTTGGTTGGGTCGAGCCAGTACACATGGCCATGGCGATCTTCCGCCCGGACAATCATGTGGTTAAAGTACGCTGTGGTCGCGAGAATCATGGGAGAGTTGTCGGGGCGTCCGCGCCAAACTATCGCCAGATCTGCTTTGTAACCCAGGCGGCGAATCAGAACTGCAAGGAGTAGTGATAAATCCTTGCAATCGCCAAAGCGTGTGTTGGCTATTTCAGTCAATGAGCGCGGGAAAAGTGAATTTTCGCCGTTGCGCCAGTCGCCCATGTAGCGAAGAGAGGATGAGATTGCCGTGTGCAGAGAATCCATCTGAGCAACGAATTCTGTGTCCTTGGTTGGCTGTTCCAGCATGGGTAAGAATGTCTCGGGCAATTTCTCCGCAAGAGCATTCTGATATCTCGGTGTGAGGTAGTTCATCAGAGCATCCCAGTCTTTGTGAGTGCCTATTTGTAGCGTCGGAGATGCGGGGTTCTGACTCCACTCGCTGAAATCCGGGTGTTCATTTGTTGATTCAAAATATGCATCCTGGTTTAGCGTCGCAGTAAGTGTATGCAGAGAGCCTCGCTTGCTTGTATTGACCGTGAGATATCCCTCTGGACCTGAGATAACCTGATGCAGTGGAAGTTCACTTTCGATGCGTAGAAATTGTCCTTTGAGGGCTGCAATACCGCCCAAGACATATTCACTGAAATAGAATCCTGGTAAGCGTGGATTGAATTCGATCGCTTCAATTTCATATTCAATGATGCTGCCCACCTGGACGTCGGGAAAGGCAACAATGATTCGATTCTCCGAAGAAAAGCCGGTGAGTTCAGAGCTCATGGGTTTGTCTTCGATCAGTTTTTTGGGAACCAGCTTTCTTTTACCATTGGTGACTACCGCAGCACTCACGATGCGCTGGCGTGTTCTTCGACTGTCGTATTCGAAGTCCATGGTCGCAAAGCTCTGAATTGCGGATTGCTTGAGGATTTTGAGAGCTGTTTTGCGCAGCACTGTGTTGGATGCATCTTTTTTGATTTTAATGATGTGCTCCGATCGCAATCGAAGAACATCTGCTTCCTCGAAGGCTTTCCAACGTGCCCAAGCGGGCTGAGCAAGCGAGGCGGCGATAAGCAATGCAACGAGCAGGAGAGTCTCGATAACTTTAACCATGGTCTGAATCCTCCAAAGATTTCGATTCAGATCGCTACAATGCGCGACGAGGTATGACGTACTCGAGAACAAGAGCTCTCAATTGATTGTCCTTCTATTAAATCCTGTATTTATCCAGATTATCTTGGATTTGTTAGCTAAATAGACGCTCTGAGCTAAAGGGCATTGAGCATATCGATGAGGTTCTGCCTCTCGGCTGCGCTCAGTGTCTTGCCGCGTGGCATGTTGCTGCTCTGAATCCGGCTCACGCTGCTCGAGCGGCGGCTGATGACCGCCGCTTTATTACCCACCCAGTCGCTGTGACAGGCAGCGCAGTGCTGCACCAACTTTTCTGATGCCGCCTTGGGTTCCCAGAGCTCAATATAAACAGGAGGCGGATTAAGTTCGGGATTGATTCTGTTTTGGGGTGTGGGATTAGCGCTGGGTTCGTTATTGTCTGTGTTGTTACTATTGTCCGTGTTGCTTGTCAGAACTCGACGTTGCCCGGAGTTGCCGCCCGATGAATTGGTTGTCGAAGACTGTGATTCATTAAACTGAAGTTCGGAGAGTCGGATTCGGCGAACCTCTCTGCCTCCGCCAGCGCAAGTATCACCCTCGCAATCTGAAGCAGCAACGCGCCGTGGGACGTCGCCCTCCGTGCTGCACGCGAACAACAAAATGAGCAGCATTGGAGTAATGCGCAGGCTCACTGCATGAAGCAACGATCGTCTCATTTTCGCCTCGCCTTATTCAGCTATCGGAGGAAATTGAGTGTCGCTTAAGTGGTACCAGTTATGTATTAATAACTCTAATTATTTCGCATTGTTGCTCTGTTTTTTGAGGTGAGGTATAGTCTTATAGTGCACTCGGTTTGTGTTTTTAAAAAGGTATTCGAATGATTCCAGTTTATTATAACCCAATGCAGTCAGTGCGCGAGAACGACTCTTTCAGCCCATCGGCGGGAAAGCCGGAACAGGTTGTTGCTGCTTGGAGAGAACTGGCTCTGCCTTTGATTTTTCCCTCCTTCGCGCCTGCCACTCGCGATCAAATCAAGTGGGCGCATGAGTCGTCCTATGTTGATGCTGTGCTAGACGGAAGAGTCAATAATGGTTTTGGCAATCGAAGTCCTGCAATTGCGCAGGCTCTTCCTTGGGTTTGTGGTTCGATGTTGGCGGCGGCTCTTTGTGCTTACGAGCGCAAGATGATGACTTTCAGCCCGACTTCCGGTGCACATCATGCTGGCTATGGATTTGGTGGTGGATTTTGCACATTCAATTCGCTCATGATTGCTGGCCTGGGCGTGCACAAGGCAGGTGCTGCTCGGGTTGGTATCGTAGACTGTGACATGCATCACGGTAACGGGACAGAAAATATTATCCGTGAGTTGGGGGTTTATTTTGTTCAGCACCACTCCTTTGCACATTCGGGTGCACATCCGCAGCAATCTGATGATGAATTCATTTCCGAATTCACACAGGCTCTGATGCTTTTCAGAGGGTGTGATCTTGTTATTTACAATGCTGGCGCCGATCCGCATGTTGACGATCCGCTCGGCGGAATTCTCACGACGGAACAAATGCGCATGCGTGACTTTTTATTTTTTCTCCACATGAAGGAATTTAGGATTCCCGTGGTGACAGCCTTGGCTGGGGGTTATCAGCGTGACTCTCAGGGTAGTATTGACCCGGTTTTGAAGTTACACAACAACACAATCCTCGAATGCTGGCGTGTTATTTCTGAGTACTGAAATCTTGCCGTCTATCTGTTGGAAAGGGCTCGTGCCTCGGGGAAGATTTAATGGGCAGATTTTTTATTCATTTTCTAATTATAAAAACATTTAACACAATATAACTGGATATTTGCATTAATTTATAATGGGCAAATTTAAATGACCGATAAGATATTATCGTTGGAATTGTAACATCTCTTTGGAGACTCGTAACCATGAACTCACAGAAAGCAGCAATCTCGCTCCTTTTTATTCTCGCTGCAACGGCCTGCGAGATCTCGCCGAACAAAATTAGTCCTGTGGGAGTGAACCCCTCGAGCTCAGATGCAGAAAAAGAAGATTTGCGTTCTCGTGGGACACCTTCCACACAACCCACTACTCTCCGCGCTGCGACTCTCCGTGAGATTCTGAGTGCAGCAGAGAAGGCAGCTCCAAGCCTGGTTGATGCGACAGGCGCTGCAGCTGATAAGGCTCCGGGGTTGATTGTGGGCGTGGTCACAGAAGCCGGGAGTCAGGTGATTGGATTTGGCACGACCCGCGTGGAGGGCGGTCACAAGCCCAATGGTGAGACCTATTTCGGCATTGGTTCAGTGACCAAAGTCTTTACCGGGCTAGTGCTTGCTGAGGCTGTAAGCAAGGGAGGAGTGACTCTCGAAGACAGCGCCAATAAGTATTTGCCGAGCGACATTGCTCTTCCTGTGAATGCAATTACGTTGCGACAACTTGCAACTCACACCTCCGGTCTTCCAAATTATCCAGCCAACCTGAAAGATTTTCGTGATAACGATAATGATGGTGTACCTGATTCTGATGCAAGCAGCCCTGGTCGCAATTACTGGCAAGAGAACTTGAGCAGCTGGTTGCAAAAAAAACCGAGCTTGAAGTTCAAGCCTGGGCAAAGCACGCTTTATTCAAACCTCGGCAGCGGTATGCTGAGCCTGGTGCTGCAAGCAAAGATGAATCATTCAAGCTTCGACGTCATGATGAGCGAGCACATCACCAAGCCTCTGGGCATGAAGCGGACTCAAGCAAACACTCCGGAGATGCAGGGCGAGAATCTCGACAATAAAGCTCAGGGGTACGCTGCCGGTGCGGAGCTCATCCCAATGCCATTTGCAGATATGGGTGTGCTCGATGGTGCGGGTGAGCTTGTTAGCACGGCAAACGACATGAATAAATTCATGCAAGGGCTTGCAGGAATCTCGAAAACACCATTGGCCGATTCCTTCAGCGAAGCGAATCGTTCGCTCTCGACCCAAGGAAAATATGAAATGGCTTATTCCAGCGCGATTGAAAAATCTGCGAAGGGAGGAACCTATTATTTAAAGCCAGGGAACACTCCCGGCTACTCGGCAATAATTCTGTGGCGTACGAATCCCAAGGTGGGAATCGTAGTTCTCTCCAACCGCGGTGGACTCGATAAGGTTAATGAACTTGGCAAGGAGTTGATTGAGCTGGCTGTGAAGTAAGAGTAGCCCTATTTAACGGGGTGGCTCACGCAAAATCCGGAAGCCCTCAAGCAGCCACGTGCGCACTTCATCGTTGAAGCAAGCAAAGCCTTCAGGCCCAATGGCCTCAGCCATATTGCCCAAAACCGTGAGCAGATTGGGGTGCATGATGGGGCTTGCTGTGTCTTCACTCAGGGGCTGTCGCGCCATGCAGCTGAGCTGACCCACAGCATAGATGTGATGAATGTTGTTGATGAGCTTGGGGCCCAGAATCTTTTGCATCAGAAGTGGCTCTTTTGAGAGCTCCTGCAGAGCATCCACAATACCGGCCGCAGCCGTTTGAGCTCCAGGGAGGATGTCTTTCATGTAAGACTCAAGCCTCTCAGGAAAGTCAAAATCGTCATTTTCAAGCTTCCATATTTGATGATAATGCAGATAAAATGCACCCAAATTATAGCCAAGCTTGAGTGCCGCAGATGATTGTTGTGCGTTCATGGCAAACTCCTTCCACTGTTAAATTGAAAGTTGCGTTCCGAGTTTTTCTCGACCCTTCTAGGTCGACTTCTTGCGCGACAGTCTGTGTCGGAGTTTGTTGAGGCGTGTGAGCAAAACGGGATCTCTGACCTGCGTGAATGCGTCTGATTTATCCAGATCTCCCAAAAATCGTTTACCTTGAAAATTCCACTGCAAAACCTGAATCCAGAAGACAATAAATTCACTGGTGAGGTCTGGCCGGCTGCGCAACAGTTCGAAGAACTCCGGCTCGCGGATGGCTGTTTCCATGCCGTCGTATTGGAAATGTTTCTCAACCCCCAGTTGTTCGTCCATGTGGATTTGCAGACGTGTCAGAACGCTGATGAGAATCTCTTCTCTTGCTGGGCTGCCGCTGCACAATTCCTTGAAGGTGTCGGAATGTGTCCACACCCAGTGCGCCAGTGTGGATGCAATTGTTTGACAACCTGTCGCAAACGTTTCCGCGTCTTGTTCTCGTTCCAAAGTCTCAATGACAGGGGTGAGAAATAAATCATACCTTTCCAACTCAGACTTTGCCTTTTCAGCGCTCTGCCAGGCGATTTCAAAACAACTTTTTTGTACTTCTTTGTGCAATACGGTTCTGGCAACAGCACACAGAAATATCTCATCTACCGCAAGGTCAAGCTCAGCTTGTCAGCAGAAAAACAAACACAGCTTGACAGAGCCATTGATGTGGGTTGAACGGGAGGGGGTTAAAATGCAGCGCACAGAGAAAACCAATGAGCACAGTCCTCTCTTCCTGCAAACACAAAGAGAGAAAATAGAACATGCACTGAGACGCATTCAGGTGCATCATCCGTTTTATTATTTCATGTGCGCTGACCTTGAAATGATTGTGGATGAACGATTTGAAACGATGGCCACCGATGGCATCTCACTTTATTACAACCCACGCTTTGTCGACAGGCTCAAAGCGAATGAAGTGGAGGCAGTTCTGCTCCATGAATTCATGCACGTCATTCTTTTGCATCCGTGGCTCAGCGAAAAAGCTATTTTAAAAGGATACAATCGCGACATTTGGACACTCGCCATGGAGTTCGTTGCCAATCGTGAAGTGCGGCACATCAGCGAACAGCGGGTGCGAGCGCGCGGTCAACGTGTCAGTGAGGTGAACCTGCCCGGTCATTCGCTGGGGGTTGCAGAGCTTTTGGAAATTCAAAAGACCAACATACAAAAAAGAGAAATCTACTTTTTCGACACGCGGCTTGATGCCATGGATATTGAGGATGTGTATCACTACCTCAGAGTCAGAATTGTGCTGAACGAATCCGAAGCCAACAGCGGAGAGGAAAATTCACAAGTTAAAAAGGCGCAAGGCAAAGTGAAGAGCCTTGATGGTTGGGCTGTCTCGCGGGATCGCATTGAAGACCTCATTGAAAAACATTTGCGCGGCAAAGAGGATGCAGCGCGACGCGTGCGCGAGAAATTCATGCTCGCAC
This sequence comes from Betaproteobacteria bacterium, assembly GCA_016868315.1. Taxonomy (GTDB): domain Bacteria; phylum Bdellovibrionota_B; class Oligoflexia; order Silvanigrellales; family Silvanigrellaceae; genus RFOM01. Next base: position 328,333 of record VGHE01000001.1, read on the forward strand.
CCACGATTTTTGGTGCAGAATGAGCCAAGATTCACGGCTCGCTTTCGGAAAATCTCAAGCTTGCATACAACCAGCTCACCACACCAGAACTCGACTGGCGAAAGTACCTTGCCAACGTTGCGGGTCGACTCGCCGACACTGACGAGTTTTGATTCGACGCGCCCAATCTGCGTCATCCTCTGGCCCGTGAGGTTGTTCAAGCCGGATTGCGGAGTGAAAAACCCGATGGAATTTTCATTGCCATCGACACCTCAGGTTCGGTGGACTGTAGCATGCTCACTCAATTCTTAAGCGAGTGCGCAGGAATTCTGCGCTACCTTGAAGAGGTCAGTGTCATGGCCGTAGACTGCAAGGCTGCTCCGATACAAACTCTTCGTCCGTCTTCTCTTAAAAATATTAAAGTCACCGGCGGCGGAGGAACCGATTTCCGCGAGGTGTTCAAGAGCCTGCACAAAGAGCGGATTATGCCTGACCTCCTTGTGTATTTCACAGATGGTTACGGCCCATTTCCCGAGACGCCGCCGCGCTTTCCAGTCCTGTGGGTTCTCACTCGGCATTCGGGTGAAGTGCCCGCAGGATATGGCCGTGTGGTGTATTTGAACCGAGTTTGATGAGGCGGCGCGTCAAATAAGGAGGAGCTAAAATTCAAGCTGTTTGCTGGATGGGATCCAACTCCAAAAAGCCGCGCCTGGGATTCTCTGTGGGACTTGCAGATGGGGTTTGAGGCCGACGATGTTTCTCTATGAGCTCTGCATCTCTACAGGACCCCGTGTTGCCAAGTTCGTATCCGCTTTTGAATGCATGGAGCACAGTTTCAAGGTGATTCAGATCTTCCGGTACAAAGTCTCTGAGGATAAGATGACCTAAAATATGGCATGAAACTGAGTGCCCGCCGTTGCAATTTTCAAGCAACAAATCCAGCGATTTCTCAGTGTCTTTTTCACCTCCGTAGCCATTCGAAAACATTTGTGAAAGTACAAGGCAGGCCTCAGCAAGTTTGAGGCCACAAGCCATTTCGATATACATTCTGCTCCTCGTCGGTCCCGATTTTTTGTCACCGAGGGTGCTCAAGTAAGTTGACATGGCGTGGCATGACTCCGCTTCGCCATTGCGGCACTGCTTGTCGAGGGCATCGAGTGCGCTGTTGGTTTCAGGTGTCACTCTGGCCTCAGCAATTGACTCAGGTTGTGCGGCCTGTGTGGGGTAGAAGTGAACACCAAGAACCCAGATGAGGTTCACAAAAAATGCAGTCAAAAGCGCATAGAATATGGTCTGCATTGCGTTCACTCCTGTGGTTGTGGGGTAAAGAGAATCGGTGTTATTTAATGTATCGTCGGCTTACACGTCATGTTGTGGCACGTTTTCGGCCACAAGGCAGAAAATTTATAGAGAAACGCAGTTCTTGTTTCTCAATTGGTTTTGGTGACTCATTAAAATACCGAGGCCTGCAAAAAAAGGTTCTCACGCAGCGGGAAAAGCCTGCTGAAAATAATCCGCAAGTATTTCCTCGGCGAGCTTCCTCGATGAGAAGGCATTTTTGCGATTGAGTCGTTCAAGTGAATATTCAATCGCGCTTGGAAGGTGCGTGTCAAAGAACTTTGTGATGAATGGCTCTTCAGCAACAATCTTATCGAGAAAAGTGCCGCCATCGACTTTCAGTATTTTTTCGTTCCTTTGTTCTTTTGTTTGCGTGATATTATTTGGTGGCGTGAAAACTGTTTCGTAACGTCGATTTCCAGAGCAAATCATTTCGACGTAGTATGTTGTGTATTCAGCATGTGCAGGGTCTTCAAGGAATGCTCTGAGGTTGCCATATATTGCCTTTTTGTCGCTGCCTTTCGTGGTGTTGTGCTTGTTTTTGATTTCTGCAGCGATTTTCTTTTTACGATTGACAACATCAAGCAGTTGTCCTGTTCCAAGATCCTCCCAATCTTCAAACGATCCAATAACGATTTGGTGTAGGTCCCCTATCGTATTTTGGAGAGTCTTTTGCCGCTGTCGGATAAGTTCGTTTTTTTTCCAGTCCTGCACTGAACAACCAAGAATGGAACATTCAATCAGGGCAGAGAAGGGATCGATCTTGTTTTTTTTAATGGTCTGCGCTGAGTCTGCTTTTGCAATGGATTCAAGAAGTGGCTTCATGATTTTGCAATCGAAGTCTTGGTAGAACTTATTCTCAATGAACTTCGCTATACCAGCGCCGCCTCTTGTAGAGAGATATTCCACTCCGCATCCATGAGGGCACATGTCGGCATTTGTTAAGCGTTCTTGAGGATGTCCGCGGTGTGTGACTTCTTACGGTGTCGTTTTCTGAGGTGCGTGCGAATAGCTGTAATTTATGTTTTCTTTCTGTTTTTAGGAGGCTCAGTGCTCTGACCTCCTCACTCAGCTGGGTACACCACTCAAAGTTCTAATCCATCAAATAGGCCATTTTAAACCGATATTTGCGTTGGTTTGGCCTGAGTCCGTGTCCCTTGCTGCTCAGCTTGTCTGGCCTGCGAGGTTCTGGTATCCGAGAGGTCGAATCTCAAACTCAAGAAGTCGAACCGGTTTCCCTGGGGGGTGGTATGGATTTGAAATCCACGATGTCAGCAGAACTTGTTGCTGATATCACATCGGTTTCGAAGGCAACGCTGCGTAAGTGGGAAAAGGCGGGAAAGCTCACCCCCATCCAGAACCGCGCAACGGGACGTGTCGAATATCAGCTCGAGCAGTTGTTGCAGTTCGAGGCGTTTCGCGGTTTGCAGTCTTCAAATTGGAATGAAGAAGAAAGAGTTGTTCCGAGCAGAAAGTACACCTCCATTGAATTGTTCGCAGGAGCGGGCGGTTTGGCATTGGGTTTGGAAAAGGCTGGATTTGAGACTCTAGCTCTCAACGAGTTCGACAAGGACGCCTGCGGAACGCTGCGTGCGAATCGCAGTGGGTGGAATGTTATTGAAGGAGATATTCGAAACGTCGACTTCAAAGCGTATTCTGGCATTGATTTTTTATCTGGTGGATTTCCGTGCCAGGCATTTTCATATGCAGGCAATCAGCTCGGGTTTGAAGACACCCGCGGTACGATGTTCTTTGAATTTGCACGTGCCATCCGCGAAACCTCTCCGCGCGTCTTCATGGCCGAAAATGTTCGTGGACTTTCTGTTCATGATGGTGGCCGAACGATGGCAACCATCAAGCGAGTCATTTCTGACTTGGGCTACACACTGATCGAGCCCACAGTGTTGAAAGCAATCGTCTACAAGGTACCGCAGAAGCGTGAACGGCTATTTCTCATTGGTGTGCGCAACGATTTGGCCAAGTCGTTTCAGTTTTCTTGGCCATCACCGTGTCCGCAGGTGTTCGTGCTGCGTGATGCTCTCAAGGCCGGAGCGTTGTTCAAAGAAGATGTTCCAAAGTCTGAGGGGCAGAAATATCCCAAGAGAAAAAAAGAGATCATGGCGATGGTACCGCAAGGCGGATATTGGCGCGATTTGCCCGATGAAATTCAGAGGGAATACATGAAGGCCAGTTATTTTCTGGGCGGCGGCAAAACTGGAATGGCACGGCGGCTCTCTTGGGATGAACCCAGTCTCACGCTGACTTGCGCTCCCGCTCAGAATCAAACTGAGCGGTGTCACCCTGAAGAAACCCGGCCTCTGACTGTGCGTGAATACGCGCGTATCCAGACTTTTCCCGACGATTGGGTTTTCTCGGGCAAGTTGGGCAGTCAATACAAACAAATTGGCAATGCAGTTCCTGTGAACCTCGCGTATGCCGTTGGGCGCCGCGTTGTTGCTCTGCTCAACAGCATGGAAGTCAATGCGGGCCGTTCAGCCACCAAAAACCATCGTAAGATTGCCGCTGCGCGAGAGAATATGCGCTCTATCTTCGAATTTTGAGTTCATGCAGGCATAAAGATTGATGAACGAAGCCGACTGGTACTTGTATTTGCTCGAGTGCGGCGATGGTAGCCTGTACTGTGGCATTGCAAAAAATGTGGAGCGGCGTGTTGCCGAACACGCTTGTGGCAAGGGAGCGCGCTACACGCGTGGCCGTGGCCCATTCAGAATCGTGTGGCAAACCTCTGAGCCACTGACCCGGAGTGCAGCGTTAAAGCTCGAGTTGAAAATCAAAGCAATGTCGCGCGAACAAAAGCTAACTTTTGTTGCGGCACGCGAATCGAATTAATGATTTCATCGCGCAATCACACATCTAACACCCGTGTCGGGAGTTGAATTGCGACCCACAGCATAGAGGCCTCCGAGTTGGCCATTGAAGCGAAACGCAAGCGATAAATTTGCTGCGTGGGCAGTGACCGACCAAAACTGTTGGTTGTGGCACGGCGAAGCGCTGCTCCAGGAAGTGATTGATGCACGGCAAAAATCAAAAACCTCTTGGTTTGTCGGGAGACGTTGACCGCGTGCAGCGCAGTAAGCTGCTGCCTCGCTTAATTTGCCATTGCTGTGCCTAAAAAATTGAGCGCCACTGTGTTCTGCGAAGCTCAGTGCAAGGCGCTTGCCGTTGAGGTTGTAGATCAAATCGTTACCTTCGCGGGCGATGGTCAACCCTTGAGCGACACTCACCACATTCGGCGAACTGCTGCTATTAAAATTCTCCGAGTCTCCATTGCCACTGAGGGAAAGCCAGGCTTTGGGAATGGTGTCGTCGCAATGACTTTGGCCATTTAACAGCCGCCCCAGAGCGTTGTAACAACCGGCCACAGAGCTGTCGAAAGTTATACTGCTCTGCAACCCGAACTGTTCGAGGCGATCGTTCTTTTGTCTAACCGAAAGTGCTTTGCTGCCTTGTTGCTCCGTGAGCTGAACGAAGGCTTTGAACTTTCCATTGCTGCAGGCTGAAATTGCAACTTGCGATACTCCCGTTCCTTCGACGTAAACGTTGCCCGAATCACATTTTCCTGAGACCTCCACAAAGCGATCGGCAACAGTGGCGCGCTCGCTTGGCACAACGATTTTGAATGACGAAGACTCAGGAGGCGGAGGCAACACTTCTTTCTTTGCTCGATCGGGGGTGTTCACGACTACGGCGCTTGCATCATCGGATGACTTTGTTTCCGGTATGGATGCTGTGAATGATTCTTCCGTTAGGGGAACACCTGTGGGCGTGGTGAGTCGCTTCTCGACTCCGCTTCAGCCTAAGGCAAGGCTGATCACGGAAGTCATGCTGAGGCTTAAACTTTGGCTCTTGCGACTATTCATTACATCTCAAAGCCCCAGTGTGAAGGTGGTTTTAGCAATGTTGCCCGCGCGATCGCGGACCTGGATTTGCCCTGGGGGAAGTGATGTACCCGAAGGATAAACAAAGCGGTTGCTGCTCACCCAAGTCACTCCAGCATCAAAAGAATAAGCTTGCGGATGGAGTCCTGATTCAGCGTCAGTTGCATTGACGGTCACGCTCTCGCCCCCGCCTACTGCTGCGGTGTTTATTGCACCTAACCTCGGTGGGTTTTTGTCGTTCGCGGGGTTGCTGATGTTCGACAGCATCAGTGTTGACCCATTTGTGCCCGCGCGCATTTCGAGCAATGTTTGCGGCACAGCGTTTGGCGCATCGATTCTGTAAGTGGCTCTGACGAGCGCATCAAAATGTGTTGCTTGAATAATCAAAGAGCTCTCAGAAACTGCCGTTCCAGTGCGTCTGCGCACCAAAATGCGCTCCACTTTTCTTGGGTCTGCGACGGGAAGATTAACGTAGCCCGCTGAGTTGGTTCTAGCACTTGAGGCTTGGAGTCCGGTTTCTTCCATGACGACCTCAGTGTTTGGCAGAGCTAAGCCACTCGCATCGGTAATGAACGCAGCGAGGTAGGATCCAACCACGGGAACGGGCACAAAAACCTCGGGTGGCGGAGTGACCTGGGCATTCTCTGGATCCGGCTGAGCGCCGACCGCATCGCAGCAGGGTGGCGCTTCGGAAGGTTGTTGGCTTTTTTTCTTGGAAGAGGGGTTTGAAGAGGCCGGGTTGCGGGTCTCTTGTCCCTGTGCCCTTGAGTAGTCTGCGTCACCGCAGGCCACCAGTAAGGACACAGTTATAAGAATGAGCCAGTTCAACACGTCTCGGTTACTCCCATAGAATTTTTTGGAACATTTTGAACGAGCCTTGATTCGAGAAAATAGTATGCACGATTTCGGGAGCTTGGTGGATGGATTTGACTTACTGTTGATTTTGCCCGAGCGCCGAAACCAGGCAGTCTGCGCGACTTAAATAGATTATTCTAGGGATTTGTGATGTTTGGACAAGATTTGTGAATTTGAAGTCTGGAGCGGGAAACGGGACTCGAACCCGCGACCCTCGCCATGGCAAGGCGATGCTCTAGCCAACTGAGCTATTCCCGCATTCAGACCGGACTTCGATGGAGCGGGAAACGGGACTCGAACCCGCGACCCTCGCCATGGCAAGGCGATGCTCTAGCCAACTGAGCTATTCCCGCTCGAAGTTCTCGGGTGTTACTTGACCCTGGCCTTGTTTGTCAAGTCTGATTCCAGAGTTCATAGTGTTCCACGGAGAGTGGCTTTTTCTTAGGGTTTTGGGCGGCTGCCGGTGGCGGTAAAGAGCTCGGGGTTAGGTTGCAGATGAGTCATATGGAACAGCGCTGGCGAGTCTTTGGTAGGCGTCTTTTAGGACGCTTCCTGGCGCACTTTCTGAGTTTCATTGCAGTCTGGGCGTTGGTCATTCTCGCACAGCGCCTCGGAACGTCAGTCTCGACTCTCGAAGCGGCAGGCATGGCGGCAAAATTCTCGATGTTCTGGTCCGATTTGAGCTTAGGTTTCGCTCCCGGAGCGGCAACTCTGCTGTGTGTGGCAATTGCATGGAGTTTTTTGGGGATCGCCGTTTCAACCCGCGTGTCGGTTTTGCTCGCCTGCATCTCTATCTTTGTTGCGGCGAGCTATGCGCGATTTCCTCTTCCCGATCAGGCCTCGGGTTGGTTGATGTGGGCAGGCAGCATGACCCCCAGAGGCATGCAGTTGTTCCTGATTGTCAGCCTCGGTTTGGCTTCCTCTCTTCTGCTCGTTCGATACATGACTCGCCGCTATGAAGCTCTCTCGAGCGACGATCGTCTTGCCCTCACACCTGAGGACGAAGATTTCGCATACCGCGATTTGGTTCAGTCGATGCTCAAGTTTCTTTGTGTTTTGGTTTCTCTGGCGGTGTTATGGCGCATCGCTGACATTCGCCCGGTTCCAGCCGTCGCTGCGGCAGACCCACGCGAGTTGCGTCCGTCGGTGATACTGCTTTCAACCGATAGCTCACATCACGTTGAACAGCTCAACAAACGCATGGGTTCACCGCATTTTTCTTCATGGGTGGTGTTTGGTAGTCCTGAACTCAATGCCAAATTCGATGAAATCTTGCAGTGTCGCTATCCTATTCGCTTGATGGGGCGGGCACCTGTGGGTGCGCGCAATCCACAGCGGGAAATCAACGACTTCCTTGTTCCTGCGGCTCTCAGTTCATCGGGATATTCGGTCAATCTTCTCCATGCTGTTTCTGCTGGAGAGGCAAGTGATACGCTCAAGATGTTTTCTCGAGCCTATGCGCACGTTCGTTTTTTTCGTCGCTTTGGCCTGCTGCGACCATCACGCGTTTTCCATACGCCTGATGTGCAGTTGGCGCAGATGCGTGAGGCGTTCACTGCTGCAGTGGGGCGTGGCGAACCTGTTTTTATAACCTCATCGATGACCACCTCTGCTCAAGTGGGTAGCACGGGCAAAGAATCAGCTGAGTTTGAAACTTTTATTGACGTGCTGAAGCAACAGCAGTGGGGCAACAATCTGATGATTGTGGTTCTCGAACTTCCACCCCGACAAAATCAGAAAGCACAACTCGATCTTTCACTTCAGAGCACGACTGCCCGAGTTTTTTTCTGGATGCCACAGCGCCTTTCGGAAGCCAACCTTGCACCCGCAGCGGCCAAACTCATTCGTGGAATCGACTTGGGGGCAACTCTCACCGCACGCTTGCGCCTTTCCGGAGTCATGCCCTTTTGTGATGGTGGCGCGCTTTTTGATTTGAGTGAGCGACCATCGCTCTTCCCGCGAGATTTGGTTTATCAGGAGTATGATCTGGGCAATGCTCGGCCGATTTTCCGGCAGCGCGGTTGGCTCAGCTCCGATGGCTACAGGCTGGAAGTGCTTGAGTCGAACGAGGGAGCAGAGGTGCGTACCTATAAGTTTTCGATGCAAGAGTTTTTTGCGCGAACTAACTGGCAGGCAGTCAGGGAAACGACTTTGAAAGATGAAATTGTATCGCAGGAGCTCAATCGCCAGATGGATGACTTTCTCAGGAGCACAGGTGTCGAGATTCTCAGTTTGGGCGAGGGACGCTCTGCGTATTCCGAACCCTTCAGAAGAATTCGTTTGCTTGAGCGGTGAGTTTCGGAAGAGGGACTGAGTGCAGAGGAATTTGAGGGAATCTTTGGTCGTGTTTGTGCGTGCCCTGGTCGAGGCACTCAAGCAGTCCATTGGACGTTTGACCTTATGGCTCTCGTGTCATGGGGTGGTCTTGCCTTGGAATACGTGGGCTGAAACGTGTGTATCCAATTCAACCCTGGAGCGTTACCGGCGGCGTGCATTGGTTGCTCACCTGAGAGTGCAGCGCTACCGCATTGCACGTGGGCCTTATTTTTTGCGCTCCCTGCTCGATTCTACCCTGACTTTAGTTCGGTTCATGCAGTTTCCATCGTTGGTTGCAATTAAGCTTTTTCTAGCACTGCTCATGTGTCTGCTGCCATTTCTCATCTTTTTTGCGATCAGAATTTATTTGCCCGTGGCACAGCGCATTCCGCAATTGGAAAGCAGCGTTGATTTAGAAGTGATGAATTCGACGGAGGCGGTCGTACCGCGAGTGTTTCGCCAGCTCAATGTCACTCTCATGCACGCCAATTCGCAAGCGCAGGAAGTAAATGAGGATTCGTTTTTCTCCTTTAAGCAACTCGATGCTCGCAGTGGGGAAGGATTCCTGATTCAAGGCAAGGGCAGCGCACACGAGGAGTTTCGGCGCGGTTGGCGACTCTCTCAGGCTGAGGAGCTTGTCGTAACAGTTGCTCCGCAACGCGAAGCACGCAATCTGAATTTACAATTCAGACCGATTCCTGACAGCGGCAAACCAGCTCAATGTAAATTGCATATCGTGAATGCAAATGGTCAGGTTGTCTTTGCGAGCAGCTTCGACACCCTCCTAGCTTCGCGTTTTTCTTTGCTCAAAACCCCTCTGGCACGTGGACTTCAAGAAAAGCTCATGCCTGACTTCGCAATGAACCGTGCACGCTTAAGCTCTGACCCGGTGTCCATTCCCATGAGTGCGGGTGAATCGCAATTGTCGTTCCGAATGGAACGTATCGACAAAGGTGAAGACAACGCGACCTGCTCGGCACTGTTACACAATTTTGAGTGGAGTGGAGATAAAATCTCGGCTCCTCAAACGGCCGTCCGAAAATCAATGTTGATGCTTCTCTTTCAATCCATGAATGCCGATGTTGCTTCAGACTCCAAGCGCATGCCGTGGCTCTCTGGATTTCTGAAATCATCCGCTACAATGCAGTTCAATCAACATCACGCCATTGACGTGCGAAGCGATGAGTCGTTTAAGTCGCTGTTGGGTTTTTCGGGCGGACAGGGTATCTCTCCGACTGATGAAAACTACAATTACATCGAGAAACTCAGACGCAAAGGCTACCGTATCGTCTTCGTGGGTGATTTCGATTCTCCTGACTCATACTTTACCCGGGTTGTTCCTGATGTTGCTGTGCGAATCGACAATGAAACCTATGATGCACGTCTGACACTGTCGCAGGCTATGAATTTACTGGCTCATGAGGCAAATGCTCCGGTTTTTATGCTGGTTCGTTTGCGCGGCATGAGTGCACCTTGGCGGCCGTTTTTTTCAGATCTGAATCTTAAAGAAGTCTTTTTCGGTGGTGACGCGCGTGGCGTTATGGATGCGCTTGTTTTTGCGCACCTGCGCACACTCGACAGCGAGCTTGCACGCTTCTTCGGTGACTTTGAACAGAATGGAGTTCTCTCGAAGTTTGATTTTCTTGTGACTGCCGAGCGAGGCTTTGACCTCGGATATAATTTGATTTTCTCAGATCCAATCAAGCCAACCTTCAGCTCCGATCTTCTGCTGAATCAAGAGACGCTCCGTGTTCCCTTGGGCATCCGTCTCGCTGACGTTTCACCTGAGGGTCTGCCATTCCACTTAAAAAATCAAAACACCATGAGTTCGCACAATGACCTGACCCGCACTCTGTGGGAGGGGCTCGGTGTTCTCGACGCAAAGTATCCCGCTGAGTCGAGGCGATTGTGGGGACGCGGCGACGCGTTGCTTGCGCGCCGGAGCCGGATGATTGCAGAGACTCGGGAAACCGACGTGGTTGTGCGTATGCTCCCGGTGCGGAGTCGTTTGCAAGAGGGAGTTCTTTTTGCCGATCCCGATTCTGCCGGCGGCTTTTTGAAATACGTTGCGCAGCCCTTACCGAGTCGCATCAGTGCGCCCGATGCTTACGGCTGGCCAGAGAAAAATGCTCTTGATTTTCAGGCAGGAGAGCAGTTCCGGCACGTGTCACGGAGGGGTCAAAAGGAAGAGGTGATCTTCCGGGTCAACAATAAATTTGTGCGCGAGGCGCGACGGATTATTCGTAAAGAGAGAAATTTTCCATTGCGACTCAGGCTGACTTCGCATGCGACTCAATCCATCGACTTTGTATTCGAGCAGAAAACCACCGGTGATGGGGTTTTCCTTTCTGAGGTGAGCCCCGCGTTAAAGCTCACAACCACACAAGTCGATGCACAAACTCTTCTGCATCGACTCACCGGAACTTTCAAAGAGGGTGAATCTTTTGATTTGAAAGGGGGCGGCAATACTTTTCGGGTTGTTGAGCACCGCGGTGAAGGAATATTGGTCGCCTGCCCCGAAGCGTTTGTATTCTCGCTCCAGGGTTTGAGCTCTGCTCTGGCGCAGAAGACCGTTTGTCTTCTTGAGAATCCGGAGCGGGAACGTTTGGAGAACCTCAAGAACTCTGGCAAGAAGGCGATCTCATTTTGGCTGGTGGAAGATGAAAACCAAATCTGTAAGCTCCAAGACGACTACAAAGGTGGTTCGGAAGAGTACTCCGAATGCCTCGAATCGGCGCCTCACGATGAAGGACGCCGCTGAGATTTTCAAAAAGCTACATGAGCTTTGGCCGAATGCGCATTGCGAACTGGAGCACAACAATCCTTTTCAATTGCTCTTGGCTGTGGTTCTAAGTGCGCAAACCACCGATAAGGCTGTGAACAAAGCTCTTGCTCCACTATTTGCGCGTAAATCCGATTTTTCTCCGAGCGACTTGGTGGCGATGGGTGAGAAGAAGTTTTTGAGCGTCATTAAGAGTATCGGGCTCGCACCCACGAAGGCAAAAAACTCGGTTGCTCTCGCGCGGCAATTGTTGCAATTGCATGCGGGTCAGGTGCCTCTCGATCGCAAATCACTGGAAGATCTTCCGGGTGTCGGACGCAAAACCGCAAATGTGGTGTTGAACGTGGTTGCAGGACTGCCAACTATGGCTGTCGATACGCACGTAGCTCGTGTTTCAGTGCGCCTTGGTTTAGCAAGACGCACTGAAAACCGCGTTCAGATTGAAGAAGATCTGTTAAAAGTTGTGCCGCAAGAGTGGGGTGTTCAAGCACACAACCTGCTTATTTTTCACGGCCGATATCATTGCACAGCGCGTGCACCGAAGTGCACTGCGTGTCCCGTAGCTCATGAGTGCCGGAAGGTCGGTGTTGCAATCGGAAAGGCTTAAACGTTGAACAAAAAGTGCATGACGTCGCCGTCTTTGCAGACGTATTCCTTGCCCTCTTTGCGGTACAACCCTGCTTCTTTGACCTTCGCTTCGCTGCCGAGCTTGAAGAGGTCTTCGCTCGCATAAACTTCTGCGCAGATGAAGCCTTTCTCAAAATCTGTGTGAATCACACCAGCAGCCTGAGGAGCCTTGGTGTTCTTTGGAATAGTCCAAGCGCGTACTTCTTGAACGCCCGCGGTAAAATACGTCTGCAGGCCAAGGAGTTCATAGCCTGAGCGAATAAGGCGGTTGAGCCCTGGCTCTGTTTGCCCGAGAGATTCGAGATATTGCTTCGCTTCCTCGGCTTCGAGCTGTCCCAGCTCTTCTTCCAGGCGTGCAGAAACAACCACAACACCCGAGCCTTCTTTCGCCGCAATCGCTTTCACGGTTTGCACATGTTTGTTTGATTCACCCATGTCAGCGAGGTCAGTTTCGGAGACGTTCGCTGCGTAAAGAACTGGCTTTGACGTGATGAGATGCAGACTCTTGAGGAATTCGAGCTCATCTTCATTGCATGCAGGCAGAAAAGAGCGGGCGGGTTTGAGTTGTTCGAGATGAGCGCGCAGTCTCGTGCCGACGTCATGGCTGAGGAGAACTTTTTTGTCGTTACTTTTGAGAGATTTTGACAGCCGATCAACGCTTTTACTGACTGTTTCGAAATCAGCATAAACGAGTTCAGTGTTAATCGTATCAATATCACGTGCAGGGTCGGTGCTGCCGTCAACGTGAATCACATCACCGTCTTCAAAACAGCGCACAACGTGAACAATCGCATCGACCTGGCGGATATGGCCAAGGAATTGGTTACCGAGACCTTCACCGCGGCTCGCTCCACGCACGAGTCCAGCAATATCAACAAATTCAATAAATGTTGGGAGAACTCGCTTACTTTTGATAATCGCGTCGATTTTTTCGAGCCGCTGATCGGGCACCGCAACCCGGCCGACGTTCGGGTCAATTGTACAGAAGGGATAGTTCGCGGCTTGGGCTCCTGCTTTAGTTACCGCGTTGAAAAGAGTTGACTTTCCCACGTTAGGAAGCCCGACGATACCGCAATTGAAGCCCATAAATCCTCCCTGGGGTTTCCCGCTTTATTCGCTGGATTCTCCATAGCTTTGGGTCTGGGCGGTGGCAAGCCCTCTTCTCGACGTTGACAGACGCTGAGAGAGTGCTAAAGGAGAGACCTTGACTTCGGGTCCAAAGGTTGTCGGTAAGGTATTTTTGGGCTTGACGTCGGCTTAAATCAAGCTGTTCCTCTTTGTATTTACCGAGGATGTAGATAGAATGAACACAACTCAGCAGTCGGTTCAGGAAGCGAGCAAAGCAAGGTCTGGTGCAGAGGCGGGAAGCCTCGAGAACGTTCGTATCGCTCAGAGCGAACGTACGGTCGAAGGTGCTTCGGCAGAGGGGAGCGGTGCGGAAATCGACAGCTCCGTCGGTCTTCTGGAGCAGCTGAACATGCCACCTTGTCCAGAGCATTTGCGTGCAATGCTCGAGGAAACCAGCCTCGAGCAGTTGGTCTTCTGGAAATTGCAGGCTCTCTTCGAGCGTTTCGACGACGAAATTCCTGCGAACATTTTGAAGACCGTTCTCTCACACGTTGAGCGTCCTTTGTTCGCTCTCGTGTTGAAGAAGACCCGTGGCAACCAGTCGAAGGCCGCTGATGTGTTGGGCTGCAACCGCAACACTCTGCACCGCAAACTGAAGGGATTCAGCATCCAGCCACGCGATGTGCGTAAGGTTCTCAAAACCCGCAATCGTCGTAGCATTGCGGATCTTCTGAACGAACTCGCAGACTGATTGACAAACACTTCGTCGATTAGGGCAGATTTATGGCGCAACTTGAGGAAAGACGTTCCAAGAGCGCACTAAATCTGCCCTTTTCGCTTGAAGCTGAAGTCGCCGTTATTGGTGCGGTACTCACCAGCCCCAGCTCCGCAGTAGAGCAGACCGAAAAGCTCATGCCGGAGTATTTTTTCGTTGAGAGCCACAAGGTCATTGTAGAGGCCTGTCGCGACCTCCTGTTCGAGGGTGTTCCGCCCGACCTCGTCAACGTTTACGAAAAACTTCGCTTTCATAACCGTCATCTTGCCGTAGGCGATTTCGAAGGCCTGCGTCAGTTTATGGGCTTCGGTGCCAACTCCGAGAATATTGGATACTGGCTCGATGTTGTTAAACGCTTCTGGGAACTGCGTTTGGTTGTGGAGAAGTGCTCCGACCTTGCCACTCGTGGTCGGCGAGTTGCAGAGGCAAGCGTGGAGTCTTTCTTGGCTGAGGCTGAGGAAATCTTCATGCAACTTGCCGCGACACGCGGTCACACAGGGCTCACTCCTGCATCGGTTGTCGTGCGCGACACCATTCAAGAGCTCAGCAACCTCATGAACAACCCCGGTGGCTTCACCGGTGTCCCCACGGGATTCACAGACCTCGATACCATCACCGCAGGTTTCCAGCCGAGCGACCTCATTATTCTTGCGGCGCGCCCAGCGATGGGTAAAACATCGTTGGCACTCAATTTTGCCCAGTACGCGGCGATTGCTGCAAAGAAAAATGTGGCGATTTTCAGTCTTGAAATGAGCAAACATCAGCTCATGCAGCGTATGCTTTCTACGGCAGCGCGCATTGAATCGCATCGCTTTCGTGACGGCAAAATGACCGCCGAGGAATTGCACAGGCTTTATCCCGAGGCTGCAAACTTCAACACCGACCGCCTCATGATCGACGACACGCCGAGCATCAGCTTGCTCGATTTGCGCAGCAGGTGCCGGCAGATGAAGCGCGAAAAAGGCTCTGTCGACATGATTATCATCGACTACCTTCAGCTCATGACGGCCGGTACAAATCTCGGTTCTAAGTCATCACGCGAGCGGGAGGTCGGCATGATAAGCCAAGGGCTCAAGGCTTTGGCCAAAGAACTGTCGTGTCCGGTCATTGCACTCGCCCAGCTGAACCGTGGTCTTGAACAGCGTCCGGATAAGCGTCCTCGCTCATCTGATCTGCGTGAGTCCGGCTCAATTGAGCAAGATGCCGACATGGTCATGTTCATTTATCGCGACGAGTACTACCACAACGATTCGCCTGACAAAGGTATCGCCGAAGTCATCATCGGCAAGAACCGTCATGGTCCGACCGACACTGTGAAGCTGGCCTTCCAAAGCGAGTTCACAGCGTTTCACAACCTCGCTAAAAGCTATTGATGCCATCCACCAAATAGGCAATCCGCGCGAGCAGCTCCTGCCGGTTCACGGGCTTGCTGAGGTGTTCATTGAAGCCACAGGCTAAGCTGCGCTCTTTGTCTTCTCGCATGGCGTGTGCGCTTAATGCGACCACCGGGCGGACGAACCCACGTTCACGCAGGTAGGCAATCGTTTGGTATCCGTCGAATTCCGGCATCTGAATATCCATGACGATCAGGTCGTAGTGGTTTTCGAGTGCCATCTGCGCTCCGCTCATACCGTTGTCGGTGAGATCAACGTTCGCACCTGCATGTGCCAAGAACCTCTGCACGATCAGGCGATTGTCGGGCGCATCATCGACCACTAAAATCTTTTTGCCGTCGAGACGGACGCTCGCCGCGGCGAAGCGTGCCTCGGGGTTGGGTTTACGTTGAGACTTGAGTGAATCTTCAAGCTTGAGTTCGTGGGCGGGCCCTATATTCAAGCTAATTTCAAATGAGCTGCCAACATCCGGTGTGCTCCACAGCAGGCGTAAATCTCCACCGAGAAGCTGTGCAAGCTTGCGCGACAAGACAAGACCAAGGCCTGTGCCTCCAAAGCGACGCCGTGTTGAGCTGTCTGCTTGAACGAAAGGTTGAAAGAGTCTCGATTGCTGTGCGCGATCGAGACCAAGCCCTGTATCTGTGACAGCGATCTTGAGCATCGATTTTGCAGAGTTAAGTTCGGTGCTGACGGCAATCGAAACGCTTCCGCGAGATGTGAATTTGATGGCGTTGCCAATGATATTGATGAGGATCTGGCGGAGTTTGGTTCCATCGGTGCGGATGCTTATGGGCAGCACACCCTTGGGTTCGAGTAACAAAGCAACCGCTTTTTCCCGTGCCTGAAGGCTCAACAATGTGGTCACATCCCCGATAAAACTCAGGGGTTCAATCACCTCTTCGTCGATTTCAAGTCTGCCTGCTTCCACTTTGCTGAGGTCGAGAATTTCGTCGATGATTTTTGAAAGCTGGCGTCCGTTACGGAGAATCGCCTGAACAGCCGAATATCTTTCCTCGGTGGAGCTTTCTGAGTCATCAACGAGCTCTGCAAAGCCCATGATTGCACCCAAGGGAGTGCGGATCTCGTGGCTCATGTTTGCGAGGAACTCACTCTTGGCTTTGTTCGCGGCATCGGCCTCTTCTTTGGCTTTGCGCAGCGCAATTTGTGCGTTTTTGCCTTCGGTGACGTCTTCGGCGACACCAACAATGCGGTGCACGCGGTTTGCAAGATCTCTGACTGCAAATGATTTGAATTTGATCCAGCGCAGCTGTCCTGTTTGCTCTCGAACACGGAATTCAACGCTCGAATCATGACCGAGCGTCAGGTCGCTAAAAAATGTTCTTGCGAGCGTCAGATCGGAGGGGTGAATTTTTTTCAGGACATCGGAGAAAAAACTATCGCTCGTAGTGGGAGTGACGTCGATGAGTGGTTTAAAGACAGGGCTCACATAGACCAAAGCAGAAGCACGAACGTCATAGATCCAAAAGGCTTCCTTCACATTTTCTGCAAGCTGCTCAAATCGTTTTTTCCATTCGTGTAGCTCTTTTTCTTCGCGTTTGTAGCTACTCACATCACGGATAACCACACAGTAACTTTTCTTTTCCATTGGCTCTGAAGACAGTGCTGAGATCAAAACACTGGCCCAGAATCCTTGCCCGTTTTTCTTCACGCGTCGCGCAATTTCCTCGTGGTGTTCAGCGACATCGGCAAGGGCGAGTGTGTTGATTGTGTGGCCTGAGAGCAGTTCTGTGCGCGGACTCAGAACCGAAATGTGACAGGCGTGAAGCTCCGATTCGTTGTAGCCGAGCACAGTCTGAACCGCCTCATTACAAAACTGAATGTAACCGTCTTCGCAGAGCACGAGGATGGCAGCATCCTTAACACCGCTGAGGAGGCGCTTGGTTCGGGTTTCACGGTCGCGCAGGGCATGAATCACTGAGTTGTAGGGCGAGACGTCCTCACAGGTGACGAGCAAAAGTCTGCGATTCTTCGGAATTCTCATCGCTTTCAGGAGCGGTTCTTGTTGCTCTTCATCCACGGCGGTGATTTTGAGTTGGATCCAAACGACCTCGCCGTTGTTGCTGTTTATGCGCAATTTTGTTTCGATTGAGCCTCTTTTGAGAGACTTCATAGATTGAAAAATTTCCAAAACATTGCGTCGGTCTTTGGGGTGAATCCAGTCAGGAGCATTACCGTCTACAAGACTCTCTGTGTCGCTGCGGTGCGCAGCCGCGAACAGGCGTCGACACATTGTGTTTGCATGCATCAGCTTGCCATCATCCGTCACAAGAAAAAGCGCGAGTGGCAGACTCTCAAACCAGGGTGCGGGCTCCGGGGGTGGCATAAGCTTGGTGTCAGCTAACTGCTTAGGTTCAGGGCTGGAAGATGCGAAAGCATTGCCGCGTAAAGAACGTTTCAGGGCGGAGAGCAACAGCATCCCGAGAAGGATTCCAGCCAACAGTGTGATGAGGTTTGAAACGGTCATTTATCCTCTGGGTCATCTGTGCCTTGGAGCCAAGATTTAACCGGACGCCCGGCGGTAACATGCGCTTCGTGCGGCCTTCAAGATTAAAAGAAGGAGGGAATGTTATTCCTACCTGAAAATCAGATTTAGCCCCGTATTTTCGTGTTGTTTCCGGTTGTTGAAATGTCGGTAATTTGCCGCCCCACGGTAAAGTTAAGTTCAACCAAGACCGACAACCCCTTTGATCGCACATGGTCGGAGATATGCTTTGCAGGATAAAGTCGAAATAGTTTGGCTTTTTAGGCCTTTGGGTGCTCCGGTAGGAATCCGGACACATCAGGGCACCGAGCTGAATTTGCGCGACGGGCGCCCAGAAGAGATCCGCAAGGCATTGGAAGAACTCTCCTCCGCAAAAGCCAATGGCTGCACTTTGTTTGTGTTGAACTCGAGACAACTCTTGAAGATGCGTGGAGAAATTCTCAACGCGCTGCATTCCTCGCCGGCGCTGGGCCGAGTTGGTTTCGTGCTCGTGGAAAAGGATGCCTCCAGCACCGTGCGCACTTGGAAGAAGCTCAGGCTTTTAGAATCGAGCGACTGGTTACTTGGTATCGTGAGGCATCCCTTTAGTTTCAACATGCTCATGAGCGAAATCCAACGAGCGGCTCAGAAGCTCATGACGCAGGCGGTGCAGAACGACCTGAGTTCAATGTTGGCTCTCCGAGATTTGGAAGCCAAGGCCATCAATGAAATTGGCCTCGCCATGACCAGTCAGTCGTCGGTCGACAGCATGGTGCGTTTGGTGCTTGAGAAGGCTATTGATTTGTCTTCTGCTGATGCTGGTTTTTTTCTGTTGCGGGAAAATCTCGGTGCGACACCCCGAGAGAGTGGTCCTGACCTGCGTTTGCTGCGCTCGAGTGGTAACCGTTTCTTCCAGAAAGCCAGGATTTGCAAAAGCCAAAATTTGAAGCTCAACAGTGAGCTACTCGACCCGGGGCGCAACGCATCCATTTCGTATGTTTTTAACAATGCTGTGGGACTCGTTTGGGAAGAGGGTTGGCAGGGTCCAGTGCCACACGGTGCCAGCGCGAGTCAGGTTGGCCAGGTTTCGCTTCCTCAGCTGCAGTTCGAGTTCGACCCGCGGACTTATAAAATTTCAAGTTATTGCTTGTTTCCTTTGCGCACGCCCTCGGGTGAAGTCGTCGGTTTTATTCTCTTAGTAAATCGTAAACAGAAAAAGAGTGTTTATCTCGATTCACTCTCCGACGTGGCACAGCACGTCACCACATTCAACACTCATGACTTGAATCTCCTCGAAGCAATGGCTGCGCAGGTCGGTGTTTCGCTTGACCATGCGCGGCTTATTCAGGATCTCAAGAAGGTGTTTGAGAGCTTTGTTGAGGCAAGTGTTGTGGCCATCGAGTCACGCGACCCTTCCACCAAAGGTCACAGTGAGCGGGTTGCTGTACTGACACTGGGTCTCGCGGAGGCGGTGAATACAACTTCGGAAGGTCAGTACGCTTCGGTCTCCTTCAATGAAAGTCAGCTCTACGAGATTAAGTACGCTGCACTCCTGCATGATTTCGGTAAAATTGGTGTGCGCGAGAATATTCTGCGCAAGGAACGTAAACTTTATCACCATGAACTCATGGCAATTCAAGAGCGGTTCTACAATCTCGAGAAGCAGCTCAACCTCAAATGCCTCGAAGATTATCTTGAGCGCCTGATGAATCGTGGGCAAGTGCCAAGCCGAGAGGATATCGACCGCATTCAACTCAATGTGATGGGTATTTCCCGAAAGCTGCAAAGCTATTGGGAAAGCATTCTGGAGGCCAATGAGCCATCGGTGGTCAGCAATGAGAATTTCCAAAAGATACTTGAGATTGCCGCAATACGCGCACTCAATGACGGCGAGGATACTCAGCTCCTGCTCACCGAGGAAGTTGAGAAACTGACTATCAAGCGCGGTTCGTTATCATTGTCGGAGCGGCTTGAGATTGAAAGTCATGTGACACACTCGTTTAAGTTTCTTATCAGCATTCCCTGGACGCGCGAGTTGGCCAATGTTCCCGATATCGTCTACGCGCATCATGAACGTCTTGATGGTACGGGTTATCCTCGCCGGCTTGTTTCTGATGAAATACCGATTCAGGCCAAAATCATGGCTATCGCCGATGTCTACGATGCTCTTGTGGCGGTTGATCGCCCATACAAGTTGGCACTCCCGCATGAACGGGCTTTGACCATTCTTGAGGGTGAGGTGCGCGAGAAGAAGCTCGACCCTGATTTGTTTAAGATTTTCGTTGAGGCTCGTGTGGGTGAACTCATCAAGTTGCCCAATGAAGACGAAGAATCAGCCGCTTGAAGCGCCTCCTCCTGCTACTTGTATCGTCTTCACAATTTTGACACAGTTAAACTCTGTTGCCACACAGAGGAGTCAGGAATGAACCATCACTTTTCCCCGATGGCGCGCGGTTTGTCTGTTTTATTGGCTGTATCGGCTACGTTGAGCGTGCACGCGGATTCTTTTGGAAATGATCGCGCACTCAACGCTTTCGTGAAAAATGCTCCACCGCCGTGTGAGGTGCCTGCTCCGAATTTCGATTTCATGGCCGATGCTGCTCGTCCTTTTTCATTTCACAATCTCACCGCGGCCGCGTGGTTTGCGCGCACGGTGCAGTTGACCTCCGGTTACCGGCAGGAGGCTTGGGAAAAGCTGCCACTCAAACCCGTGCGCGTGCAGGATTTTCGAGCTGATCCTTGGGGGCTTCACGCCACGCTGTTGGAGTTCGACGATAAAGTTCTGATGATGTACCGCGGAACCGAGGATATTCTTGATTACGTCCTCAACGTAACTTTCTACACCACCCGAAAAGGGCAGGAGTTGGGTTTGCCGGGTTGGGTGCACGATGGATTTTTGGCTAACTTTAAGCTGAGCTGGAGCCGCGTTCTCGATGCTTTGCGAGAATCAACGAGCAGCGGTAAGCAGGTTGTTTTCGTTGGTCATAGCCTCGGCGGCGTGATGAGTCAGTATGCGGCTTGGTTGGCAGAAAACGAAGGCATGAAGGTTGTTCGCGTTTATGCGTTTCAGTCTCCAAACCCTGGTGATGTTGAGTTCAAGGCTGCATTCGAAGAGCGTTTTGCTGATCGCCATTCAAACACGCTTTACGGCGAAGACGTCACTCCCCACATTCCACCGGTTCAAGAAGCAGCCGATGCGTTTGGCAAAGCCTCCATCAAAAAACTGGGAACGCTTGTTGCGGGGCTTGCGAAGCGGGCACGCTATGGTGCTCTGACTGAGCGACTCAGGATCGCCGAAAACGGCACCTACAGAGCTGTGCCTGCCGATGCCATCGTGCAAGATGAAATAAACTACTGGGATTCCTATCAGTCGAAGAGTGGAGGCAAAGCCTTTCCTCTCGGCCTGGGTGCGCAATCTCCTTTCGTTCTCGACCACGATATCGATCGCGTTTTATGCTCACTGGCAAAGCTTAATCGTCAAGCTAAATAGCGATAAAGCCAGGTTTATTTGAAGAATGTCTTAACCCGTTGACTCCCCACTCCGACACCATGCGAGATGTGTTCGAGGGGGGGCGTATGTTTTCTCGGTATAGAGTCTTTGCACTGGCTGCCGGATGTCTGTTGTTGAATAGCGTTGCCTGCAAGCAGAAAGTGAATCATGCACCTGAGGCTGAACTCCTGGCTGTGAATGAGGCTGATTCAGATTACAGCCAGCGGCTCAACGACAGCTCTGCCTTGCGATCGGCAGTTCCACTCGATGCGGGTTCGGAATACATCGACGTGCGCGGAGTCGGTGACAGTGCTTGGTCAAATCTCAAGGCAACAACTCCTCCAGCTTCGGGCATGGCGTCAGCACTGAGAAGTTTCGACCCCACAGGAAAAATCCTCAAAGGTGATCTCAACTTCATCAATTGGGAGTCGAGCGTCGGCACACGCTGCAACTCTTACTATGGCGTTGACTATGCATTTTTATCGAGTCCCCAGTCGATTCTCGACGCATTTCAGCATGGCTTCAATCTTTTTGGCCTTGCGAATAATCATTCCGAAGACTGCAGCTCTGCTATTGATATTGAAGGACAAAAAACATCTGGTGCAATTGCTTCACACAAGCAGATGCGTGCTCTTTCGCACCAGAAGCCGATGCTATGGCACGGAGTGGGGTATTCAGGCGGCGGTTTGTCTTCACCTGCAGTACTGTCGTTTAATGTTAAGGGTCGTGCTGTCAAAGTGGTCTTCGGCTCAGTTGCTTTTCAGAGTTGGGATTGTGTCGATTCCACTTGCGAGGCACGTATTCAGGGGCTGCTGACCGCCATGAAGAACACACAAGGCGATCTCAAGATACTCTCACTCCACTCGCAGGGTTCGGATGCATTCAATCGCGGAAAGAAATGGTCTGAGCGTTTTGTACGTGAGTTTTCTGGTGACATTGTCTTTGCGCATGGCCCGCACACGTGGGCTGGAGTGAAGGTACTGCAGAAACCTGATGGCCGCAGTGGCGTTGTGTTTCATGGGCTTGGAAATTTCATGCACAATCAGGTTGCTCCCAATCCGGATAACCTGATTGGTCGCGTTCTGCTCGATTCCAAAACTCTCCAGCCCAAGCAAGTGCAGGTGATTCCAGTTCTCAACAATGCCGTTAATGTCGATGTGGTTCTTGCTCCTGCAAGCAAGGCTTTGCCGAAGGCGAATATGGAATGGACACGGGCGGCGCTCTCAGCACACAAGCCCGTGCCCATTGGATTTGCAAACATTAAGTGAACTCAGGTTGCAAAATGTTGGAAAGCTAGCCTCACAGTTTGTGAGGCCAGGCTTCACTTTTTCTGGCTGGCGGCAATCAGATTGAGTGCACTGCCTGCCTTGAACCAGCCGATCTGTTGATCGTTGAAGGTGTGGTTGAGCGTAATAGAATCTTTGCTGCCATCGGTATGCTTGATTGTGAGCGTGAGGGTCTTGCCGGGAGCAAGATTCTCGACGTCGAGATCGAAGCGGTCGTTCTCACGAATCTTGGCGTAGTCATCCGCATGCGCAAAAGTCAGTGGCAGCATTCCCTGTTTTTTCAGGTTGGTTTCGTGAATGCGCGCAAAACTCTTAGTGACGATCGCACGGCCACCGAGGAAGCGTGGCTCCATTGCCGCGTGTTCGCGAGAAGAACCTTCGCCATAGTTTTCTTCGCCCACCACAATCCAGCCAATTCTCTGAGCCTTGAGATCACGCGCGACCTGCGGAACTCCAGCGTAGGAATTCTTTGTGACGTTCAGGACGCTGTCCATTTTCTCATTGAATGAGTTGGTTGCCGTGATGAGCAAGTTGTTCGAAATGTTGTCGAGGTGACCGCGGTACTTCAGCCATTTTCCTGCTGCAGAAATGTGGTCTGTGGTGCACTTGCCCTTGGCTTTGATGAGCAGAGCGAGGTCGCGAAAATCTTTGCCCAGGTCAGGCCTTTCGAATGCCTTGAGTGCTTGCAAACGATCGGATGAAGGGTTGATTGCCACGTTCACCTTCGAGCCATCGGCTGCAGGTGGTACGAAGCCAACTTCGTCGGGCACGAAGCCTTTAGGCGGAAGATCGAGACCCGTGGGCGCGTCGAGCTTCACGGTCTCACCTTTGTCATTCTTCAGGCTGTCCTTGGTAAAATCGAAGTTCAGTGAGCCTGCCAGTGCAAGTGCCACAACAGTTTCAGGTGAGGCAACGAAAGCGTGTGTCTGTGGGTTGCCATCGTTGCGAGCGGTGAAGTTGCGGTTGAACGAGGTCACAATTGAGTTCGGTGTGCCATCCTTCACGTCATGGCGCTTCCACTGACCAATGCAGGGACCGCAAGCATTGGCCAGCACTTTGCCGCCGATAGCCTCGAGAGCAGCAAGCTGACCATCGCGTTCGATGGTTGCGCGCACTTGCTCAGAACCGGGCGTGATGGTGAACTCGGCTTTTGTTTTGAGTCCTTTTGCTGCTGCCGCCTTGGCGATGGTCGCAACGCGATCAATGTCCTCGTAGGAGGAGTTGGTGCATGAACCGATGAGTGCAACCGAGAGAGTCTCAGGCCAGTTGTTTTCTTTGACAGCCTTGGCGAATTGGCTAATCGGGAAGGCTCTGTCGGGAGTGAACGGCCCGTTGATGTGTGGCTCGAGAGTGTCGAGATTGATTTCGATGACTTGATCGAAATACTTCTCAGGATTCTTCTCAACGTCGATATCTGCACAAAGCAGTTCAGCATTTTTCTCGGCCATCTGAGCAACAGCGTCGCGACCCGTTTTGCGCAGGTAGTCGGCCATGCGGTTGTCGAACGGGAACACAGATGTGGTCGCGCCGATTTCAGCACCCATGTTGCAGATTGTGCCTTTGCCTGTGCACGAGAGCGAGTTACAGCCAGAGCCGAAGTACTCGACAATGGCTCCTGTGCCACCCTTCACGGTGAGAATGCCAGCAAGCTTCAGAATAACGTCTTTCGGTGAAGTCCAGCCCTTGAGGGAGCCCGTCAGTTTCACACCAATCAGCTTCGGCCATTTCAATTCCCACGCCATGCCTGCCATGACATCGACAGCGTCTGCGCCACCCACGCCAATAGCCAACATGCCGAGGCCACCTGCATTTGGAGTGTGCGAGTCGGTACCGATCATCATG
The DNA here is from genome assembly GCA_016868315.1 of Betaproteobacteria bacterium. Classification (GTDB taxonomy): domain Bacteria; phylum Bdellovibrionota_B; class Oligoflexia; order Silvanigrellales; family Silvanigrellaceae; genus RFOM01. Next base: position 352,466 of record VGHE01000001.1, read on the forward strand.
CCGCCGGGGAAAGCATAATTCTCAAGAACAACTTGGTGGATAATTCCTGCGCCTGGTTTCCAGAAGCCGATGCCATATTTGAGCGAGACCGATGAGAGGAATTCATAAACCTCAGCGTTTTCTGTGTTCGCCGTAGCGAGGTCAGTTTTCGCACCGTTTTCTGCTTGAATGAGGTGGTCGCAATGCACGGTTGACGGCACCGCAACCTTGGGAATTCCTGCGGACATGAACTGCAGCAGAGCCATTTGTGCGGTTGCGTCTTGCATGGCAACGCGGTCAGGATAGAAGTCGACGTAGTTTTTACCGCGCGTAAAGCCCTGCACGGTTTCTGGCTTGAGGCCATCGGCCGAAGGGGCAAGGTGTGTGTAGAGGATTTTCTCGGTGAGCGTGAGAGGGCGGTTAAGCGCGCCACGCACCGTCTGGAGGCGCGAACTCATGTTGTTGTAAACGCGTTGCATCATGCCGATGTCTTGAATCATGGGGATGTCTCCGTGGAAAGATTCGAGGTGAAAAGCACCGCGGTTGAAGATTAGCACCCCCTGGGCAGGCCGAAAAGCTATGGAGTGGTTGAAACTTTTGAATTCTGTATTCAAGATTTTGATAGGGGCTGCGGGTTTGTGGGGTGATAGATGCCTCAGGAATGAATTACGCACCGAAATGCGGCTTTTTTGCGGTTTTTTCTTTTTTTTTTAATCAGGCTTGACAAGACCGTGACGCATCAGCTAATCCCCCGAAACGCCAGTTTGGCCCTTTCGTCTAGAGGCCTAGGACACCTCCCTTTCACGGAGGCGACACGGGTTCGAATCCCGTAAGGGTCACCAAAAAACCGCAGGTCTTTGATCTGCGGTTTTTTTAATTTTATTTATATTCTGGCGCGTAGTCTGGTAGATTTTTCAACGAGCCCCAAAGGGTTCATGGCATGAAAAAAGCGGCCTCTGTGGCCGCTTCTCTTTGACCCTTTCGTCTAGCTGGTCCAGGACATCTCCCTTTCACGGAGGCAACACGGGTTCGAACCCCGTAAGGGTCACCAGAATTCAGACTCCAAAGGCCAGCACTCAGGCCTTCTTCGCCCAAGAAGCACACCAGCCGATGGACTTAACTTTACCATTTGCAAAAAGCTGGCAGGAGCCCACGTCAGCGCCCTCAATTTGACCTGCGGCGGCATAAAACATGCAGTTTGCGCAGTTCTGGCCGGAGAAAGGCACGCCGCTTTTCTCGGTTTGAAGATTTGCTGGAACGTCAGCTGCGTTGTGCTTGTAGTTGAGTCCTGTGGCGGTGGGATCGGTTTCGCTGAGGAGGGTCAGGGTCTCGCCACCAGCAGCTGCGGGTGTCGCTGCTGCGTCAGTCGCTGGGGTTGCAGCCGCATCTGCTGCGCCAGCTGCAGTTGGTGCGCTCGCAGGAGCTGCGCCTGTGGTGTCAGGTTTGGAGCACTGGGTGCAGGCATTGAGCGCGGTGACCGCTGGCAAACCAACAAGAACTCCGAAACTCATTTTCAATGCATCACGACGCGATTTCTTCTGACTCATGTAGAACTCCCTTTCACGAAAAAGAACGGCACACATTTTGAATGTACCGCTCTTTTTTATGATGACAAGAAAGCTGTTTGATTTTTAACAACATCACTCGGCAGAAATGTCGTCATTTCTGCAGCCCTGGCACCGCGCTCTACTGCGGTGCTCATGCCCTCAGATAATCTGGATCAAACCAGAGACTTGAAGGCGATGCAGCCGTTGGTTCCACCAAATCCGAAGGAGTTTGAAATGACTGCTTTGATGCGGCGCTCAACCGCTTTGTGCGGGGTGTAATTCAGGTCACATTCCGGATCGGGATTTTCCAGATTGATTGTGGGTGGAATGAGGCCTGTGTGCAGAGCCATGACGCTAAACACCGCTTCAATACCACCCGCTGCGCCGAGCAGGTGCCCGGTCATGCTCTTGGTGGAGCTGATATTGAGATTGCGCGCGTGCGCCCCGAACAGGGTCTTGATGGCTGCTGTTTCGTTCGCATCGTTGGCTTCGGTGGATGTTCCATGAGCGTTAATATAGCCCACGTCTTCCAGATTAATGCCGCCTGTTTTGAGAGCCTGCGCCATGGCGCGAACCGCGCCCTCGCCACCGGGTGCGGGAGAGGTCATGTGATAGGCGTCGCCGCTCATTCCGTAACCAGACAATTCAGCATAAATGCGAGCACCGCGTGCTTTGGCGAATTCGAGGTCTTCGAGAATCAACACGCCTGCGCCTTCACCCATAACGAAGCCACAACGCTGAGCGTCGAACGGGCGTGAAGCGCGAGTCGGTTCGTCGGCGAATTTCGAGCAGAGTGCCTTCATTTTTCCGAACCCTGCAAAGGCAAGCTGGCTAAATGCAGCTTCGGCGCCTCCTGCAATCATGACTTTTGCACGCCCAGTTTGAATGAGCATCAGCGCTTCACCAATGGCATGGGTGCCACTGGTGCAGGCCGTGGTCACACAAATGTTGGGACCTTTGGCTCCCGTCTCCATGGCAGTGATGCCGGCGGCCATGTTGGCAATGAAACCGGGGATGGTGAAGGGCGAAACACGGCTGGGATCTTTTTCATGCATGGTGATGATTTGGTCTTCAACGTACTGAAGTCCGCCTACACCCACACCAATTGAAACTCCGGTTTCAAGTTTGATTTCGTCTGAGAGTTTAAGCTGAGCATCTTGAAGTGCCATGCGTGCCGCAGCTACGGACATCTGAACAAATCTTTGGTTCCTTTTCGCTTCTTTTTCGTTTGAGAAAAAAGGAACTGGGTCGAAATTCTTAACTTCGCCAGCGATCTTTACGGATTGTTTTTCCAAATCGAGCAGGCTGACTTTGCTGATGCCACTGACACCATTCAGCACTGCCGACCAGCAGCTTTCAAGATTGTTGCCAACCGGTGAAAGAATACCCAAACCTGTTACTGCAACTCGCTTCATGCTCGTCCTTTCATTGGATGTCACCCCTAGGGGGTGTCTGCGTTGCGGGACTATACGTTTGGGTATAATCCTGTGCAACAACGGGGGGCTCATGACACGGCAGTTTTACAAGGCTCTGGGCGATGCGCAGTGTTTTCTCTGGGATTTTGATGGCTGTTTTGCCGATACCGAACGCCTGCATTTCTTTGCGTATCAGAAGGCTTTTGCTGCAGTTGGGCATGAGATTCGTGAGGCTGAGTATTACCCTTCGTTCACTCACCTTGGCGACGGAACACGCCGCGAAATTGTTACATATGGCCTTGATATCGATGAACAAGATATTGCTCGCGGCAAAGCTGAGGCTTATTTGGAGCTCATCCGTTCAGGGCCTGTGCAATGCTTTTCTGAAACCCTTGCACTTGTGCGAATTATGCATCAGCGAGGGGCAAAAGTAGCAATTGCGAGCAATAGCTCGGAAGATGAAATTCGGACTGTCTTGAGCACAGCAGGCTTTCCCGTTGCTGAGCTCGATTTGATTGTCGGCAAGACAGCGGGACTCAGAAAGAAGCCGGCTCCCGATATTTTTTTGCACGCTCTCGAGCGCCTCGGGGTCAGTGCGCAGCGTGCCATTGTTCTTGAAGATTCAAACAGGGGGCTTGAGGCTGCAGCAGCAGCGGGGTGTGCTGCGCTTTGGATCCGCACGCCGTACAATCAAGGCCTGGAAACGAGTCAACCTCATCTCAGAGCGCTGTCGCACCATGAACTGCTGCAACAACTTGAATCAATTCCATAGCACGGTGAAAAATCTCGACTCCTCAATCTGAAAGGCTCGCTCCGCATGTGGATGGACAATTGGGTCTTGAATCAGCCTTTTCAACACTGGCCCAAATCGAACTCTGCTCCTGAACATCATCGGGTTCTGTTTCGTTTCTTCGAAACAATGCGACCTGTGGTTGTGCTTTCGAGCTCTAATGCGGCTGCTCGGGAAACCTTCGAGGAGCGCTGCAAAACGCGCGGAGTTCCGGTTTTGCAGCGCCGCGGTGGGGGGGGGACAGTTGTGTTGGCGCCGGGATGTCTTGTTCTTACGTTCGCTTTTTTTGCCAAAGATATATTCTCTAATCAGAAATACTTTGCGCTCATTAATCAGCTTTGGGCTGATGCTCTTGCTGAAGCTGGTTTGCCTGGTCTTGTGACGCGCGGGCACTCGGATCTTGCGCTGGGAGAGAAAAAAATTGCTGGCACCAGTCTATTCCGGAGAAAGCATCTGGTTGTGTACCAGGGGAGTTTGTTGGTGCACCCCGATTTCGAGCTCATCACTGAGCTGCTTCAGCACCCGAGCCGTGAACCAGATTACCGTCGCGGGCGCTCACACGATGAGTTTCTGACCTCTGCAGGCCGGCTTGGCTATGCAGGAACTACCCAAGAGCTGGCTCTGGCTTGTGCACGCTTTTTCGAAAAACACGCGATTCCACGACTTGAGCGTGAATTTGCTGAACTTGAGTTGATCCCCTCACACCAAAGATAAGTTGGTTCTGTTAAAAAAGTGTTGACTGACTGGCCAGTCGCTTGATACATCCCCGACAGCAATCGATACAAGAACTGTCACAACGGGTTTCCCCGGGGAGAGCGGCGATGAAATTGAAATTTCTGGCTCTATTGGTTTCGAGTGCTCTGCCACGTTTCGCCCTGAGCGCCAGCATGCCCTTGCTGCCCAATACGATTGTGCATCCTGCCGATCAAAACCCTTCTGCAGCAGAATCCTGCGCACACACGGCTACCAGCTTGAGTTGCGTTCAGTATCTGTACAACCATGATGGGGACACCCTGACGGTGCGCATTGTCAATGTCCACCCCTTGTTGGGGGAGCGAATCTCGGTGCGGGTGCATGGTATCGACACGCCCGAACTTTATTCGGCTGATCCGTGCGAGCGCCGCGCAGCACGGATCGCTCAGAGAGTGGTCAAAATCCTCTTAACCAATGCCCAGCGAGTCGATTTGGTTTCTGTGCAACGCGATAAATACTTCCGAATTCTGGCTGATGTGCGCGCTGACGGTGCGAGCGTCGCGCAGGTGTTGCTGAGTCAGGGGTTGGCTTACCCCTACCATGGTGGAACGAAAATTTCGTACGATTGGTGTGAAGCTGCCAACGCGCAATAATAACTCGGAACCAATCTTGCTCGATGGGAGCTTGGTTTGCCCGCGCGAAGGAGTGCGCAGGCAATTTTTTTATTGTCCTAGATTCTCCAGCTGCGCGAGGCTCACATCTCTGTGACACACAGCTCGTAATGTTTTGGGATTAAGCGCTGAAAGCTGCAATCCGTATTTTTGTTTTAGTTCTTCGAGCAAACCAATTGCGGACTCCTGGAATTTCAGAAGAACGATATTGGTTTCAGGATTTGCAACTTCAGCCTGCGGGAGAAGTGCTTTCAACCACGAGGCAAGAAAACTGGCTTTGCGATGATCTTGTTTGAGCTCGGGGATATGGTTTTCAAGAGCCCACAATGCACCTGCGGCCAGTATTCCTGCCTGACGCATTGTTCCCCCGAGTCGCTTGCGTAGCAATTTGGCGCGATGAATGTGTTGCTGCGAGGCTATGAGACAACTGCCCACAGGTGCACCCAGACCTTTTGAGAAACACACTGAGAGCGTATCAAAGAGTCCGCCGTAAACGCTGAGGGGAGTTCCGCTCTCGACGTGAGCATGCCAGAGTCGCGCGCCGTCCAGGTGGATGGCCAATCCCTTGGTGCGGCACCACGAAGAAAGTTGCTGCAGGTGGCCAAGATCATGAATGCGCCCGCCTGAAAATAAATGGGTGTTTTCGAGCGCAAGGAGTTTGGTTGCCGGAGCCACAAAAGAGCCTGGGGCGACATAAAGTTCATCCAAGGAATTTATGCTCGGCTTGAAGCCATCGATGAGCTCAGGGACGACCGGTTGCAGCCCGGCGAGTGCAGCCAAGGCTCCGGTTTCGGCACGAAGAATATGGTTGTCGGCCGCGCAGAAAACCGCGTCTCCGGGCGCACAGTGCAGCTGTAATGCGATCTGGTTGCTCATCGTTCCCGAGGGAACAAACAGCGCCGCTTCGTGGCCAAAGAGTTCTGCAACGCGCTGCTCGAGTTCGCGTACGGTTGGATCTTCATCGTAGAAGCTGTCACCCACAACTGCACGAGCCATTACTTCGCGCATCTGCGGAGAAGGGCGCGTCAGTGTGTCCGAGCGCAGATCCAGAATTGGTTTCACATGGCCGCTTTCAGGAGAATTTCGTGAATGAAACTCTCGAGCGTTGCAAGCTCTTCGCCACTCAGCTGAAGAATACGGAAAACATAACCCGAGGGTGTTGGTTGCGGAACCTCAACGGCTGCGCGGATTTCTTCGATGCGGCCAATGCCCTTGATAATGCCGCCGCCCGGAGTCTGAGGGTCGCCAAGGAATAACTGGAATTCCAGCAGCGTTGATTTAGCTTTGAAAGGCTGAGTTTGAGGGTTTTTGACCGTAATGAATAGACCGTGCGGGGCAAGTTCCGCAGTTTCAAAACGCGAAAAATGCGAGGTTCCGAGACTTCGGACGAGCACTCTCTTTTTGGAAACACATGCTGTGCCGAAGGGACCTTCGGGTTGTCCGATGACACGTGCAGTTTGGTTCGGTTTGGAGTCGGTGAAATTGAATGCGGCCAAATCATGCGCCGTCATTGCGTCTGTTGCTTTGACGCGCTCTTCGAGCAGGCTCTCGGGAACTAGTTTGTTGCTCATGGTTGACCCTCACCTCGTCCGGCAAACTGCTTCAAACCTGCAGAAGTGCTCGGAACTTGGCGCAAGTCACCACAATCATTCATCTCTGTCAAGGCAAAACTGGACTTACAAAATGCTCTCAGCAACCAGCATTTTGCAGACTTCGAGGCTGCTGAGCCGTTCGGTTGTCGCCTTGAAGTTCAGAACCAAGCGGTGTTGGAGCACCGAAGGGGCAACGGCCTGAATATGTTCCCATTGAACCTGGTTTGCATTGTTCAAGAAAGCTGTTGCTTTAGCAGCCAACACCAGCGCCTGCGAGGCGCGCGGGCTAGCACCGTATTCTACAAAATTTTTGACCGAGCCAAGCTGGCTGTCAGCTGGGCGTGAGTTGCGAACTAAACGCACGCACGCTTCAATCAACGCCTGCGGCGTTGGAATCTGTTCGATAGTCTGCCGCGCGTTGACGACCAACGCGGACCCGGGCAGCGGAGCGAGCTCTTTGTCGATGGTGGATAAAGTGGCAACCTGAACCTCGGTCTCAAAGTTGGGATAACCCACGTCAATGTTCACCAAAAAGCGGTCAAGCTGAGCTTCGGGGAGAGGAAATGTTCCTTCGTTCTCGATGGGGTTCTGGGTTGCGAAAACATAGAAAGGACGCGGCAATGGGCGGCTTTGGCCATTCAAGCTGACCTGCCGCTCCTGCATGGCTTCAAGCAGTGCTGATTGGGTTCGTGGAGACGCGCGGTTGATTTCGTCTGCAAGCACAAACGGAGCAAAAATCGGTCCTGGAACGAAACTGATGCGCTTGAGGTCGGGGTTTTTCTCATCGAATTGAATCGTGTCACCGCCCAGGATGTCATAGGGGGTGAGGTCAGGCGTAAACTGAATGCGCTTGTAGCCGCATCCCAGAGCTTGCGCCAATGAGCGCACCAACGTGGTTTTAGCCACACCCGGTGCACCGGTGAGCAGGGCATGACCACCACACAACACCGTAGTGACCACCAGGTCGATGACCTGAGTCTGACCCAACACTTTTGTACCCAACAAACGGCGCAGTTCATTCGTGTTTTCACGGAGCTGGTTCAAATCCATTGGCAAGTCCCTCGATTGGCACCCCAGAAGTGTCCGGGATTGCCAGTAAGCCGTCAAGATTGACCCTGGCGGTACAGTTCCCTAGAACCAGTGAAGCGTGATTTTTCTGGCAGACACCCACTGAATCGATGCGGAAAGAAAAGGCACTATGACTCACTCCAAGGAAGACCAGATGAAAACTCAAGCCCAGAACACCTTGCAGGGTCATGTCCGTGCAGGCACCCAAGTCGCCGTGATTGGCCCCGGTGTCTTCGGTCGTGCCTTGGCGAGCTGCGCACTCCAGGGTGGCTCGACCGTGACTCTTCTTGGCTTGGATGAAGCAGCCCTCAAAGATGCGCGCGTTGAATTTGGAACCCAGGGCGAAATGAATCTGCTCACCATGGAAGATGCCGCAATCACGGCTCTGCAGGGGCGGCGCCTGAATCTTATTATCCTTGCCGTTCCCTGTCAGGCTCTGCGCACGGCATGCACTTGGGTGCGCACAAAGCTCTGGCCTCTGCTTGCACACGATAACGGACGAACCAGCGTGCTTTGCGCAGCCAAAGGGATTGAACTCGAAACTTTGAAGTTGCCGCATGAAATTCTCGACGAGTGTCTTCCTGCAGAAGCGGGCAAGGGTTTGCTCAGCGGGCCAAGCTTCGCAAGGGAACTGCATGCCGGATTGCCTACGGCGATTGTCGTTGCGTCACGTGATGAAGAGGTCAAGCACGTTGCAGAACAATTGCTGCATCGCCCTTATTTCCGGGTTTATGGCACAGGTGACGTGATAGGCGTGGAAATCGGCGGTGCCGTAAAGAACGTCATCGCGACCGTGGCCGGTGTGGTGGATGGACTTGAGCTGGGGCACAATGCGCGCGCTGCGGTAGTTACCCGCGGGTTGGGAGAAATGGCGCAGATGGGTGTGGCGCTGGGCGCAAATCCCATGACCTTTCTCGGACTCAGTGGTCTGGGTGACCTCATTTTGACCTGCACTGGAGATCTCTCTCGAAATCGTCGTTTTGGACTCACCATTGCGCGGCACAGTGATCGCCCAATGAATCAGGTTCTCGCAGAAATTGGTGAGGTTGTGGAAGGCTACACAACCGCCCGGAGTGCATGGTTGCTGAGCCAGCGTTTGAAGCTCGATACACCAATTTTGAAAATGGCATATCAGGTTCTTTACGAGGGACGACCTGTGCGTGATGCGGTTCAGCATCTGCTTAATCGTGAACAAAAAGGTGAATTCGATTGGATCGGCAAATGAAGAGAAGTCTCGAAGTTCTGGTTGCACAGGTCGTAAAGCAGCTGTTCGATGAGCCGGCAAGGCTTCACCTTGTGCTCGTACCAACCGACAACGATGCTTTGATTGTCGAAGAATGTGTGCGCCAGATGGCAGGCGTAGCTCTTGAGCAGAATGAAGTTGTATCGTTACCTAATTTTATTCAATCGGGTGTTTATCGCTTTGAGTCCTCACGCAGGTTGTTGGCGCGGCGCCTCGGTGCGCTGCACCGCATTCGTACTGGTGGAGTGCGCTGTGTTATTGCCTCTGCTCCTGCGCTTATGCGAGTTGTTCCCTCAGCAACATGGTTAGGTGAAAACACTCTTTTCTTGCGCGAAGGCGATGAGCACGACCAAGATATAGTCTGGGATCGTCTGCAAGCATTGGGCTACCAGACTGTTCAGCGCGTTGAGGAGGTTGGGGAATGTGCTGTGCGCGGGGGGATCTTGGATCTCTGGACTCCCGGCGAACGTCATCCTGTTCGCTGCGAATTCTTTGGCGATACGGTCGAAAAAATTCGTTCTTTCCGGCCTGCGGATCAACGTTCCTTTGCCACACTCGCTGAAGTCAGTGTGCTTCCTGCACGCGAATTTGTTTGGCCGGTCGAGGCGCACGTGTCGGCGTGGATTGATCGTTTCAACAAGGCCATTCTGGCTCAAGGTTTGCCAGGAACATTGCGCAACGACCTGCTCGAGAATGTGCGCTGCTCGATTCCGTTTCCTGGAATAGATGATCTGAGCCAACTCTTTTCATCGACAGAATTTGTTCGGCCGCTCGATTTTTTCAGGCAAAACCACGACCGCGCTGTTGCAATTCATCTTCTTGCAGAGACACCTCAGCTCGAGCAGGGTTTTAAGGAAGTTTTCGATCTCTATGAGAGTGCTTGGCAGTCGGCTTATGGCAAGGCGTTTTTGACCATCAAACCAGAGAAACTCTTTCCCGCTGCCGACGCTTTTGCGGGTTGGCTTAAAGAGCAGACCGCCGTTGAAAACAAGAGTCCTTATGCATTGCCGCAGCAGGTTGAATCCCGTTTTCTTGCGGCGGGCAAACGTAAGTTCTCGGAACGCATCCAGCTCGTCAAAGAGCTTTTGAATGAAGATAGTCAGCTCGGGTGTGTTTTTACCAGTGCCTCTCGCGATGCCTGTCTTGAGTTTGCGGCCCTCTTGCGCGCACAATTTGCCGGCACCTCCAAAGTAGAGGTTCCTGAAGCCGACATTCCAGCGTTCTCACTCAAGGACTTTTTCACGAAGCCCATGTCGTCTGCCGCCGAACTCTGGCAGGCGCGATTGGCTCGGTTTGGACAGCCGTTTTATTTGCCCGATTCGCGTCAGCTTGTGTTGCCCGAAGAGTGGCTACGCGGAGTGAGCAAAGACCATTCTCTCGAGGTGTTTAGCGAGGAAGAATCTCGCAATGCATCGCGCGAAGCGACTGAAACACTGCTCACACAGCACTTCGGAGATTTTTCTGAAGGTGATCTGGTTGTGCATGTGCAGCATGGTATTGCCCGCTTTCGGGGGTTGATGACCATCAAGCTGATGGACATCTCGGGCGATTTCCTTGTGCTCGAATACGCCGGCAACGACAAAATATATGTGCCCGTGCACAAGCTCAACATGGTGCAGCGCTACATCGGCGCAGGCAAAGCCGATGAGTCACTGCTCGATTCGCTCAAGAGCTCACAGTGGGAAAAACGCAAAACCAGGGCGAAGGAAGAGGCACAGAAGCTCGCCAAGGAACTGCTCGAACATCAAGCCCGGCGCGCGACCACGCCTGGGCATGCTTACGCCACGATTGAAGATAACTACATGCTGTTTGAGGCCGCCTTTCCCTACGATGAAACTCCTGATCAGTTGAAAGCAACGCGTGAAATACAGGCGGATATGAGCCGTCCGAAAGCCATGGATCGCCTCCTGTGTGGTGACGTTGGATTTGGTAAAACTGAGGTTGCGATGCGGGCTGCGTATCGCGCAGTCCTCGATGGAAAACAGGTAGCTTGGCTCGTTCCAACGACCGTGCTGGCTCACCAGCACCACCGCAGCCTCAAGGAGCGCTTCCAACAGTTCGGTGTTCAGGTTGAGATTCTTGATCGCTCGAGCGGCACCGGGGGAGCAACGAAACTCCTCAAAAAACTTTCCGAAGGCGGTGTTGATGTTTTGGTGGGAACCCATCGTCTTCTTTCCCCAGATGTAAAATATCGAGATCTAGGTCTTCTGATTGTCGATGAAGAGCAACGTTTTGGTGTCCTACAGAAAGAGAAAATCAAAACTCTTTCCTACGGAGTCGATGTCCTCACAATGAGCGCCACACCTATTCCCCGCACCTTGCAGATGGCCATGATTGGTCTTCGGGATCTCAGTCTTCTGACAACACCACCGAAGGCTCGCCTTGCCGTCAAGACGTTTGTTTGTCCATTTGATGAAACCACCATCCGTGATTCCATTCGCTATGAACTCGCACGCGGCGGTCAAATTTTCTTTGTCCACAATCGGGTCGAAGATCTTCGCGCTGTGGAACAATATCTCAAGCAGCTCGTGCCCGAGGCTCGTATTTGCGTGGGGCATGGAAAAATGCCGCAAAAGGAACTCGACAAAACTGTCATCGAGTTCATGGATCAAAAGTTTGATATTCTACTATGTACAACCATCATTGAGTCTGGAATTGACATGCCCAATGTCAATACAATTATTGTGCAGGATGCCGACCACTTTGGATTATCTCAGCTCTACCAGCTGCGGGGGCGTGTTGGTCGCCGTTCAACGCGCGGCTACGCATACTTTTTGATGTCTCCCGGTGCTCGCGATGAAGACGACGGCGTCAAGCGGCTTGAAGTCTTGCGTGAGCATCAGGATCTGGGCAGTGGTTTTGCAATTGCAAGCCAGGATCTTGAAATGCGCGGTGCGGGCAACATCATGGGTGATGACCAAAGTGGTCGTGTCACAGAGGTTGGCCTGGAAACCTATATGCAGATGCTCGACGATGCGATTCGCTCGATGGGTGGACGAAAGGTTCGTTCTTTGCCTGAGGCGGAAATTCAGGTTCCTGTAGAAGCCCAAATCCCAGAGGATTACGTTCAAAATTCCAAAGAGCGCTTGCGGCTTTATCGGCGCTTTTTTGGAGCACGCAATGAAGATAACCTTCAGGCACTCACGCTTGAATGTGGTGACAGGTTTGGTCCTCCACCACAGTCGGTTCTCCACTTGGCCGACATGGCCCGGGTGCGGCGTTGGTTGATGAGTTTTGGTGGTATTGGATTGAACGTCAGCGATGACTTCACCGAGGTGAAGATTAGCCCTGAAGTGCTTCAGGCACGCGATGATGCCGACGCAGAGGCGGTTGTGAAGCGGATCTTCGACGTGTGTAACCGTCAAGTGAAGGGCGTTCGCCTTACCCCGGATGGGCGATTGCTGTTACCTTTAAAAAGGAAACAGTTCCGTCCTGAATCTGGATATACAGGGCTGAGTGAACTGAAGAAGTTTTTGATTTTGTTTGCAGGTGAATCATATGTGGAGGCTGCACCAAAAGCGTAGATTTTTGGTTTCGGGGGCACTGTGCCTTTGTGGTACCCTTATGTCCCACGAGATCTACGCCCAGAGTGCAGAATCTTCAGCTAAAGCTCCACCCTCGAATACAACCACAGCTGTTCAAGAGCAGCCTGTGAAGAAAAAGAATGCCTCGGCTTTAAAAAAGGCGATCGAGACCGCACTCGAAAATGAGGATTTCTTTGAAGCTGAGGGTTTGCTCAAGCAGGTCACCGAATCCGTTTTGAAAGAGGATCCCAAGTTTCTTTTCTATCAGGCCGTCGTTGCGAAGGGTTTGTATCGTCTCAATGACGCAGAGTCGCTTCTAAAACAGTCCTTGCGCAAAGACAAAAGCGACGGTGACGCTCTGTTTGAAATGGCACTGCTGCTCATGGAAAAAAAGAAATGGAAGGATGCCGAGGTGCTGCTCTACTTGGCGGGCAATGAACGCTCCTTGAGCCAGCGCAGGCAGGTGCTTCTTCCGTACTATTTGGGCGTTGCCTCGTTTGAATCGGGCAAGATATTCAGCGCCCGTAACAGTTTTTCGCGTTTGAATTGGGCCAATGCACTCGATCCTGCCTTAGAGCAGTCGGCCAGTGCATTCCTTGGGCGCATTGCTCGCGTTCGGCCTTGGAGCATCATTGCACCTCTGACCTGGCAGTATGAATCGAACATGCTGGGAATCTCAGAGGCAACACCTCTCCCCGAGGGCTACAGTCAGCGGCAGGGGAGCAAAGTCACTGCGGGGCTTTTTACTCAATGGAATGGTCTGGGTGGTGAGAGTTCAGGCGAAGGACCCTGGGGACTCGCTCTGCGGCTCCTCTCTATTCGAGCGCTTCCCGATGAGTTCAAAGCATTAAATGTTCTGTTCATTGAGCCCGAGCTCAACTGGTCGCGCTTTTTGGGTGAGCGATGGGGGATGTTCAAGTGGGCGGCTGTCGCCAATCGGATCAGTGTGGGTGGAGAGGCTACAACGGCCTCGGGACTCCTGCGCTTGACTTTCCTCGAGGCCGAAGCCAGCGCAGGTTATGAGGCAGATCTCCAGAAATCGTCGACTTCGAATCGGTCTGTTTTTCTTTTGCGTGTTTCGCGCGAGTGGCCCGTGTGGGCACGCGGGAGCCTTTCACTGGGGTTACCGGTTGAGCTCGGAGCAAGAATACCAACCGACAAGCAGGAGCTGGGTGAGCAGAGGCTGGATGCTGCCTTGGCTCCTGCATTGAGTTGGACACCGATGCGGCGCGTGTCCGTCAAGCTGAGCGAAAAACTAGCCTATGAGAGCGTCTCAACGGCATCCAATGCTACTGTGTCTTTCCTTCGCAATACTCCAGGTCTGACAATCTCATACATCGCACAGCCCTATTTGGTTTTGAGCAGCAGCGTTGCATACGAACTCGAGAAGAAATCGAGCGATGCTGATAGTTTGAAGAAGGCCTCTGCATCTATCTCGATTCTAGGTTTGCTCTAAAGGCCGTCTGCTCGTGTTCGATTGGAATCGCTCGCGAGGCAGCTTGGCCGAGCCAGGCGGAAAAATTCAGCTCAGAACTGCACGTACACGCTTGCTGAATTCGCGGATGGCATCTTGAAGACTCTGGCCTTGGTCAACAGCATGCCGCACTTCGATGGCTTGCAACAGGTCGCTCATAACGTCGCCGGGATCGGCTTTTTGTGAACAGCTGCACGAGCCTGTATTTTCGAGCTCCATGACGAATGCATTGAGTTCTTCGACAGTATATTTTTGCGCCAACTCGCGCAGAGCCTTGATGTCCATGGCTTTGTTTCCTCATGTTTTAGAAGCTGAAGCTCTGGGTTCAAAGCAGGGGTATCAGACTTGAACACCGTTCTCTTTGAGGAAGTTTCTCAGGCTTTCTTCGCGCGTGGTGCAAAGCGAAGCAACGATTTTGCCATCTTTCACGAGTGCCAAGGTGGGCAGGTTTTCGATTTCAACTTGCTCGCGTGCTTCTGGATTTTTCTCAGCGTCGATCTTGAAGATTTCCATCTTGTGCTCTTCGGCCACACGACGGAACATAGGCGCAGCCATGCGGCAGGCTCCGCACCAACTCGCGTAGTAATCCACAAGTGCGAGTTTACTTGCTGCAATGCGTGAAGAAAAATCGGAATCAGACAATTCAACGAAGTCAGTCATGCTTTCAATCCCCTCGTTTGCTCCTTCGGGTCGCGAACTTGACTGAACGGGAGCGCTTGCCCGCTGAAGCGCGGAGTTTGCGCTTCGAGCTTCGCTCGTCCCGTGTCAGGCGTTCGTACTGACCTGAACCAAGTGCAACAGGTATCTTCAAGCTTTGACCTTTTGACAATCGTGCATTGGGGCGAATCCCGGGATTCGCCTTCAGCAGTGTGGCCAGAGTGATACCGTAGCGACCCGCAAATTGACCCACACTTTCACGTTTCTTGACCCGGGCGGCCACATAGAAGGTGCGTGGTGCTTGCGGTAGCGCATCGACTGCGGCAATCGCGGATGCGTAGCTGCTCTCGGGCACGCGCAATAAATAAGGTGCTGTGCCCGTTCCCGGCGGGGTAATGCCCAAGCGCAGTTCGGGGTTCAGATTCTCAAGAACTTTTGGGTCAACTTCAATGGATGCCGCAAGATCGGGGAGGCGAATTGACTTCTCCAGAGCAAGCGAGCGCGTGCGCACAGCTCGGCTCCCTTCAGAAACCTCGAAGCCGAACCGGCTAGGGTTCTTGGAGATGATCATCGCCGCAATCAGCTTGGGCACGTAGTTGCGCGTCTCGTTCGGCAACCGGCGAGCAGCGGAAAGCGCAAAGAAGCTTGTTTCTTTCTGGCCACGCATGCTGCGTGCCACACGGCCTTCACCGGCGTTGTAGCTGGCTGCTGCCAAATGCCAATCGCCAAAGAGTGTGTACAGGTATGTGAGGTAGCGTGCCGCTGCAATCGTCGATTTTTCAGGGTCACGACGCTCATCAACGTAGTCGTTTTGCTTCAGGCCGAAGCTGCGTCCGGTCGCGCGCATGAACTGCCAAGTTCCGGCGGCACGTGCAGAAGAGAGCGCGCGGTTGTTGAAGCCCGATTCGATCATCGCAAGGTAGATAAGGTCTTTGGGGAGGCCATATTTTTCAAGCACAGGAACGGATTGCGGAATGATATCCTCGGCTCTGCGCAGCCAGGTGACGAACCCTTTGCGGCCACGAGTCTGGAAGTATTGAATCCACTTGATGACATCTCCATTAATCACGACCGGATAGTCGAAATCGAGATTGGGGAGAGTGGGCATCAGAAGCTTCGTGTACTCATCGGTGCGCGCATCTTCGAGGGCTTTTCTGAGTTGAGAAGCTTTCTTGTAGCGGTGTCTGTTTGCTGTCAGGAACTGGTTTTCAAAGATACCTTGCCAGTCTTCCATATAGACACTGCCCTCACACAGGGCGAACTGTCCTTCGATCCCGGTGTTCAGCAGCAGCTCGGCCATTTCTTCAGGACTGCGCGCAGAGTCTGCATCGAGCGCCTCTTTTTCTGCGTCCACGGCGCTTTCTTCGACCAAAGCAGAATCTTCGTCTTCCTCATCGGAGTCGAAACTGTTTTCGAACTGAGGATTGGGCTGAGTCAATGCCGCTATGATTGTTTCACCGGTTGTATCGCTTGGCTTTGCGCTTGCTGAGTTCGAAGAGGTTGTGTTGCTCGTTGCAGTGTTACGCCCCTCGGGCAGCATTCCCGCAGCAGAATTTGAGGAGAGCAGCGTTGTGGCCTGCTGACCTGCAAGCTGGTCGCGCTGAGAATTGTCTGGTGTCTTTGGTTGGGGCTTCGCAACAGCTCGGGCAGGAGTCCTGTTCGTTTGAACTCGGGGAACAGTGCCGGTAATGACCGACTTTTCAAGCATGCTGATCTGAGTGCTGTCGAGCGATAAGCGCGGCGCTGGCCGATGCTGAGTATGGGACTGACATGCAGCAACGGCAAAGAGTCCCATGGCGAGGGTCAGCTTGATGATTTTGCTCAGCGAGCTGTTTTGTTCTTTTTGACCAGTCACCGTCATCCTCCAACCCGTGAGTTTTAAATCACGTTGGCTTTGCTTAAATTAACGGCATTTCTAATGAGTGAAAAACCGATGCCTCGTTTCCCATGTTACCGACTTCGGCGCAATGGGAAACTTTTCTCCTGGCCGAATCTAAGGCAGAGTGCGCTCTGCTGTGTCGCGATAATTCTTTAGATGGCGACAATGATTGGTTTTTCATTGTTCAAAAGAGGTGGGTTTTGGTCGGAAATCTGACACTCGAAAAAATGAAGGTTGGGCTGGAAAGCTATACAAAAGAGCAATTCTTGACTCTTCCAGAAAAACTTGAAGGCCGCCAAAGTGCACCTTCGGAGCCCCTGCGCATTGCAGCCGAGTATACCCTGGGAGATGCCCCCGTCGCGCGTGGAAAGCGACTGGTGCTGCGTCACGAAGGTTCCTTTCGCTGCACAATCTGTGCCCGCGAATCCAAGAAGCTCTTTGATGGATGCTGTTATCCCTGCTTCCAGAAATCTGCGCAGGCGGACAGGTGCCTGCTGAACCCTGTCAATTGCCACTACATGGAAGGAACCTGTCGGGAACCGGAGTGGGGCAAGGAATTCTGCTACCAAGGTCACTACGTTTACCTCGCATTCACAGACAAACTCAAAGTCGGCATCACCCGCTGTAGCCAGGTGCCCGTGCGTTGGGTCGACCAGGGTGCGACTATGGCCGTGCTTTTGGCCAAGGTGGGCTCGCGGCATCAGGCTGGAAAGCTCGAGCATCTTTTGACTCAAAAGTATGCCGACAAAAGTCATTGGTTGAAAATGCTCAAGAGCGGCAATACGCGGCTCGGTGATGCCGAATTCGAACGCGGCCGTCGGGAGGCTTTGGCCTTCCTGCGCGATGAACTTGCTGCAACGAGCGGCTCAAAGCATCGCGCTCCATGCCCCACCGGCTTGCCGCATGCGGCTGATATCGAGTTATTGGAAACAGCAACAGTGGTTGCGATTGAGTATCCGCTCTGGAGTCCTGTTCCCGAAAAAATAGCTTCACTGAATCTTGAGAAGGCTCCCTCTATCAGTTCGGAGATTCTTGGAATCAAGGGGCAGTATCTGCTTCTCAGTGACGGTGCGTTCAACGTGAGACGTCACGAGGGTTTCGTCGTGTCGTGCGAAATCCTGGGCTAGGTCTGCCGAGGTTGTGCAACACAATCGATTCGAGTGTGTCGATGCTGATGGGCAGTAGGCTCATTGAAAATTTGCGTGTCAGGAGGCGCCATCGCGTGAGGCGTACAAGTGCCTCCCACAGCAGAATTCTGAGGCGATGCACAGTGCCGACAGCCAGAGCTGCGATAGGTAAATGAGCCTTTGTCTTGGCTGCAATCGCAATGAACTTTTGCTCTGCAAACTCTTTTCGCAATTCTAGAGAAAGAAACATGCGCCAGAGGAAGCGGGTGTTCCAGCCGAGTCCGGAGAGCGGATTGTCCCAGAGCGACGAGAAACGGAGCTGGAAAAGCCTGCGCGCAGCGATTTTAACTTCTCCAATAAGCTTGACCTCATTCACGGTTTGACTGTGAACCGGTTTGCTCCATGCCTCAACTGTGCGCCAGTAGTCGTCGAGTGACTTGCGCCGCAACTGTTCAAGACATTCAACGATGGCCAGGTTTCGGGCGAGGGTTGTGAGTTTCACAAACTCTTGACGTTCCCTGAGCCAAGATGAAGACGGCAATTCAATGAGATACTTCACTCGCGCCGGACGCACCTTTTCGAGAACAATCAGTTTCAAATCGGAAGAGGTAATGAGTGACACCCCGTCTGCAGTCTGCCTCAGGTTGGCATGCTCTTCTGGGGAAATTCTATGAAATCGGATTTCGCAGACGCCCGCCTTCTTCAGTTCATGGAGGCGTTTGGAAAGTGTTCGGAGATCGCGTTCATCGAGCGTCGGGCCGATTTCGATCTCAGGCGAACGCTGAATGTGCTGAAACAGGATTGCCGTTGAGACTCGAAACACTCGCAGCGCACCAACTTCAAAAACCGTGCTCAGGATATCTCTGATTCCGAAATACTTGCGTAGCTCTAGAGCGAATGAGTTGCGCGCCGAAATCGAGGTTGCAGTGATTGCCACTTGCGTTAGTCCACGCAACGCAGCTTGTACTTCAATGCGCAGGTCAATCGAATTCTCGGCAAGCACGCGAATAAAATCTGTCATGAAGTGCACAGTGCCGTGGCTGTATTCTTCAGTCTTCATGAGAGAATTGAGTTCGTCATACAGCTTGTTGCTGTGGAGGTTCTCGGGGTTTGACACAAGGCAATAGAGAGTTTCCATGACGCCGCCAACGTCACGTAACATCAAACGATAGAGCATGGCCTTGAAATTGTTTCGTGTCTGCTGATCCCAAATAAAACAGGGGTTCAGGTCAATCATCGACACTGTGAGCGTGTTGTCGTCGAGCAGAATATTTCCCGGGTGTGGGTCGGCCCAAACAATTCCTTTGTCAAAAAGTAAAAGGAGATATGTCGTGATGAGTCGGTCAGCAATCTCGCGACGCTCGAGATATTTGGTTTGAACGCTGCGTGTGATTTTTCCACCAGGCATCCGTTCCATGAAAAGATATTTAGAATTCGTCTGAAAGTAGCGGGGAACCACAACGCGAGAATCCGGGGGAATAGCGTCGCGCACGATGTCGGCGTTCTCTTGTTCGCGCCGGAAATCGAGTTCTGCCGAGCATTGTCGGAAGTATTGTGTGATTCCACGGAGCAATGCGTCACACATTCCCATCAACTCGGAACGTAACTTTGGTACCAGATGCTGATCATCTGCAATCTGGGTCTGTATCTTTCGCGCGATGTGGGAGAGGTGTGCGGCCTGAATCTCCAGAAGTTCGTGCAGACCTGGGCGTTGGATTTTGACCAGAATCGTTCTGACTCCCCACTTTTTTCGGCCAGCATCATTGAGCTCAAGCTCGTAAATCGCTCCAACGCTTGCTGCTGCGAAATGCGGTATGGGGTCGCTCGGGAGAAGCAGATACTCAGCCCATTGTTCCCTGATTTCAGCTTGCGATAAAACCGCCATCAGATGCGCAAATGAACGCTCAACGCTCGGAAAAACTCCAGAAGCTGCGTCCTGGCTGCTGCGGAGTTCCCGCGCGAGGTTGGGAGGGCACATCTCAGCAAGCACCTGCGCAGTTTTTAGATACAAGCCGCCTAATTCGCGCACGGCGATAGACGCGAGTTTACTGGGTGTAAGTTGGTCGCGCGGAGTACAGATGGTGGCAACCAAAGCATTTAGGCTTGCCTCAGGGGGAATGAGCTGCAGCATGTCTTTAAGAAAGGGAAGAATTACTTTTCCCTTGGAGTCGTGTTCGAGCATCGTTGCGAGCCTTGGCAGCGCAAACTGGTTGAATAAGCTGCGCATCAATTGATCTGAGAAACGTGCAAGCTCTTCTCGATCTTCGCTCGAAAGTTGGAACAGAGCCGAATAACACTGCTCCCGGATAGCCGGGAACATAGAAGCAGCCTGTTGAGAAAGTGCGGGTATGAATTTCAGAGCCTCTGCGAGTTTCTTTCCCGTGCTGCCGAATTCACCGCGAAGAAGCTCCAGATTTAAAAGCAGGTAAACGAGCCGGGGATTTTTTTCTACGAGTGCGGCGGCTGTACGAATCGCAGGTTCGAGCAGACCGTGTACGAATTGATCCGAATCGAGGAACTCGACATCACCGCTGCCGAGATGTTTTGCAAAGATTTGAAAGGTTCTCTCGAATTCTTCGACAAGGTCATGGCCACTCAGATTCGCAATGAGTGAAAGTCCTGAGCTGTGACGTTTCAACTGAGCGATGGATTGTTTCGAGATGTCCGGGCTCTTTATGACCTCTCTGAGAAGCGCGGCCAATGCTCTCGCAAAAAGCGAGGCGTTCTTGCTGACCTGCGCTGCTATTGGGACAACCCAGGCCAGATCTTGGCCACTGGCACGTTTGACGCGGCCGAGGATTTTTTTGCGTTTCGGTTTTTTCTGCGGAGCGGCCATCTTCCCCGGCTTTCCATGATTGAGATTCACCATCGCTGCAGTTGATTCGGATCAATTCAATATAAGGTTCAGAGCAGGGATTTTGACGCTGCAGTTGATGAATCGACAAAGTTGGCGCCAGGGTGTCGGTTAAGTTACAGGAATCATTTGGGAAATAATTCAACCCACAAGAGCTCGCTGAAACACGCACAACTTTGACCTTTAATTTTCCGCTTGATGGCCGAACAGGGAGGGTGTAGGGTGCGTGTACAACTTTAAGTTGTACGCATGCAGCTGCCTAAGTACACCCGCTGCCGATTCACGCTGAAAGGGAGAATGTTATGAATATTACAGCGAAAACCAGATTTGCTTTGAAGGCGCTCATGGACATCGCGTACCACCACGGGGTGGGTCCGGTTCAGCGTCGTCATATTGCTTTAAGACAAGGCATTCCAACGGACTACATGGATCAAATTCTGATGCGTCTGCGCAACAGTGGACTTATTCAAAGTCTTCGCGGCCGTGAGGGGGGATACCACCTCGCGCTCGAGGCCGATGAGATCTCGGTCTGGGACGTCGTGATGTCGGTCGAAGATGAGCCCTATTCCGCGGGTCCTCACAACCCGGAAGAGAACCTCGCGTACGCCACCGAGTGCATCACGGAGCCAGCCTGGGATGCGGTTTCGTCGGCTATCGTCAACCAGCTTAAGAGCTGCAGCATCGGCAAAATGCTCGCCGACGCAGAGGGCAGGATTGTAGCGAAGGGGCTCGACCCAGTGGATCTCATGGAGCAGCGTCCGAAGAGTCAGTCTCAAACCGGCGGCCGCCCGCTGTTCGGATTGGTTCAAGGCTCCTGAAGCCAGCAACAATATTGTTATCTGGGATTCCCCCTCGTGTTCTTGAATGAGTTGCGAGGGGGTTTTGCATTTGCTACCCCACTATCGTGTCCGGGCACGAATTGCTCTTTAGCGATTCGACGTGTTGGAACAAGAGTTTCTGGAGCACCAATGAAAAAGCTGGGCGCGAGTTTGAGGTCTGAGTTTCCGGTGTTTTCACACAACATCCGGCAGTGCGCTGATGGCGTTGTCAGGCCTCTTTGTTACCTTGATTCAGCGGTCTCGACTCACAAGCCTCAAGCGGTTATCGATCGCGTTGTTGCTTTCATGAGCCGTGATTACGGTTCGGTTCATCGCGGTGCATATGCACTTTCAGTGCGTGCCTCTGAACAATATGAAGCTGCTCGAGCGCGGGTTGCCCGCTTCATTGGGGCGAGCGTGTCACCAGGCCAGGTTGTTTTCACTCGTGGTACCACTGAGTCTCTCAATATTGTCGCGCATGGTTTAAGCGAAACGCGTTTATCGTCGGATAAGCGTATCGTTATTACAGCGATCGAGCATCACGCCAATCTTGTTCCCTGGCAGCAAGCAGCTCTCAAAACGGAGTGTGAAATTGCATATATTCCTCTCTGTGGGACGGCGGGCAAAGACCTCCGCCTCGATCTCTCAGCGGCAGCCAGGCTGATTTCTTCAAACACCGCTGTGGTCTCTCTGGCGCACGTGGGCAATGTCCTTGGGCAGGTCAATCCTGTTGCAGAAATTGCTGCAATGGCGAGAAAAGTGGGCGCGTTGGTTGTGCTCGATTGTGCTCAAAGCATGACATGCTTCGAAGAAAACCCATTCGATTGGGGGGTCGATGCGATTGCGTTCAGCGGACACAAACTTTACGGCTCAACGGGCGTTGGAGTTTTGGTTCTCAGCCCCAATTTGCTGGATGAACTCCCACCCTTGCTGACAGGTGGTGGGATGATCAGCTCGGTGACTCTCGAAGAATCCACATGGAACACCGGCACGGCAAAGCTTGAGGCTGGTACACCTCCAATTGTTGAAGCTATTGGCTTGTCGACCGCGCTCGATTGGCTTGAAGAGGCTGGGCGTGCTCGCATTCATGCCCACGCTGCGACCTTGGCCGCACGTTTTGCCGATGAGCTCCGCGTTGTTTCTGGGATTGATGTGTTTTATCCGGGCACGGGCGAGGAAACGATTGTCTCTTTCCGTCACCAGACGCTCCACGCACATGACCTCGCCACGATCTTGGACGGGAGCAACGTTGCTATGCGTGCCGGGCATCATTGCGCTTGGCCATTGGTCAAGATTCTCGGAGTTGATGCGCTTGTACGAGCCAGTTTTGCAGCCTACTCGGACGGGGATGACGTCGAGCAGGCAATCGAAGCTATAAAAGCTGCAACATTTTTGTTGAAATAATTTCGTAAATTTTTATATCAAGGCTCGGCTTGTCCAATTTCGTCGCATCTGCGAAAGGGGCATGTTAAACCACACATGAACCTCGAGTTGCCCGGAAATACAGGGGAAATTCAGGTTAATTACCGGTAATTATCAGAGGATGGTTGCTATGTTGCAGGGCTCTGAAATTAATAAAGAAACCCCAAATCTCGGTGAGCTTTACCAGGAGATTATCGTGGAGCACTCACGTCGCCCCCGTTGCAAGGGACGCGTTGAAGGGTGCCAGTTTTGTCTCGAGGGTAAGAATCCGCTCTGTGGTGACAACATCACACTCTTCTGCCAACTTCAACCTTCGGCACAGCCGAACGCACTGCCGCGTATCAAAGTCAATTTTGAAGGCTCAGGCTGCAGCATCAGCCAGGCGAGCACCAGCATGATGTGCGAAGCCGTTAGCAACAAAACAGTCGCCGAAGCTCGTGAACAAATCAACAAGGTTGAGGGTATCTACACAGGCCGTGTCGGTTCCAAATCCGAGGACGATCTCGAAGAGGATGTTGAAGCTCTGCATGGTGTAAGCAAATTCCCTGTGCGCATCAAATGCGCTGCGCTGCCCTGGAAAACACTTGAGCTTCTTCTCAACGAAAATTTCGATGACCTCGGCCATCAGCGTCCTGAATCGCTCGCATGCAAGATCAACGAGCCTTGCGGCAATAAAACACGAAAGCTCAAAGTCATCAGTTCGGAATGATTTTTTGAAACAATTGGAAAGAGGCTTTCAACCTCTTGCAAACGGAGTTTACGAAATGTTGGTCGTTCAAAATCTGCACGCACGCGTCGGCGACAAAGATATCCTCAAGGGTGTGAATCTTGAAATTCCCGAGGGCGAAATTCACGTCGTGATGGGGCCAAATGGGGTCGGAAAATCAACCATGGGTCATGTTCTTCTGGGGCATAAATCCTACGAGCAGACTGCAGGTCGTATCATTCTCGATGGAACCGACATCACTGATTTCGACACAGCACAGCGAGCCAAGGCTGGTCTCTTCCTTGCATTTCAGTATCCGGTTTCTATTCCAGGCTTGCGCGTTTCAGAGTACCTGCGCAACCTCTACTGTCTGCGTCACAATGTTCAGGTGGGTGTAGCCGAGTTCAGAAAAATTGTTCGTGAAAAGCTCGATATGCTGAATATCGATCGCTCTGCTTTGAGCAGATACTTGAACGACGGCTTTTCCGGTGGCGAAATGAAGCGGCTTGAGATGCTGCAGCTTGCATTAATTAAACCCAAAGTCGCTATCCTTGACGAAATCGACTCTGGTGTTGACGTCGATGCCCAGAAGACTGTTGCAGAGGTCATCACCCGCTTGCGCGAAACCGATGGCACTTCTTTTGTGATCATCACGCACTATCAACGACTGCTAAACTTCGTGAAACCGGACAAAGTTCATGTTGTTCTTGACGGTAGAGTGACCCGCAGTGGCGACATGTCGTTGGTTCAGGCTTTGGAACGTGAGGGCTATGACTGGGTGCGCCAGATGGGCGAAACAGCTTCCGCTTCTGCATCACTCTGATCGCCGTTTGAGGAGTTTCACATGACAGACACATTGAACGAAACAAATCAGACAGCACAAAAAGGCTCTGAATTTGAAGATTACAAATACGGTTTTCACGTGTCCGAGAACTATGTGTTCAAGGCTGCGAAGTCCAAGGATGGTCTGACCCGCGAGATGGTCATCGAAATCTCAAAGTTCAAACGTGAACCTGAGTGGATGCTTGAGCGTCGTCTGAAAGCATTTGAAATCTTTCAAAGCAAACCTATGCCCACGTGGGGCGACACCCGCGCGCTGGCAGAAATCGATTTCACCAACATCCATTATTTCGTTCGCCCAACCGAACGTGTTGGAACGAGCTGGGATGAAGTTCCCACCGAAATCAAAGACACCTTCGAGCGTCTGGGTATCCCAGAAGCAGAGCGCAAGTTTCTGGCAGGCGTTTCGGCTCAATTTGAGTCTGAAGTGGTATACCACAGCATGCAAAAGCGTCTCGAAGACCAAGGCGTGCTGTTCTTCGATATGGATACCGGATTGCGTCAGTATCCCGAGATTGTCGAAAAATATTTCGGCACAGTGATTCCATCCGAAGACAACAAGTTCGCTGCTCTCAATACTGCTGTGTGGTCTGGTGGTAGCTTCATTTATGTTCCCAAGGGCGTGAAGGTGGATATCCCACTGCAAGCCTATTTCCGCATTAACACGGAAAACATGGGACAGTTTGAACGCACACTTATTATCGCCGATGAAGATTCGAGTGTGCACTATATCGAGGGCTGTACTGCTCCCGTGTACCGTTCCGATTCGCTGCATTCGGCTGTGGTTGAGCTCATTGCACTTAAGGGTGCGAAGATCCGCTACACAACGATCCAAAACTGGTCGAAGAACATTTTCAACCTCGTCACCAAGCGTGCATATGCCTATGAAGATGCTGTGGTGGAGTGGGTTGATGGCAACATTGGTTCTAAACTCACCATGAAGTATCCGGCTGTTTATCTGATGGGTCCTCGTGCCCGCGGAGAAATCCTATCGGTTGCTTTTGCTGGAAATGGCATGCACCAGGATGCTGGTTCCAAGATTGTTCATGCCGCACCGCACACGACGAGTGTGGTCACCTCAAAATCGATTTCAAAGAGCGGTGGAATCACCACTTACCGTGGGCTTGTTAAGATTCCCAAGGGTATGGTTGGCTGCAAGAGCAAAGTGCAGTGCGATGCGCTGCTGATGGATCGTGAGTCACGCTCTGATACCTACCCGACAATTGAAATTGAGGAACGCGAGGGCGTGGATGTCGGTCATGAGGCGAGCGTGAGTAAGGTAGGCGAAGACCAAATTTATTATCTGACCAGCCGTGGCTTCAGTGAACGTCAAGCCACACTTATGGTTGTGAACGGCTTCATTGAGGAGTTCGTGAAGGAGCTTCCCATGGAGTATGCAGTCGAACTCAATCGTTTGATTGAAATGGAAATGGAAGGAGGAGTGGGCTAATGACACTCCCACAAGCACATCTTTTGTCGATTGGTGAAACGATTTCCGCACTGAGCCGCGTTCCCGCGCTGCCTGAGGAAAACTGGCGACGCACAGCGCCTGGCTGCTTTTTTCTTCCCGACGGGGAGGTCGTCAACAGCTTCGGTCAGTCTGTGCTGGGTTCTCACCTTACGGCGTCGCCTTTCAAAATCCAATTCAAAGTGTTTTCGCCGTCTGAAATCGGCAGCACCATTTCAAATCTGCTCGGGCGCGCCTCAACGCAGCCTGAAAGCGAGAGTGGTGACGCTATCGATCCCAGCCGTGTTGTTTTGCTGACGCTCAACAATGGCGGCGTTTCTGTTGCATCGTGCGCTGAATCCGATGCGTGGGTCGGTCGCCTTGAGATTGCTTCGCGCCCTGCGCGCCCCGATTCAATTCTGCGTGACAGTGCTGTTTGCTCTGCGCTTGCTGAACGTTTGCAGATCTGTGCACCGAGTGAGTTGGTGGTGCGAGTGCCACGCTTTGAGCATTGCCCGGTGTTGTTCATAGCAGTTGAAAACGACCCTGCCTTCGCACAGTCGTATGCCAATATTTCGGTCGATGTGGCTGATTCTGCTCAGGCCGAGATTGCCGTTGTGCATGGTACATCTTCTTTTGCTCATCATCGTTTGACACTGCGCCTCGGACGCGACGCGCGCGTGACCCAGCTTTGGGCTCATCTTGGCGCAGAAAATCATACTGAAAGCCAGGTGCTGCTCGAGCGCAAGGTGAAGCTGGCATCGCGTGCTCAGTTCTTTGATGCCTCGATCTTCGCTCCAAGTGCACTTGTTCGAGTGGTGAGCAACATCACTCCGGAAGGTGAGGGCGCATCTGCGCAGTGTGGAACTGCGGTTGTGGCAGCGGGAAATGCCATTGTCGACTATGAACCTTTGCAAGATCACATTTCGCCACAGGCTCAAACGCATCTGCGAGCGAAGATGATTGCAGGTCAGCGGGGCAAGGCGATTTTTCAGGGTCTAATCAACGTTGAGCGTGAAGCGCCTGGAACCAATGCGTCGCAGGTCAACAAAAACCTCGTTCTGAGCAAGCGTGCGCGCGTGGATTCAATGCCACGTCTGCGCATTCTTCCCGATGAAGTTGCCTGCAAGCACGGCAGTGCAACCGGTGAACTCGATAGCAAGCAAATCCATTATCTGATGACACGTGGCTTCTCCGAGTTGGCTGCAAAAGAACTTGTGGTGCGTGGATTTGTACGCGAGGGTTTGTCTCAGTTGCCAGAGAGCTCCCCCTTGTTGAATTGGGCGAATACTGTGCTCGATCAAGCTCTGGAACGTGTTCTCAAATGAGCACCTTCTTCGCAGCGCTTCCGGCGAGTGAGGTGAGTGCCACCCAGCCTCGCCGCTGTAAGGTAGACGGCGTTGATGTTCTTCTGGTGCGAGACGCTCTGGGCAAAATCTTCGCATTTGAGAACAACTGTTCGCATGCAGACAAGCCCCTCGACCGTGGAGTGTGGAACCCTCAGACCCGGGAAATGCTCTGTCCGTTTCACAAAGCGGTTTTCGATGTGGGGCAGGGTGGGCTTGTTAAAGTTGGACCTGCAGTGGTGGGGCTTCAGGTTTTTGCCGTGGATGTGCGATTACACGACGGCGAAGAATTTGTTTTCGTGGAAATGGACGATTCAAATTGAATCGTCCATTTGTGTTTATTCTCTGTGCGTGCGCTTAAGGCTGATAGTCAACTACAACTTGAATTGTTCCGCCTCCTGCTGTTTCCAGAGCCTCAGGGCGAACCGTGAGTGTACCCGCAGTGTAGGTATAAGCTGATGCATCGATCGCTTTGCCGTTGACACTGACCTTGAGGATCTTTGCCGCGGGTTTTTTCAGTCGGAATGAGTTTTCCGCAGCAACAAAAATCCCCTCTGTCAGCTTCTTAAAGCTTTCCGTCCAATCTGCTTGGCAGATGTCAAACACCTCTGCTTTGGGTGTGCTCGCATTAGCGAGTTCACTATATGCCGTACCAACGGCTGCGATGTCGCATTTGCCAGCCGCAGAGCTGTTCTCAAGTCCAGCGAATGCATACACCAGAGGTTTAATTCCAATCGAGTTGGTTTTATCCTCGAGAATGCTGATGAAGTTGGTTTGATCTACACCTTCAGCGTTGTCATCGGTCACCACGACAACAATCGGGCGAACACCGGGGCGGAAGAAATCAACAAGAGTGCCTTGAATACCGGCAAACCTCGATGCGACCGCCGGGTTGCGCGGAGCATCCGGACGCGTGAAAGCAGAGGCTGCGATACTGAGTGCATCGTTACTTCTAACTTCCTGATCAATCTGCTTCACTTTTTCGGATGCTATACCCAGCGCGTCGATGTCTAAGGCTAAGCCTCGAGTTCTGCTTGCGATAAGCGCATGCCGTGCGTCGATTCTCGCATTTACTTTGCTGATAAAATCTTTGAGGTTGTTTTGCACATTGGTGGTTTCTGTTTTCATGGAACCCGACTGGTCAACAACCCAAACGATGTCCACCTTTCCTGCAGACTGTGCCACGTTGAAGGTGTCTTTTGCCGGGGATGCGCTTACTGATTCGCCTGCAGAGTTCCTCTTGCCTGACATACGCTTAACAGGCTCAACCACGGGTTTCTTCCACGTGGCTCCCGAGCCACCTCCGCCGGAGCCAAAACCCGTTTTGTCGTCGGAGCAACCGACCAGCGCGTGAACAAACACTAGGGTCAAAAGACCATATCGATTCATGCGACCCTCCAAATCTCCATGATCCGCCATAGTTATCGGAAGAAAACAGAAAACATTTATGAAGGCACAGTACCTATACGTGATTGCTGGTGTTTTTGGAAGAAACGACTGTTTTCAATCGTTTGCACGGGTAGATAAAAGAAAAACGCACTGCCTTGGGGCGACAGTGCGTTCGTTTGGGGATAAAAAGGCCTTGCGAAAAATGGACTCTTAAAGCCCCAGCTTAATCAATGATACGCGCAGGTGCCTTGTAGAGGTTTTCATAATACTCGGTCAACATACGATCTACCGAGAACGGCTTGCTGCACGATTCGATGCTTGCTTTCATCATTTTCATCCAACGTGAGCGATCGTTGTAGAAGGTCGGAATGACTTCATCCACCAGGACTTTGTACAGCGCGAGTGCATCGCGCTCATCTTGCGCACCGACGTTCGGAGGAACTTGCTCATCACCAATGGCCCAACCGTTCTCGCCATTTTTGCAAGCTTCTGGCCACCAGCCGTCGAGGATACTGACGTTCAGCACACCGTTCATTGCAGCCTTCATGCCCGATGTTCCGCACGCTTCCAGCGGACGGCGCGGATTGTTCAACCACACGTCGCATCCACGGGTGAGTGCGCGTCCAATGTCCATGTCGTAGTTTTCGAGGAAGACAACGCTGTTCGGATACTGGCGTGACATTTGAACAAGGTTGTGAACAATTGCCTTCCCTGTGTCATCGAGGGGGTGAGCCTTGCCCGAGAAAACGATTTGAACTTTTCCGGTTTTAAGAAGCTCGCCAAGTTTGTTCTCGTAGGCAAAAATCAGGTTGCTGCGCTTGTAGGGTGCGGCACGACGCGAGAACCCGATGAGAAGAGAATCAGGGTTGAGCTGCACACCGCTGCGCTGCTTGATGAAATTGATGGTGTCCTTTTTCACGTCCTGATGCGCATTCCACATAGCCTCGAGGGTCGTGAAGTTTTGGCGCATACGCTCATCAACCCATGTGGGAACGTGGATTCCGTTGGTAATGCCGATGATTGAGGAGCGGCTGCTCACATCCTTCCACATCTCGTTTGCGGTATCAGCGTGAAGCTGAGCCACAGCATTTGAGTTACGTGACAGGCGCAGGCCAGCAACGGTCATGTTGAACGGAGTGCCGCCAATGCGGTTCAGTTGTTCGATACTCATTCCGAGGTTTGCACCCGTGTACTGGAGCAATTCATGGTTGTGATGCTCGTTGCCCTCTTTGATGGGGGTGTGGGTCGTGAACACGATCTGCTGACGTGTTTGTTGCCATGCTGAATCGAAGTTCTGGCCTAGAGTCATTTTCTGGCGGATGAGCTCAAGACCCGCGAGAGCCGCATGACCCTCGTTGAAGTGATAGACATCAACTTTATGACCGAGCGCCTGCAGGGCGCGAACACCACCAACACCCAACACAATTTCCTGAGCGATGCGCTCTTCACCGAACCAGCCATAGAGCTGTCCGGTGATCCATTTGTCGGCATTTTCCGGGAGGTCGGTGTCGAGCAGGTAAAGTGGAGCGTTGTTGTAAGCATCGCACAGCCAGACTTTGCATGCGACGTCGTTTTGGCGAATTTTCACCGTAACCTTGATGCCGGTGTCCTTCAGCTCGGGATACTGGAAGTTGTGATAGCAATCGTAGGCCTTGCCCTGGGCATCGATTCTTTGTTCAGTGTAACCCTGCTTCCATTTCAGACCGATGCCTACGAGGGGTAGATTGTTGTCTTTTGCACCCTTGAGCGTGTCGCCAGCCAGAATTCCAAGTCCGCCACAGTAGATTTTGAGAGCCGTTTCGAGACCATATTCCATGCAAAAATAGGCGACAGAAGGTTGCTGTGTCGTTGTCATAAGTGCTCCAAAAAAGAGTGACAGACTTTAAATTTACTTGGCCAAAAGAAACTTGAGTCCGGCCGAGACCAGGACAATACCAAAAATCTTTTTGAGAGTGTCCTGGGGAAGTTGGAGTGCCAGAGTTGCACCCAGGTAGGCGCCCAGCGCCATGGCACAGGCAATGTAGGCCGAGGAACGTATGTCGAGGTTTCCTGCGCGGTAATATTTCAGCGCAGCAAAAATACCCACAGGGAGAATCAGAGCTCCGATGGAGGTTCCTTGTGCGGAAATCTGACTCATCCCTCCCAACATAACCAACAGAGGAACAATCACCAGGCCGCCACCGATTCCAACCAAACCACTAAGAATTCCTGCTGCGAGACCAATTCCAAGAAGCGTGAGTATGGGCATTATTGTTTGGCTCCTGTTTTGTTGGAAGGGGTTGTGAAGCCTACGTGCTTAAGCAGGTGGAGCACCGATTCAAGGTAAGCCTCTGCGCGCTCCACTGATTCGCCGCCACAGTATATTCCATGCTGAGCGAGAACGAACAGCACAGGACCCGATACAGCTGGGCTTTTTTGAAACTGCCGCTTTTGAATTTGCTCGGCCAGGACGCCCATGTCTTGGTGGTTCTCATAGACTGGAATCAACCATGGGGTGTTGTGGTCGGGGGCTCCAAGGGCTTTTAGCAATTCATGACCATCAAAGCGGAGCTGGTCAGGTTTGATTTTTTCTAACTCGGGTGCATGGCAATGCACTACGCAGTTAATCCAAGGACAATGTTTATAAACAAGTGCATGCAGAAGCGTCTCATCGCTCGGCTTCGGCGCCACATAAGCCAGTGCCTTACCGGAAAGGTCAACCAGTAGAAAGTCACCCGCGGTAAGAGCTCGTTTATGCTTTCCTGAGCGTGAGATTAGGAGCGAATCAGTTGAGTGTCTCAAGCTGAAATTGCTGCTCGTGGCAGGGATCGCCAAACGCGCGTCGAGGCGGCTGGCAACCTGGCACAGACGCTCCAAGCGAATTTGCTCCAGCAGCGACAAAGGAAATTGCCGACTGGCATCGAAACGGTGCTTTCTTTCACTGCGCACGGCTACAGACCTCCAATTGTTCGAGGAAGAGCTGTGCCGATGTTGCTACAGACTGTCCGCTCGCAAAAATTGCAGTGCCTGCGTTGAGAACGAAGTCGCGGCCGAAATCGCGGCAGGCAGCGGGAACATGCTCAGGTTTGATGCCTGCACTCGGAACGGGAATAGACGGAAGAACCTGCGCTGGCCAGCTCATCCGACATGCATCGCTGATGCGCTGTGTGGTCGCTTTAGGCAGGCCAATTTTTCCATAAGGGCTTGGGAAGAGCGTGAGGTCAGCGCCTGCGGCGCGCAGGAGAGTTCCCAAAAGAACTGCCGGATCGATGGAGTCGCTCAGCTGTCCCTGACCCAGAGCCCCGGCCAACGCCGGGTGTGCCATGAGTGGGAGAGCAGTGAGGTGACGGAGTGATTGCAAAGTGCCCAGTCCGGTTGTCCACACATTGATAAGCAACGCATCTGCTCCTGCAGATTTGAGTTTCTCGCTCCAGTTCTTTAAAGATGCTTGCGCGCTCGCATCGATGGGTGCGTGCACCACGTAAAGTGTCTTCAGATTTTCCTTGGCTTTGCGATTGGCTACAATTTCGATGCGGCGCAGTGTTGTCGTGAAATCTGCGTCATGGCGTATCTCATCGTCTTTGACGAGCTGCACGCCAGCGTGTGCGACTTCTGCGTAGAGGTCGGCAAGTGCAGCGGCCGACATGGCCACGTTGGGCTTGAGTATGCCCATCAACAAAGGTCTTTCGGTTGAGGCTCCAACCTGCGCGCGAAATGACTGCAAAGTGTGCTTTGGACCAGTGAGCTTTGGAGAAGCGAAACAGCCCTCCTCAAAGGCAAGGTCTGTTAAACAGACCCCCGGATAAAAGCTCATTTTTCCGAACGTCAGAGTCAGGAGCCAGCTCAGTTCGCCGTGCCAAAGCTCCCATGGAAAAGCGATTGTGCCCTCATAGCCGCCTTCAATTTCACGTGTTGAGACGATCTTTGCAACGCGGCTTTGCAGCAGTGCAGGATCCACAAAGCGCTCATCCCAAGCGCCTACGGTTTGTCCTACCGCAATCTCTTCAAAAATCTCGGGACGGTGCAGTTTTGCATCGACCCGATAGGTCGCGAGAGCATGAGGTTGATTGTCCTTTTTATCCGCAGACACCGCACGCAGCGCAGGCGTGTAAATCATTTTCGTAAAACTCCTTCAACGAATGAGCGCACGTCAATTGTCCGCAAAGCGTTTGGAGAAATAACCCCATGCTCGGTGATGATTCCGGAAATGAGCTCTGCCGGTGTGACATCGAATGATGGGTTCCACACTCCGATGCCCTCCGCTGCAAGGCGTTGTCCGAAGACATGAGTGAGTTCTTGGGCAGGACGCTCCTCGATGTGAATGTCCCGGCCTGAGGAAAGTTTTGTGTCGATGGAAGTCAGTGGTGCTGCGACATAGAAAGGAACGTTGTGATGCTTGGCAGCAATTGCGAGCTGGTAGGTTCCAATTTTATTTGCGGTATCACCGTTGCTTACAACGCGATCTGCACCCACCACGACGGCATCAATTTTTTCCTTCGCCATGAGGAACGAGACCATTGAGTCGGTTACCAGTGTCGCAGGAATCTTCTCGTAGACGAGTTCAAATGCGGTGAGACGAGCTCCTTGATTGTAGGGGCGAGTTTCAGTTGCGTAGGCATGAACGAGTTGCCCACGTTCGTGAAGAGCCCGAATCACACCGAGAGCTGTGCCGTAGCCAACGGTTGCTAGGCTGCCGGTGTTGCAATGCGTGAGAATGCGCAGAGACTTTGGCTGTGCCTGCTTGAATAAATCGGCTCCGTGCGAGCCAATGGCGCGGTTGTCAGCGAGATCTTTCTCGAGCATGCCTTCAGCATGACCAATAAGTTCTTTAGCGAGAAGTTCGACTTTCTCTTTGTTACCTGTGCTTGACGTTTGCGCTGCTGCAAGAATCTTTTTAAACTCCCCGATAGCCTGAAACAAATTCACCGCAGTTGGTCGGCTTGCCGCCAACCGGTTGAGCCGACTCTCTATGGATTGGAGAAAGTCGCTCAGGTTGCTTGCCTTCGTTACAAGAACCGGAATTTCAACTGCCAAACTCAAAGCAGCAGTTACGGCAATTGCTGGAGCACCGCGTACTTTCATTGTCTCGATGGCTTGTGCACCCTCGTCTGCATTGTGCACGTTAAAGAACTCGGTTGTGTGAGGCAATTTGAGCTGATCGAGGAGTGAAAGTTGTCCGCGGCGGTATCGGATAGCCTCGAGTCGGTTTGAATTTTGTGTTGTCTGGGTCATGGGAGTTTGCCTTGGATGAAGAAAGTTTGAATGGCGCGCGCGAGGGCGAGGTCTTTTTGTGACACTCCCCACTTTGGCTCATGCGTGACAAGCGTAATTTCGATGTTTTGAAAATCCCGCAAAACCAGACTGGTGTGATGATCGGAGGTTTCCTGTGCATCGTGTAGCCAGGAGAGTTTTTCAACGGCATCAGAATTTGATTTGAGCGTAAAATTAGCCTTCAGGCAAAAACCTTTTCCGTCATGCATGATTTTCCACGAGGAAAGCGCATCTCCCGCTTTTGAAACCACCTCCTCCGGATTCTCGATCACAACTCTGGGTGCCTCGATGACTCCCTGTAAGAGCGGGTGTGGGTTCAGAAAGCGGTGCAGAGATGAGCGAACTATTCCATCGGTCGGAAGTGTCGTGCTCACTGCAGGGTGCTGTGAAAGTCGCGCGATGTAGTGAGCTGTTTTGCTGCTTGTTGGTGGTTTGGGTAGCTGGGGGTACTTCTCGAAAACCCACTGAAGGCGTGCGATGAAGGGCGCCAGGGAGACATCGATTGCATTGAGAGTTGTGCCTCCGAGGTAATCTCCCTTTGAGCGAGCGAGTTTCGCTTCCAACCAATCCCAGCAGGCGGGCAGTGCTGCTTCGGCCTTACGCAGTGTGTTGATGCTCCCAAATGCGTAGAACGTCATTTGGATTGTGGTGAGGACGCGCGAGGATGCAGCTTCGATTTGAGCTTTGGTGTGCGCAATGGCCGCCGGGCTTTCACCAAAGAGGCGCGCACCGGGAGCGTTGAGGGTGTCAATGAACTCCATAACAACGTGACTTTCGTTAAAGCCATATCCAGGTTCGAGTTCCAGTGTTGGTACGCTGCCAAACGGGTTGATTTCGAGGAGAGTGCTGGGCGGCGAGCTCAGGTCAACTTCAATACACTCGATCGTTTTCGGATCAATCTGCCGAAGTTTCATAGCGATGAGAACGCGATGAACGAATGGACACGTATGTGTCATGTAGAGTTTCACGGCGGGTACTCCTTGCAGCACAGCGTCAAAAATCATGTGGGAGGCCGAAAAGGTCAGCCGCCCCAGACGCTCACAGGCCGATGACGTTACGGGACAGCGTGCTGGGGTGCAACCCATGGAAGCCTTCTGGATTCAGGTTATACATCTTTATTTTCCGGTGACGGTGGCTGTCATCGCGCAGCTGGTCTTTATTTTATTGCCCGTCAACCTTAGAACCTGGCGCCGAGATGTGCTCAACGCGTGGACTTACTGCTGCATTCAGACTTTCGTTGCAGGAATCTTGTTTGTTGTGGTGCCTAAGGTCTTCGGTATCTTCAAACTTAGCGATAGTGCAGCCTTTGTGGCTATTCTTGCCGCATTCATCGCCAGCTGGTGGAAGGTCATTCGAACCATCCCGCTCGAGGCAACCTTCACCGTGAACTCCGAATTCGAGGAGCAGCCCGCCGTAACCTTCGATTATTTCTACAGTGCCGACCGTTTGCGGCAATTGGGTGAATTCGCAGCGAATGACTCCGGTGCTGTGGCACGCCGACACGCCCTCCGGGAGATGTTGGTGCGCCGCAGGGTCGACCGAAATATCGGTGAATCCGACGATAATTGAACGGGTCAAAAAGCTATTCCCGCGAGTTGCATTTTGAAAACAGGTTTTGTATCACAACCGAACCGTGCCCGCCCTTAGGACATTCGGGGCGGTTATAAATCGTTTTAATGTCTGGAGGAAGCCGCGGTGGCAAAGGAAAAATTTGAGCGCTCCAAGCCTCATATGAACATCGGTACAATCGGTCACGTTGACCACGGTAAGACTACGCTGACAGCAGCGATCTCTTCTGTGTTGGCCAAGGCATTCAACAAGGTTGCTACAAAGTTCGATGAAATCGACAAAGCACCTGAAGAGAAGGCGCGCGGTATTACAATCAACGCGTCGCACATCGAATACGAAACTGATAAGCGTCACTACGCTCACGTGGACTGCCCAGGGCACGCCGACTACGTGAAGAACATGATTACTGGTGCTGCACAGATGGACGGCGCGATCCTGGTGGTTGCGGCGACTGATGGCCCCATGCCACAGACACGTGAGCACATCCTCCTGGCGCGCCAGGTGGGCGTTCCTTTCATCGTTGTGTTCCTGAACAAGTGCGACATCGCTGACCCCGAACTCATCGACCTCGTCGAAATGGAAGTTCGTGACCTCCTCAGCAAGTACAAGTTCCCTGGCGATGACACACCCATCGTTCGCGGTTCTGCACTCGGCGCTCTCGAGAAGGGCACCGGCGGACGTGATGACGCTCCAAGCAAGTGCATCTTCGAACTTATGGACGCAGTGGATACATACATCGCTGAGCCAGCGCGCCCTCTCGATAAGCCTTTCTTGATGCCTATCGAAGACGTGTTCTCAATTTCAGGTCGCGGTACAGTTGTGACCGGCCGTATTGAGCAGGGTATCGTCAAGACCGGCGACGAAATCGAAATCGTTGGTATTCGCCCTACGACCAAGACAACTTGTACAGGCGTCGAAATGTTCCGCAAGATCCTCGACCAGGGTCAAGCTGGTGACAACGTCGGTGTTCTTCTTCGCGGTACAAAGCGCGAGGAAGTTGAGCGTGGACAAGTTCTTTCTAAGACAGGCGCCATCAAGCCTTTCAGCAAGTTCAAGGCTCAAGTGTATATCTTGAACAAAGACGAAGGTGGCCGTCATAAGCCATTCTTCAAGGGCTACCGTCCTCAGTTCTACTTCCGCACAACGGACGTGACTGGTGTTGTTGAACTTCCTGCAAGCGTTGAAATGGTTATGCCCGGCGACAACGTTGAGATCTCTGTTGAGCTCATCACTCCAGTCGCTATGGAGCCAGGTCTCCGCTTCGCGATCCGCGAAGGTGGCCGTACTGTGGGTGCCGGAACAGTTTCAACTGTTCAAGGCTAATCGCAGCTCTGCCTTGTTGGTTCGGTTTTAATGAATCGGACTCAAAAAAAACCACCCGAAAGGGTGGTTTTTTTTGGACTGAATTCCCCTCGCATGAATCATTGATTGGGGGTTGGTTTCGACGGCACAGAGGAGTTCCTCTTTTTGACTTCTTCTGGACCCGCTTGAACTCCCACGATACTTTGACCCTCTTTCATGAGAGTTCTGATGCTCGGGCAGGACGTAGTGGAAGATCCCTCTGCTTTGGGAAGAACACGGCGGTCAATGAGGCGTGCCTGTTCCATGATCGTGCTCGTCGCGTTGCATTCCATTTTCATGATTTCGCTGTCACTCATTTCAGCCATTTTACGCCAGGCTTCGCCTGATCCCAAGGTGGGATCGCCGCCTAGAACGTCGTATGCAGCGGGAGCTGAGCCAAGCAAAGTGCACGCTGCGAGCGCAAGGCCACCACTGCCGACGGCCAAAACCCCACAACCAAGAAGCGCCAGCCCTGTTCCAAGCCACATGACTGCGGTGCGCTGTCTGTCGATCTCGGCGAGGCGGCTGGTCAGTGTGTTGGAGTTTATATATTTCCACACGACGGGCTTGGCCTGTGAGAACATGGCCTTCATTTCTTCCTGACTGGGCTGCCCATAGACTCGATTGCTTTTTGCTGCATACCAGCACGCCCAATCTTTTTTGCTTTGACCTTTCAGGGTTGGTTGTACATGTGCAAACAGAAACGTGCGGGTATCACCACAATTTGATTGAAGTTGGATGATTTCCGATTCTGTCATGGCTTCACTTGTTTCAACACTGCGAATACACGAAGGCATGACAAAGGGGAGAGACAGTAGCGAGAGCAGAGCAGCATATTTCAATTTGCGTGCTGGCTTGCGTTTCATTTCGACTCAGCTCCAAGCAAAGACCAGATACGGCACAATCCTTGGAATATTTTTCCACAGGCCTGTGGAATCAACCAGAGGTGATGCGTCAACAGCAGCTCACTCAAGTTCAATTGAGGTTGTCAAATATTCAATTTTGTTGCTGAAAAGCGAATCCCAATCTTTGCTCGAGATTCTGCGGCAGAGCTGGGAGAGAAGAGCGCGGCAAGAGGAAAGTGGACAGGTTGAAAAGGTCTGCGAAGACCTTGGTTTTATCCAGTGTTGCGCGCAAATAGGCGTATCCCAGAGAGCCTCCGGTACCCACGCGGATGCCGATCATGCGGTGCACCATGATGGCATGTTGGGCACGCCATTGCTGCAGCAGTTCGTCGATGTCGACAAGTAGGGTGAGCAAACGAAACGGGAGATGCAGTATAGGTTCTTCCCGATATAGGTTGATGAACAGTGCGGCGTGTGTGGCGCGCAAGCTCAACCGACGCACGCCTTTGTCCACAAGGTCTTGGTGAAGTTGAGTGTCGAACAGGGCTTGGAAGTAGTTTTCTGTTTTTTCAACTTCACCCAGCTGACGCGCTTTCTCTTCACCCACCAGCAAAGGGTGGTTGGCAATGAATTCCCGATCTCGGGACAGATGTTGCTTCAGTGCATTCTGATATTCTTGCCAGAAGGTGAATCCATCTTGAGTTTCAATAAACGGAGTGCGTTCAAGCCATTTTTCGATCAGAGCAAACAGCGATGGTGCTGATTCTGCCTGACGCATTTGGGTCATTTCCTCGGGAGTCAGGCTTTTCGCAAAAGGTGACTCCGGGTTGGCGAGCAAAGGATGTTCTCGACGCACACCCAAAGTGGATTCTAGAATACGAAATTGAACGCTCTGAAAGCCAGATGCAGGGGAAACGAGATCGCGAAATTCGAGGAAATCGAGCGGAGTCATGGTTTCCAGAATGCGCAGATGGTCGATGAGAACCTTTTGAATTTCTGTAACGCGTGTCAGCCGGCCAACGGCTGTGCCCATCATTTTTTCATCGACACGGTTGGTGGCGAACATTCCAGAAACAGAATTGAGCTCATGCAGAATTTGTTTGAACCAGAGCTCATGCGCTTGGTGCACAACAATAAAAAGAAGCTCATCATGAGCTTCTTTTCCATGTTCAAGACTTTTGGGGAATTGGAGATTCAGCAGTTCCGGTACGCGCAGATAACTTCCATAGCTCAGGGGGCGACTGCTGATCTTGTCCATTACTCGCCTTCTTTGACTTTCTCGACTTTGTTGAATTCAATTTCAACTGGGGTTGGGCGACCGAACACAGAGATGAGAAGTCGCAACTTCATTTTGTCGGGCTTCACTTCGTCCACGTCACCCACAAAGTTGGTGAATGGGCCGTCGATGACGCGCAGACGCTCTCCCTTTTCAAAGTGCATCTTAGGACGCGCAGCGATTTCCTTCGCCATGTAGGCGGTACGGTTGATTACGCGATCGACTTCTTCATCGGTCAGGGCCGGTGGCTCGCGGTTGGGAGCCGCACCAATGAAACTCGAGATTTTCGGAGTATCTTTTACGCAGTGGTAAGCTGACTTCTCCGAGAGATCCATTTGGATGAAGATGTAGCCCGGCATGAGCTTCTGCTCAATACGCTTCTTCTTACCTTTTTCATCGATCTTTTCGATTGTTTGCGAAGGAATGATGATTTGGCCGAAGTAATCGCTCAGGTTGAGCTTTTTGATGCGCTCTTCCAATGCTGTTTTGGCTTTTTTCTCCATTCCCGACTGGGTCGTGATGGCGTACCAGCGCAGCTTTTCGTTGCGGATGGTTGGAGTGCTTTCAGAAGAATTTTGAACTTCTTGTGTCATTTTCACAGATCCTCAGGCGGCTTGGCTCATGATCAGCTGAATCACTTTGACGAAGATAAAGTCTGCCAGAAACAGGAACACCGACGAAACAGCGACCAGGACGATCACGATGAGGGTGGCCTTTTGTGTTTCTTTGAGATCAGCCCAGGAAACCCGGGTGAGTTCGTCACCGACGTCAACGACGTATTCTTTCAAACGTCGACTTGCAAACATCAACACTACGGCCACGACTGTCAGCAGACTGGCGACCGTATTGTTCCACAAAGCAAACTTGGGGTTAGCGACGCTGAAACCGGATGCGCTTTGAGGGACGTAGTGCTGCGCAACGAATTGTCCCAACGCGTGGAACGCGTACCAGAAAAACCCGGCAAACAGGACGTAGAAACCAAGCGCATAACGGTATGCTGTATTTGGAATTTCAGACATGCGGAGTTCCTCAGAGTCTGATTTGTTCAGACTTTTTAACGATCAAGAGTTGCTAGCATGGTTTGTGACCTATGGGCAAGTTGGCGGACAAAGGTGCGTGATCAGCCGCCCCGCGCGAGGCTGACCCTCGGCCATGGCGCGGCGATGGCTGGGCCAATGATGGCTCCCGAAGGTGTCGTCCCGAAAAACCGTTATGGCCGCCAGCGGTGTGCCTAATGCGTGCAGCTCGATGCACA
The DNA here is from genome assembly GCA_016868315.1 of Betaproteobacteria bacterium. Taxonomy (GTDB): domain Bacteria; phylum Bdellovibrionota_B; class Oligoflexia; order Silvanigrellales; family Silvanigrellaceae; genus RFOM01. The sequence continues at coordinate 392,483 of VGHE01000001.1, forward strand.
TGAGAGCCTGCAGGTCAGGTTGGATTTTTCCCGATTCTGCGAACGTCCCGAGCCCAATGACTTCCCAGAATGCGCGCTCATGCTTTTCGCTCCAACCTGGGAGGGTTCTAAGCGAGTGCGCATGGTGGTCACGAAATGCAAGCAGAACGTCCTCGCCGCAGGGGTAGCGCTTTCCTGCGATGGCTGGACCAACGGTCACAAAGACGTCCGAGGCCAACACAGGCTTATGCTTGTGAACGGAAACCTGAGAATTCAACAGGCTCATCGCGTTGTGCTGGATTCCGCCAGTAAACCCGCGCCAACCCGCATGAAAGCAGGTTGCGAAAAGAACTTCACTGGAGCTTTCAGCCGTTATACCGACAGCCAGGCAATCTGCAGTTTGAATGGCGAGTGGGGCACGAAAATGACTCCCGACAACAGCGAGACCATCGGCGCGCTCAAGTTGATTCGAGTCAAATGACTCAAGCCGAGCAACCAGGTTTGAGTGAAATGCAGACACTCGCCAGCTCCCTGGAAGATGCGTTTCACGCGTCCACACAACTTCCGAGCCGCAGCGGCCGTGTTGCACACCAACAAGGCTGTGATCGGTATGAATGATTAGGTCTTTATATTCCAAGGGCTCGTTGAGGTCAGATAGGAAGTCCAAGAACGCAGTAGGCCAGGCTGCTGGCGTTGCTGCGTTGGATTTTGTCCAGGTGGATTGGCCTGCGCTCGCTGCTTGGTGCTGCGAGCCGAGCGATACGACCTTCATTCGTCCATGTCGCTGGCAAATTCGTTGTCTGTCATGGTGGCAACAGCTGCGTCGGTTTGCAAAGCACTGAGAAGAACGCCTGTCGCCACGGCGACATTGAGAGAATCCACGGCAGCGATCCCGCCTGGAATCTTGACGAGGTAATCGCAATGGCGAGCAACTTCTTGGCGCATGCCTTTGGCTTCGTTGCCGACAACGAGAACGTAGTGACGATCTGTCGGCAGTTCATTGTGGCGTGCCGTTGCCGTAAGCGAAGAGCCTACAACCCAAACACCCGCTTTCTTAAGCATCTCAAGCGCTCGATTGATGTTCACGGTGGGAACAAGGTGAAGACTGAACGCGCCGCCGGACGAGGTCTTTACAACCAGCGGGGTGATTTCTGCTTGTCGGTCTTCGCCAAACACCACGAATTTTGCGCCAAAAAATGCAGCGGTGCGCATGATCGCACCGAAATTTCTTGGATCTTGCACCTGATCCAAAACAATCCCAAGACACCCGTGCGGTGTTTCTGTAATCCAATCAGGAAGATTTTGAATCACATCGTGGATGCTCACCGTAGGCAGATTAGGTACTTTCAAACAAACGCGCTGGTGATTGAGTTGTTCTTCTGAATTCAGCGGCCAGGTTTCGTCTTCCTGACTCTTACAGAGTGTGATTTTAAAACCCATCGCTTTACATGGCTCAACAATATTTTTGAGCTGCGAAGGCACGCGCCCGCTTTTGTCTGCAATCACATACAGAGCGTGCGCTTTTTGGTCGACATTTTCGTCTTGCATGAGCCGAGCGATATAGTTTTCGAGCGGGCGGCGTCCCCAAACGTGAAACTCACGTGGAGCACGTGCGGTCTTGAGATCTTGCACGACCCGGGTTGTTGTTTGTGGACGTGCTGCTGGCTGACTCCTTTCAAAGACCTTTGGACGGCCAGCGGATTGTGGACGGCCAGCGGATTGTGGACGGCCAGCGGATTGTGGACGGCCAGCGGATTGTGGACGGCCAGCGGATTGTGGACGGCCAGCAGATTGTGGACGGCCAGCAGATTGTGGACGGCCAGCAGATTGTGGACGGCCAGCAGATTGTGGACGGCCAGCGGATTGTGGACGGCCAGCGGATTGTGGACGGCCAGCGGATTGTGGACGGCCGCCGGATGGCCGCGCCTTCTGGGAGCGCGGTTGGGCAGACCCGCGTTCCGCCCCGGATTTGCGCTGCACCCGTGAGTTGGTTTCTGGGGAGCGGGAGCTTGGGGAACGCTTCGTAGGTTTCATTGGGTGTGGCCTTTCAAGGATTTATCGAGGGCTCAGGTGCAGCCGAACCCCGTTCTTAGACATAGCAAGAAGTCTGTTGCAAGTCCTTTCGCGCTGTGTTAGCCACGCAGCTCTGCAAAGTGAGGAAGGGTTCCCATGAAACGTACATACCAACCAAGTAAAAAAGTTCGCAAGCGCAAGCACGGCTTCCGCGCTCGCATGGCTACTAAAAACGGTCAAAACGTGTTGAAGCGTCGTCGTGCTAAGGGTCGCAAGCGCTTGGCTGCAACGGTTTACGCTAAGTAAGCTCGCTCGCTGCGCTGAAAAACACAAAAGCCTGCCGGATTGGCGGGTTTTTTTATTTTCATGCTGATATTTTTTGATATTTTTTTAGTTTTGCAAAAATTTCTCTTAATTCTTCACAAAGAAGTGTCGAATAATTCCAGTGAGGAAGGGGATCTTAGTGGAATAACCTCCTCAAACAGATTCACCCTGGTCATGAGGAGGTTTTTTCATGCCCGGAACGGATATTACTCGTTGGTCACGGATGTCCCGTCGACCTGTTCTAGGTTCTTTGTGTTTTGCTCTTCCATTCTCAATCCTCATCAATGCATGCAACGGTCAAACTCCGTTCCAGGAGCAAAGCCGCACATTGGTGAGTCAGGTTGAGGTTGGAGCCTCAGGAGCTGATGCGTCCGGAAAAGTCCGTACGCGGTCTAATCCGGAGCGTCCCGTTGCGCGCGTAGACGATTCGGCAGGAAACTCGGGTTCAGACGACATTTCTCAAGGGGGCAGAGGAGCGCCTGGTCAGGGCGACGACAGTGATGGCGATGGTCAAGGTATCGATGAGAACCGACGTCGTGGCAGCGATCAGGGAATAGATCCAGACGCTGGTTCTGAGCCGGGTGCCGACCCACAACCTGCACAACCTGCACAACCTGCACAACCTGCACAACCTGCACAACCTGCACAACCTGCACAACCTGCACAACCTGCGCAGCCTCGTGCTGGCGAATGGGTCAACGTTGAACTCACTCAACCACGCGCGCTCGTGGATATTCTCTGGGTGGTGGATAGCAGCGGATCTATGGCCTGGGCTCAGAGTCAGCTGAAAAATAAATTTCAGTCGTTCGCTAAAAAGCTGAAAGAGACTCGAGTCGACTTTCAGGTGGGAATTACCAGTCTCGATGTTTGCAAGGTAGATGATTCTACAGGTTATCCGGTGCCGGATGCTCTGTGTCCATCTGCTTCTTACATTCCCTCAGGAAGTAAGGTCGGCAATAAAATTGTCGGTCCATTGCGTGGAGCGCTGCAGGCGGATCCAAACACTCGGCAAACGATTTTGCGCGATGCGTCTGACTTTGTGGAATCCTTTCAGCGCACGGCAATGCTCGGCACAAAAGGCTCTGCCTTCGAACATGGTCTCTGGGCTGCGAAACTTGCAGTAGAAAAGGCTTTGGGCGCTGGTGGCGAAAACAAAGGATTCATTCGTCCTAATGCGTCGCTGAGTGTTGTTGTTCTCTCCGATGAGGAAGATGATAGTGTGCAGATGTGGTGTGAGGACGGCTATGGTCGCACCAGCACGACCACCGACGGCAAGAAGGATCTTAACCTTTGCCGGGAAGGAGGAGCCTCGCCTTTTCTCGATGCTTTCGGAATTGCTCCCTATGCGTTGATGAAAACATCCAAAGGGGCACCCGTAACGACCCACAAGTTCACCGCTGATCACTTCAAAGCTTGGGCCGACAGCTCTGCGGTCAAGGGATCTGGCAACTATAGGGTCAGTGCGATTACGGGTCTGCGCGGAAACAAGGGCGCAATCGATTGCAGCATGGTCAGCAACGGCCCTGAGGAATCTGGCACCAACTACATCAAGGCAGCTCAACTGACTGGCGGAGCGATAGAGAATATCTGTTCCTCGGATTGGTCGAATGTGCTTTCCAACATCGGTCAAAATACGGTTGAGTTGGCAACTCGTATCAACTTGCCAAGGGGCAAGCTGCCTTTCCCCGGCACACTTGAGGTCAAGGTCGATGGTGTGACCCTGGCTCCCTCGCAATACGCCTTCGACGCGTCCGTGCATGCGGTGGTCTTCAAAAAACCTCCCTCTGCCGGTGCGTATGTGACTGTGAGCTATCGCGAGACTTTAGTGGATTAAGCGCGATTGCTTTGAGGGAGGACTGTTTGGGACTCCCTCACCGAACGAGGATGGCTGCAATTTCAAAGATTGCTGCCATTTTTTTTGTCTTTGGAAGATGCTACGGGTGCGCATAGGGAGAAACGAGTCTGTGTTCAAATACGTATATCTCATTGCCTTTGGCGGAAATCTCGGCGATCGGGAATTATTTGCTCGGGGTGCGCTCGAGAGGCTCAGTGTACTGGGTCGGGTGGGGCGCCAATCGCGTTGGCAACGCACTGTTCCGCTCAAGTCCGAGCAATATGATACCCTCGATCACGAGGATTATTTGAATTTTGTTTTTGAGTTTGCAACTCAGTTGGAGCCCGAAGAGCTTTATCGAGAAATTTGCACCATTGAAGACTTTTTTGGGCATGAGCGGACGCGCCGTTGGTTGCCTCGGGCGGTCGATTTAGACCTTCTTTTTTGCTCGGAAGCGCAGGGCAGTGAAACTGTATTTCAGGAAAAGCACACGTTGACCTTCAGCAGTGCAAGCGGCAATCTCCGAATTCCTCATCCAGAGGTTTGGAAACGTATTTTTTTGCTCGAAATGATCAAAAATGAACTGAAAATCGATCTAAACAAGTACATTTCGAATCAACCGGTTTCGCTTTGAGGTTTGTCAAACAATGGACACAGCACAGCCATCACGTAAGCAGCGCGTTGTTTTTCTGGGAACGCCCGCCATCGTTGTTCCGGTTTTGGAAAAACTCCTTGTTCCACAGGCCTTGTTTGAGATTGTTGCCGTGGTGAGTCAGCCGCCAACCCGGGCTGTGCGTGGCAATGCTCTGGTTCCATCACCCGTGCATGATTGCGCGCTGCGCGCAGGAGTGCAGGTCTTGACCCCCGAAGATGCAAAATCACCAGAATTCATTGCTCAGCTCAAAAATCTCGAGCCGGATCTGTGTGTCACAGCAGCCTATGGTCAGGTCTTGTCCGAGGAATTCCTGGCCTTGCCGCGTGCGGGCACATTGAACATTCATCCGAGTCTACTGCCGTTGTACCGCGGAGCAGCGCCCGTGCAGCGTGCTCTTGAAGAAGGGGTCACTGAAACGGGTGTGACCGTCGCACAAACGGTGCGCGCCATGGACGCTGGCCCAATCGTCTCCCAGCTACGGTTTAAGGTCGACGAAGCGGTCAAAGCGCCAGCTCTGCTGGCTGAGTTGTTCGTCTTGGGTGCAGATGAACTTGTGCGTCTTCTGCCTGATTACTTTGCAGGGGGTATTGCTCCGCAAGAGCAACAACACGAGCAAGCAACGAAAGCGCGCAAAATCAAAATTGAGGAATCACTTTTGACCCCGTCCGCACAGGGGGCAAGAGCTCTCCACAACAAGGTCAGAGCTTTCGCTGGCTGGCCAAGTACGCGCCTGAGTGTTGCAAGCGGCGAGGAATCGTTTGAGGTGAAAGTTGTAACAACGCGTGTTTCGCCACAAATAAAGGCAGCTAGATTTGAGATTTTTCTGGAAGCCGACGGATTGGAATTGGTGTGTCAGGACGGAAGTGTGCTAAACATCCTCGAGCTGCAGGCTCCCGGAAAGCGTGTCATGACTGCCCGTGACTTTTGGAATGGCCTGCGGACGAAGTCTTTGCGTTGGGTGTGAACGAAAGGTGTTTCTTTGAATGAAACAATTTGTCTGGATACGTGACGTCATCGTGATCATCACCTTTATGGTGCTCCTGCGTTCTTCAATTGTGAACTGGTACGTCATCCCGACAGGTTCGATGCTGCCAACCATCAAAATCCGCGACCACGTTCTTGTGAATAAGTTATCCTATGGACTGATGTTGCCATTCATGAGTTATCAAATCATCTCGTGGGATGCGCCTAAGCGTGGTGACATCGTTCTTTTCGACAGTCCAAAAGATCACATCACCTTTGTGAAAAGGGTTGTTGGTTTGGGTGGGGATTTGGTCACATTTGACAATGGTGTGCTGCAAATCAACAACGATAAAGTCAAAGAGGTTCTTCAGGAAGACCGCGGTATTCTTGCTGACATGGGCGACCAAACTCCCTGTAATAACGGAGATGGCAAGAATCTTTACGTGGAGAAATTCAGCGACAAAGCGTCCGAGCATTTTGTTCTGCGTTCGGTCAATGGCGGTAACACCAATCTCGAAACCCGCACATGGTCGGTTCCCGAGGGCAAACTGCTGGTTGTCGGCGATAACCGCGATTGCTCGAACGACGGCCGGTATTGGGGATACGTAGATGTAGACAAGATATATGGAAAAGCCACACGGGTGTTTTATTCCATCAACACCAGCGAAGGCCGTTTCCCCTCCTTCCGCACCGATCGCTTTTTTGCAAAATTGCAATAATTCGGGCTTCTACAAGAATGCAAATTAGGTTATGGGTCAGTCGGCTCGGCTGCCAGGATTTTTTTGCCTAGCGAGAGTCAGAGCGGGCACATGCCTTTGTTTTGCTTCGCGGGCAGAGTGCGGTAGCGTGAATCGGCAAATGAATATCGAGGAGGGTGTTGTATGTTTAATCCAGCTCAAGTTGTTGATTTTGCGAAGAAGGCTATGGAACGTGCTCTGTCGCTCACAGAGGAAGAGGGCAAGGCACTTCTTGGCAAATTGCCGCTCGAAAAACTCGGTCAGCGCACCAGCGTTGAAGTTGAGAAAGTGGTTAGTGGTCTCGTCACCAAGCTCTTTTCGGGTCTTGATGAGCAGGTCGATGAAACCGTGCGTGCTGAGGTTGTGAAGATGGTTGTGGAGATGAACACAACTCCACGCAACGTGGTATCGCATTTGCGTTATGTGAACGATTTGTTCCAGGCCACAGCTCCAAAGAACCTTAAGGATTTGAAGAAAATTCGCAGCACGATTGCTCATCGCTTGATTGAAGACGCCAAAGTGCGTCTTGCTGCGGACGGAACAACGACAAAGAGTGAATCAACTCAAGCTGAGGCATCGGTAGGAAGCAAAAAGAAAAACTCAAAGGCTGCTGAAAAACACGCAGAGTGAGTTTGGCTTTTTAGCCCAATGAATTTTGAGCCCGGTAAATCCGACGAACCTGGATTTCACCGGGCCATTTGTTTTGCAGGGTCGAGATCAGCGCATCTGATGGGTAGACTGGGAATTTACGGAAATTGGCGCGCAGCTGCACGTTTTCTGCATTCCAACTGACATCGAGAGCGAGTGGTGTTTGTCCGCGGTGTTGCTTCAGGAGATGAGCGAGTTCATCGAGATTTTCGTTGCGTTGAAGGAAACTCTCTTCGGCAACAAGTAGAATCTGTTTTGCGAGTTCAGCTCGTTTCTCTGACACGAGCCCCAGCGTCTGACAGATTCCTTTGACACTGCCTTCCTCAATACCGCGGCGGACCTTCAACTCCATCCAAGTTGCGTCACCCACTTTAGGTTTGTTCACCAGAGCTGCATATTGGTTTGCAAAAACTGAAATTTCGATTTCGCCACTGCCATCTTCAAGGCGATACACACCAAATTTCTTGCCTTCTTTGGTTATTTTCTCGAGTGCCATGGTGATAATACCTGCGATTTTAAGCGTGCGTCGCTTGTGGTCAGGGGTATCATCGGAGTCCAGAAATAGAATCGCATCGCTGATGGGGGCTTGTGCGATTTCGTTGAGGTCATCGGCCAAAAGATCGGCAGGATGGCCGCACATGTAAAAGCCCAATGTTAGTTTTTCGTTGTTGAGTTGGTCGAGTAATGACCAAGGCAAAACCTGCTTGAGTTGAACTCCAGCGAGCAGATTGTGGACAATGTTTTTTTCGGGAAGCGTGCGCGTGGGGATCGCCATTGGATTGAATTTGCGCGGGCGATGGAGTGACGAAAGCTTAGACGACTTGTGACCCGAGCGGCTTTGCATTTCCGAGGCAGTTGGTGCCGTTGGCGCTGAGGAAGTTTGAGTAGGCTCTTGCGTCTCTGCGAATAGGTCAAAGATACCTTCCCCGACGCTGTCCTGGCGTTCAGATTCTTTTGATATCGAGCGCAGCCACGAATCGCTGTTGCTCAGAAGCTCCGCACGATTTGTTGCAATTTCGTCGAAGGCTCCGGCTTTTATAAGGCTCTCCAAAACTTTTTTGTTAATTTTGCGAGGGTCGAGACGTGCAATGAATTCAGGAACCGTCTCGAAAGTGCCGTTGTTTGCGCGCTCAGAAGTTATGAGTTCAATGATTCCTTGACCGAGACCTTTGATGGCGCCCAAACCAAATTGGATAGTCATTGGTGCAGGGATTGTGAATTCGAACTCAGCCGAATTGACGCTCGGTGGCAAGAGCTGAATGTTCAGGCGCTTGCAGTCCCGCACATAAGCAACGATTTTGTCCGTGTTGTCGAGGTCGCACGACATGATCGCGGCCATGAATTCGGTCGAATAATAAGTTTTGAGATAGGCCGTTTGGAACGTGACGTAAGCATAGGCGGCCGAGTGGCTCTTGTTGAAACCGTACTCTGCAAACTTCGCGATGAGGTCGAAGAACTCAGAGACACGCACAGGGTTATGACCATTCTTCTGCGCACCTTCCACGAAGCGGGCTTTTTGCCGCTCCATCTCCGCTTTGTCTTTCTTACCCATGGCGCGACGCAATAGGTCAGCCTCGCCGAGGGAATAGTTCGCCAGCACAGCTGCGATTTTCTGCACCTGTTCCTGGTAAACGATGACTCCGTAGGTGTCCGCAAGGATGGGTTCGAGCTGCGGGAACGGATACTCAACAGCAGTCTTTCCATGCTTGCGGTTGACGAAATCGGCCACCATCCCCGACCCCAGAGGACCAGGACGGAACAGGGCTTCTACAGCAACGATGTCGGAGAAGCAGTTGGGTTTGAGTTCGGAAATGAGTTTGCGCATCCCACTCGACTCGAGCTGGAAAATTCCCGTGAGGTGCGCAGTGGAGACCATGTCATAGACTTTGGGATCTTCAAGGTCGATGGTCTCGATGTTGAATTCCGGATCGTGTTTTTTCCGGATCTCTTGAACGGCTTTTTCGATAACCGTGAGGGTTTTGAGTCCGAGAAAGTCGAACTTGATGAGTCCGATTTTTTCGGCGAATTTATGCTCGAACTGAGTGATCATCTGACCTTCAGACTCGAGCTGTGGGCAGCTCTCATCCAGAGCGCGGTCAGAGATAATCACGCCTGCCGCATGAATGCCTAATGAGTTGAGCGTTCCCTCAATCGCAAGTGCGCCGTTCCAAAGACTCTTTGCACGCTCATCATTTTCAAGACGTTCGCGCAGTTTCTCTTCGTCTTTGTATGCTTGTTCGAGGGTGATTCCAGGTTGCTCTGGGATAAGTTTTGCAAATTCGTTGCTCTCGTTGAAACTCCAGTTCAGGATGCGGGCAAGGTTCTTGAGCGCATTCTTGGCCATCATGCGTCCGAAGGTCACGATCTGCGACACGTTGCGCGCACCGTAGCGTTTATACACGTAGTCGAGGACCTCGCTGCGCCTGTCCATGCAGAAGTCGGTATCGATATCCGGCATGCTGATACGTTCCGGATTCAGAAAGCGCTCGAACAAGAGATTGAAGCGAATTGGGTCGATATTGGTGATGCGCAAAGCGTAGGTGACTAGACTTCCTGCCGCGGAACCGCGACCGGGTCCCACAGGAATACCGCGTTCCTTGGCCCAGTTGATGAAGTCCTGGACGATCAAGAAATAGCCAGCAAATTTCATTTTGTTGATGACCGCAAGTTCGTATTCGAGGCGATCTTTGTAGGAAGTCCAGGCCTCATCGGAGAAGTTCTTGCCCATCCATTGCATGATTGCTGGTTTGCGCTCTTCAAGCATTTCACGAGACAATCGCGCCAGACACTCATCGGCTGTTTCATCCGGACGCTGCCGGAAGTCAGGCATAAAAATGCTCTTGGTGTCGATGTTAACCTTGCAGCGTTGCGCAATCGCAACCGTGTTTGCAATCGCTTCAGGGTAATCTTTGAAGCGCTGGATCATTTCCTCGGTCGACGTCAAATGAAAGGAGATCGCCGGGTCGAATCCCTGGACATCGCTTTTTTGAAGTTTGTGCTTGATAGCAAGCAAAGAAAGATGAGTGTCGCGATCGGTTGTCTTCAGGTAGTGCACATCGCCGGTTGCAACAATTCCCACCCTCTTTTCCGCGGCGAGTGCAACAAGCTGAGGTAAGAGCAGGGTTTGTTCGGGTATGCCGTTGTTGATGAGTTCAACAAAAACATTTTCTTCACCGAAAACGGTTTTAAGCGCATCGACGAACAAGTTCGCCTGTGAGTGATTTTCACGCAGCAGCAGCTGCTGCAGTTCGCCTTTCAGACAGCTGGTCAAGCAAATGATGCCAGCGCTGTGAGCTCGGATTTCATCCCACGACACCACAATCGATTCCGAGCCGAGGCGGTTTTTTCCTGCTGTGTTGGCCAACGAGCAGAGCTTAACGATGTTGGCGTAGCCCTGACTGTTCTCGGCAAGCAGCACGAGATGAAAGGGCTGTTTGCTATCGTTCAGAAACAACGGGAGAACATTTGCCTCATAGCCAATGATGCCGTTGATTTTTTCCTTCTGGCACTCGAGATAAAACTCCACAGCGCCATGCAGGCCATCGTGGTCGGTCAACGCAGCTGCCTTCGCCTGCCGAGCGGCCAGTTCCTTAACGAGTTTTTTAACTTTTATACTGCCGTCGAGAAGTGAATATTCGGAATGAATATGGAGGTGCACGAACTCCTGTGTTGGGGGAGTGGACGTGACCTCCATGCTTCAAACCTTTCGAGAGATATCAGAGAGGGCTGGCAGTTTTTGGTTCTACAGATGTACTGTGAACAGCTGCGAGCTTTTGTTTCACTTCGCTGAGATAGCGGTCGTACGCAAGGCACCAAGGAGCCGTGTAGCGCTCTTCATTGGTCTTGCGATCAGCAAGGCGTTCTACGGCATCAATCATGCGTTCGTCGTCGTGACGGAAACGATGAATGGAGCGTGCAATGCAATTCTGAACTTTGTTGTCATCTGAGAAAAAGTCGATGCCTTCAACGTTCCAGATCGCCTTGAACACCTTCTCTGCGAGAGTATCTGCACGATCTGGGCCGTCACCCAGAGTCACGCGCTTGGCTTTGGCTAGGCGTGATTTTACTTCATCAACGAGGTCGTCCAACGATTTTCCAGAAGCCTTGGCAATGTGGCTTTGTTGCTGCACAAGCCGCTCTGCTTCACGCGATAGGCGGTCTTCTGTTTTGGCGTCGTCTTCAAGAACATCCATGATGGATTCAAAAACGCGATCTTCCACTGTTTCGTCGGTGGAGTAGTCGAATCCCACATGGCCCGAGGCCTTTAAAACTTTGAAAACACGTTCAGACAGACGTTGAAGCTGCTCGGTGGAGAGTCTCATGGGTTCCTTCCGCACTGTTTTTAAACAACTGTGACAACCTATAGCGCGGAGGGGGCGAGGGTTCAAGGTGTTGAGGCCGCAAGTACGGTTTTGACTTTTGTGATGCCGTCGCCTGAGGCGGAGCTTATCGAAGTGCTGAAGGTTGAGGCAGCTTTGGTCAGGGGTGAACTGCCACCGGCCTCTGCGGCTTGGGCGAGGGTTTGAATCAATTTGGTCGCATCCTCGGCGGAAAGGGACGCGAGAGCTTCGGCCTGGGTGGTGAAGTATTTGACCTGCAGGAAGGCATAGGCAGAGAAAAAGAGGCTGTATTGAAGCTTTATCTCGGTCGTCCGGGCTTCGAGCGGGATTTGAGCCATGTTGTCACAGGCCTTATCCATCCACTCCAGATTCTGGGTGGTTGCGTCCGGGAGAATCGCGTTGAAGCGTTGTGCAGAGTTTCCGCTGGCCGAAGAGCTTCCGGCGCTTTTGATGAGCCCGAGTGCCGTGATGCCAGCTTGCGCTGCGTAAGCCGATGCCAGCAGGCTGCGGGCGGAGTGGTTTGTCGGGTCTTCAAGAAGCAGTGCGTTCAACCGTTCAGCTGCCGCGCTGAATTTTCCGGACTCCATGTCGAGCTCTGCCTTCTCCTGTTCATTTTTGGGTGCGTACCCAGCCACAATATTTCTGCCGCAAGAAACAAGCGAAAGAGGGGCAGCAGCAAACAAGCTCAACGCCGTGGTCGAGTGTAAAATTCTCATCCATTTTGGGTTGAGTTGGATAAGTCGTTTGCGTTTTTTATTCATATGATTCATGGCATTTCAAACCCCGTGGCAACGAAATACACCCTGCGTCCTTGGGTTCCAGCTTCCGTGCCGAACTCGCGTGTGTAACTGCCGGCTTCAAGGCGCATGACTGTGAGATTGAGAACGATGCCGTAACTTGGCCAACCCTGGTAATAGCCCGCAGCGATTCCGACGCGCGAGTTAAACAAAGCCTTGCAGCCAGCACGTGAACGGCGGGTCCAGTGCTCTCCGTATGCAGCTTTGACATCGCGTAGGTCATAGGCACAGTGGAGCGCATTTTTCCGCGTGTGTGGCACAATTCCAATGCCCAAGTTGATGGTTTGCTTCCAGGGGGGAACCTCAGCAACGCTGAATTTTGTTTGCCCCACGTCATCGACAGTGGATGCGAGGCGGAGGTCGAAATTTTGCGACCTGAATTGAGCTGTCGCTCCCAGGCTGACGGAGACCCCATATCCATATTTGGTGTTGGTTTTGAGGTCGGCAAGCATTTGTTTACTGCCTCCGCTAGAGAAGTCTGACAGGGCAATTGATTCGAAAGTTTCTGCAGCGTAGCTCGGCTTTATGCTTGCTCCCAGAGCCAGTGTATCGCCCACGGGAATCGATCCAGAGGCCACCAGACCCGCTGCTGCTTCAGCCTTTGTGCGTACCTCGGGGAGTCCCACGCTTCCGTATTGGCGACCTTCAATGTCTGCGCGCAGCGTTTGAAAAATCCCGAAGCCACCATAGGCAGAGATAAACCCGAGACTGACGTCATTTCCAATGTGAATGGGGGTTTTTAGAAGGCTTTCGATGAACGAAGAATCGACTTTAAGTGTGCCTGCCTTTTTTTTCTGAAAACTGGTGCGCGCAAGATCGATTGCGTCTGCACCAAAGTGGACTGCTGTGCGCCCGTAAATCCACCGCAGCACACCTCGACCTAGCGCCGGAAGGCTTGGGTTTGAGAAGAACACGCCTTCCTGTGTGGCTCGTGTCAGGCTGGCTCCGCCAGCGCTTAAATCGAAAGGGTTTTCATAGAGGGGAGCGCTTTTTCGAAGTGTGTCTGCGTTCAACACAGCGGGCGAGAATAACGTCAACACGCTTGCGCAGACAACTAACTTTTGCAACACGGGAGTAGGCGACACGTTTTCGTGAGCGCGAAGAGGTGATACGGTTGTTTGGTGCTTCCCCAAAATCATGGCCTTTGTATCGGTCAGTTTGCTTGCTTTTGGAGACAAAAATTTGATGCACAGTCAGTCATCACCGTCTGCACACAGGAGTCCGTTGGCGTCGATTTGCGCGTATCACGGCATTGCCCCGAAATTGCACGAGAGTGTTTTTATGGCCGATGGGGCGAGGGTGATTGGCGATGTTGAGATGGGCAAAAACTGCAGCGTTTGGTTCAATACCGTTGTGCGCGGCGATGTCCACAAAATCACAATCGGTGAGGCGACCAACATCCAGGACGGCGCAATCATTCACTGCACCTTCAAAAAGCACTCAACCACTATTGGCAACCGTGTCAGTATCGCTCATCTGGCTATGATCCATGGTTGTGTCATTGAAGATGAATGTTTGATTGGTATGCAGGCCATTGTCATGGATGGGGCTGTTGTTGGAAGAGGCTCAATTGTTGGGGCTGGTGCAGTGGTCACCCAGGGCATGCAGATTCCCCCGGGAAGCCTCGTTTTGGGAGCACCTGCTAAAGTGGTGCGTGAGGTGAAGCCAGAGGAGCTCGCCGGAGTTCTAGCCACCTGTGATCGCTATATTGAATATACAAAAGGTTACAGATTTGACCTGTGAGGACTGATTCCCATGGATGCAATGCTTCCCAGCCGTCTTGGTAAACTTCGTATCATCTGCTCGTTGCCGCTTTTCTCTGATGCCATCTGCCTCAAAAAACAGTCGGCTGCAGAGCATGGGTTCACTCAGGTGTTGCTCTCTATTGCGCTTGCGCCCCATCTCGGCCTCTCGAAGGATGCCGAATGTGAACTCATTGAGCTTGCTATTTTTGCAGAACTTCCTAAAGCGCTACTTGGTGATCCTAGCTTCTATTTGCGCCAACGCCACCCAGAAGCTTCGGCCATGTATAAAGACGTGCGTGGGCGCCTTTACAAGGAAACCGAGGAAAGCTTCCGCATGAAGACGTCCCGCTCACCTGAACTCTATGGGCTTCATCGCCTCGTAGATGCCTTTGCAGCCATGCTTTTCATCGAGAAGGAATGCTTGCTTGGCAATTCGTATTTCCAGGCCGAGCGCTACCGCACCCACTACCACCAAATGCGTCGAAAGGTGTTGGCTGGAGAAAACCTGTCATCGGTTCATCCGGTGGTTAAGGCGGAATTGGGCGAAGGAAAAGAGGTTGTCCCCGCTCAGCGAACCGGTTCAGACATCGACTGGTGCAAAGCTATCGATTTTCTCGATGCTCTCTTCGATGACGCGACACGTGCGCGGCTTGAAGGTGGAATTGGCGAATACTCGGCCACGTTCGTAGGAATGATGGAAAAGCTCAAGGAGCACTATCGCTATAAGGGATGGAGTTATCTCTTTCCAGAGAGCGTTGGAGAGCACACTTACCAAGTGGTTTTCTTGGCTCGGATCCTTGCATCTGCGTTAGGTTTGCGACCCCAAGAGCGAATCGAGCTTTACCGTCTTGCGGCGATGCACGATCTCGCTGAGGCTTATGCGAGCGACGTTGTGTATCCGGTCAAGGTGCGTGAAAAAGACCTGGGCAAAATGCACGCCGAACTTGAAGAGAAAGTGATTGAGGATATCTGTTCGCGTCTCGGTATGACCCTCTCGAATGAGGCTTTTCTGGGAACAATTGTTGAAATATGTGACCGCTTTTCGGCGCAGCTTTATTTTGACCGCGAGCGCAGGGGTGGAAACACTCACTTTGATGTTCCGAATACCTCGATGGATCGTACGCGTGAGAAATACAAGACCCGGCATCCCGAGGTATTCCTTGTTCTCGATGAGCTTTGGGATGAATTCCAAGGCTGTTTTGCTCCCCCCGGGAAACGCTGAGCGGTGCTTTGAGAATCTGAAGATGCCTCTTTGGGGCTGAAAATAAGCACTGTTTGGGGCTCACTTGCAATTTGTGAACCCGGTGGCTATAAGCCAGGTTCAACCTTCCGATGGTGCTGTGGCGGAGCGGCTACGCAAACGATTGCAAATCGTTTTCACAGGGGTTCGAATCCCCTCGGCACCTCCAAAAAGTCTGCCCCCATGCTCTATCTCGCGCCCTATCTTTGTCTCTCGCTTGACCCAATAATGCAGGTTCTTTAGTTTTTCATGAGATTCTTATTTCAGGGCACTGCTCACGGAGTTTCTATGAAAATCCATTTCGGTTTTGCGGCGTTTTTTCTTGTTCTGGGATGCAGCAGCAAAAGCTCGAGCTCAGATGGTGGCTCTTCTAGTGTTCTTGCAGGCACGTGGTCGACCCCTTGCACGCCTGAAGGTGATTTGGCCTCAAAGACGGTGATCGTCATCTTGGGTAGCTCCTACAAAGAAACAAAGACGGATTATTCAGCCTCCAATTGTGCGGCGGGCTCGGAGGATTCTGCTTTGCGCACCGAAGCCAGCCTGAGTATCGGCAGCGCAGCATCTGCTCCTGAGGGAGCAACCAAACTTGACCTCACGGGTCTGCGTTTTTTTATGACGCCCAAATCAGATTCAGCCGTGTCTCGCTACAATACGGAAGCCAACTATGGTTTTACCGATTGGGTTAAGAATAGAGAGCGAGAAATCACCGACGTTGTAGTTGACGACGCCTCAGGAGCTCAAAGAAAGATTTATACCATTTTCAAAATCACCGGGAACACTGTCTGTTTTGGAGCCAGCGATGGCGAGTCCGATGGCAGCGCTGATGCCAAACGAAAGAGTCTTCTTGAGACAGGTAATGGCTGTTTGACCCGCTGAGTGTGCGGCAGCTGCGCGATTCAGAAAAGAATTTCCAGCACAAAAGCCCACGCAGCGGCTACAGGGATCATGCAAAAACTGTAAATAAGCAGAGCTCGGTAAGCACGGCTCTGCTCCTCTGCTTGCTTTATTTGCGCAAGACACAGCGCGCCTAGGGTGGAGAGCGGACTTGCGTCGACCAGATGTGAACCCACGGCAACCGAAATGATGAGCGTTTGAGTTAGACTTGCTTCGAGTGTTTTCGCCACGGCCTCAACAATCGGCATGAAAACCGGCAGAGCCACTCCCACCGAACTTGAAAAAGCAGACAGGAGTGCTGCGGCAGAGGCAAAGGCGGCCGGCAGCAGAGGTTCCGCGATGTTCTTCTGCACCAAAGCAGAAACAGTCTCAGGAAGTCCAAGGCGGCTGAGCAGTTCTATGTAGGTGCTCATTCCACACACGAGCAGGAGCGTTGCCCAGGGAATGCTCTTAAGACTCCTTTCGAGGGAGCCAAGCCCAAGCATGAGAAGTACACCGCTTCCTAACCAGCCCATGAATCCAACGTCTCCGAAGCGTTTGAAAATCCTAAGCAGTTCAGGCGGAACGCTGTCCTTCAACGCCGGCAGATTTGAGAGGCATCCAAGCACAAACACACCTGCAAAGACTATGGTGAGTTGTGCAATTGTTTTTTGTTGCTTTGTGAGCGGCTCTGGTTTGTGCTTTGCGTGTGTATCGAAGTGAGATGGATTGGGGTGCATGCTGTGGAGCCATTTTTTCCCGCCCATAAAAAGGAAACTCACAACCGCGGTCGCTGAAATGCAAACAAAAACACTCCAGAAAATCCACCATCGGAGAGTCGCAGGATCGAGTGCTGCAGAAAGCGTTGGGCTTCGTTGAACGAAATCGTTTGTATAAATTCCTGGTAGGGTGAGCGGAGAAAAGGATGCGGC
Source organism: Betaproteobacteria bacterium (assembly GCA_016868315.1). Lineage (GTDB taxonomy): Bacteria > Bdellovibrionota_B > Oligoflexia > Silvanigrellales > Silvanigrellaceae > RFOM01. The sequence goes on from VGHE01000001.1 coordinate 409,563, forward strand.
ATTGGCAGCACCGACAATCAATGCGGTCATGAGAAAAGCTGAAATCTGCAGTTCGCGTGCCAGTGGAATGGCTAGTGGAGCTATCAGCGCAATGGCTGCGATATTCCCAAGCCCTGCGGCCGTCACGCTGGCCACCAATGCGAAAAGAACGAGAGGTAACATTCTCGGGAGTGGTCGCATGAGAACGAGAATGCGCTGCAAAAGCGCATCTATGATGCCTGCTAGAGTTTAGCAGTGCAAAGAAAAACGTGACGCCCCACAGGGTCAAAAACAATGATGTTGGAAAGAGCTGAGCCACAGTTGCGCTGCTGCTCTCGGGGAGCAGAGGGGCGATAAGAAACACCAGCGCAAGCGCTGGCAGCCCGGGGTTCATGCTCGGTTTAACAATCGACAGAAGTAAGATGGCAGCAAAGAGCAGCGACAGCACCAAGAGCATTTTTTACTCGGCAATTTCGATTTGTTTTGCTGCGGCAAGAGCGGTGTTTAGAGCCTCAGAAACTGTTTGCGCCGTAGCCAAGACAACCCCCATACGGCGTCCTGTGCTGGCATGTGGCTTTCCGAAAATCCGCACGTCCACCTGCGGAAGGCTCAATGCACGTTCGAGGCCGCGGTATTTTGGAAGTGCAATTTCCTTTGATGCCTTGAGAGCGACGCTCGCGCCTGGGCTCAGCAGTTTTATTTGCTTCAACGGTAGACCAAGAATCGCACGAGCGTGCAGTGCAAATTCACTCAACGCTTGTGTTCCGAGAGTCACCATACCGGTGTCATGCGGACGGGGACTCACTTCACTGAAAAGGACACGCCCATCTTTGAGCAAGAACAACTCGACTCCAAACAAACCGAGTCCGCCCAGCGCTTCTGTGATGCGAGCACCAATGCGTTGAGCATCATGGATTTGTGCTGCGCTCATGGCGTGAGGTTGCCAGCTTTCAACGTAGTCGCCGTCGACTTGTCTGTGACCTATGGGTGCACAGAAGTGGGTACCATCGACAGCGCGCACTGTGAGAAGTGTAATTTCACTTTCGAAGGGAATGAACTCCTCGACAATGACACGCCCTGCACCTGCACGCCCACCGGATTGCGCATACTGCCAGGCATCTTCAATGGCAGATTCCGAGCGCACAACGCTTTGTCCTTTGCCACTGGAACTCATGATGGGCTTAACGACGCACGGAAAGCCGAGCTGTCTGCATGCGTCGGCAAATTGCGCAGGTGTGTCTGCAAAAATGTAACGCGCCGTGGGGAGGCCGAGATCTTCCGCGGCGAGCCTGCGGATTCCTTCTCTGTCCATGGTGAGACGTGTGGCGCGCGCTGTGGGAACGACCGCCCAGCCTTCGTCTTCGAGCCGTTGAAGTTCAGGAGTGCAGATGGCCTCCACTTCCGGAATGATGAGATGCGGTTTGGTTTCGAGAACCGCTCGACGCAACTCGCCCGCATTGAGCATGTCGAAGACGCGCGCATGGTGTGCAACCTGCATGGCTGGCGCATGCGAGTAGCGATCACATGCCGTGACTTCAACACCCAGCCGGCTGAGCTCGATGACGAGTTCTTTGCCCAACTCTCCACTGCCAAGGAGCAGGGCTCGCTTGGCAGTTTCGGTGTAGGGAGTTCCGATTTCAACCATCACTCTCTCCCTTTGGCATCAGCTTTTGTTAGTTTTTAGCCGAGAACAGCTGCAACCGTGACTTACCGTTGCACTGACGAGAGTTGGGGAACTCAACAACAAGCGAGCCACCCTGCGCAATCAGTTTGACGTTTTCGATGGTCTCAGCCGCGGCTGGTTTTACGTTGCACGGAGTCAAACCACCTGCGTCGTCGTAGTTCGCAGCAGGACGGCCAATACGCACGCCACTTGTCGATTTAGCAATGGGTGATTTGCGCATAAGTGTGCACATCATTGAATCGTTGTTGCCGGGGTCAACCTCAACTTTGAACCAGGTGAACTCTTCGATGGAAGTTTCAGTGATCACCATCTGGTGGTTGAAGTTTCCATTGATGAGCATTTGGAACATTTGCTGCATCTCAGGCGATTGAGTTCCGTCTTCGCAGAAGTCAGAGCTCAATTCCCAACGGCCATTGACGTTGCCAACGATGGCTGGTGTGCGGGTGTTGCTGCCGTTGTTCATCCCTGGTTGGTTGGGGTTTGTTGGAAAGTTTGGAGTGTTGGGTGCGCCAGGAACATTCGGAGCGGTTGGAGCGTTGCCAAGGTTGCCACCCTGTGCTGGCTCACAGCCGGCAGCGTTCGCCGTATCAGCGTCCATGCCCGGAGTTGTGGGCATGGGGTTGGTTGTCGGTGCAGGAGCTGTCCCTGGCACCCGGATTCCCTGCAGATTGCCGTTGTTTGCAGGTGTGCATTGGGGATTTTCGGATTTACCGGAACTCGATGAGCCACACGAAGCCACAACAAAAAGCCCAGCCAAAGCAACAGGTACGAGAATACGAGCCATGATTCACTCCCAACATTGAATTGTGGCTCGGGATTAGCAGATTTTCAGGTTCCTCGCCAGGCTTTTGTTCACTGTCAGCCGGGCATAGAAACACACAAATCAGTAAGGAAGGTCAATCGATCGGCTTCCTTGGGCAATTTGCTTTTTGGATGCATCAAAGCCCTTGATGACGAAAATTCGTTGTCCGCCGGTTGTTATGGCTTGTTTGCTTTGAAGTGTGTTGCCCGCACCCGAGAACAGGGGCTGCTGCAGCCGGTCAATAAAGACCTCGATCTTCGAGGCTCCCTTAACCTTGACATCAAAATTGTAAGTCTTATCCGCAACCCGGTTTGCTTTGAATGAAATCTCACCGAACTCGTTGCGTGGAACATTGCCGAATTTGCTGAGCGCTGCAGGGTATTTGTCGAGATGAACAAACTTGAACCCCTCACGTTTCATTTGGGCAATGATGCCAGGATATTTTCCATCACCGAGCAACATTGTGCGCGTTTTCTCATGAATGTCGTGGGCGAGAATTATAAGTCCATGTGAGCGACCTTTACGTCGGATTTGCCCCATGTAGTAGTCACCGCACTTTTCGGCAGACTCTTTCAGACATACGGGCTCAACATCACCGCTGACATCCCAGAAAAAGGGGCCGATGTATTTGCTCAGATCCTTATTTATTTCATTCAGGCTCTTGACCTCTTCAGGCACATCGCGTCGGAAGAAGTTCCCACCCGGAGCGCGGAAAAAGAACGGTTTGTTGGCCTGAGTTACATAGCCGCGTATCAGTGCGTCGGTTTTTGTGATTTCCATGTTTGCATATTCAGTTCCGTCGCAGGCAATGCACGCTATTTCGCTGTTTTTGCGTTTGTGATCCCATGAATGGTTGGCGATGATAGTCGCAGGCTTACCCGCCATTGCACCTGTAGTGAATTTGAGCTCGGCGATTTCCCTCGTGACCTGCGGGTGGCTTTGGATATTCACTCCAATCATGAAATAGGAAACTGGAATCTCAAGGTCACGCAGTTTCTTTGCCAGCGGCAGGGATTCCGGTGCTGGTCCATCGTCGAGGGTCAGAGCCACTTCCATCGGCTGAAGGCCAATCTGTGACCCAGAGGTTAGTGAGTCCTCAAAGGCGAGAGCTTGCTCGTCCGAGTTAGGCGTCGGCTGTTTACAGGCCAACAGGAGCGGAACAAGACAAACTGATGGAAGAATGAGTTTCATAAGGAAAACCCCCGATGGATTTCCAGTTCCATGGGGGTTTCGGAGTTCTGCATCAGCAGTGGACTGCAGAGTTTGCCGCGCGGCAAATGGTATCTGACCTTATTTGAGTTTCTCTTGCTCCAGCCATTCTAAATCACGCAGCACATCGAAGTGAACGCGAGGGCTCACGCTGACGGTGCGATCTTCAAGGTAGCTCAAGTTGTGGAAATCAAAGCGCAGCGAATTGAATTTGTGGCACGAACCGCATGTGGTGTTCGGCACAAGACCCAGAGCGCGATCGTTGATGATTTCGCTTTTGCTGGAAAGTTCCTGCGGTGACAGCAGTACACGTTTTTTGAGTTCGTCTGCGTCCGCTGCGGGCAAAGTTTCAAGCGCAGTGTGAAGGTCTGGGTCATCCCGCATTTGTGATGCCTTTGGGTTTTTACCCATATTAATAAGCTCTCGCCCATCAATAGCCGACTGCACGGTGATGTCTACCTGAACCATCTTTCCATTCTCGCGGAGGTACTTCAGGAAAACCCATTCATCCGATTGGGGTGGTTCGCGGCCTTCCGGCAAAGAAAAGCTGGTCATTTCTTTGAGCGCAGCACGCGATGTGGTTTCGGAAATGAAAATTTTGAGACGAGCAACGAATTCTTTTGCCTCTTGCGGCTCATTGAATTCCGGACGTTCGGTGATTTTTTCATACTGTCTTGAATCGATGTTTTTAGACCTCAGCGATAAGGTCTTTTCCATCAAAGCGCGGGCAACAAGATTACGCGCAGTGATAAACTCTGAGAGCTCTTCTGCTGCGAGAAGCTTGCTTGCCTGTGTTGGATTGCGCTCGAGCGCAGAGCGCACCTTATTTAGAAGTTGTTGCGCACGGATGCCGCTTTCGCCCTGGAGAGCAACTTTGGCGTGGACGTCGTAGAGGGCATGAATGGCGCGGTCATCGGCAAACCAGCTGAGAATGGCTGCATACCTGCGAAAATCTTTAATGATGGGTTGCCAAACCAGGCGAACTTCTGGCCAGCAGAGCACGTTTGCTTCCGTGCCTGGGATGACGCCAAGCGGTGCACAGGGAACAACTCGTGCGCTCACGAGTGTCCAGTCCTCGTAGGAGTTTTCGGTCGAGACAGCATCACCCACAGAGCTATTCTTGTAGGCCTCTTCAACCTGCCGGAGCAGGTCTGCGGGCAAGAATGCTTCTCGCGACGGAACCGCAAGGTCTGACGCCGCAATGCGGAGGTTTTTCTGGGCTGGTAGAATGATGGCCAGGTCGGCGTTTTGGAGATTCTGCAAAGCCGCCGAGGCCACCGGTGCTAACGCAACACCTAAGCAGCTGACAACGGGGAAAATACTTTGCAAGCGAGTCGCAAGTGACGTGAGCGAGGGGAGCAGCAACGAGCGAACCTTCATGAGAACCTCACTTTCCAGTCGGAGAGTTAACGACTGATGAGGTGCTTTTCAAGGGAAATCTAGAGGGCTATTTTTTTTCAGATAGTTTGCGAAGATGTCTGGAGAAAAGGAACATTATGAGTCGGTGTGCCTGAGCTTGGCTAAATAGGTAAATAAGCCAAGGAAGTGCGGGCGAAAAGTCGAGAACTGCTGCAAGAACAAGGCGCTGCTTCGGAAAAACACGGAATTCAAGCCGCGACAGTGGCTTTGAATTTGCAGCGCGTAGAAGACCGCCAATGACAAGGAAGAGTGCGCGTCTTGCGTCGCTGCGAGATTCGATGAACTCCAGCTCCAGCAACGGAGAGCTCAAGCCTAAAAGCTTGAAGCGCAAGCGGGTGGCATCTGAAGAGAACTCGAGCCGAATGAGCGGTCTCATGATGCGGGGAAGCCACTGTGCATATTCTTTGGCAACATCGAGAGCGTCCCAGCCTGTAGGAAGGGGTAAGCGCTGAACCGAAACGACGTTATCGGTTTGTGCTGACACAACGAAAGGCACTGTTGTTTGGCCTGTGATCTCGAGGTGCATTTTGGGCATCTCGGCTTGATGCAAAGCTTGAATCAGGGGAAGGGGGGCGCGCTCAAGCGGAAAAACAGTTGCAGTTCGGCCGGGCAGCATGTCGACGAGAAGGCTCTGAATGAGCGGAGCAACGAGCTCCTTGCTCTGGCTTGTTATAACGCTGACCCAAAGACGCGAAAGTCCCACACTGAACACCGGAATTTTGATGAAGTATCTGCGTAAATTCATTTCATCGGCAGAGCGACGCATGAGCTCTAGGTAACTGACGTGCTCAGGCCCTTCAAGATCATAAGCGCCTGTGGGAATTTTCTCGGAACTGATGCAATCGACCAGTGCATTGACCGTGTCGCGCAGCGCAATAGGTGAGCTTTTTTTGGCTGTCCAGGGCGGACACACCATCACTGGCAAGCGTTTGATGAGACGCATGAGGATGAGCGAGGATGAGCCCCCTGGACCAAGGATCAATCCTGCACGTAAAGCAACGCAGTCTGGTGTTCTGCTGCATAAAACATGTTCCACTTCGAGCCTGCTGCGCAGATGGCGGGAAATATATCCTTGCTCTGGCTGAATGCCTCCGAGATAAACGATGCGCTTTATCTCTGCGGTTGCGGCGGCGCGTGAAAAATTGTCGGCAATGATGAGATCGAGGTCGTCGTATTCGCCCTGGGTCAAGCGCGCACTGGGCATCATGCTGTGGACAAGAAAGAATGCGATGTCGGTTCCTGCCAATGCTGCTTCCGTTTCTCTCAGCGAGAACAGGTTGCAGCAAACCCAATAAACTCCAGGATTGCGATGCTGTGGGGGTGAATGCGCTGCCAGCGCAGAACGTGTCAGGGCAATAATTTGGTGCGTGTGAGCCAACCTGCGGGCAAGATCGGTTCCCACGAAGCCAGATGCACCGGCAATCGCGATGCGCAGCGCTGCGGGAGAACTCTCAACCATAGGTCACATCAGCGAGGAACGAAGTCAGGAAGATGTATGTAGATACTCTCACCAGCCTTGAATTTTTCACATCCACCGCCATCAACATCCTCCAGCAATTCAGCACGCGAGCTGCCTGTTCCTGTCGACACAGGGTGCGAGACAAAGCAAAGCTCGGTCTCGTTGGGCAGGTCGCACTTCAGCTTATCATCCGCAATCAGATTTGAGTCTTTGTCGACCAACTTGATGACAGTTCCCCAGACACGGGTTTTAGCACTCACCGCCCACTTTCGTCCTGTGCACACACGTACAACGTTGTTTTCGGGTTCATCGGGTTCAGGAAGTGGCGGAATGGGCGCCAAATCGATCGGCGCATCTTCACTCGGAGGGGGCGGAATTACGACTCGTGGGGCAACTGCCGGTGCAGGCCGAGCGGGCAATGCTTGCGCTTTGAGTGAGACTTTCGGCGGCGCAACCCGTGCGGGTCGAACACGTGAGGGGAGAGAGGGCGCGGCTGTGAATGTGTAGGCGGGTGCCGCTGCTGGTGTCGGTGCTGCGGCTGGTGCTTTGGTCGCTGCTGGTGTCGGTGCTGCGGCTGGTGCTTTGGTCGCTGCTGGTGTCGGTGCTGCGGCTGGCGATTTTGTCGCTGCTGGTGTTGGCGCTGCGGCCTGTGTTGGCGCGGCGACTGGCATTTTTGTCGCAGCTGGTGTTGTTGCAGCCACAGGAGTTATCGCTGGCAACGGCAGAGTTTTGATTTGAGCTTGAAGGCGGTCGACCTGCGGAACGATTCTCTTCGGTGCGTCTGGTTGTGTTTCACGATCAGCAAATGAAATCACTCCCTCACCCACAACACTTTCCATCCAGTGGACGAGAGGAGAGATGAGGGTTGCACGAGCGGGTGTGGTTTCGCAGTTCGCAGAACCGGCGCTTGTATGAGCCGCGAGAAGTAACTCTCGGCCGTTGTCGAAAAAAACGGGTGAACCTGCATCGAGATCGCATGAGCCCGAGCCGAGTTCTCCCTCGAGAGCGAAAAGCCCTGGAGGTGAGAGCGCCTCGCGCTTGCCCATGGGTAGTATCGGGCTAATCATCTCCTGCTCGGAATTTTTTTCGGTTCCCTGCTGCGAGGGAAATTCTATTCCGCGCAGCTGCATTGGAATCTGGGCGAGACGCGCGGCCTGAGGAGTCACCGCTGCGCGAAGCTCGTCGGAGATATTCTCTTTGCCTGCAGCCGGTTTTGCCGTGTCGGGCACGTCCACGAACTTGGTTGTCAGCAGAGTGCTGCCGAGCGGCACCTGATTGAAATCCACCACCTGTGCAGACTTAACTGATGCTGGTAACGAACAGGTGAACATCACAAGAGCGCTGTCAACTGCGGCATGTGGCATCGATAGCCGAGCATCAAGGGCTGTAAATTCTGGATGAATATGAATTGAGTTGACCGGAAAATTCTTTTGCACATTCCCTTTTGTGTCGATGAATTCAACATTGTGCTCGGTGAGGCGAGGAAAGTTTTTGAAGCAATGCGCAGCAGAAAGAACAACACATTCGCGCTGCGATTGATCCCCGCCATGCAGAAGAATTCCCGAGCAGGTCGAACGAAAGTTTCCGGATGCGAGAGCGTAGGTCGAACGGATCCGCACGACACTCAGGCTGTTGATTCGGGCATCGACAGTGTTGCTGATGCCACTTTGCAAAACGTCAGCCTGCACGGGCGGTTTTTTGCAGCCCGTGCTCGCCAACGTTGCTAAAATGACTCCTGCCAACAGTTTCATGCCCCATCCTTGTTGAATGCCCCTGCTGGGCTGATCGGTGTTTCGGAAAAACTTAGAGTTGTATTAATATGAAGATTTGACAGGCGTTTTAATGAACCAGAATTATTGGGTATTTTGTGTGTAGTATTTTGACCGTTCGCACTGAACCGGGCGAACTCACAAAGCTTTTTGCTGGCTTGCAGGATCCCGAGGGTATAGATGCCTCCGGTATGAATGCACGTGTTCACGGTTTCCTGAAAAATGAACGTGCACCTGTAATTTTTTCTAACCCAAGTGGCGAGAGCGAGCTGCGCGCGAAGTTCTTTTCCCTGTGTCCAGACTGGGCGAAGGCTTGGCCGTTTCCATTCGAAACCTACAACGCGCGCTTATCGCGTCCCAAAAAACTGCGCGACGCGCTCATGGGAAAGAGTGAATTTGTTTGCAATCAACAGGGAAGACCTGTCATTGAAGAGATCATTCAAGTTCCGAGTTTTCGCTCTGCATTTTGTCGGGGGCAGGTTTGTTTGGTTCCTGTGTCAGGTGCAATCGAGTCGTGTTACTTTGGTCTGAGCGCCGGAAAAATTGTGAGTTTTTCTCAGAAAGATGGCGCACTTCTTTTTGCTGCGGGGCTCTGGAACGATTGGTTTAATCCACAGACAGGTGAGTTTGTACCAACGTTCACTCTGCTCACTGACGCACCCGATCCTCAAGTTTTTTCTCACGGACATGATCGAGGCATCATTGCGCTGGGAGAAGGTGACTGGGAAGAGTGGTTAAAGCAAAAAATGGCTCCTGCCGCGCGGCTCAGTTTCCTGCGCACAAGGCGCAAACAGCCCGAGTGGGCGGTGCAGGTCGAGCGCGAACTGAAAGCTGGCTGGCAGAAGCGAGCGCCATCTGAGGCTGAGATTGCGCAGATAGACGTTTGGAAAAAAGAGTGACCAATGCGATATTAAAGCTAGCTGAATCCATGCTCAATTAGAAGCGCTGAAGTCAAGCCTCAGCGCCCTGTCATCGCAGCCTTTGAGCGCACAAGCCGGCCGGCCTGGTAATCCATAAAGGCCTGCTCAATTTCAGCGCGGGTGTTCATCACGAACGGTCCGTATTGCACAATTGGCTCACCGATGGGTTTGCCACCAACCACAATAAAACGTGTTACCTCGGAGCCAGCATTGATTTGCAGGGAATCACCCGCCGCGAGAACAGCCAGGCTGTGGCGAGGCAAAGTTTGGCTCTCTACAGTTGCCGAGCCCTCGAAGACATAAACAAAACAATTGTGTTGAGGAGGAGTCTGGTAGATGAACTGTTTTTGCGCCGCAAGTGAGATGTCTAAATAGAACGCCTCAGTGTTGGGGTCGCTGATGACACCGCGTTGACCTTGAAAATCTCCGCACAAGACGCGAGCTTTTCCCCCATCGAAGCTTACTTCTGCGACGGCTTCGGGAGTAAACTCCTGATACTCAGGCGCTGACATTTTTTCCTTTGCTGGGAGGTTAATCCAGAGCTGGAAGCCGCGCATGAGTCCCTGAGATTGTTGTGGCATCTCGGAGTGAATGACACCGCTTGCTGCTTTCATCCACTGCGCGCCGCCTGCGCGTAAATCCCCTGTGTTGCCCATGCTGTCTTTGTGAAGCATGTGGCCGTCAAGCATGTAGGTGAAAGTAATGAAGCCGCGGTGAGGGTGATCTGGAAAGCCAGCAATATACTCGTTTGGGTTGTCACTTCCAAAGTGATCGAGCATCAAAAACGGGTCGAGGTTGCGCAAAGCCTGAGTGCCAATCGTGCGATGAACTGTTACTCCAGCACCTTCAGAAATGGCCTGTGCGGGTATAGTACGGGCGATTTTCCTGATGTTCATGGCAATCCTCCCCTTTCATGGTTTAGCATGGGCAGAAGAAATTGTCCCCTATCACCGTTTGGAGAGCAGACAATGGCCAAGGCAATCTATTGGATGCGCAATGACTTGCGGCTGGGCTCCAACCCTCTTCTGCAACGTGCGCTCACTGAAAACCAAGCACTTGTTTGCGTTTATATTCATGATCCACGCCAGTTTGCACGCACCGCCATTTCCGTCCCCAGATTGGGGTGGCACCGCCGCAGGTTTCTCGCCCAGACCCTGCAGCAATTGCAAGACGATCTGCACAAGGTTCAGATCGAACTTTTGCAACTTTGGGGAGAGCCTGAGCTGATTTTACCGCAGTTGGTTGAAGAGTTGGGTGCAGATACGCTTTATTTTTCCCGCGAATGTGCGCCTGAAGAGCGTAGCGTGGAATCGTTTACTTGTGCCCGGCTTGAACCCTCTCGAACTCGCGTGATCCGCGCGTGGACAGGTTTCCTCATAAATCCCGACAAGCTTCCTTTTGCTATAGAAGAAACACCGGATGTGTTCTCTGATTTTCGCAGACGGGTGGAAAAAGTGGGTCTTGAAAACCTGGTGCTCCGTGCCCCGGAAATCGATTTTTCTGTCAGCAAAAACTCCCGGCAACTGACGACAGCAGGCACGTTGGCCTATCGCACTGTGCAGAAGCACCTTCAAAAAATTTCTTCGCAAGCGGCCTGGTTTGAAATCCTCCCCGAGGAAAGTGCATTGCTTCAAGCTGTGGAGCAAGTACAGGGGCCGCGCGAAAAGATGAATCTGCTGTGCGGCGGAGAGAGGCAAGGTCAGACTCGGGTTGATGATTATATTTTCAATAAGCGCTCAATTGCGACCTACTTCGAGACTCGCAATGGATTATTGGGTCTGAATGATTCAACACTCTTCTCCGCTTGGTTGGCCAACGGCTCACTTGCTCCTGGGTGGATTTACGAGAGGGTCAAATCTTACGAGAAGCAATTTGGCTCCAGCAAGAGCAGCGAATGGGTTGTGGTTGAGCTTTTATGGCGTGATTTTTTTAAACTTATGCTGCTCAAATACGATGTTAAGTTCTTTCTGCGGCAGGGAATACATGGAGAGATACGAACACGGAAAATAGATAGGCGTGATGTGAATGAAAGCTTAAATCAGATATTGACTGCGTCCACCGCACAGCCATTCGTTAACGCAAATATGCGGGAACTTGTGCAGACGGGATTCATGAGCAACCGCGGTCGACAGAATGTTGCGAGTTTCATGATCAATGACTTGGAGATTCCCTGGACTCTGGGTGCCTGGTGCTTTGAATCGCTGCTGATTGACTACGACCCAGCGAGCAACTGGGGCAATTGGGCTTATCTGGCAGGTGTTGGCAATGACCCGCGCGGTTCTCGAGTTTTCAACATTGAAAAACAACAGAGCATGTACGACCCCGATGGGCTCTATGTTCAAGCTTGGAGTTGAGCCGCCTCGGTTGAGTGTCAACTTCTAGAAGCGATTTTAACTGCGACAGTCAGCCCCTCACCTGTAGGGAGAATTGTGGCGCGCCAAATGGCATTTTTTGCGACTTTAGCATTGAACTGCAGGACTCCCTCGGCATCTCTGCGCTGTGACTCGGTATCAAAAGTGTTTTGAAGAATTAAACCCCAAGCAAAAGTGTTATCTGCAATGAGTGTTCCACCGACCCGCAGATGTTGTTCTGCCCAAGACAAATAGGCAGGGTAGTTGTGTTTGTCGGCATCGAGAAAAATCAGGTCAAACGGGCCTTGGTTTTCGATGTGTTTGAGGTTTTCGAGTGCCACTCCTTGGTGGATGGTGATTTTGGAAGAATATCCTGCCCGCTGAAAAGTCTCTGCGCACACTCGTGCGTTTTTCTCGTACAGCTCAAAAGCGTGCAGATGTCCGTCCGGAGGCAAAGCTCGTGCGATGCAGACACCTGAGTATCCAGCCAGGGAACCTATTTCGACTGCTTTTTTGGCGCCGGTAGCGCGCACCAGAACTTCGAGATGAAGTCCATCCATGCGTCCGACGTGTATGTTGGGCAGTTTTTCCTGTACGGCACGCTCGCGGATTTCAGCGAGTATGAGGTCTTCTGGTTGAAAGCAATCGTGTGCGTATTGTGCGAGTTCCGGAATGGTGCAGGCAAATGATTTTATCGGTGCCGACATTATTAACTCCTGATCATGACAAATCGCAAAGACTCTCGAGAACAGAATTGACTGCAGAGTTGTCAATCATCCAGTATCCCGTTCAATGCAACAAGATCCCTGAAAAAATGTTTTTCTTACGCTGAGATTGTGCTGATTACAACGACCTAAAGGGAGTATACGATGCGAAATAAACCTGTCTCAATGTTCATGGGTCTGAGTCTTTTGGCGGTCTTTGTTTCGTCGAACTTGGCTTACGGTGAGTGTAAAGACCTCATTCTGCGTATGCAGGACAGCAGCGGTAAAACAGCCGGTCGCGAGATAACCATGTTTCTCAATTGTCACGAAGGTTCCTAACAGATTCCGTCTGCCAGCACGATTAATGTGTTTGAGTGGAAAGAGGGACGTCTTTGTCATGGTCACAGAGTCTGCGGTAACGCGAAATACTGGAATGGTCATTTCGGTGTAGGCGGTCTTTGGGCTTGGGGCAATACGGTCAGTGATTTTGCCTCAAATACAAACGTGGTTAACCGCTTCAAGAAATTGGCTGATGGCCACCCTGGTGGACGAGGTGGCGACGCAGTTGCAGTAGCCAGCAACAACAGTAATAACGTGTGCGTCAATACCAGCTCGCAAGATGCGCGGCCATTCAACATCAGCTCAGATATTGGCAGTGTCAACGGACCTGTATCTGCAGATGGGAGTGCCGTGAACGGAATCAGCCAGAACGCACTGTGTGTTGATAAGCTGTCCGTCAATGCCATCTGGAACAATCGCAATATTCGCATCAATGACAGAACCTATGATGGTCTTGGCGCTGCGGTGAGCGATAATTATGGTCCACAGGTTCATGACCAAATGCAAGACGAACTGGGGCGCGATGGTCGCTGGATGTGTGTGCAGGGAGCTAATATTGGTCCGAGTGGGAATGGTGGCGTGGCTATGGGAAGTCAGACCTTTGCTTCGATGACAGACATCCTGCGTGGCGGTTCAATTCAGGTCAACAAGCCCTGTGAATCCGATATCACCACTCAGGTCAACGCACCTGTTACAGCTATTGGTGGCTCTGGTGGGCAAGGTTACTCGCCGGTTTTTGGTTTGAAGAGTGGCAGCAGCAGTACTTCCGGCAGCATCGATACGGACTACAACGACAAAGCAATTCAGGTCGATTTCGCCCTCGATTTTGGCCAAATTGAACGCTACTGTACGCCGATTCGTCAGGAGAGCTGCTTCTGACGCACGACGATGTAGTCTGCGAGAAGCCTGAGTTTCTCATTTTCGTAGAGAGGCTCAGGCTTAGCTTTTTCAAAAGCAACGTGAAAGTGCACGATGTTTTCAGTGTGCAGTCGGTTTTTAATGTATTCGTATTCGTCCACAAAACGAATATCATCGAGGACAACAGTCTGGTGACCTTCGTTGTCGCGCGCGTAAATTAAAATGTCCACCAATTGTTTGGCCCAGATCAGTGGATCTTTTTGTTTTTCACCGCGCCCCATTTCATCGAGGTGCTGCAGAATCGTCTTTTTGGTGCTGCCGACGAGAGTTTTGCTCTTGTATTCCGGTTCTTTGTTGAACCAGTCATATTGTGGATATTTTCGCTGCAAATGGGAACGAATGAGATTCACAATCGAGAAAATTTGCGACTGATTGTCGGTCATTTTGCGTGCGAGGAAAGTCCGCCCCGCTCCCTGGCCGTCTCCTGAAATCATGATGAGTTTCATATGACCCTCGCAATTCTGAATAACACTTTAAATCAGCATGCGACCGACTTCGAGTCCACTTTCAACGGCTCCGGCAACCCCAGTGCCAAGGCAGGCGTCGCCTGCGAAGAACAGCCTCTGCACTGGATCGGCCAGCGCAGTGCAATGTAGTGGGTTGGCAACCGTGCTGTAGCGCCAGCGGTGCACTGCTGCGTGAAGTGGTTGGACTGACGTCAGTCCGAGAACTCTGACCAGCTCAGCGAGCAGTTTTTCTTGAATCACAGCTGCCTCGGCCTCGAGGTGTGCCCGGCTCCATTCTGGATGGGCATGTCCCACCCAGCATTGAACATGTTCGGGCAGGGTGCGGCCGGGCTTGGAGTTTTGGCTCACGAGGCTTGAGAAAATGTTCGACGTTTCTCGAATTTCCGCAGGAGCTCCCGCGAACGACGCCATAACCGCCCAGCAGGGATGATAACTCACAGCGTCCAGCTTCTGCTTCCACGAGCACTCGACGTTTCTTAGAAGCGCACGGGTTTGTGGCGCTGGTGCAGTCAGTACGACGGCCGAGAAAGGACCGTGCAAGACCGGCGGATTGCCGTCGCTTTTGGATTTTTCTTTGAGATACCACTGGCCAGTTGAACCTTCGAGAGTATCAATTTCGACCTGTGCAGAGAGCGGGCATCCACCAAGCAAGTCTTTGACAAGCTGCGGCATGGAAGGCGAGGCGACCCAGGCATCAGGGTTGAGCTGCCTGACTGTCTCATGTTTGAGTTCGGCAGCAAGCTGCGCAGAAAGTTCCGGTGACCAAGTGAAGGCAGGTGCTCCGTGATCGTAGTGGAGGTCTCCCTGTGGCAAAACACCACTCACCCGGCGCGTAGATAAGCGTCCACCCGGACCACGCGACTTTTCGAAAACGCAAAAATCGGCCCCGCGTGAACGCAGGACCGAAACGCAGGCAGCGCCTGCTACACCAGCACCTATGAGGGCAGTTTTCATGGATGCTTCTCCATAGACCAAAGGGGGTCAGGTTCCATGGAGAAATTCTTGTCACGAAAGCCCGAATTAGCCAAGCAGTCTGAGTGCCAGCTGTGGCGTCTGATTGGCCTGGCTGAGCACTGCAACACCTGATTGTTTCAAAATGTTGGTCTGTGTCAGTTTGGCGCTTTCGTCGGCGAAGTCTGTGTCGCGGATGCGGCTGTTAGCTGCATTTGCGTTCTCAGATTGCACTGAGAGATTCGACATCGCTGAGTTGAGGCGGTTCTGCAACGCACCCAAGGTCGAGCGGTAGCCAGAAATCTTGGTGATGGCATTGTCAATGAGGCCAATAGAGGACTGCGCTGACTCTTTGTTCGCAACCTGCGCTCCGTCTTCTGGAGCCTCGCCGAGGTTGAGACCATTCTCACCGACCGTGGAGTTGATATCTTGAAGGTCAATGCGCAGTACGTTCACTGGCGCAGCCTGATCTTTGGAATCCACGCTGGCAAAGTAGTTCTTACCAATTTGGATTTCGAGCGGATAGCCATTACTGCGCGCTGCGAGATTCTCATCTACACCGCCGAGTTCACCACCAATCAAGAGAGTCCCGTTGTACTCGGTGGATTTCGCAATACGTGTGATTTCATTCTTGAGCTGCGAGAATTCCTTGTTGAGAAACCCGCGCTCGGTGTCGCCGATGGTGTCGGACGAACTCTGTACCGCGAGTTCGCGCAGTCGGCCGAGGATGTTTCCAACTTCGTTCAAACCACCTTCTGCGGTCTGAATGAGCGAGACACCGTCGCTGGCGTTCCGGCGTGCCATATTAAGCCCGCGAATATCCGCTTTCAATTTCTCCGAAATGGCAAGCCCTGCGGAGTCATCTGCAGCCTTGTTGATCCGGAAACCTGAAGCGAGTTTTTCCATGCTCGCATTGTTGGCCTCCGTTGTGGCGTTCAGATTTCTCTGAGCGGTCAGTGCTTGAACGTTGCTGGCGATGCGCAAACCCATGAGTGATTCCTCCTTGAACCTTTAAAAACTGATTGCCCTCTCAAGCTCAGCCGCCGGATGTTTCCTCTTGCTCCGGGCTGCAGAACTTTCACCACACTGTTCGGGGTTCGGTCGGCAGTCTTTAGCGGGTTGGATGCGGCAGAAACGTAACAAATCGAAAATTCTGAGTAAAAAAAATTTTCGAGGGGTGAAAATTCTTCCTCAAAAGATGCATGAATTGCATATTACTTTGATAATAATTTTTTTTTAAAAATCAAAATCAGCAAAAAAATATTTGCAGTTTTCAGCTCTTGCAAAGGCGGTTGCGGGCGCGTTGGTAGTCGGCAACTAATTCATCGATGAGTGCCTGGCAGGTAGGGACAGCGCGCACATTTGAGACGATTTGTCCGATTTCGAGTTCACCTTCTGCGAGGTCGCCCTCGAGCATACCCACCTTTGCACGGCCTTTTCCGAGAATCTGACTCAGATGCTCAGCGCTGGCACATTGGTCTTCTGCAAGGCGGATGTTTTCACTGAATGGGTTGTGTAAAAGGCGCACGGGAACGAGCTTTTTAAGACGCAGGAAGGTTGAAGTGTTGCCCGCATCGAGCATGGCACTTTTGAAGTTTGGATGAGCCGAGCTCTCTTCGGTTGCTGCGAACATGGTTCCGATTTGCACGGCATCGGCTCCTAGGGCAAGCGCAGCAGCGATAGCTGCTCCTGAGCCAATTCCTCCAGCTATAATTAAGGGAATATTTAATTTTCCTCGAATTTGTTGAAGAAGAACAAGCGTGGTGAGCTCATCGCGTCCATTGTGCCCGCCGGCTTCAAACCCTTCGAGAACAACCGCATCCACGCCTGCATCTTGGCATTTGAGAGCGAGCTCAGGAGTCGATGCCACATGGACAACCGTAGCCCCACAGCTCTTCAGCCAAGGTGTGTGAGATTTTGGCGAGCCGGCACTCGTGAAGAAGATTCGAACACCTTCATCAAGAGCTGTTTGGAGCTGTAGTTGGGTGTCTTTATACAGGAGTGGGACATTCACTCCAAAGGGCTTCTTTGTGAGTGATTTGGCCTTACGGATATGGTGCTGCAGGAGGTCTGGCTTCATTGATCCTGCACCGATAAGACCTAAGCCCCCTGCATTCGACACCGCAGCAGCGAGTTTGCCACCGCTGACCCAAATCATGCCACCTTGAACAATGGGATGTTGTGTTTCCGGAAAAAGCTCGAAGAAACGATTTTCAGGCCAGGTGTTTGTGGTTTTCATGGTGAGGCTTTCTCCGGTGGGGGAGCTTTCTCTTTTTCACGCGCCTTTTCTTTTTCCTTCTCTTTTCTCTCGAGCGCACGCTTTTGCGCTTCCTGCTGGAGAGAGCCAGGGGGTGAGGGCAGCGCGGGGGTAGGCGCGGCTTTGACACCGCAACCGATCACAGTTGAGCAAACGAGCAACATTATCGCGCTTGAAACTTTGACCGGGTGTGACTTCATGGTGTGTCGACGTCCTTTTTGGATAGTTCTCTTGCCTGAATGAAATCTGCCACGCGGGATCTGTGAACTTCACTCAACCAAAACTGACTGAACAATTTTTTGTCGAATTCTTCAAGTTCTGCATCCGGCAGAAGGGGGCGCTCGAGCATCAGTGCCTCGCGCAGTGGCACAGGGCACTGCCCCAGGCGTGCCAGAAAATCCTCAAGCCAGCGCTCAAATGCCCGCTCGGGCTGGGGGGCGTGATCAAAGCGGGCATCGAGCAGTCCGAGTTGCTCGAGTCTGTCGATGTTCCACCTCTCTTGAGCGATGAGTGCCATGGCGCGTCGTCGCTCTGAGCTATAGACACCGTGTCGGCGCAGATCGGTCATCATGCCCCAGCCAGCTGGTACACCCCAGCGTGTTTGCGCGAGGTCGAGTTGTGCTGCCGAGGATGTCGCCACACGCAAGTCGCAGGCCAACGCAACTTCACTTCCGCCACCTGCCGCAAGGCCATCCAAAAGCGCAATAGAGACAAGAGAACTGGTGCGCAAAAAATGGGTGAATGCTCTCATGTGCTGTATGAAGATTTCACCCTGTTGGGTATCGAATGTGGATATGGCTTTGAGGTCGCCTCCCGAAAGAAACACCCCTGGCACATGCGATTTCAAAACCAGTACCGAATATTGTTGAGACTGGAGCAAGGCCGATGCGGGGTGCGCTGAATTGTGAGTGCTGAAAGCATCGCTCAGTGCCGCAAGCTCCAAGGCAGTATCCGCACTCATTGCGTTTCTCGTTTTGAATTCGTGAAAGTGCAGTATGATTTTTCTTAAAGATGGTTTGAATTCCAGCTGAAGGCGTTCACCTAGCAGAGGCAAGATTTTATCAACTGATGCTGCATTCATGAGAAAAGTCCTGCGTTCTTGAGCTCCCTAAGGAGTTCGTCGACGTGAATCAAGGCAGTGTTTTCAGCGACGAGAGAACCGAGTTGGCTTTCGTCGATGGCCTCTAGATTCGCGAGGCAACCATACTGAGGTGTGATGCAACGCACCAGCCCAAAATCTGTGGCATCGGTGTTCTTTTTGTCTTGCAGAAGGAGTTTGCGCGCCGTAACGCTGATGGTGTCGAGCTCCTTCAGAGGGTACACAATGCCCTCATTTTGCAGGAGTTGCACAAGGGCATTGTGATAGCCCTCGGGGGCGCTGCTTGCCCAGCCAATCTCTAGAAAGCACAGCTGTCCCAGAGCCACAGCACAACCATGGCTGAGAGGAGTGTTGAGCTTGTTGGATTGGGCAGAGGCGAACAAAGATTCGAGAAGATGTGCCACTGTGTGTCCGTAGTTGAGAAGTGCACGGATGTTTTTCTCGAGCGGATCAATCTGAGTGATCCTCTTTTTAAAATTAAGATTGTTCAGCAACAATTCGCGAAAGTTAGCCCATTTTACCGCAGAGGAACTTGCCTGAAGTTGCAGTTCATTCAGAGCTGGTAGCCAGCGTGTGAATGAGCCTTCAAGGAATGCGTGTTTCAGAATTTCTGCGGAACCCTCGCGCACCTGGCTTGGTTGCAGGGTGCTGAGGAATTCAGTGACAACATCAACAGATTGCAGTGTGACGAAGAGGCCTATCTGGTTCTTTCCAGCCCGAGCGTGATTCGCACCAGTCTTGCCACCCAGGCCAGCATCAACGGCCGCAAGCAGGGTTGTTGGAACGAGTCGGATTTTGCAGCCTAGTAAGCCACCGACGAGGCCACCCAGATCGCAGCAGATACCGCCGCCCATAATGACAATGTGCTGGGTCGAGGCAGGGATGGCTGAGAAAATTTCACGCGCAGTGTGCAGGGTTTTGGTTTCTTCGGTGCAATCCATTTGAACCAAAGGTACACGAGCACGCCGGAGTTGGTCTTCGACTTGCGGATGGCAGCGGAGAAAGTTTTTGTCGCATAAGACAGCTGTACCAGGGGCTGAGAAAACGAGGTTTGCCCAGAGTTCCTCAAATTTATTGTAAACCGTGGTCTCGGTCGTGTGCTGCGCAGGTTTATGTTGCAAACCTGGCTGCGTGACACTGCGAATCTCACCGCTTTTTATGCAGTGCAATTCTCGCGCACCGCGCTTGAACAATGCGGCTGCAAGGAGTCCTGTGTCCCAGGAGTGGATTGTGGAATCAAAGCTCAGCGCACTGGTTCTGTTCAACTGTAAACTGAACCAGTTCTCCAGCAGGCTCTCCAACGCATTCCAGTTTGGAACAGGGCCATGCACATTCATGTTCTGCGTCTCGCCAGGATTGCATTATACAGGTCTTTCGGATGCAATTCGTACTGTGTGGCAAGGGTTCGGCTGAGCTCCTTCAGATGAAGGGATGGGTTTTGCTCGAGCGCCTGGAGCGCCTCCTCAGCTGCTTCAGCAATGTCTTTCTTCGGAACCAGAGCAAGAGAGTTGGCGTCTGAAAGAACTTCAAAAGTAATGATGCACTCACCTTTGATGAGGTGTCCATCCTCAAGAGTTTTGAGCAAATCATTCAGCGGCAGACGCAAGTGCTCTTCAAATTTCTTAGATATTTCGCGCGAAAGACAGACGCGCGTTGCAGCGGAAAAAAAAACAGCGGCATTTTGTAGAGTACTGATAATTCGATTGGGGCTTTCAAAACAAACCGCGATGCAAGGTGCTACAGCGCTCCAGCGCCTAAACTCCTCGCGCTGATCTTTGGGTGTGCGTGGCAAGAACCCAGAGAAGAGCACGCGCGGTTGCAAAAATCCTGCCGCTGCCACCGCTGCCACTAGGCTCGAGGGGCCAGGGACGTTTTCGATGCGAATACCCGCTTCGTGGCAGGCATCTACGAACAGTGCACCTGGGTCGCTGATAGCGGGCGTACCTGCATCGCTCACGAGCGCAGCAGTGCGGGTCTCAGATACCAGCAGCCGCTCAACAAGGTGTTGCGACTTCTCAGATTCATTGTGCTCATGAAGGCTCACGAGTGGCACATGTGGCATGGCCAAGGCGTGAAGAAGTTCTTTTGTTCTGCGAGTGTCTTCACATGCAACAAAGCTAACGCGAGCAAGTGTGTCGCGTGCACGAGGTGACATATCGGAGAGCGTACCGATAGGAGTGGCCACAATGTAGAGCACGGGTTGAGAGTTCACGGGTGTGTCCTGAGGAAATTCAGAAGCACAGCGTGTGCTCCCTAAGAAATATAGGAATATCAAGCCTAAAATTCAAGCTTGTGGGCTTACTTGCTGCGAGAAAACGCCGAGGCCGAGCAGCCCGCAGAGGGTTGCTCCTGCACCCCCGAGAGCTAAAAGAAGAGTTCCGGAAACGTCGGGGAGAACAAGTGCAACGAATATAACCGAGACAGCGCTGGCGCCTTCAACTGCGACTGCGTGAAAGCTAAGAAGCACGCTCCATTCGCTCCTGTCGGTCTGTGTTTGAATTCCGGCCAATCGGCTGACCTTTACAAAAGGAACCATCGCGTAGTGGAAGAGGAAAAGGGCTGAAAGACCGGCAAGGAAGACGGAGTCAGGAATTTTTCCGCGCAGGAATGCAAACAAGCAAATGGGAAAAAAGGTCAACCCATCCCACAAAACAGAGCTCGCGAAGCGCCGAAAATGAGGCGCTTCGCCGCTCCTCCAAAGCCAATTTGCAGCAAAAGTGCCGACAGATATGCCACCAAGAAAGAGCAAAAGGTTCACTGCCAGTGCGGCAGGAGGCAAGCCAAGGTCGCGTCGGAGAAACGTAACGTGGCCAATCTCAAAGGGACCCATGAGGAAGATGTTGTAGAAAAAAGAAAACAGCAGCAGCCGAGCAACGCCGCGATGTTTTCGTGCAACCTTCAAACCAGCCGCGAACTGCGACAAAAATGTTGCTTTTTGCTCTGAACTTTTTACCCCTGCTTCAGCCTCTTTGATGCTCTGTGAGCGCCGTATAGCAAACAAAGCGGTAGCGCTGATTCCAAAGCTGATGGCATCGATGAGTGCAGCCCACATCAACCAGTCTGTTTGAATTTTGTGTTGTGCGGGAAGGGCGAGAAGAAAAATCAGAGGCACAAGACCCGCAGCGCTCAGGCTGGCCACGTTTGCCCAAAGATGTGCGCGCGGGATGTCGTTTGGGTTGGGATAAAGTATGGGTACAAGGCAATTGCGGCAGTTCTGAAAGATAAGCGCACCGAACTCGAGCAACAATTGAGCGAGGAGAAGAGTGAACACGAGCGCATTGCTACCGAGGATATGACCTGAAAAATAAACAAAGACTGCGAAAACCAAGGTCACTGCCATGCGTCCGAGGTCTGCCCAAAGTGCCCAGGCACGCCAACGGTGACCAATCTTGGCACTGATCCAGGGACCAAAGAAAAAAACAGGAATGGCCTGCAATAGAAAAACGGCAGCCAGGCCTGCGGCAGGAGTCCAGGGGCTGTTGTCGAAAAGGAAGTTGCGTAGGCCGAGGCTCCACAGATTGTCTCCGAGTTCACTGAGCGCCTGCGAGACCAAAAATAGGACATAATCTAGGGATTTCATGGGGTGAGCCTCGTGCACGAGAGGAGCGCCAGGATTCGAAATCGGCTTGCGTCAGACGGTACTCAGGGCTACATCGGACGTTGGCTGTGCTCCCCGTAAATCAGGAGGAGCGTGGCCAACGTGAAGGAGTGCTCATGCGCAGCAGCCCGCAGACTGACAAATTGAATCAAAAATCACAAGAGCCCGATAAAAGCGCGGCGCGTCGAAATCACGGAACAATTCCTCCGGCGAAGACACCAGAGGGTTGGTTGTGGTTGGGGCAGGTGGGGCGTCCACACGGGGTTCGGGGTGCCTTTTTTCTTAAGACAGAAGACAACCGTGTCAGTTGGCCCGGCTACAAGAAACTGCTTCTCCAAAGCGCCCCTGAAAAGGTTGTTCACGTGGAAAGTGCTTACGTGAGTGGTGGAAAGTTAGCGCTGCAGCTCGAATCGGTGAATTCACGCGAGATCTGTGAGGCTCTTTACAACACACATCTTTTCGTATCGCGGAAAGAAATTAAACTCGAGCAGGATGAATTTCTGGTAGCCGAACTGGTGGGGTGTCAGGTGTACGTCGAGGCGCGGGAAGGTGTGTTCGGGCAAGTTGTTGCAGTTCACAATTTCGGAGCCCAGGAAACACTCGAAATTCAGCCGTTGAGTCCTGCAACTGAAACAATTCTGTTTCCTTTCGTGGATGCCTTTATCATTGAAGTCGATGAAGCTCGCCGCACGATCACGCTCAAAAACGAACCCTCTTTTCTCGACAATGAGCAACCATGAGTTTGCGTTTGACAGCGTTCACGCTCTTTCCCCGTTTTTTCGACCCTCTTCTGGAAGAGGGCGTTTTCTCGCGCGGCTTGAAACACGGTCAGTTAAGCTTCGATACTGTTAATCCGCGTGATTTTTCTCTCGACTCTCGGCGCACCGTGGATGGTCATCCAGTAGGCGGTGGCGATGGAATGGTGCTTTTGCCAGATGTTTGCACCCGCGCACTCGATTCTGTCGCAACCTCATCAACAGTCGTTATTCACGTCTCTCCGGGTGGCAAAGTTTTCAACAATGAGTGGGCACGTCATTTCGCACAAAGCGAATCACACCTTGTCTTTCTTTGTGGCCGTTATGCTGGATTTGACCAGCGTTTTGTTTCTGCTCGAGCGCATCACGAACTTTCCGTCGGTGACTTTGTCCTTTCTGGAGGGGAGGCTGCGGCTGTTTGTATGATGGATTCCATTGCACGCTTCGTTCCTGGAGTGCTTGGCAACGAACAGAGTGCTCAGTCAGACAGTTTCGAAGATGGTCTGCTCGAAGCTCCTCAGTACGCGCACCCGGTCGAATTTGCCGGGCAACAGATTCCACCTGTGCTCCTTTCCGGACACCATGCAGAGATTGCCAAGTACAGGCGAGCCGAACAAATTCGCAGAACTGCGTTGCAACGACCCGATCTTCTTCTGAGGATTTGGAATTCGCTCTCGCGCAGTGAGCAAAAGCTTGCAGAAGCGCTTTGGCGCTCCGGTTCGCGTCCGTCAGGTCGATAAAAAATTCCCATCAGCCCGCGATTAAGCCATGTTAGCTTCGTGGCATGAGCGAAATCAAAGACCATTCAACTGCAGCTGCATTTGCTGAGGCATTGTCATCCAAAGACGTGCTTGCTTTGTTGTTGCCGCGGATTCGTATTGCTCTCCCGCAAATCAAAGACAAAAGAAAACTGAAGCAGACCGAAGAGCTACTTGCGGCACTCGAGGAACTCGAAAAGGTTCTCAATTTTCAGGATGACCGCGCACCTGGAACGCTCGAGCAAAACGACAGTCCCTTTCATGCCGGGTTACCGCGTTGCACCTTTCAGGTTGAGAATCAGTTTGGGCACTACGTTAATCCGGAAAGCCCATGGCGTGAGAAATGGAAGGCTTTACGTCTCGAGGTTTGGGAGGTTTTTGAAAAGACCATTCCTTGGGCGGTGCGTGAACTGCTTATGTCATGGCGCTGGACAGCAGAGCTGACCGCATTCAAAAAAATGCAGTCAGAACTGGAAAGGTCGAGAGCCCTCGTTAAGGCAGTGGAACTTGAACTTCTTCACGAGGAGCGAACAGGGCAAAAGAGGGGACGCAGTATTTCGCTCGGCGATAGATTCCGGATACTTCTGTGGTCTCGGGCGGCGCGTCGTGATGAAGATGTACTTCTTTCATTAGAGCAAGAACGTGATGAATCACAGCAGTGTATTTCTGAAAAACTCTCTGAATGTGAACGGCTCGCTGCCATGACTTCGGTTGGCCTGCGCACTCTCTTTGTTGATTGTGGTGAATTCTACCCAAGGGTTTTTGAAGACTGCACTCGAGCAATGGATAAAAGTGTGAAGCTGCAAAGCGAGGGTGACTCAAGAAATCTTGAATCGCGCCTCGGTGTGTTGAGAGCTGAACTCGACGAAAAGAATAAGACCAGTGGCAGCGAGCTTCGCAAGGCATCGGACAAAAAGGAAAAAATTCTGCAAATGGTTGAAGGCAAAACAGACCTGAAGCTTGCCGATGCAGAGCGGCTTATCTCTCATGAATTTATGTGTCTCAACGCATTTGAGATTGAGAAACAGGATGAAGCACGCAACCGTTGGCAAAGAGCAGTAACGCAAATGAAACGTGTGCTCGAAACCGCAGAGGAGAGTTTCGAAGATGTCGAGATCCACGCTCGAGATGCTGATGGTGATGGTTCAGGACGAGCCGCAGCGCCTCAGATCCGAATCTGAAAAAGTCAGACAGCGCATCCTAGCGCAGACAGCAGCTCTCAAGACTCGAGTTGAGGCTGCGGAGCGGCTTAGCCTGTTGTGGCGAGAATACTGCGAGGATCGTCGTAAGACAGAAGAATATCTTGCGCTCGCCCGATCCGAGTACAAAGAGGTTTTGAAGAGAACTGAGACTGCGGCTCTTTCCGGACAGCCACGTCTCTATTGGTTCGCCAAGTCGATGTTTGCAAAGTTGCGCCGTCATTCACTTGAATATCAGGTTAGTGAGGCAAAGTTGAAGCTGGCGGCATTGCAGGCAGCGCGCGACAAACTCATTTCTGTTGTTAAGCGCATGAATCTCGATGATGGCACTGCACTCACACACCTGCACGATTTCGACATCGCAGAGAAGCTGTCTGCGGAACATGCTCATTACATGGCGGAGGCGTTTCTGCGCAGCGAAAAACTCCAGGTTGAGACGGTCTCCGTGCAGAAGAAGCTACTTGAACTCGATATTATCCTCAATAACGCAACCGCACTTGTGGCTGAGGCAGCAGCTGCCACGAGTTCAGTTCGAGAGGGGAGAAGCCCCGTTGTCATTGATTCGGAAAAAATGCTGACTTCGCGTCTTCCTCACGTCGGTTTTGTCAATCGCCCTAAACTTATGGCTCTCATTGACCAATGTGAATATGCTGCCGAGCATGCAGAGAAAGACCTTCAGAAAGTGAGAGACGGCCTTAAATGCGCCACCGAAGCTGCCATCGGAGGGCGTCCAACGCGCACGTCGCGCGATTGGATGGACTACTGCCGGACTATTGTTTGTCGGTATAAAGAGCAATCTGTGGAGCCGTCGACACCGCCTTGACGAACTGACTTGAGAAAATCACTTGCCCGTTTTTACCATATCTATGTTTGCAGTTGTTTGAGCTTTGCCTGTTGATTTGAGGGAGTCTCTGATCATGAGAATGAAGGTCTTGAGCGCGTTGAGCGCGTGTCTGTTGTCTGGTGGCTCTCTTGCAGCCCTGGCGGAAGCTCCCTCTTTGCGCGTTCCTTATCAGTTTACCTCTGCACGTCCTGCCTCACTTGGCGGTGCGTTCACAGCAGTTGCCGACGATCAAAATGCGTTGTTCTACAATCCCGCAGGTTTGGCTTATTTGGACTCCACGTTCGCAGCGCTTCTAGATTCTGAAGCCAGGGTCAGTGTGGGCTCGGGTGGCCTGTCGAGCGTCCTCGATGATTTCTCCAAAGGGGGGAAAATTTTGGGGGAGTTGATCGAAAGCAAGAACGATATATCTAAGGCTCTCGATAAGGTTGTCGAGCTCGGTGATTTGGCCTCGGGTCGCACCGTTTTTTCAGGAGCAAAACTTCAAGGCTATCTCGTCAAGAAGAATTGGGGTTTTGCCCTGACTCCTTCCTTTGATGCGGGCGTTGGCATTCACTCTAAAGTCCTTCCCGAGACGCTCGACCTTGGATTTGTCGTGGATACAGATCTTCGTTTCGGTTATGCACATTCACTGCTCGATAGAAAGCTGAGTTTGGGGATTGCACCCTACTACCGGTTGCGCGCGCAGGGGGGGCAAGCGAATTTGTCTCTGGCAGATGCCCTGTCTTCTTCATTAATCGATGATCAGATTTCAGTTGGACAAGGTTGGGGTGCCGACCTTGGGCTGATGATTCGGCCTGTAGAGACCATGCAGCCAACATTTGGGCTTGCAATCATCAATGTCGGTGACACCAAGTTCTACGATGCGCCTCAGTCACTCAAAAGAGAATCATCGAATAAGAAGCCTGATCCGCTCAAACAGGTTGTGAATGCCGGATTCTCAATTACGCCTGTCGAGGGGAGCGCATTCGTTCGCCTCTCCGGCGAATTGCGTGAAATCAATCGTCCGACCCCTGCAGAGTACAAGCCAGCTTTTGGTGTCGAAACAGGGTTTCGCTCTGCGTTCATTCGCACACTCGCGGGTCTGGGTTGGGGCAATGGTGGCTGGACTGCGGGAGTTGAACTCAGAACTTTCGTCAAATTTAGATTTGCAACGTACATTGAGCCCAATCTCTTCTTTGATCGCGTGAATAATCAGCGCGTCTGGGTGCTTTCTGCGGGACTTTGAGTTTGTCTAATCTCTGATCATTGAATGAGGTCTTCCCGATGTACTTGAGCTCCAAAAATAAATCTCGCAAACAGCAGTTGATTCTTGTCGCTCTTTTCTCAGCCGTATGTTCTTCCTCTGGTGCATTTGCTTCAGATAAAGTTGCTCCTGCGTCTGCGACCCCATCACCGGCAGCAGCTCCGGCTCCGGATATCGCACCCGCCGTCACTCCTGCTGAAACTCCAGCCGCCGCAGAAGGTAAGAGTGCGGCCTCAGAACCAACACAGCCTGCCGAATGGGTTTATAACATGCGCGCGAGTCTCGGTGCGGCGCGCTCGGCAAAGGTGTCGAAGGAATTCAGTTCCGATCGCCTCGGTGCAGCAGTCTTCGCTGGCCATATTTTGCCAGAGGTGGAGCTTTCCCTGGGATTTGCCAAGACAAAGGACTTCACGGTTGGACTTTCGTACCATTCCTTTTCGGGAGTCGAAGTTGCCTCCGATAAGAGTTGGGCGCTTCAGTCGATCGGGACACAAGCGCGCACGATTCTTGATTTAGGGCTGACTCCTGGGTTGGATATCGCTGCTCATGCTGGGGTCGCTGTTCAGGTTCTCGTTGGCGAAGAGCAGAAGTCTAGGCAGGACTCTGTGAAGTACGGATTCGCGGCAACTGGCGCTTCGTTTTTGCGCTGGTCTTGGATGGAGGCTGTTTATGTGTTGGGTGGTGTTGACTTGACCGTCGGAACCGCCTCGTCGTTTGCAGCTTCGGTGGGTTTGGAAACTAATTTCTGAATCACTTCGGTGCTGCTGCTGATTTCTTCACATCATCGAGGTTCTGGCTCTTAAACTCTTCGATTCCAACCGAACCCTCAATGGGCTGGCCTCCGCAATCAAGTGTGCCACCATCGAGCAGCCCAGCCTGCGACAGCGATGCTTTTGTACCCGGCAGCAGCAAGAGTTTACCATCAGCCGGAACTCCAATATTTGTAACATTCGCCGCATCAAAGCCATACTGCTGAAGTGATTTCTGGATGCTTTGATTTTCAAGTGAGATTTGTTTGAGAGCGGACAACAGACCCGTTGTAGGCTCGATCACAAACAGGTTTCTGAGTTCGTGACCCGTGTTGAGTGTTATCGCGTATTCATAACCAGCGACGGTTTCTTCGTTGAGAATGTAAAATTTTCTGTTTCGGTAATCTACCCCATTGCACTGGCCTGGGCATGCGACCCGGAGTCCTGACTTCGAGCTGGGATTTGCTCCGTCGACTCCCGGAGAAATCATGGCACACAAGGTCGCCTGACCTTCCTCTCCGCTCACAAGTTCCTTCGTCTTGGCTTGGTTGTATGAGCGAGGCTTACAGGCAAAAAAGCCGCCACCAATTAACCCAACCACACTGGCTAGCATCAGTCTTTGATGAACCACTTTGATTCCCTCCCGCGCAAACGTGCGCGGGTTTGATCGGAAAATTGGATTCTTTGAACAAGGAAAAAATTGCATCGTGCCTTACCAAAGTGACGTTGCTATAAGCCAGCAAAACGGAGAAGTGTTCAATGCGAATTGAAAAAACAAAAACATTCTGTTTTTTTAAAAATATTTTGTTTGTCGCTCTGCTGTCGTTTGCAGGGCTCTATTTTAGCTTTCGAAAGGTCAGCGCAGCAGTCGATGCGCTGCCTCGTCCCTTTCCAACGGTTACTGCAACCCGTCGTCCTCCTGCGCTGCAGCCCATTTCAGTTTCCCGTCCTGCCTTGCCCATGTGGATTGGCCAAGGTGAGTTGCACCCGCACATGGATGAATTTGTTTGTCGGGTGCGATGTGAGCGGAATTGGCTGGGTTACGACCTAGAAGTTCTGCAGGCGACCCGTGGTGCTGAGGATTGGGTTTCATTCGAAGGCGAGGCAGTCCGCTGTTTTGAGGAAGAAGCGAATTCTCAGCAGTGGTTTCTGCACGCCGGTCTTTGGATGACCTCGGCTGATTCGCCTGAGGATAATCTCTGTTTCCTGGTACTCACGGCGAGTCGCCATGTTCCCTGATGGGCTGAAAAATCTTCAGCGTCGTGTTTGCTCCTGTGACCGATATCCTCCTCGTATGAAGAGACGGGAGTGCCTCGGGCGATGATTTCATTTGCTGCCACACAGTATGCAGGTTTTCTTTTGTTGGCAGAAATTATGTTCTGCCTCCTGCTTTTCCGCAGCGAGCGTCTGCGAGTCTGGGCAGATGTGATTTGTTGTGGACTTGTTGGAGCATTTATTCATTTTTTGCTGCTTCAGTTTGGTAAAGTGCGCGCGGAAGAATGGGAAGTCCTTTCGGCTTCAATTTTGGTTTTGGGGTTTTCGTTTGTGGGCTGGTCTGCAACCCGCACTGGAGTTTATCCAAGCCAAACAGATCTCTTACGCGATGAGGGTAATTCGCAAGAGTTAGAGATACCACAGAGAGCAAACACATCCATGCATGATGAGCGTCTCAAGTTGATGGGTGCGATGTCTGCTCGTTTTGTCCACGAAATGAGCCAACCTGTCGCAATTATGATGCTACGGATCGATGAGATAAAACGTGCGCGCAAAAATCTTGATGAGAAGTCTCTCGAGAAATCCTTAAACAATATCGAAGTGCAAGTTCAACATTTGGTGCATTTGTCTAAGGCTCTCAAAGATTTTGCTAGCTCTGACTCCCAAATACAGCCAGGATTTGTGCAGCTTGATGAGATTTTTTCTCTTACAAAAAATCTCTGCGATGCTTGGACACTGATGCAAGGAATTGAAATGCGATGGCCCGCTAAAATTCCGGATATCGAGGTTTCAGGTGGAACGACACTCCACGCACAGGTGTTGATGAATCTGGTCAAGAACGCAGTTGATGCTGTTTCCGAGCTTCCCGAAGGACAAACACGCTGGATTGATGTGGCCATCATTGAAAGGGGTGGTGGTGTTGAAATTGCGATTGCAAATGCCGGGGCACCGATCAACCGAAAGGCGCAGAGCCGGCTCTTTAAGCCCTTCTACTCGACCAAACGTATGGGACAAGGGCTTGGATTAGGTCTTTCCATCTGTCAGCAGCTTGTGCACTCTCTTGGTGGTGAAATCTGGTACGACGAAACAGCCTCTTATCCGCGTTTCGTCGTGTGTTACTCATTTCTGCCTTCAGTGCGTAGCCGGATGACAGAAAAATCCTCCACGGATGAGCAGCATTTTGATCGGAACGTCGCCTGATAGGTTTTTAAAACCGGTAACCTGCTCCCAAGGAAAAGCTCAATTTTTCAATCTGAGATTTGCTCAGCTGATCATTCACGAGTGGCAGAGAAAGTTTAACATTAGCATAGTCGAAGTTTAACTCGGCATACGCTCCGCGCCAGACCGGCACATTAAGATTGATACCCGCAAAAATTGGCAAACCTTCGGTCTTAAAGTTCTCCGATGTGTTGGTGGCTTCACCATCCTCCAAGACTGGGGTTTTGTATTTCGTGCCCAGTCCCAATGCACCGGAGAGAGACAGGCGAGCATTTTGTCCGACAACGAGCCCCTGCTCGGCATAGAGTCCGAATCCTTGTCCGTTGAGCTCTCTCACCGCAGGAAAGAGGGCGTCGACATTTGTGCCGGCTTTTGCGAGTGTCGATTTGCTCGCGAGGCTATCAAGCAGCACAAGCCCAACCTCTGTCCATAGGCGAGCGTCTGAGGTGAGTGCACGTGCACCCCCACGAAATTGGTAGGCTGTCGTTGCAAAATTTTGGGTACCAATGACTTTACCTTCTTTGACGATATCCAGCGCGGGGCTCGTTGCACTGCTTGAAAAGACGACACCTGCGCTACCCTGCAAATTGAATTTCCCAAATCGCATAGGCTGGCGCGGAAAGGCGGCTGATGCGCGCAAACCAAATCCGCGCTGGGTGTATCCAGGGCTGAGGAATTTGTTGAGAGCCAATCCTGGAAGTGATAATTGGTGCACAATGAATGCACCTGAGAGCGATGCGACTTCACTTATTTGAGTGCCGGAAGCAAGGGCGCTTGCAGCACTTGAAGAGGACAACGGGCGAATCGCATAGCCACTCAGTGATGAGCAATTCTCCTCACCAACAAGTACTTGTGCCATGAGTCGCGAGGAGTTTCGATTCACACGGACAAGCCGCACAATTGCAACGCGGTTCTGCCCTCGATCGAGAACCTCTGCAAGTTCGCCTTCATTCATGCCACGTATTTTAACGGGCACAAGGCAGGTCTTCTTTTGAACATTGCGGCTCCCTGAGCCGATTTTTCCAACTCCCACCGTGTCACTGTTTTTCTTTGAGCGACCACTCTGTGCACTGGCCATTGAGCACAGGCTTCCCGGAGTAATGCATGCGATCCATAAGCAAATCCGCAGCACGGATGCAGTCCGCTGCCACAAGACGGTGAGTTCCATGGGGTTGTTCCGGACATGATCTCGCTTCATGCAATAATTTTCCATAATTGCAGGAAAATCAGCAAGGTAAAAAATTGCAGGGCTGGAGCCAACGGTCTCGGTTACTGTTGAATGGGAGGGGGGCTCATGATGTTCGCCAATAGCGTGTTGTCGACAGCGGCTGCAGCGAGCCTGTTTACAACTTCACCCTCTTTTTTCTCCAACCAGGAAGAGCATGGCTCGCGGCTTCAGCCGATGGTTCACGCGGAATCGCCTGTTATCGCCGTTGCGCCTGGATTTTCTGTTTTGCGCACAGGAAGTTGGGCTTGGGATGGTGTGCCCATCTATGGAACCTCTTTCAAATCTGCTGCTGTCTCGGAGGGGCAAACTCCCACATGGTTTGCCGGTCATTTTCCAAACGTTGGGATGAATCTCGATGCATTGAGCCTTTCTTCTGGCTTCGAGCTCGACCCGGAACAAGCGCGTGAATTCTTCTCCCGGCGATTGTCGCTGGGAAGTTGGGAAACACCCCTACCGAAACCGGTTTATGTTGCGAACAACCACCAGCTCGAGAGTTGGTGGCGACTTGCGCTCCCCCAAGGAAGAATTTTTTGGATGCGCGAGCACGATTCCTTTTGGGGACAAGAGCAATTTCAACCGCTACATCTTACTGGCAAGGCGGTTATCTATCGCGAAAATAAGGTGGTTTCAGCAAGTGCTGGGCTTGAGGAAATTGAACTGACAGATCTGATTGATGTCTCCTATCTGCGTACAAAATTGTTTCGTGTGTTGAACTGTCTTGGTGCTGCGCAGAGTTATAAAAAATGCGGGAATTATGCCCGTTCAAACAGTGGTGTGTACCGGTACGGCTTCGATACCCCAGAGCATTCCGAGATGGTGGCTTACTATTCCATCAATCGAGCTATGAAATGGCATCAGAGAATTCAGAGTCCTGAGCAGAAAACCTACTTCGAAGAGTTTGGTCTGAAAGGTCCACTCGACGTTTTTGTGCGTGTTGCGGATTCTCAAAACGCATTCTACATCGACGTCCCTAATCCGCTCGATAGCCCCAATCCTTTTATCGTTATTGGAACCGGTGAAGAAACTGATGATGGGAGCAGATTACGCTATCTCAGCAAAGATGCTGATGTATATATTCATGAGTTTGCGCACCATGTTATGTTTCGATCAATTAAGGAAAAAAGCGTCACGAAACAGGGACGAATCATCCAAGAGGGGCTCGCTGATTATTTTACTTATACGATAACAGGAAACAATTTTCTCGCAGAGAGTGTTATCGATTTCGGTGGTTCGCTCCGTCAGGGCAATAAAGCAACCATCCTGGATGAGAGCCTTTTTCCTCCATCAAGTGCAGAAGCAATGTATGAGGTGGGTGCAGTTCTGAGTTCAGTGATTTGGAGCATGCGTGAAAATTCTGCGGAGTGGCGAGATGGCTACCGCAGAATAGACAAAGTCCTGTGGGATTCCATTGACCTCGTTCCCGCGAGCGCAACGCTCTATCAACTCGCCTGCGCGATGTACATTACCGCAGGCAATTTTGAACGCTCCGAAAATATTCCCTCCGGCACTGTGCGCACACCTATGACAGACATTTTTGTGCAACGGAATTTCTTCGCGAGCAACACTCCCGCAGCCGGCGAGAATTGTCCGCCTATTAGCGCAGTCCTTCAGACAGCCGACTCGCGAGAGGGAGAACCAAGCTCGCTTCCTCCGGTGGAAACGCCCCGGACGCCCGTTCCTTACACGGGTGAAAGTTTGCCAGCATTACCGCCTGTTTCTGGCAGTATCTATGTTCCACTCCAACCGCGGCGTCCGCTCTGCGGTACCATCGCAGCTTGGAGTGGCAAACAGAATGCTGCTCCATTGTTGCTGCTGACGCCGTTACTTTTCATCGGATCGAGGCTTCGTAAATTGCTCCGATGGCGGCATCGCTGCCGATAAAAGTTCCGCGCTGCTGCAACCAAATAAAGTCAGGACGAGCGTCTTGCAGCCAAACACCTCCGCGGATGCGACCTTGGGCATCAATCTCGAGTCGATATCTGTAGAGAACCGAACCTACAGCAGGCCGCTCAACAAGTTGACCCAAGGCGTTCCATTGTGGCTCGACTTCCATTCCATAATGCATCGCTGTCTCAACGATGATTTCTGATTGAGTTCCTGATGCTGCGCCGGGTGATGCTCCTTGGCGCGCGATTTCACGACTCTGGAATCTATAAATAGGTTGATTCCAAACCTCACCCATGCGAGCAATGTCTGCCACAAATCCTTCCCTGAGAAGACCAATCTGGTTCGCCAGAACGACGTGAAACGCACCGGCATTGGAGTCGCGGCAGGGCGGTGTATTGAGTCCGAGAATTCCGAATGTATTACAACGCGCTCCCAGTCCGAGCGCTGCGCGCGTGTTTCGTGTTGCCATATGCCAAGTCAGTAAAGCTTTTACGTCTGAAGAGCCGAAGGGTACCTTTATTCCGCCAGGCCCCTTCAAGGTCACGGGCTTAGGCTCGAGATATTCGAGTGCCGCTGGAGCCCAGCCATGACACAGCCCCTCCCAAGCAGCTGCGCCAGGATAGGTGCGTCCGCGCTCGGATTTGACTGTTGGAAAATCAAAGCGACCCGCGTAAATATCTAACTTTTCCGCAGGCGAGAGAGCCGCGAGCTGAGTCTGTGACATGGAAGCTAGGGTTTGCCGAGAGTGGAGCGGATAGGCGAATGGACTCCCCACTGGATTCATCCATCGAAAAGCGATGCCAGCCCTCTGAGTGGCCCAATAGGAATCAGACCAAGGCATTCGATTCAAGCTTCCGGACTTTGGCAGCTCCTGAAATCGCAGCTCGTAGTTTCGCCCAAATCTCGAGGGCTCGTTTATGACGTCCCAGGCCTCGAAGACTGTAGCTTTCTCTTCTGATTGCTCCACAGAACACGAAGTTGCAATCGAGAAGCTCGCGACGCTCAGCAAGAGCGTTTTCAGGGTTCTGATGCGACGACCACTTTTCAGCCCAAGTTCATGCCATCGATTCCTGACTGTTGCTGTAGGTAAGCTCATGACCTGCGCCTCCTCCAGAGAAAGACGTGCGGGAGGAGTCCTCGCACGTCTCAGGAGAGAGTAACGACTCTGTCGTATTTTGCCGATGGAGCAATGTTGATGCTTGAATCAGATTCTGCGCCAAGGCTGGCTGGTGTGTTCAGCTGCAGTGCGCGTTGTACACGACAAACACGCTCAAAAGCTTCTACAGCACTGCGGTGATCCAAATAGGCATCGTAGGGTGAGTCGTATGGGCTAAAGTATTTGTGGACATCGCCGTCGTGTGAATACTTGATGCACATGTAATAGAAGTGGTCGCTGGTCTGGAGTTTGCGCCATTGTTCGGTTAGTTCCGGGTTGGCGATTGCACGCACCATGGGCTCGAGTGCCATCACGCGATCGAGCGCTTCTTCCTGAAGAGGATTGCTCAGCCATGCGGACAAGTCGCGTTCGGTATCCGCCCAGCTGGTGGGCACAGGAACGGCCATAGCGCTGCGCGAATCGCGCTGCAGAGCTTCCTCCACGCCAACAAAGTGCAGCTGCGGATGTGAAACCACTCTGTGAATGAGATCCTCGAAGAAATGGAAGATTCCGGAATCGGCCCACTGGTGTTCACCAAAGGTTTCGTAATCCATGAACAGTCCAATGAACTCATGTTGTCCATCGAGAAGTGATTCCAGCCAGTTTACATAGCGGTCTGCCGTGAGAGGCCAACTTGCCCAATTGCGATCAGAGAACCGGAAGGCCATGTCGTCGGAGAGCTTATAGCTCTTGGGCAGAAGCTTGAGCGAGCTCTGCGTTGGGTGGCGGAAAACGTGATGCGCATTCCAGCCCTGGGGCAGCCATGGATCCCAACCCTCGAGCAAACATCCCTCGAAGCCGAGTTGTGAAACCAGGCTGCCAATGGCGTCAGAGTATATCAACTCCGTGTTGCGGAAAACGCGGGGGGTTTTGTTGAATAAATTCTTCAGCGTGCAAAGCTGTTCTGCAACCTGACTGCGGAACTCATCTGCAGAGCGCAGAGCAGCCAAAGAGTGGTGTGAAGTTTCGCAGATGATGTGTGCGTTGGGGAGCTGCCCCAGAAAAGTATAGAGAGCGTAAAGGTGAGGATCGTATTCCTTGCATTGGCTTAAGAATGTTCCGCTGAAGGAGAACGAAACTCGAAAATCATTCGGGTACTTTAAAAGAAGATGCTCGAGCAGTTTTCCCATCGGCCAATAACATTTTTCGGCGACTTTATGGAAAACACTGCGGTTTTTCTCATCGCTGAAGAGCTGCTCTGCAGGAGTATTTTCGTCGAGTCTGACCTGACGCAAGCGGTACGGCTGATGCACTTGAAAATAAAAACAAAGAGCAACCATTTGAACGACTCCGGAGCTTGGATTTGCTCGGGAGTGTACCTGCAAATTTGTCTGAGCAACATAATCGTGGCGTCATCTTGATGTGGATGTCAGAAAGCGAGAGAGCTTGACAGCACAATGTTGGTCACTGTCGGATGCTGTGCAGGGCAGGGGAGCCTGCAGGAGCCTGCGAATATTGAGAATTCCTGCGCCGTGCCGTTGAGTGTCCCACCCCTCAGGAATATCCATCGCAAATGTTTTTGCTACGGCGAGAAAAAGTCGACTGATGTTTTTTTGACCATAGCGATGAGCGAGCCGCACTGGATTGTGCTGCTGAAGCCAAAGGGTTGCGGCTCCAGCTGTGAATGCAGTGGAGTAGCTCGTTCCACTGGACATGCGGATGAGTCCGCTCAGGGAAAGCAGACTTCCACCCCGGGTTTTGAGGTCGTAGGATTGTGTGTTCGTAGGCTGAAGACTTCTTAATTTTCTTTCCTGTAATCCTAAGTGGCACACATTTTCACCCGGAGCCGCCCAGGCAATACTCTTGCTACTGAACGCGGGTTTCCAATGATTTTTCGCACGCGTCGAAGCCGTGACAGCCACGACACCTGGCAGCTTGGCCGGCAGTGGAATGATGTCGACGGGCAGGGTTTGTCCTCCTGCTGCAATAACTATACTCCCCGCGTCGAGTGCTGACTCGATAGCTTTGCGGATGCGTTGCTGGGCGTCGAAAATCGCACCTAGACTGATGGTGATGACGTGTGCGCCCAGTTGTGAGGCCTGAGCTATCCCGCCTAACAGATTCACGAGATCAGCTGTGCCACCTGTTGAGATATTTCCCACCATGACCACACTGTCGGTGACCTTGATGGGAAAGAGGATCGAAAACGGCGCGACTCCCCGTAGCGACCAGCCACTGACATTTGTCTCTGCCATTGATCCGACAATAAGACTCGCTGTTTCAGTTCCATGACCAAAGTTGAGGCCTTTGTCGTTGTTGTCGAGGGGAGCAAGATGTGGCTGAACAAAGTTGAAAATTGCATCTCGCGTGGCTGGTTCGGAGATGTAATAGAGTCCGGCAAAGCCTTTGTCTGAATCGGCATGGCGTTGCAGCATAGGAAATGGAATGACGCCCGTGTCAATGTGCGCAACTCTAATTCCTTTGCCGGGGTAGGAAATTCCGTTTTTGGAGAGGAACTGATGCGCGGCATCCACTTCTAAATCACTCCAAGCCCATTCGCAGTCATTCCATTCGGGAATATGTGGTGGAGCGTTAATCTCTTGCGCAGTGTGCGGATTTGAGGGCTCTTCAGTGTTCGGGGCTAACTGGTCTGCGAACCCCACTCCGTTCATTGCGAATGTGAGAATTGCAATTTTCAGGGCAGCAGATGTGAACTGAAACCGGTCCATTGTTGACCTCCGGCGTTGGTTCAGGCTTGCAGGCGAGGGAGGAGAACTTCAAGAAGGCGAGAAGTCTCCCCCTGATTTGGCAGGTTGGCGAGGCGGGACGTTGTTCATGAGGAATCAAAACATCTCATGGGATGTATTCCATTGTTTGAACACCGTGGTTTGGGACTGTTGTTAAGGTAACGAAAAAAAAGGCAGCATGAGAACTGCCGATTCACCTGAAATGGTAAGGATTAGTTTTGTATTTAGGCGCAAATATAGGAGTTTAGTTCGAGCAAAGATGCAGTGAAGCTTGCGCTGATACGCTCGACCAATGCATTGTTTACTTCTGGCTGATTTGTTTGAGCTGATTTTTCGAGCTGCGCACAGAGTGCAGACATTTTCGCTGCTCCGATGTTTGCGGCGGAGCCTTTAAGCCTGTGCGCAAGTCTGCTTGCAGAAGTGAGTTCTCCTTGCGCAAGAGCTGAGCGCAACTCCTCAAGAATAGAAGGCGTGGAGTCTGCAAAGAGCTTGACGAGCTCAACCACTAAGCTCTCTGTTCCGGGCGGAGAAAGTTCCTCCAGCCCGCGGAGTAATTCGATATCCAGGCAAGACATGGATTGTATTTCTTGAGTTGTGCAATCAATCAAAATCATAATTTTATTCAACGCCCTTTCACAGAGCGTTGAGCATTGGTGTCACGCTCGTCTGGACATCCAGACTGAGGCCTGCACCATACACAGATTGAATTTTTACGTTGCTCGATACTCCTTCAAGAGCTCTCCTGAGTTCGAAAAGCTTTCGATAGAAGGCGTTATCGCTCACGCGTACGGGTCCCCATGCTTCACGTTTGAGGGTTTCTTTAGGCACCACTGTTCCTTTTGCCTTGATGAGTTGGGCAAGAAGCAGCGTTTCAACGGGTGCGAGAAATTGTCTTCCGACAGGACCAGTGACAACACGGTGTGCTGTATCGAGGCTCACATCACCGGCTTGGAGTGCGCTCTTTGCGGCCCTGTCTTGCAGATGAGC
Organism: Betaproteobacteria bacterium; assembly: GCA_016868315.1. Classification (GTDB taxonomy): domain Bacteria; phylum Bdellovibrionota_B; class Oligoflexia; order Silvanigrellales; family Silvanigrellaceae; genus RFOM01. The sequence goes on from VGHE01000001.1 coordinate 447,414, forward strand.
CAAGCGTGTTTGGAAGCGCGCCTGAACTTCGCGTGGTTTGATTGGTTTGAGAAGGAAGTCATCTGCGCCTTTGCGGAATGCGTCGACCAAGAAGTCGTCGGCTGGGTCGGCGGTAATGACGATGATTGGGCAATATGGCCAGCGGGCGCGAAGTTGGGGAACGATGTCGAGTCCGGATTGGGCATTCGCAAGATGGATGTCGACAAAGACTGCGAGCGGCTCAATATTAGGAACGCGGGAAGTAAATTCGGTTAGAGTCGAAAATGCCAATGAGCGCAGAGAAATTGATTTTTCAATGATCCGCGAGACCATCGGATCGTCATCGAGGGTGATCACATATTGGTTGCCGGCCAGTTGCTGCATTTTTCCTCCGAAATTTGCGTTCTGGAAAATATTGTTTCTTTCCTGGGAGGTTTTTCTAATGAATATTTCCCGAAACGCTACAAATTCGGCGGGACGCTTACCCAATTGTAAGACAAGGCGCAATGGTAAGAAAAAGCCGAGCTATATTTGTTTCTTGCTCGACTTAGCGATGTATTTTCAATTGTCTTCGGTCGCTCTTTTGAGGAACGAACGTGCTGATGCTAGGTTTCTTCTGCTTCTGAGCACGGCATTGACCATGTTTCCCTTGCTGTCGGTTGAGCGGTACATGTATTTCCACTCTCCGTTCACTTTCACATAAGACTCTTCGACCTGCATCCCTGAGCTGCGCTCGCGCGCCGCGCGTTTGGGTTTTCTAGAAACAACTTCGCCGAATTTCTGCACCCACTCGAACACGGTTTTGTGGGAAACTTCGACGCCATGCTGCATAAGTTTATCTGAGACGGCTCGGTAAGTGAGATTGTCTCTCTGATACCAGGTGACGGCCAACTCGATCACTTCCCACGGATAGCGATGTTGCTTGTCCAGTCTTTCAGTCATGTGTGTGTTCCTCTGAGTGAGTCGGACAGTTCACGCCGACCGCATCTCTTTTCGTGCCTTCGCCGGCAAAGTTTAGGCTTTTTAAATTCAATAAAATCGGCCGCTTCTGTTTTGAGTTCCATAACCGATTGAGAGCGCTGACGGGCAGGACTGCAAGCTCGACAGATTGACTCTCCCGTTTGGGGTGGATTGCGGTACTCTTCTGAGACTGATTCAGGGAGTGATGCAATGTTCTGCCGACCGATGCATATGTTGCTTTATTCCACTGTGTTTTCGGTGGCCTCCGGATTTGCGCGCCAGGTGTACGCCAATTCATCTGTGCTCAACACACCACCCAGGGCCGTCGCTTCTTCGATAGAATTGCAAATTTCTGAAGTGTTGGTGGATGCGCGTGTAAAGCTCCAAGCTGGTGAAATTTCCCTGGCTCAATCGATTTTGCAGAAGGCAAGACCGCTTCTTGGTGATGGTTTGTCACGTGTCATTTGGAACGCGCTGAATGTTGAGCTGAATGAAGCGAAGGGGCAGTGGAGCGAGGCGGCGTATTGGGGGTCTGCTGCACTTAGGGAGTATACGGCTCTCGTTGGAACGGACTTGCGCACAACACCGGTTATTTTGTGGAATTCTTCGGTAAGAGACCTGTTTTTCCGCACTGTAAAAAATTATCTTCAGTCGGGTCTTGTGCTCGAGGCGCACGCTCTGATTGAGAGAAGACGGACTGAACTTTCTCGTGAGATTCTTCTTTCACAAGAGGAAGTCGTTCTAAAAAAAGTATCCGATGAGTTGCGCAGAATCGACCGCGAACAAGATGCACAGATGGTCGAGAAGATTATCTTCAGAAACTATCCGTTCTTGAGTCAGGCGCTCCGAGAAATGCTGACGCCAGACACGGTGTGCCGTCTCGACGATGATTTTAGTAAACTCAAAGACAAGAAATCAGTAGCATCAGCGCTGATTCAGCGCCTGGGTGCAAACGATGACCTCCGCGATTTTAGCTACTCAATGATGGGATTGCCGAGTGCCCTGCGTCTCCTCAATCTTCCCGTAGATTCATTGCCCAGTACAGCCAAGTCCGAATTGCTTGATTTGGTCGAGTGGCTGCATTCGGTTCGTGAATACAACTACTCCTACGAGATCACGAGCAAACTGATTCAGTCTCAGAGTTTTGAGCCTCCGTTTACGCGCGACCGCATGCATATGCTGCATGCACGTACGCTCAACGGTGTTCATCGCCCGGTCGAAGCCGCTGCGTTTTATCGTGGACTTATTTTGCAATACCCACAGACAGACATAGCTAATACGGCTCGCCCGAGGTACGTGTTGTCTTTGCACTACGCGCAAAAATATACCGACGTCGCGCGTGAAGCCGCTACACTTTCTGGCATTGTCAGACCCCGTGATGTGACTTGGCGCACTTTCTGGGCAAGGTATCTGAGCCGCCAGTATTCGCTTGCCATCACTTCAACTGAACACGAGCAAAACCAGGAACAACGTGCACGTCTGCAATACTGGCGTGGGCGCGCATTTGAGAGCGAGGGGCTGCACCGCGAGGCCAAAGAGGCCTTCAAGCGCGTGCCGTTCGTGGAAAATCCATCTTATTATGGCTTGTTTTCAAGTTGGCGTCTCGAGCCAGGCCAGGTGCAGCCTGCTGCGGTGCAGCGCCCTGGCGTTGCTTTTGCTGCAAAGAAACTCCCGCAAACCTACACCGACGAACTTTCCGTGCTCAGAGCGCGAGTTAAATTTTCAGAGCGCAATGCAGCTGTGGGAGCGCTTGTTACGGGTGGTTTTGGCAACATCATGCGTGGGCCTTTGCGCAAGCGTCTGCAGACACTCGGAATGTCTGGCTCTGAACTTGCCGAGCTGCTCGTTCATGCGGGCGATGCTCACGCGAGTGTCCAATTTGCCTCGAATCAGAGAAAACTGATTGGAAATGTCCCCGTAGGTCGTTCCAAGGAATGGAAGGGCTTCGTGGAAAAAAACAACGATACCATGAAGCTCTTGTACCCATTGCCGTACAAAGAAATTGTTGCTGAAGCTGCAGAAAACCTTGGAATCAGTCCATGGCTCATCTTGAGCATTATGCGTACGGAGTCTCTCTTCCAGCCCACCGTGGTCAGTAATGTGGGTGCGCGCGGGCTTATGCAGATTATGCCAACATCCGGGGCGCGGATTGCTGAATTGAGCGGATATCCGGATTTTGAGCCGGCACATCTCGACCGACCCGAGGTGAGCATAGGTTTTGGAGCATGGTATCTCGCGCGCCTCCTCGACTACTACAGAGGCAACTTGCCGCTCGCAATTGCAGCGTACAATGCCGGGCCGGAGGCAGTGGATCGCTGGCTCGAAAGGAATTCGAGTATGAGTCTCGATGAGTTCCTCGAGGACATACCATTCGACCAAACGCGAAAATATGTGGCGACAGTGCTGACCAACATGGAGATCTATAGCCGTGTTTATTCTGGGGGCTCGAAGGGGATTGCGGTGAACATGTTTGTTAAGCTTCCAAAGCCTCGAGAAGACTTGGAAATGTTCTGATATAAGAATCTCTAGCCTTTTCCCGCGTGCTGATTTATACGCCCTCCTGCCCCTTCCGAGGGGCGTGTTTTTTTTGAACAAAACAGGAGAAATGGTGTGTTTCAGCCACGCGCTCAGGCGTCATGGAAAATTTCATCGGAAGAATCTGGATCACAATCTTCCGATGCGCTGTCCCCCATTCTTTCCATCCGTGGAGTCGAGAAGACTTACCCGAATGGAACGCGCGCACTCAAGGGTGTGAGTTTCGATGTTCCTCGTGGAAGTTTTGTTGCCGTCATTGGTCTCTCGGGTTCGGGAAAATCGACCATGTTGCGCTGCATCAACCGTATTCATGAACCCACCGCAGGTTCGATACTTTTCGATGGTCAAGAAATGACAACACTCTCTCCCAAAGAACTGCGTCAGGCGCGGCAGCAGATCGGGATGGTGTTCCAGCACTTCAACCTCATCAAGCGCCGTGATGTTCTAACCAATGTTCTGTCCGGAAAGTTGGGGCAAATAGCAGAGCTCCCCTTTGGCGGCATTTTCAAGCGCTGGCCAAAGGAATGGATTGATGAGGCGAACGAAGCTCTTAAACTGGTCGGAATTCCTGATAAGGCGCTCGTTCGAGCTGACGGTCTTTCCGGAGGGCAGCAGCAGCGTGTGGCTATTGCGCGCACATTGATGCAGAAACCCAAGCTGCTTCTTGCTGACGAGCCTGTGGCATCGCTCGACCCATCGACCAGCAATTCCGTGATGCAGTACCTCAAAATTCTCAATGAAAATCACGGAGTGACAGTGGTTTGTAACCTGCACTTCTTGAGCCTTGTGCGCGAGTACGCGACTCACGTGGTTGCGTTGCGCGGTGGCGAAAAAGTGTTTGAGGGCAAGCCTCTGGAAATCACTCCCCAGTGGTTCAGAGATATCTATGGCGAACAGGCCAAAGAAGTGGAGATTCACTGACCATGCGTATTCCATCCTTTGTACCGTTGGTTGAAAGTGAACGCCGTTCGCGCGAGCGCGTCGGCTTTGTGATTGAAATTTTGGTCTGGGGCTACCTCGCCCTCGTTGGCGCGCGCATCATCTGGTGGGACATCATTCTGCCCTTCATTGAAGGCTATGCCATCGACGATGTTCCGCGTGCGTGGGCGCTTTCGATTGTGGAGAAGCTCGCCTACGACAGCAGGTATTCTGAATTTAGCTGGACTGCGTGCGGAATTGTGTTTGCAGTCGGTGCTCTGATCGGCGCTGCTGTGGGTGTGACCGGGCGTGGATTTGGTCCATGGGTTGCCAGCATTTCCAAGCTTCAGGTTAACAATCCCGAAGATTCCATTCGTATCCGTGAACATTGGTCATTTGCGCGCAAGGAAGGTGTTTTATTGCTCGCGCTCACCATCCTGACCGGTTGGGTTCTGACCAAAGTTCAGCTCGGCAAGATGGTCGAGGTGGTCGGACTGCAGAGTTTTGCACGGCTGGTCATGCAACTTGCGTGCGGTTTACCCGTGATCGGGCAGCCGCTTTTTGTCGTCCTGGAAACTCTCTTCAACGGAATTGTTGCTCTTCACAACGCTGTATCCGGATTGTTCGGCACTGCGGGTGAGCCATTGACCAAGTTCACACTCGAATGTGTTCCGACCGATGCATCGTACTACGGCAATGCTGTTTCGAAGCTGCTAGAGAGTGTTTATCTCGCGTTTATGGCAACCTTCTTTTCGGTGCCAGTGGCATTTGTGCTCGCATTTTTTGGTGCGCGCAACCTGACGAGACATTCGGCCTTCACACGATTCTCGTATTTTGCAGTGCGCCTCTACATTAACATCACCCGCTCGATCGAACCTATTATCTGGGCGATCTTGTTCTCGGTCTGGATAGGCATCGGGCCATTCGCAGGTGCTCTTGCGCTGATGGTGCACAGTGTTTCGAGTCTCGTGAAGCAGTACTCGGAGGCCATTGAAGGCGTGGACGACGGTCCAATCGAAGCACTTGAAGCCACAGGCGCGAGTCATGTAGCGGTGGCTTGGTTCGCAGTTGTGCCTCAAGTCATTCTTCCCTACCTGGCATTCACAATTTACCGCTGGGATATCAACGTGCGCATGGCCACAATCATTGGTCTGGTTGGTGGCGGCGGTATTGGTGGTCTGCTGATTCAGGAGCAGGGTCTGGCACACTGGACTCAAGTGGGAACACTTGCAGCGCTGATTTTCATCGTCGTTTGGACGATGGATTTCCTTTCTGCAAAGGTGCGCGAAGCGATCCAATAAGGTTCGGGCGTGATGAAAATTCTTCAGCTGGGGCTGATGAAATACGAAGAGGCTCTCGCGCTCATGGAAGAGATCCATGGTGCGGTGGCCTCTGGTGCCACTCAAGAGGAAACCTTGCTCATCGTGGAGCATCCTCCGGTCGTAACCATGGGGTTACGCGACCGATCCACGGATCTCGTCACCCCGCTCGATGCTCTCTCGGTGCACGGCGTTCATTTTCAGAAGATCGACAGAGGCGGCAGTGTCACGGTTCATGAACCTGGGCAGCTTGTTATTTATCCGATTGTTCGTGTCGATGCGCGTCGCTTGACGGTGCGAAGGCTTGTTTGGGCTCTCGAGGAAATCATGATTCTCGAGTGTGCGCGTTGGGGGGTTGTTGCTGCCCGAGACGACATTAACCCAGGCGTTTGGGTGGGCTCCAACAAAGTCGGTGCTGTGGGCGTTCGTGTTGCAAATCATGTCAGTAAGCATGGTCTTGCACTGAATATCTCGAACACGCTGAAGACTTTTTCCCATGTCGTCCCCTGTGGCATTCAGGGCCGGGGAGTCACGTCATTGCGAACTGAAGTGCAGAAACTTGGAGTGGAAATGAATCTGCCGCTCATCGGAAACCGGATGGCGGCAGACTTTGAACAACGGGTTGTCGGCTTTCGGGCAGAGTGACGCTACTTTTCAGTAGCGACTCCTCCCATGAGCTTATTTCTTGGCAACAAGCTTCAGGTTCAGTTCGAACTCATCGCTGATGATCTTGTCAGCGGTCAACTCCTTAAAGAAGTTACCTGAGCCGTATTTGAGACCCCATTTGGTGCGGTCGATTTTGATGGTCGCTTCGCCGGTTGCAGCGCCCTTATCCATCATGATTTTTGCAGGGAAAGTTACAGGATTGGTTTTACCAATCATGGTGAAGTCGCCTGTGATGGTCACTTCATCTTTCTTCTTTGGATCTGCTTTCACGCCTGTGATTTTGAACGAGGCCGTTGGATATTTGCTGACATCAAAAAAGTCTGCACTCGCCAGATGTCCCACAAGTTTTTTCTGATAGTCGGGGCTGCCTTTAAGATCTTCGTTGGCAATTGTGCTCATGTCGATCACAAAACTTCCCGCTGTGAGTTGACCCTTCTTATCGAAGGACACGCTGCCTTCTTTGACGTTGATCGCACCGTTGTGGGCGCTTCCCATTTTCTTGGTGCCTTTCCAGCCAACAGCGCTGGCAGCTGCATCAATTTTCAAAACATTCGAAGCAAATGCGGGCAGGGAAACCATTGTTAGCGCAACTGCAAAAAAAGATGTCTTCAACATGGCAAACCTCATGCAAAAAAAGAGTCACCCACAAATTGGGGTGACTCAATTATCCATGCAATTGAAGCGGGGGCAAGCATCTGTCAGTCAATACCAGGAGATTGACAACCCAGATACCTCAGAGTGGCTGAGGTGCTGGAGATTTGTATTCATACAAACGCTGCTCAACCTTGACTCCATTCCAGGAGTAAAACTCTTTCTCAAACTTTTTCTTGTTCGGGGTAGAATCTTTCTTTCCTGGGATTGTTACGTTGGCGTACCCGAAGATGCGACCATTGAAACCTTCAAAAAGGTTGTCCACGGTGACTTCCTTGACCTCAATTTTAAAGCCACGTGCCAGCGCAGCAGCCCCTTTAACGTCGAGGGTGTTTTTGGCCAGTGTGATGGCGCCTTCGATGCCAGCATCACCGACACTTGTGGGCGACGACGCTGCCGAGAGATAGCCATCGGCGAGGATCTGCGGCTTGAAATTGAGGCTGAACTGCGGAGCCGCACTGTTCGATGGAGTGGGTGCCAATTCGAGGTCGAGATTCACAGTTCCGCGGATTCCCACTTTTGCATCAATTGAGCCTGGACCCACAGGAATCGTAATGTTCTTGAGGGGGACATCGAATGCTGTGTTCCAGATGCGTGCTTCCTGGTCGTCGATGCGTCCGCGACGAAAGACCTGTTTCCCATTCACGTAGATTTGTGTTTCCCGCTGTTCCGAACCATCTTCAAGACGAACTACACGCTGCACGACCGATGCAAGTGATGGTGCTTGAGCGTCCAGCAAGCGACCTGAGACTGAGTGCATTGTGGTGCGGTCAGGACCGGATGGGATTTCACGCTGGGTGATGTTTCCCGAAGAACGGACGTGTGCCAGGTCATGAGTGACTTCATGGCTCCAGCGGGTGTTTTCGGGCGAGTCACTTTGCACGGGCATCGAGTTGGTGAATGTCGGCCTTGCGGCTGCTGATACCGCCACTGTGCCGAGATCATCGGCGTTGGTGCGCAGAGTTGCGCCGAAGGCGTTCAGTTCACGTTCGGTTTTGTTAAGCGCGTTCAGGTATTCCGAAAGAGGCACGACGCGTCCATCGTGAAGTTCAACTCCGGTGGTGGACATTGGGGCATCCGTGAGCACATCTTGGCGAGTGAAAGCTTTGAACATCACACGCTGCGCAGTTTCGTTTGGTTTCAGTTTAATTTGTGAGAGGCTGTCCGCTGACGCATGGTGCGACGTCAGAGCAAGAGCGGAAAAAGCTATGATGCCCGACTGCAGCGGTGAGTTTGTCAGGTGTTGCATCTGGAAAGCCTCCTAGGGATTTGATTAATCATATTAGAGAATTATGTTTTCCGGTCAACATCTCAGCCGAGCTTACTGTTTCGTGCGAGCTGTGGCAACTTAGAAACTCTTGCGGATGTGCAACCTTTGCTCCGGAGCGTCCTCACAGGAATGACACAACCCTCAGTGAAAAGAGATAAAAATGAGATGAGACGAAGGCATCTGCGCGGAAAGGCCAGGTGGGTTCGCTTGTTCGCGGTCTTAATGATGTTTGGAGTCGCCATGGGGGTCGTTTGGATTTCCCAGCGGCAGGTGAACGTATCTCCCGGCTCTCATTCTGTGGCTGCTTATCTTCAACCAGTGGAAGCTACTCATCCCGCTGAATCCGTGCCTTCAGGAGCGCTGGATGGCTCGTCCGAGCGAAGCTATTCCTCGAAAGACGGGGTTGCTTCCGGAGCCAAATGGGTCATCAGCGAAGGCGAATTTCAAGCTATCGCAGCCGCTGTGCGCAGCGGAGATGTCACCGTTCGCAACAAGTCTCTTAATCACCTTCAATCTCTTGCAGAGTTCAGTGCAAATCTGAGCAAAATACGTGAGGAGTTAGTGCGGATGGACTCTGCCGATGAAGCTTTCGCACCTTTGGTGGCTGCGTTGGCTGCAGTGGGTACCGCCGAGATTCAAAATGTGCTGCGAGAAGTGGTTGAGCAACGCAGTGGGGATTGGCGCTGCTACTCTGCGGTTGTGCCATCCTTGGGACTCCTGACACAGCCCTCGGCATCGACGGTTGAGTTTTTGGTCTCACAGTCGCGCCATCCTGATCCCGATATCTCATCAACGGCTGCTCTTGCAGTCGGCTCAATTGTGCACACGCTCAGCAAAACCGACCCGCGCAAGGGCGAAGAGCTTTTGGGCAGTTATCTCGCCAAAATCTCGAGCAACGATACAACGCTCGATGATTTAAAAGAGAGTCTTGCGGTTGTTGGTAACTCTGGATTGAGCTCGGCTGTGCCAGTGATTTTGAAGCACGTTAATGATCCTCGTGCTGATTTGCGTGCGGAAGTCGTTATGGCTTTGCGTTTCATGCGCACAACTCAAGTTGAAGACGTACTTCTGTTGCGGCTTGCGCGCGAAACAGATTTGGAGGTGCGCCTGCGCATTGTTGACGCGCTCATTCATGGACCAGTACCGGAGAGAGCCCTCTCTCAGATAGCATCTGCATTGAAACAGCGAGGCAAAACCGAATCGGTGCTGCGCGAAAAGCTCCTTGAGCTATTTTTTCATGTGAATCTCGATTCTAACGCGAAACGGCGATGGAGCGAGTGGCTGACTCGTTACGTTGAGGATGAAACGGATTCTGCTGTCCGGCGCAAAGCCAGTGCTGCGCTGCAAGAGCTGCTGCGTGCACCCTGACTCGAGCTGTTTTCAACCCTCAAAAATCGGGGTAGCAGGGCGTGTTGCTGTAGCGCACTCTTGCTGTCCAATCCACGTGCCCAGATTTTTGGTGCTCACGGTCTGCGATGTTTCAAAAGGAAGTACCCACAAAGGAATGCCGTTGTATTGTGCAATCTCAATGCAGCGGGGCTGAAGCACTTGTGCACCCGCCTGCGTAATAGCAAGGGCTGATGCAAAGCTCATGTGGTCGAATTTTTTGGCTTGCGCTGAACTTTTGGGATCGGCGTTGAAGATTCCCTCGACGTCTTTGTAAAATTCAACGTGTTGGGCACCAAGCGCAGCAGCCAACGCCACAGCGGTTGTGTCGGAGCCGCCGCGTCCGAGCGTGGTGATGTCTCCGGTTTTCTTTGACATCCCCTGAAAGCCTGCGACGATTGCGATTTTATTGTTGCTGAGAGCCTGAAGAATACGCTGTGGTTTGACCTCAAGAATTCGTGCTTCTGTGTGCGCTTCGTTGGTTAAAATGCCGCTCTGGCTGCCGGTGAAACTCACGGCATCAATACCTGCGCGTGCCAGAGCCATGGCGAGCAGTGAGATGCTGATGCGTTCTCCCACGGAGACCAGCATATCGAGTTCCCGCGAGGGTGGATTGGGGTGAACTTTATGGGCGAGCGAAATCAATTCGTCTGTGGTGTCACCCATTGCACTGACTACGACCACCAACGCTGGATGGGTTGTCATCTTATTTTTGATGATTTGTGCGATACTCAGAAATCGTTCGGGGGAGCTGACAGCAGCACCCCCGAATTTCATAACGATACTCGATTGCGGAAGAACCATTCTATCAGCCTGTTCTGTTAAGAAGCTCTCTGACTGTGCGTTGGATTTCATCGACATCGAAGGGTTTGGTGATGTACTCGTCGCAACCGGCTTCAAAGCCGCGGCGGATGTCTTCCTCGGTTTTGTTGCCAGAAATGAATGCGACAGGCAAATCCTTCAACATCGGTTTGGATTTCAGAAGCCCGCAGAGTTCGTAGCCATCAACCCAAGGCAACTGGATATCGAGAAGAATCAGGTCGATTCTTGTGTCTTCTACGATCTTGGTGAGCTCCATCGCATCCTTGGCCACGAGAACACGATAATTGTCTTTTTCGAAGATTCTCTTGATCGCGTTGCGCATGACGAGCTCGTCATCGACTACGAGGATGGTCTTCGTCTCGAGTCGCTTAGAAGCTGCTCGATAATCATCCAAACTCACGACCTTGCTCTGTGCAACTGCTCGTTTGTTGAGCTCTGCAACCTGTTTCGAAAGCGATTTGTCGCCGAATCTGCGCCTGTTCATATGTGCAACCTTGTTGTTGAACTCTTGGTCGAGCCTCCTCAGTGTAACTGACGCCTTCAGGGGTGCTCGATGGGCGCTGTGTGCCATGTTGCAAATTTGACTGACAAATGCTGCCGAGCGTATAATCCGCAACGCTTTGGAAAAACTCAACGTAACACAAAGCTCATTTGAAGTTCTCTAGGGTTAGGAGGAACAATGATTGAGGTGAAAGACCTTATGAAGCTCTACGGAGAGCGAAAAGTTTTGCACGGTCTCAACTTTTCTGTTGGCGTGGGACGTGTGTGTGGTTTTTTGGGTCCGAACGGAGCTGGAAAATCTACGACGATGGATATCCTCGCTGGTTTGCTCGGGCCAAGCGACGGAACCGCGAAATTATGTGGGCTCGACGTGGTCACACAGACCCGTGAGGTTAAGGAGATTGTCGGATACCTTCCGGATAATCCTCCGCTCTATAAAGAGATGACCGTTGTTGAGTTCGTTAAGTACGTCGCCAAGCTGCGTGGCGTTCCTGCCAATCAACGCAAATCTGCCGTCGATCGAGCGCTTGCAGATTGTGCTGTTACCGACGTTGCGAATCGTTTGGTGGGCAATTTGTCGAAGGGTTATCGTCAGCGCGTGGCACTGTGTGCAGCGCTTGTGCATCAACCCAAGATTCTGATTCTCGACGAGCCTACGGAAGGTCTTGACCCCAACCAAATCCTTCTCATCCGCGGCCTGATCCGCAAGCTGGCCAAAGAACGCACGGTTATTCTGAGCTCGCATATTCTCTCTGAAGTTCAGGCGACCTGCGACGATGTTATCATCATCAACCAAGGACAAATTGTGGCTCAGGCATCCTTGGCTGATGCAGGTACCAGCAAGCCTTCAGTTATTTTCTCGTTTGCTGACCGCACGGATGCTGCGCTGAGTTGGTTCAAAGAGAAAACTTTCGTATCCAAAGTCGAGCTTTTCAACGAGAAGCCCGATAGCGTTGTCGTGAACTTCAAAGATGATTTCTACGGTGATGCTAAGAAAGCAAACATGGTTCAGGTCAACAGCCAGCTTGTACAGCAGGGCTTCGGCCTCACCAGTGTCTATGAGCACCGAACCGGTCTTGAGTCACTGTTCTTCGATGCCATCAAGAATCAAAGTCCAGCCGTCAGGGGGCAAGCATGAGTGCTGCATTGACCATTGCACAACGAGATTTTCGTGGATTCCTTGGCACTCCGGTGGGCTGGATTGCCGCATGTATTCTTTTCCTTGTTTCGGGTTTGCTTTTCACTATCGTTACCGGGCAGCTGTTGCTCAAGGGTGAGTCGGTAGATCCCGTAGCTGAAATCATGGGTAGCCTAATTGGCTTTCTGAACTACATTAATATTTTCGTAGTGCCGATTTTCACAATGCGCGTCATGAGCGAAGAGCTTGCACAAGGTACTTTCCGTTTGCAGGCTGGCGCTCCCATCAGCTCCGGAGAAATCGTTGCCGGAAAATTCCTTGGCATTATGTTCTATTTTTCCATCATTGGCCTGCTGTTGCTTATTTATCCAGTTTACGTTTCTGTGTTTGCAGAGCCAGACTACAAGGTCATGTCATTAGGATTTCTGGGTCTGATTCTCAACATTGCAGCAATTGTGTCGATTGGTCTTTTTGTTGCTTCGCTCACCCAGAATGCGGTTATTAGCTATCTAGGCTCCGTCTTTTTCGTCATCCTGTTCCTGTTCAGTGCTTATATTAAAGGTATGCCTGAGTGGTATCAGCGTTCGGTCAATATTCTTGAACTGGGCAATGAATTGTCACGCGGAATTCTCAAAACATCATCGGTGGCCATCTACCTTGCGATTGTGGCTACTTTCCTGTTCTTGAGCCGTTTGGTCGTTGAAACCAAGCGTTGGAGAGTTTGAAATGAAAAAATATCGTCTTGAACTTTCAATTGGACTCATTCTCGCATCGCTTCTCGTGCTGCTCCTGTGGAGCAATCTGGCTGCAGTTGCCCCGCAATTGCCGATTGGCTTGCTAGCAGCTTGTCTTGTTGGTCTAATCTCTGTCATTGCGCCATGGCCAGAGCGCGATTCTGAAGGCCGCGTTGTCTCCTCTCCCACCGAGCGTTATGCGCCCAAGGAGTTTGCACTGGCGGCTGTTTGGAGTGTCCTGGGCATTGTTATCATCATTGGTGTGGCAACTCTTCTAAACCGCGACCGGTTCAGCAAGACCTTTGACCTCACCCAGCGTAAAGTGAATTCGCTGAGCACAGAGACGTTGAATGTTCTGAAGGAATTAAAGACCGATGTTCAGATCGTCTGTATTCCTTCTCAAAATCAGCAAGAACGCTACTGCGACGAAAGCACTCAGTTGCGGCGCCTTTTCGCAGAGAATTCTCCGAAGATTCAGCATTTCGCGCTCAGCCTGGATGATCCCGAGGCTTTCCAACAGGTGCGTCCGGGCGGCTACAGCCGGCTTGTTCTTTTGACCAAAGACAAAGCCCGCAATGAGGTTGTTGGTGCGGTAACTGAGAGCAAACTCACCAACGCGCTTTTGAACCTAACCAAATCCAAGCGCGCAGTTTATTTCCTCACGGGCAATGGCGAACATGAAACATCTATGGAGGGCGGCCGGAACTTCTTCAACGTGGCTGAGATTCTTCGCAATCGCAATTACGAAGTGATTCCTCACAAGATCACCGAAGAGCTTCCTGCTCAGGCTCAACTTGTCATTGCTGGGCCGGCTCAAGGGCCATACACGCAGCTTGTCGAGAACAGTCTGCGTCGCTTTCTGGCGCGCGGGGGGCGATTGATTTTCGTCGTCAACCCCTATCGTGAGCCAGGGATGCCAAAGCTGTTTGCAGATCTCGGTGTTAGGCTTGATTCCTCGGTTCTCATCAACAACCGTGGTGCAACTCAATTTGGTGCGCAGCTGGCGCAACTTGATCCGATGCGCCCACCAATCATTATCGGTGAATTTTCCCGGAACTCGCCGGTCACGAGCCCCTTCCGCACAACTGATGTCGGCCTTGCAGACGGAGCTCGTGCAATGAGCTTCGCTGCTCCTGCGTCAACTGATGCAAATGCATTGAAGGTCAAGGGCACAGAGCTCATGTCGGCAATCCACTCTGCACCCGTCACTCTCACCGAAGACCAACGCAACCGTCTTCCTTTGGAGGGTGACTTGGCGCTGAAGCCAAACGCTGGTTTCGACCCCAACAAAACCTATACAGTGGCTCTCGATCTTGAAATCGAGAATCCCGCGAAGTTGGCAGAGGGCTTACCAAGCGCAACCTTGGCGTCGAAGGATTCGGTAGCAAACGTCGGACTCGAGAGCGGCACAACGCCTGATAGCGCTGACAAGTCCAAGTCAGATGCAGCAACTCCCGCCGCGTCTGCAGATAAAGCGCCCGCAGGTGTTGTGGTTCTCGGTTTCGATCCGGTTGCTTTTGAACGCATTCAGCTGGTCACGACCAACATCATGCCAATTGCGGTAGCTCACCTTTATAAAGATCGCGACCTCATCAGCATACCTAATAAAGATTTCGCTCCGAAGCGTTTCAAGCTTGAACGCAATCCAGGAAACTTTGTGCTGTTGTTTGCGTTCATTCTGCCTCTCCTGACTGCTCTGGCTGGCCTGTATATCTACGTTCGTCGGAGGTCTGCATGAAGCCGTGGCTCAAGATCACTCTGGCAGTGGTCGCAGGCGCTGCCATTTGGGGAGGGCTGGTGCTCGACCAGCACCTTGCTGAGAAGGAAGAAGTGAGCAAAAAGCAGGAAGCCAAAGTGCTTGATTTTGAGAGCAAAGATGTTCTTAAAATCACGCTTCAGAACAAACACGGTCAGTTTGTTTTTCAGCGTGACACCGCGACATCGGATTGGAGGTTGGTGCAGCCACAAGGCCCGAAACTGGATCAGGATTCCATTCGGAACATGCTTGCCGCAATTCAATCTCAGAACTACGAGCAGCATCTTGAAGAACAGCAGAAGGCAATTGATTCTTTCAAGAAAGGTGATGCAGCTTCAGCTCAGGTTTTCGGCTTCGAGAAGCCGCGCGCGTCCGTGGTTCTCGATGTCGCAGCAAATAAAGAGGCGGGCACAAAAGCACGTGAGCTGAAGTTCTGGTTGGGCGGTGATCTCGCGTTCGGAGCGGGAGCGGGCGCGGCTTTCAATGCAGTCTCGAGCTATGCAGTGAGTTCCGATCGCAAAGGCCTCATTGTAGTCCCGCACTCGCTGCTCACTTCGTTGGAAAAAGATCTGAAAGATCTGCGCACGAAAACCATCGGTGATTTCCTCACAGCCGACGTTGCTTCTTTTGAACTTACCAAAAGCGATGGCACGCAACTTGTTCTCTCAAAGTCGAAGGACAACGGTCAGAGCATCTGGTCTGTCAGCAAGCCAAAGCAAATTAAGGCTGACAACAATCAGGTGGGTCTCTACCTTGATTCGTTCACTCGGCTCCGTGCGGACAACATCACCGAGTCTGCGGCAATCAACGAGCAAAACAAAACTGCCCTCGGCTTGGCAGCACCGAGTGCTACGCTTGTTCTCAAGGCCGAAGATGGAAAGGTTCTCCAGACGATTCAGATGGGGCTCACGAAGGAGTCGCTTTACCTGACGCTGGCCGATGGAGCTGTCGGAAGTGTCGAATTGACAAAATTTTCCGACCTTGCGCCCTCTTTGAAATTCTTTCGCGATCGTCGGGTGTTTGCGGGTGTAAGCTTCAACGATATCAATCTGTTGGTTACGAAAGCTGGTCAGCGATACCAGAAGGAAGGATCGGCTTGGTATAATGCTTCTGCGGATGCACCCAAAGATCCTAAAAAACCAGAGAAAGTTGCCGTCGATGACGCCAGAAACTTTGTCGAAGATTGGGAGTTCTCAACTGCGGAAGATATCCTAGATGCCGACGAAACAACTGAATTGGCGAAGTTTGGACTGGATAAGCCCCTGACTCAATTTACTTTGGGTTCGACGGACGACAAAAAGCCACAAATTCAGGTGACGGTTGGCAATCGAGTTCCCAATAACGAAAAAGCGGTCTATTTAAAGCGAGCCGATAAACCCGAAGTTTTCGTGATGGAAACGAAATGGCTTGACGTGCTCACCCGTCTTGATCAAGGAGGGCAGAGTCCACAAGCCAAGAAGTGAGGACTCTTCGCCTATGTCAGCCAAGACTGAACTTATACTGGTGCCCGTTTCGACCCACACTGGTGAATTGCGCATTCTCGTGAAGCGTGATTCCTCAACCGAGAAGCAGACCCTCCCAGGAACTCTTCTCAGAGCCGATTTCCTGCAAAAATCTGGCCTCGAGTACGCACTGCGCGAAATTCTTTCGCAGTGCGATGCCGAGGAGCTTTCCTCCTGGATCGCATCGTCCAAGTGCAAAGATCGCGTCGTGGATGTGTACGACCGCGATCTCTTGTTTGAAGGCGCACAGAGCGTTGCAATCGTCCGCGTTGTAGCTATCCCGAGCGAGCTCGCTCCCGATGCGCGTGGGCTCTGGTTGACCCCTGCAGAGCTGTTTGCCGAAACGAGTCACTTGTCGCACGACTGTCGCTTGTTCATCCGAGATGCATTGGCCTCGGTTCCCTATTGGATCCGTCATTCTTCGCTGGCATTCGAGCTTCTTCCTAAGGTGTTTTCCATCCAGGATCTGCGCCTTCTGGTTGGGCTTCTCTCGGGGCAGGATATTGACCCTGGGAATTTCCATCGTCGCCTGAAGAGGCTCGATTTACTCAATCCGCTCGTCGCGGGGCAGCGAGTGCACAGGTGGGAGTTCGCCTGGGGCAAGGGTGAAGTTTTGAAGGGCGAAGGGCTTATTCCTTAAGCCCTTTTTTTTTGGCACGTGCGCTTGACCTTCATTCCGCGAAAATCTATACCCACGGGCGTTCCCCAGTAGCTCAGTCGGTAGAGCAGCGGACTGTTAATCCGCGTGTCGTCGGTTCAAATCCGGCCTGGGGAGCCATCTCTTTCAAGCTTGCCTTGCACTGCTCTCAAGCCACATCTAGTTCGTAATCTTGCCGTTCTTCGCTCTTGGCTTGGCCAAAGGGATACACGAATATTTTGAGCAATTCTGACTCGTCGAGTTCAGTCAAATCCAGATTGCGGCAGCCGATGTTGCAGATTGTGAGCTGGCTCTCTTTGTTCAGATTGACCCAGCGCGGGCGCGTTTGGCTATCGCTGCCTAGGCCGAGCGGATCTGCATGGGGCGTTAAATAAATCGATTTACTGACCGAGTATTTGAGTTCTGGAGGCGGATAGCCTGCGTTAATGAAGGCCATGATTTTCGCTTCGGGTTCGATAATTGCCATGAACATTGAGGTGTGGACTGTTCCCAACAGAACGCCCTCTGCGGACAATGAGGCCATGTTGAACAGCTTCTGAATCAGCAACTCACTCTCTTCTGTGAAGCCTCCCGTGCCCAGGGCTTTGTTGAGAACAAACTTGATTGTGTATGCACTTGTGGCGGCTGCTAGACCCTCACCGCTCGCATCACCCACAGCAAGAAAGATTCTTCCTTGGTCGAGGTTTCGAAGAATCCACCATGAACCGCGATACTGCGTCGAAGAATTTGTTTCGACTTTGACCACTGCGTCGCCTGCAAGTTGCATTTCGCCCGAAGCTCCAAAATCATCGAGTAGGTGTTGGCAGAAATCGCGCTCGAGTGACCGCACGTTCTTGCCCTGAGTACGAGTTATCTCGCGCGCCTCTTTGCTTCCCACTGCTGCTGTTTCGAGACCTAGAATATCGGGAGCCTCAGATTTAAGACTCAGACGCCAGAATTGCTGTCTGTAGCTCCACAGCAGCAAAACAAAGCTGGCGGCAAGCCAAAGGAGTGCGAAAATCCAGTCACTGAGGAAAGATGGGCGGTCGATTGCGACGTTCGCAGGAATTTTCCCGGCAGGAACAATTTGAATGAGGAATGTGTTTGTATCCTTTGACTTCTGCCATGCAATCCAAATGCTTTTGCGCGTCATGGCAAACTTGTGTTCCTGTGCACCGCTCTCACTTGTGCGCGAATTCATGAATGCTTGAAGCTCACTTGTCTCGATTTTGTATTCAGCGAATCCTTTAGAGTAAAGAAACTTCTGGTTCTCTTTGCTGTACAGTGCAATCTCGCCAGGACGCTGCTCGGCTTGCAAACTCGGCAGCAGTTCCTCGGAGAGGGTATGAACGATCCAAATCGACCAAGGGTTGTTCGATGCTCTGGCTTTATGCGCAACCTGAAGCCACTGGGCGTTTGGACGCAGACTTCGGATAAAGCTTGCATTTGATGTCTGCTCTGCGGTGATGCCCGAGATGAGCTGCAAGGCACTGGCCTGAGTTTCATTGCTCCAGGGGATGGGCGAATCCTTGTCGCTCGCGAAAAGCTTGATAGCCTTCGGTGACATCAGGGTTGCCGAAACACTCGGCTCAAATCCCTGTCGTCGTGTGACAATGTGGGTTGCGAGCCATTCCGGTTGGTGTTCGAATAATGCTGACCAAGTTCCAACATGGCTTTTCAATTCGCCTGGGGACATGGAGTTGGTGAAGGCAGAAAGTCGTCGTGAGATGTTCGTCCAATAGGCTGTGCGTCGCTCAAATTCTTTCACTGCGTTGGTCGTGAGACTCGAGAAAGCGTTCAGCTGATTGCGTTCGTCGGCTTCGCTCCAATCTGAGCGATTCATCATGACGAAGAAGGCAATCCAGACGCTCAATACGAGCCAGAACCGACCTTCGCGGTCGATAGCAGCCTTATTCAGCTTGTAATATGCCTTGAGCCGTTCTTTCACAGTCCACTCCTTCGACCGTGCGCATCGGCGCTCCTGGGAAAGTATTTACAGGACTGTCATGGTTTTGACGTTCTAGTTTTCTTGGCAACCAGATCCTCCGACATACAAAACGCGCTTTTACTTCACACGAGGAAGGATTCTTTAAATGCAAGCTCCACAAAAAAATCAGCGAAGACAATTGGGCATTCTCTCGGGTCTGTTGGCCGTGGTGGCCTTCTCAGGATGTAAGCCACGCTCCTACAATTCGGGCGTTTACGAAGCCCCAGGAAATGCAGATCGCCCGGAGCGCTTGGGTTTGCCCGCAACAATGCCCTGGAGCGAATTGAAGGATCTCAAGGCGGCAGAACGCAGCGTTCCTTGGACAGATACCTATTGGCCTTTGTTTCAAAAAGGTATGGCTGTGCGCTGGGCTGTTCCTGAAGGAGGAGCCACAGCTTTGCCAAAGAACCCTGAAACTCCTTGGCGGCAAGTGTCGCAGATGCTTGAAGCTTGGAATCAGGGCGACAAGGCTCGTTTGAATTTGCTCTCGCCAGCCGAAAAATATGAGCTCATCAAGCTTGGCGATGCAAGCGTGAATGCTTCCCTCTTGGCAGAGCTCGAGGCGAACGAAAAACAATTTCTCAGTGCACCCGGCCTCAAGGAGTCACGCGATCGTCTTGAGGCCATCGCCAAACAACAGCAGCAGATGAAGCTGCAAATTGACCAGTTGTCGCGGGAAATAAATGCTCTGGTTTCGAAGGTGCGCGACGACAATGCAAGCGGCCTAAAACTCAAAGGCTTCCTGAAAGATCCAGCTTTGCGAAATAGGGTTAACCGCGAGGAAGTGCTTCAGCAGATTTCGGTTCTTCAAAATGCGGTGGTGAATAATATTGCTGGCATCAAAGCAAAACAAACCGCTTTGGACAACCTCGAAACACAAGCAAAAGACTTCAACAAGAAAAAATCTGAGGCCAAGGAAGTCTACGACAAGGAACTCAAGACCTGGCAAAAATCTGGCCTTGCCGTTGCGGGAAAGATGTCCGACTCACTCAATATGATCTCTACGAGCTGGGAGAATTATCTCAACTACAGCAGTTCCTACGATGAGCCATGGGAGTGGATGGGACATTGTCATGGTTGGGCGGTTGCGGCTCTCAATGAGGCAACCCCTAAACATGGTGTGCTTGTGCAGCGTGCTGGAAAGGAAATCTTCTTCACTGAGGGAGATATTCGCGGCCTGCTGACAAAAGTTTACTCTGACCAATCACCTCCAGCAAAATTCGCCAGTTTGCGCTGTGATAGCGACAAGCTTGTCAAAGACCGATTGGGTCGCGTAGCAGATGGTAAACTGTGTCTTGGTGAGAACAAAAAGTCATGCACGCAAACAGACAAGGGAGAGATTGTCTACATTGCAACTGGGCAAAGCCAGCGAGGGTTATCCGTCATTGGAAGCAAGGTGAATGACGATAATCCGCGTGTTGCTGTGTGGACAGGCGGCGGAACTGAAGACTCGGTTCAGGTTGCTATTTATCCGGATCTCGATACGTTCTCAAAAAATCTTTCCAAAATCCGTGCTCGTGATTACTCAGGTAGTCAGCGTGGTATCTTGAACATTTCACTCTCTTGCCGCGACACAAATCCGATGACCTTACACATGGCACTGAAGGGATTCATTGCAGACAAGAAAATCGGTTTCGTGATGGACCGCACTCGAACCGCGCAGGTTTGGAATCAACCGGTGCACAAGTTCGAAATTGCGACGCTTCCTATCAAAAAGAATGACAAAGATGGAACTCTGAGTGTTCCCGGGGAACCCGTGGCAGTCGCAGAAGTTGATGATCTATTCCGCGATTTCCGCGCAAAGGGCACTGCATTTCTGGTTCAAATGAAAGTTAAGTTGCACTATGGTGTCGAGAATGGTCCTCGCTTAACCTATCGTGCTCCAGATGAAGCAACCGATGTCGATACGGTTGTCTACACGCTCGAGCTCGATGCCAAACAGAATCTCATTGGTGGTGAATGGGGGCTCATTCCGACAACTGAAAATGCGAAGGACTCTTCATTAGCTGCGGGGCGGAGTGGTGCAGGACCTGACTTTCTTTGGTTGATTGATCAGAAGGAAAAACCAATCAAAGGCAAGCTCGATCATGCCTTGATCGATAAGATCCATCGTTGTTCTCTGGAGGCCAACAACATTCAGAAATATCCTTGGTCGGTCGGCGGGGTTACGCTCGATTACACCATCTGCAAGGTCGACTGAGGCTCGCTCGGCTCGAACGTTTCCTAAAAGCGCATGAAAAAAGCGCCGCTGTGGGTTTCTTCCACAGCGGCGCTTAACTTTGAGCATAGAAGGTTCAAGTGAGCCCGAGTTCCTTTTGCAAATCGCCCGAACGGTACATTTCAGTGACAATGTCGCAGCCACCAACAAATTCACCATTGATGTAGATTTGTGGCGAGGTCGGCCAATTGTTCATGGCCGAAAGCGTTTTCCACAGATCAGGATCGGAATCCATGTCCTCTGTTTTGAATGGCACATTCAATTCATTGAACACGCGCACGACGCGTGCTGAGAAGCCGCAGCGCGGTTGGTTCGGCGTGCCGCGCATGTACACCACAACCTTGTTGTTCTTCACGTCCGTTTCAATTTTATCTTTCCAATTTGCGTTCATATTTTTCTCCTGAAGACCTTCAAGTGAACATCATTTGCTTTGGTTTTTCCACCGCCCATTCGTCGGGTGTGTGGGTTTTCATGGTGAGTGCATGAACTTCGCCTGTCGCGATTTCGGCTTGAAACAGATCGAGAACAAGGCGGTGCCGCGCAAGCAGTTTCTTGCCCGCAAACACCGGCGAAACCACAAGCACAGCATAGTGATCGTTGCCACCACTGAACTCATTCACCACGATTTCTGCGTCAGGAATTCCCTCAAGTATTCTCGCTTTAACCTGCTCTTTATTCACAAGACCCCCTATCGACCCACCCAAGATCCGTAACAACCGTAGTCGAGGAAGGCAAGTGAATGCAGTCTCTTGAGTTTTGAGCTTGGTATTCCGAACCAGCTTAAAGGGGGGGAGAGGAAGAATGAGATTTTCCACTCGCATCTTGCCCTTGGCACTGGCTTTTTTCGGGACGTCGTCCTGTAAGAATGCCACGTTGTCGGCGCAGGCTCTCCAGCAAGGGCAAGTGAGTCGCCCCGAAGCTCATGAAATTCTTAATATCTTTGAAATGAGGGAGGATATTCGCTTTTGGGCGCCGCGGTGCGGGGTCAGCGCCTCAAAGCAGAACTGTGACATTGGTGATGCTACTCTTTTCAACGGGTTGCTCTGCCTATCCGGGGAGGAGCTAAGCTGTGAGGCAGTGCGGCGCTCACAAGGGAGCGATGGGCGCATGTGGAGAGCCGAATTTCGGGTGGCATCGGATGCAGTGAATAGCTTTTCGCGTGACATGGCCATGGGTGTTCTTGCGTATCTCGTGGCAACCCGCGACGTCGAGCTCGCACGGCGTTGGATGTCATGGATTGAAGCCAACGGTCAGCGCTTGTGCCGAGAGAGCAGCGACAATCGCTGTGAGTTCACACCAGGGTTTTGGCTTTTGTTCCGAGAGGTGTGGGA
Organism: Betaproteobacteria bacterium; assembly: GCA_016868315.1. GTDB lineage: Bacteria > Bdellovibrionota_B > Oligoflexia > Silvanigrellales > Silvanigrellaceae > RFOM01. The sequence goes on from VGHE01000001.1 coordinate 469,724, forward strand.
GTATCTGGGCTTGCCCCTAAATCAACCGATGCGCACCGCAGTGGTGAGCGACACGCTCATGGCTCTCTTGCAATCACAATTCTCTCCGCCTGGTTTCGAATTGCATCTCGCCGGTGTGAATTATCTCGTTCGACGCGGCATGAAGCAAACGGGAGCCACATTGGATTCGCTTGCACTGGCGCTTGTTTCAAGGCAGCCCGATAATCCCTTTTTTGCGTATCTTCATGAGGGAGCGACGGGGCGAGTGATTCGGCAAACGCTCCAATGGTGCCCACGCACAGCGCCGGCCATGCGGGTAGAATGGAGTTTCGAGCGCAATCAGCAAGACAACCCCTGGGAGCGCTCAATGGGCTGGGAATGCATCATGCTGACGAACTTTTTGATTCGAGATCTTAAAGCAGATATCTTAAATCGATAACAACATTTTGCTCTTCTTCGCCGAGAGAAAATGCGCACTCCTGAAATGCAGGAGCACCAATCCGAAGACCTGGGTTGTTTGAGAAACCAAAACCCTCAGCAGGAATTCCGAAGATCCCGAAGTTTAATTTTTTATCGAAGTTTTCATCGTGGAACAGCGCAACGGCGTAGGTGCCCCAGGGAAGATCGTTGAATGCAAAGCTCGAAGTTTTCAGCTCTGCAGCCTTGATACAGAGGGTTGAGGTTGCTGTGCGCGCTTCAGCCGGGAAGCCTTGAGGGGTCGAGAAGAGACTCACGCAAACCTGACCCTGAATGTTGCGCGTTCGATCGACGCGCACCTGAATGCTGCCGCGTTGCTCCATTGAGAGAGAGCTTGCTGAAGGAAGCGTCTCGTCTGAATGTGCACGAACCGACCACAACGCAAAAGCGAGCGCAGCCAGACATGTGGTGCGTATTCGGAATGACATGGAGATTCCCTCTAGTTCAAATTAGCTCGGGAATTTTTCCCCGAAACGTTCGCGCATCATGGAAAGGACTTGTTCAACAACATCTTCAGTGCTTGGTTTGCAGTAGTAGTCGCCGTCCGACGCATATGGAGATCGGCTCTCCAGAGCACACAATGTTCTTGGAGGAGCATCGAGATGTTCATATCCTCTCTGCACTTCCAACACCTGCTGCAACATATAGGCCGATGCACCACCTGGCACGTCTTCATCCAGAAATAGCACCATATTTGTTTTTTGTAATGATTTCAATATTAAACCCTGAGTGTCGAAGGGCAAAAGAGTTTGAACGTCGATAATCTCGGTTGAAACTCCGAGTTGAGCGAGCTCCGTTGCAGCCTCTTGTGCGACACGCACGCATGCGCCATAGGTCACGATGGTGATGTCGTTGCCGGGTTGAACAACCTCAGGAACTCCGAGCGGTACACGGAACTCAGTTAGGTTGTCGGGTATTTTCTCTTTCAACCGATAGCCGTTGAGTACTTCAATAACGAGTGCCGGATTGTCACCCGCAAAAAGGGTGTTGTAGAGGCCTGCAGCCTGTGTCATGTTGCGCGGGACACAAACATACATACCCCGCAGCGCATGCAAGATCATGCCGATTGGAGAGCCTGTGTGCCAGATACCTTCGAGGCGATGACCTTTGGTGCGGATAATGACCGGAGCCTTCTGGCCACCAGCGGTGCGGAAGTGGAGCGTTGCAAGGTCGTCGGACATGATTTGCAACGCGTAAAGTAGGTAATCGAGATATTGTATATCCACGAGTGGACGCAAGCCACGCAGTGCGCAGCCGATACCTTGACCTAAAATTGTTGCTTCCCGGATTCCTGTGTCGGTGACCCGAAGATCGCCATATTTCGCGTTCAATCCTTCGAAAACCAGGTTCACATCACCCAGCTTGCCGACGTCTTCGCCAAGAGCAAAGAAGCGTGGGTTGGTTTTGAAGAAATGATCGAAGAGTTTGAGCAGAACCACTCGACCATCAACCACCTCTGAACTTTCAGAATAGGTCGGTGCAACAGAGGCCGACTTCATCGGTGTTTCAGAGGACTCGCTATAGAGGTGTGAGCCATAGCGGCGCCTGTTGGTCTCGAAATATTTTTCGGAGAAAGCGCGCAGTTCTTGCGCCGCAGGGTGCGTTTCACCGCGCAGAGCCAACAGAGCCTTGCGTATATTCGCATGAATCAGTTTACGGTTCAGTGTTACAGCATTGCGCAGATCGTCGGCGCAGGTTGCGACTTGTGCCGAGGCCTTAAGTGACGCAGAAGCGGCCGCATCCAGCAGATTCTGTGCTTGTTGTTTTTCTTCGCGCATCGGCGCGAGGTACATTTCCCAAGCCTCTTTGCGCGCCTGTTCAACGAACGCACGATCTTCGTTTTCCATTGAATCGAGTTCGGGGTCGGTTACAAGGCGCTGTTCAATCATCCAGCGGCGCATGCGCTTCAAGCAGTCATGATCTTCTTCCCAGGCAAGACGCTCTTTGGTTTTGTAGCGTTCGTGACTACCGCTGGTGGAGTGACCTTGCGGCTGGGTCAGTTCAACAATGTGAAACAAGGCTGGCGTATGCTCGCGGCGCGTTTTTTCGACACCGAGGTGATACGCCTCTACGAGTTTCGGATAATCCCAGCCAGCGACCACGTGCAGATCGAAGCCCTTGGCGGAGCCGCGCGATTGGAAGCCTGCGAGTGCTTCGGAAATGGAGCTTTTGATAGTTTGGTGGTCACGCGGAACCGAGATGCCATAGCCGTCATCCCAGACGGACATGACCAGAGGAACCTGGAGTACCCCTGTGGCATTGAGAGTTTCCCAGAAAATACCTTCGCTTGTGCTCGCGTCCCCGATTGTACCGAAGGCCACCTCGTTTCCTTGGCGCGAGAATCCGCCCCCAGCCGATGAAAGAGCTGGTTCGTTGCGGTAAAGCTTTGAGGCATAGGCCAAACCGAGCAGGCGGGACATTTGTCCGGCGGTCGGTGAAATGTCGGACGACGACTGTTTCTTTTCCACAACAGGCAGCCAGTTGCCTTGGGCATCTAGCATCCGGGTGGCGAAGTGGCAGTTCATCTGCCGGCCGGCCGATGCGGGTTCGTTTTCAACCACGGTGTCGGCGTACAGCTGAGAGAAGAATTCGCGGACTGAAAGCAGGCCTGCCGCCATCATGAAAGTTTGGTCGCGGTAGTAACCGCTGCGGATGTCACCTTCGCGAAATACTTTGGCCATGGCCAGTTGCGGAACCTCTTTGCCGTCGCCAAAGATTCCAAACTTTGCCTTGCCCGTGAGCACTTCCTTGCGCCCCGCCAGACTTGCCAATCGGCTTCGGTAGCCAACACGGTAATCGGCAATGATCTCTTCTCTGGACAGTTGGAGTTTTCCTTTTGCTAGAGAAATTCCGTTGGGTTTGGCAGCAACTTTTTCCATGCTCCGCTCCAAATAAAAATCCGGGGGTCTGTTTTTCACCCCCGGACCATATCAGAGTGGAGTGTGAATTCAACAACTCAAGGCGCGATGGCTGTTGACTCTTGAGCCAAATTCGAGCCGTGGCGCACGGGTTGCGCACGATTTCGGGCAAACGCCTGGGCTCCGAAGGTCATAAAACGTCCCAAGTACTCCTGCACCAGGAGCAATGGGTTTACCCGCTGCTTGTCGTGCGAGGTGACCCAACTCACCGAGCCTTCAGGGTTGATGAAAGCATCCACATCGAAGGCATCGACACTCTGCTCTTGGTAGGCCTGAATCTGAACGATGCGCACACGCAGGCGGAAACCGTCATTCTGTACAACCAATTTTTCCTTGCCACGCAAAAGCATGATGCCGGAGCGCGGAATACCAAGCTTGAAGATACGCACAGCGAGCTCTGGTCTCTCTTGAATCACGAGATCGTTGAAATAGGTCACGTGGGCATGCAGGGTGGAGGTCAATTCCTCCAAAAACAGATTGAACGACTGCGTGAGGATTTCAGTGGGCTGATTTCCAGGAGCCGTTTTGCCACATGCTAAACGTGCCATGTTTTGGATCCAGAGAAGCTCTGAATGTTTCATGATTTTCTGCCTCGTGAGTTTGCTGAAGCATACCATGAAAAACGATCAGAGGAGAAATTCCGCACCCAAAAAATATCGAAAGGTAGACTCGCGCGCGGAGTCGATGAGTGCGCTGTAGCGTGTTGATGAGAGCACACTTGGAGTGAAGGCAGAACTCTCACTCGTGTACAGGAGCGATGCAGACAGATTCATATTGGTCTGAACTCGCCAGGCAAGCGTGTTTTTCCATTCAATGGTGCTTGTCGAGTACTCCGCCGAGATCTCCCCAGGTGTCCACTCGTTCGACTTTCGTCCGAGAGCTGCAATCTTCGCTGCAAGAGAAGGGGAAATATACGACTGGCCATGACCACTCACATTCCGGAAATGAGAAATGAGCATCAAGCCTGGGGAAAATATAATGCGTGGGGTGAGATTGAATTCGAGAAACGAACCTTCGTTCTCAAGCGCCTGCACCACCAGCGAAGATCCCAAAGCGAGGGAGTTCCAGCTGCGTATGAGGGGGAAACCAGACGGGTTCTGGAAGCGAAAATTTCTGCTTCCAAGCCATTCGATGTCGAGCGACCAAGCACGGATGTCTGCTGCAGGTAGAGCCTCGGCCGAGAGAATCCGTTGCCAAGAGAAAAGAGGTTGCACAACAAACCGCGCTACCTTCAGCTGGACAGCAGGTGCGAGATGCAGTCGTGAAAAGTTTTCGCGGAATGAGTTTGCACCCAAAGTGTATGATGCGCGAAAATGGGTGGAGAAGCTGCTGAAAGGAATCCAGTGCAGTCCGGAACTGATTCCCGCATTCCAGCCTGAGCTGCGGCCGCCCCGCGCGTAGGTGGGAAAGATGGGATCGCCCGGAGGTGCGTAAAACGTGCCCGTCGAGTTGCCCGCAACAACTGCGGCGGTGGCGTCGATGTTTGCCTGCCAGTTTAATTCGTCGCTGAATCCCTCGTAGCCTAAAATAGTGTTTCCAGAGAACACACCTTCGCCGCCCTGAAGCTTCAAGGTCTTTATGGTTTTTGCGGCATCGGCGGGTGAAAGTTTGTCGGCTGCAGTGTCGTAGTCGGTCTGGCTTTTTGAGTTGAGCGGTACTTTTGAGCCCGAGAGCCATCCACCCTCCGCACCCATGTATGTGGAAGAGCGGAGTTGCCAGTCCATGGCATTGGCGTGCGTGGGAACTTTTGCAATCCAAGCGAGAGCCAGCACACTGGCGATGTTTGCGCCATATCCGCTCTTTTTCATGCGATTCCAAAAATTGATGTTCACCATGGAGTGTAACCTCTGTGTCTCATGAGTCTGATTCGCTGGCAGAAACCAGTTTTTCAAACTCATTGAAGGGCTGCAGACGCGGTTGCAGAAAAAGCTCTTGAGCGCGCTGCAGTGCACTTTTCTCCCAAGCACAAAAACGGATTCTCGATGGTAGATCAACACTTGATGTGACGCCCACATGCCTCATGAGAAGCGCAACAGTGGCATCCAGAATCTCTGCTGACTTCACCCCAAAGCACACAGGAAAATCACCTCGGAGTGCATCAGCAATTTCCTGTGGGAGCGACGCATCATGAAGGGTCAAAGTATAGATTGCGTGCACCTGGAACTTCCACTGCGACCAATTTCGAGCTGCACGAAACTCGTTCAGTATTCGTGCCGACGTGGAGTTGGTTTTGGTCCACAAATTCAGCGTCATGCTGGGAATGAGCTTGATGCGCTCGAGCTGCTCGAGCGTCCACTGCAGCCCATTTAAGCGAGCCGATTTCTCGGTGAGGTCAGGAAATGACCATTCGATGGTGGCAGAGAGATTTTGCAAGGTCTGGACTGCGGAGTCGGTTACAGCTCCCACTCCCACGGCCATGGCGGAGTATTTGACAGCATCGGTGTCATGCGCTTTGACGCGGTTTCGCCAAAGCAGGTTGAAGAAGTGAAGGGCTGTGGTGCTTGTAAAGACGTGCAGCTCGCCTTTGTTCTGGAGGGCGGCGGACATGGCATCCGCGTTAAGGTGAGAATTAGCCTTTGCGCGCAGCACTGACCATTCATGATGAGGGGGTGGGTGGGAGTCTTCAAGTGCCACGCCACAGCGGATAGCTAGCATTTGTGCTCTCTCCTGGAGAATCATCCTGCGCACAAACTCTGGGTCATTCACTCGAATCAGGGGTGCGCAACGTCATGAGCTTATCATATCCTGAATTCAAAAGTTGAGTGTGCAGACTTCTGGCCAAAGAGCTGCGCCGTAGATCGTCAAAGAGCTGAGCGTGATTAGAGGTGCGGGCTTTGGTTTGCCAATCTTCAAATGCCTTGAGTTCGAGTGTCATTTGCAAGGAGCTGCGGAGCCCCCGAGCCTCGGCCCAGGAGGTGAGGTTGCGATCCTCAAGATGAACCGCAAGAGCTGTGTGGCAGTTTCCACCTGTGAGCCATAAAACTGTGCGTTCAAATGCTGCTGAAAGCGATGAGTGTGGGTGATTCAAGACACTCAGTGCTTGTTTCAATTGAGCATCGTTGTCGCGGCATTCAATTGCCACAATGCCTTGCGCTGGAGCCGGTGTGGAAAGTTGAGCGGGTAAGGTCAGCATGGACTCAGTGTGGTAGAGGTTGAGCCTGTCGATTCCTGCACGCGCGAGCATGATGAACGAAAACTCATTCGCCTCTGCGCGCCCGAGGCGTGTGTCGACATTGCCTCGCAGCACTCTCAGGTCAAGCTCCGCTCCCGCGAAGGCATCGCGCAAAAAACCTTGGCGGCGAGCGCTGGTCGTGCCCACAGGTTTTAAACCAGTCCAATCAAGTGATTTGAGTGCTTGGAAAACTTCTAGTGTTGTTTTTTGCAGAGGATTTGCACCAAGAATATCCTTCAGAATCCTGAGTAAATCTGGCGAAAAAATCATTACGTCTGCAGGATTTGCACGTGGCAAAACAGCAGCAACATGCAGACCCTGCGTGGTTTCCACAGGGAGGTCTTTCATGCTGTGCACGGCCAGATCTGCTCTGCCTGCAAGAATTTCTTCTTGCACTTCCTTAACAAACAGGCCTTTGCCCGTTTTTAAGTGAGCAGGCAAATTCGGATCGTCAAGCGAGACTTCTGCAAGAGCACCGCGCTGCATTTTGTCGCCCGAGGTCACCACCAGGTTCAACTCGACCTGGATTCCCTGTCCTTCAAGCAAACTCTTTACGGTGTTTGCCTGCCACAGGGCGAGCGCACTTTTTCGAGTTGCAATGCGGACAATCCGTGCAGAGGTCATTTTCAGTCCTTTTCTTCTTGGGAAAGCTTGAACAACAGCTGCAGCACGTCACCGACCGAATTGGCGTCATGTTCTATCCGTAAATCTGCTCGTGCGAGGAAAGCTGGATGTGAGACAAGCTTTTTTGCAACGGCATCGGCGGTAATGCCAATCTGCTTTTCATCCAGTTGAGGAGACGCCTTCAGGCTCTTGTTGACTTCCAGAATCACGATCTGACGCACCCAGGCATGGAATTTACCGATATTCACCAAGTTCTCGCGTTGTCGGCGTTGTGAGGTGAATTCGGCGAGTTCATCGACGATGATTTTTTCGGCTGCCGCAGCAGCAGCCTTCCTCGCCACGCGGCTCGATTCCATCACTTTATCGAGATCATCGATGTCAAAGACGAATATGTTTTTCAGTTGTCCGAGTGCTGGGTCAACGTTGCGTGGCACGCTGATATCCACAATGACTGCTGGCAATCCCGAGCGTCGGCGTGTCAGAACATCGCCGTGTTCCGGTCTCAAGACAAACTCCTGCGCAGCTGTTGCAGCGATAATAACATCGTATTCTTTGAGTTGCTTGAGGCCATCATCCAAATGAATGGCGTTTGAATCGGGTACTTGTTCACAAAGCTTGCGTGCGTTTGCCAACGTTCGGTTGGCGAAAGTGATTTGAGTTGCACCGCAGGCTCGAAGATGTTGTGCGGTGATGCGTGCCATTTCTCCTGCCCCCAGGAGCAAACAATTCTGGCGGCTCAGATCTTCAAAGACACGCTGAATGATTTCAACAGCAGCATGGCCAATGCTGATTGCATTTTTTCCGAGATCTGTTTCGGTGCGAATGCGTTTGGCAACCTGGAATGTTCGATTAAAGGCAGCGTTTGCCTCCTGTGTACACAGCCCACGGCTCACAGCAGATTGATAGGCGTCTTTGAGCTGCCCAAGAATATGGGGCTCACCAATGACGAGCGAATCAAGGCTCGCCGCAACTCGGAAAAGCTGATGAAGGGCTTGATCGCCAGTTTGCCAGCGCAGCCACGAGGATACGTTTCCGGAAATAGATTTGCTGCGCGGGGAGTCAGCGTTCGGGCTTGTGCGGTTCTTGAGAGTCCACTCTGCGTAGGAGGAAAAAATAGTTTCGATTTTCGACGGAGCAAGGTCGCCGAACAAACACAGATCAAAACGATTGCAAGTCGAGATGACAACGACTTCAAAAGTCTCTGTGTTCATCGTGGCTGCGATGATTTCTTTCAGCGCGGCTGGCCCCTGTGGCAAGGCATAGCCCTGCGCCCAGAGTTCTCTGACTTCGACCGGACAACGGGTGTAGTGAGCACCACAGTAGATCATCGAGGTGTTGCCTGAAGTGGATTTTTCAGGTGAGTTGTTCTTTGTCATCGAACAGAAACCTCATGGAATTCCGATGCTAAGGGCGTTGCAAAGAATTCATGCCGGTTTTCAAATGCAATGCCTCTTCCTAGCATCACCATGAGCTTAAGAATCATGCATTCAAGGCTCATGTTGTGACCCGAGATCGCGCCGTGTCGTGCAAATGCTCGACCATTTTCGTAGCTTTGCAAATCAATGCTTCCGGTTTGGCATTGCGATCCAATCACAAGGGGAATTTGCTTTTGTGAGGCTGCTTCAGCAAGGTTGAGCCAGCAAGGATTTTTGAGCGGCAGATTACCCACTCCAAAGCCCCGCACGAGGATGCCCCGGTAGTTTTTAAGAAGAACATTCTTCAACTCGGGAGACAATGGTGCGGAGGGAACCACATCAAGAACGAAAACATTTTCGCAGACGCGTGTGTCGACCGACGGGCGATGACGTCGTGCTGCCGCAATAGGTGCCTTAATCAGATTTTGGCTGACACTAAAATGGACGCCGAAATGTCCCAAGGGAGGCATGTGCTGCGAAGCGAAAGCATGAAGGTTTTCGCTACTGCGTTTGGTGACGCTCGAACCACGATAAACAACACTGTCGAAGCAAACCATCACTTCAGGATAGCCCATGGTGGCGAGCTCAATAGCGTCGATAATATTCGCGCGAGCATCGTTGCGTAGCTCGGAGAGTGGACGCTGCGAGCCTGTCAGGACAACAGGTTTGGTCAGCCCGGCAAGGAAAAACGACAGGGCTGTGGCCGTGTACGCCATGGTATCTGTGCCGTGAATGATCACCACACCATCAAATTTTTCCCATGAGTCGTGAATGATTGTGGCGAGCTGACTCCATAAATGCGAGTCGACATCTGAGGAATCGATGTTGGAGACAAGCTCGAGTTCAATATCGGCCAGTCGGCTGAGTTCGGGAATCTGAGAATGGAGTTCTTCGAGAGTGTTTTTGTCTTGTCGGGCGGCCTGCTGCTGTGGGTCGAGAACCATCGCGAATGTTCCGCCGGTATGCAACACAAGTACTCGAGGTAGTTTTCTGTTCATTCGTTTTTGCACCTTATTGCCCGCGACCAGACAGGTTCCAGATTGTGCCGAACAGAGTAAGTGCCAGCAGTACCGACCCCCAAATGGAAAGATGTGCGCCACGTTTGCCTGTCCAGCCCCAGAAGCCCCGCCCAACAAGCGCGAGTAGATACCAACTCCAAACCGCAAACGCCCATACAACCTTGAGTGGCGAAAGATGTGCACGCATTTGAGCTTCGAGGATCAGCATCACGCCTGTCGCCAGGCTTGTACTGATGAGGAGAAAGCCAACGAGTGAAACGCGGCCAACGATGGCGTCAAGGGTTTGCAGGCTCGGCATGAATCGGCGCTGCTCTAAGACGTGTGATTTGAGGCGTCGATAATCCCAGATGTACAGCAGCGATGCAGAGAAAGCGACCAAACACAGCGCCTCGCCCGTGAGGGCTGTAGTGATGTGCAGAATCGATAAGCCTGGTAGCGTGTGAATTTGAGCTGATGCGCTTTCCGTGAGGAAAGGTGCGGCGACGTTCAGAGCCCACACAATGGCACCAGTCAGAAAGCCGAGTGGTCTGAGTTCAAGTTTGTCTCGTTCAAGGAGAACCGCGACGATGGCAATGAGTGTGGCGAGCCCCGACAAAGCGATGGGGAGAACCGTTCCGGCAGGCGAGGCGATAAGTAGGGTCAGGTGTGCTGCGCTCAGAACCAGCCCGCACAGAAAAAAACTGCGGGCGGCACGACGGCAGTATTCGGGCCAGGCCTTTTCCGTATTGCGTCCTTGAATTGCAGCTGCGTCAAGAATCATTGCAGCACTGAAGAACGCAACAAGTGCAATGCGCACAACTGCTTCTGCACTTTGCATGTAGCCGAGCACGATGAGTGCTTGTTGCGGGTCTTTGTCCATGTTCTTGTCCCCATTCAACTCTTTTTGACGCGTTTAAGAATTAAAACAAAAAAAAATTAAAACAAGGGATTTTAGTTGGTTGATTACGTCAAAAACCCTCTCAATCAAGTTCCTGGGCAGTTTCTGCTCATGCCCGGGCAATCGTTGCCGATACCCAGTGTAACTGCTGGGAAATGGTTTCCCAACGGTGGAAATGGCTCAATTAGAGGAAAAGACGCCATGACTCATAGCACATTACATTCTTTTCGGAGGGTTTTTCCACTCCTGACTTTAACCGGGGTGCTCGCTGTCGCGTGCGGTTCTTCGGTAAGCCAGATTGTGAAGAGTTTCTCGTTCAATCTGGAAGAGCGCAAGGCTCAGCTGGTGACTGAATTTTCGACAGAAGTCGCTCTCAATATGGAGGTCGCGATTCCAATCCGCGACATCGGCTGGGTTCGCCTGATTCCCGCAGTCGGCCAGCGCGGTTTCCAAATTGCGACCGACATCGACTTTTCTGCGTTTGTCGACCCGGCTCTGGCAATCGGACGGACACGCACTTTGCCCAACGGTGTGAGTTTTCCTTCTTACGTGAGCACGGATCTGTACTCCGTTGAGCTCAAGAAAGATCAGAATTTCAGCACCAAGTTTTATCTCGGAACTTCTTCCGAGAAGAAGTACGTTGGTGTTGGGCTTGAGCTTAAGTTCGTCGACTCCCGCTTCCCTGAGGGGTTGGCTATTTCACAGAACCTCCAAGACGCCTCGCGCCGCAACGTAGGAGTGGTCTCCTTTTACGGTCCGAAGATGAGCAATGGCAGGATGGTTGCCCCCGGTGGAATCTTCATTGCCTCCGACATCAATGCCTTGCGCGGACAGTCGGCAGCTCAGGGTTTCACGGTCAGCACCGCTGGTATGGAAATGCAGTCCGTCGAGCTGAGCCCGTATGACGGTTTCGATGTGGAGGGTAAAAACTCCCGCACATACAAACGCCCTGATCAGCAGTTCAGGCTGTTCAACAAGTTCAGAGGTGCAGGACGTCAGGCTGGCTTAGTGGATTAAGCCTGACTCCAAGCGCTAAGCTTGCATGGCCTCCGTTGCCGCGGTACCTAGTAGGCAACGGAGGTTTTTCTATGGAACATGACCACCACCATTCGGGACGAACACCTCCCCCGGCGTGTTCGGAAACCATTGCTCAATGCCTTAAGATGGTCATGTCTCTTTCAGCGAATGATCTTGCTCAGCCGTCCAGCCGTTCAGCGCTCAGGGCACTGCGTGACACAATCGATGCACTTTTGAAAAAGCATGAGGAAGTTGTTCCCTCACCGGACGTTTTTCACGAACGCGGCAGTACAAATGTGTCTTCACACGCTTCCCGAGCTTTCTTCACCGAGGAAGAAATCGAAAGTGAAATCGCTTCTGACTCGACCACTGCAGGGGTAGAAAGCAGAGTCTGGCGCAGTCGCCGCAAGTCATCGCAGGAAAAAGAGGAAAAGCGCGCACGGCTCGAAAAGCGTGAAGAGATTCTGCGTAACCTGCGCAATGCTGTTTCGGAATTCAAGGCTGAAAAAAACGAAGATGCCTCAGTCACGACCTCGTTTGGCTCTTCACAGCCAGAAATTGATCCGCTCGATAAATTCGAGATGCGTCGCCAGAGAGCGTCTTTTTGGCCTCAGGGGAGCAAAGAGTGGGCGCGTCAATTATTGGGTGTTGAGCTTGGAATGGATGCCAACGAAAAGCGACAATGCTACCTCGAGATGGTTAAAGCGTGTCATCCAGACCACAATCAAAATATTGCACCCGACGCCATTCAGTTGATTAACGCAGCGTGGGAAGTTCTCCGCTGACAGGAGTTTCGAGAATGCAAGATCAGCACCGTCATGGTCCATCGTGTGGTTGCGTTAACGAAAAGGGTGAGCCTCTTTACGTCACAGCTCCATCTGAAAGCACTGAAAAGGCGCTCGAATATTGCGAAAAGAATATGCGCAATTGGCTTGGCGAATTGGAAACATTGGTCAAAATTCCGAGTGTTAGTTTGGATGGGTTTGATCCGGGTGCAATGAAGCTCAGTGCCGAGGCTACCGCAGAGTCGTTGCGCCGCGCTGGTCTCGACAAAGTCGAACTGTTGTCCTTCGGAGATGTTCATCCATACGTATATGCTGAGTGGATTCAAAAGCCCGATGCACCCACTTTGCTTCTTTACGCACACCACGATGTTCAACCGCCTGGGCGCGATGAAAAATGGAAATCAGCACCGTTTGTACCGACCGTTTCAGGAGGCCGTTTGTATGGTCGCGGCTCTGCGGATGATAAGGCGGGAATTCTTGCGCACGTCGCAGCCATTGCTTCGTTCTTGAAAACGTCTGGTGAGTTACCAGTCAACGTAAAAATTCTGATTGAAGGTGAGGAGGAAACTGGTAGCCATCATCTTGCAGAATTTGTGCGACGCTATCGCCATACTCTGAATGCGGATGCCATGATCCTCACCGACTGTGCCAATCTCGATTCAGGGGTTCCTAGTGTGACCACTGCGCTACGTGGGCTTGTGGCGCTCGATGTGGAACTTGAGGCTCTCACTCATCCAGTTCACTCAGGGCTTTGGGGTGGCATTCTGCCCGATCCTGTTCTGGCTTTGAGCAAGCTTTTGGCCACCTTGACCGATGCGCGCGGCCGCATTGCTGTGCCCGGGCTCTACGACGACGTTCGCCCTCTCTCACAGCAAGAGCGCACAGCATTTGAATCCATCAGGATGGCGGAGCTTGCGCGCCGCGCAACAGGTCTTTTGCCCGATTTACCCTTCGTTGTTTCAGAGGCCGATTTCGCTTCGGCTCTGTGGCGTGAACCAGCTCTGAGTGTAAATGCGATTCAAAGTGGGAGCCGTAAACTTGTCAGCAATGTCATTCAAGACGGAGCTTGGGCTCGTGTTTCGATTCGAATCGTGCCCGACATGAAGCCGGAAAAAGTTCTTGCAGCGCTGGAAAATCATCTGCGCCGACATGCTCCTGCGGGCTTCAAGTTGAATTTGGTGCCGCAGGCTGCCGTGAACTGGTGGTGTGTCAACGATCTCAATGAACCTGCCTACCAAATCGCTGCACGTTCGCTCGAGAAAGGATACGGACGAACCACGCAGTTTATTGGCTGTGGAGCGAGTATTCCTTTTGTGCAGCCGCTTTCCGAAGAGCTGGGAGGGATTCCTGCAATTCTCGTTGGAGTCGAGGATCCCTACACAAATGCGCATTCAGAAAATGAAAGTTTGAGTCTGGATGATTTCCGAAAAACTCTTTTGGGGCAGATTCACATGCTGGCAGATTTCAGCAAGTACAAACGAGCCTAATTAAGGGGTATCGTTGAGAGCAAACGAATCTTGAACCATGGCGTAGCCGAAGTTGCCTTCGCGCCAAACTTTGACCTTTCTGACTTTACCCGATTTGCCGGCCACCTTACGTGTGAGTTTTTCCTTCGGGAATTTTCGCTGCGATTTCTCAGACAGCTTCACAATAAGCAGCGTGGCTGGTTCGCTTATCTTCTTGGCCTGTGGATTTGCGTTGCGGTTCATTTGGATACTGACTGCAGGCTCACCATCCCAGGAGAAGAACCGACCCTCGCTGGGTTGGTACTCTGCCAACACCTGTGCAGGCAGGTCTGAGACAAAAAAGTCTTTGTCAGCAAAAAGCTCGAATACGATGTCGTTCATGGCCTTGGAATCGCCCTCGAGATCGAAATCTGGAGGATAGACCTTCGGACCAGGAAGCTGCGCTAGCTCGGCGATAGGGTCGAGCGGTTCATCGGAAGGTGGCTTGACGATGAGGAAAGTGAGCGAGGCGGCAAGCACGGCACTCAAAATCGAGGCCGTAAGCGGTGATGTTTTTCGCAATAGAGTGATTTGCGGTGGAGCGAGGGACGCAGAAGTTTCCGCGTTGGATGCGAGAATACGATCGCGCCATTTACTTTTGGTTTCTGTATTGGGTGCCAGGTTTTGAAAATGGTCAACCACCTGCTTCTTCCAGCGGGTCGCGGAGGGGTTTTGATGGTGGTTGTCTTGGTTCATATCTTTGAGCTTCCCTGGTCTCATAATGAACTACGGTCGTTCTCCGCGATTTATTCCATCAGCGGCATTTTTAATCACTTTTTTAATTTAGCCACCGTTCGACTGAGCGTACTCATTACAGTTCCTATTGTAATATCAAGGATTTGGGCAATTTCCTTGTAGCTGTACTCCTCGGCTGCCAGATAGATAATGCTTCTTTGCCTCGGACTGAGCTTTTCAAAGCGTTCTACCCAGCCATCATCAAGAGCCTCCTTGAAGAACTCGGCCTCCTGCTCGGCAAGACTCGTACCCTTTTCGCTCAGTAGTCTGACCTCGGCGGGGCTACTGTGCGAATCCTGCCTGAAGTCCGCTTCATCCCAGTCATCGAGTGATTTGTGGCTGAGCCGGCGTGAAGATTTTTGGCGTTCGTCAATAAATGCGTTTTTTGTAATTTTCATCATCCAGTTGAGTAGGTGCTTTTCGATGCTTGTTGCATCGACTCTCTGCACAAGCTCGAGCGCCTGACGAGGCTCTTCAACTTGATAATTCGTTGCGAAAAATGCTGGGAGTCCGCTGAGTGCCTTCACGAGAGTCTGTTGAACCAAGTCTTCAGCCTCAGGTGCATTCTGTACCAGACTGAATGCGAATCTGTATAGATTGTCCCAGGATTTTTCCGTGTGTGCGAGAAAAACCGCACTCCAGGAATATGCTTGAGGGGTGTTCAATCTTTCGACTCCATGACAACTTCACGTTCAGATAGCTGTACTGATGAACCTCTGTAAAAGCCAGAATTTCTGTACGAATCAAGCAGGTGCAGAAGAGCTACGCGTCCGAAAGCAGCGAGCGGGATGGCAAGAATGACACCGTAAACTCCGAACCAATCACCAAAGCAAAGAACCGAAATGATGATCATGAATGGGTGCAAACCTGAGAACTGACCCATGATTTTTGGCGTCAGAATGATTG
Organism: Betaproteobacteria bacterium; assembly: GCA_016868315.1. GTDB lineage: Bacteria > Bdellovibrionota_B > Oligoflexia > Silvanigrellales > Silvanigrellaceae > RFOM01. The sequence goes on from VGHE01000001.1 coordinate 485,153, forward strand.
CGTCGAGAAGTTGAATGAGCGCGAATGCGATGAGCACGCCGATAATGACTGGCGTAGGGGAATTGTTAGCAAGAATAATAAGGAATGAAAATGTACTGCCTACAACGATATCCATGTAAGGAATGATGCGTGCCACTCCTGTCAGCACACCAATCGCAACTCCGCCGGGTAGGCCAGCTAATGCAAATCCAGACGCATAAAGGGTCGACAAAAGAGAAATGACAAGCAGTTGTCCGCGCACCACTGCACGCAAAGTGCGATCAACCTGCAATGCAAAAATGCGCACATTGTGACGTAGGTCAGGCGGAATGAGGTTGGCCGCTTTTTGCAGAAGCCTTCTAAAGTCACGCATGAGAAAGAATGCAAAAACCGGAGCGAGAACGAGAGCCAGCGCCCAGCCAGCAACCATGCGGGTATTGTCAACAATACGCGAAAATGAAAGCGACTGAAGAATGAGGTCGGTGGACAGCTCGTAGTTATTGAGGACCGATTGGAATTTATCGAGTTGCCTAGATGAACCCGTGAGGTTTGCCAAAGACTTCTGGAGAGATGGCAGAACGGTCTGTTCCAAATGCTGCTTGGCGCGCGGTAGGGATTTGATCACCTGTTCCAGCTGATGAGCTACAAGTGGAATAACGTACCATATGGCAATGCTCAGAGCTGCAATAATGAAAGCGATGACCAAACCAACAACAAACGTTCTGCGCAGACCGCGATTATCAAGGCGCTCGATGGTCGGATTAAAAAGCCAGGCCAGCACCAGCGCCAGCAGAAAGGGGCCAATCACAATTCTCAAGAACAATAGACATGCGATGGCCATAAGCAGCAGAGACAAAGCGAAGTAAAATGAGCGCCGGGTGTTGTTGATCATGTATTTTGGTCAAGCTCACTCAGTTGTTCATCGACTTCTCGGATCTCACCGATGATTTCCTTCAATTCGGTTTCACTGATGAGGGTGCGTAGCTGCTCTGGGAGTCCGTCTTCGTGCCACTCATAAAAAGTGCGGCCGAGCTCTGCGAAGAGCTCCTTCCGACGGTTCAAATGTTGCATTTTGGAGATCTGTCGCTTGGCGACATCGACGCCGCGCAAGACCTCCTGGCGACCGATACGAGCCACGTCATTGAGTGATTCCTGAATTTTCTTGAGTTCGTCAGGGAAGGTTTTCATTGTTGCTCCTTAGCGACCCACGAATTCTGCACCGCCGCGCATGAAACTGCAATTGATACAAAAGGTATCAATGCCAGTGATTGAATGTGTGTGAGTTTATATAAGGCATGGGCGACAAGCGAGAGGAGAGCCCAAAGTAAAAGGGTTCTCTGCAGAGCCATGGCCATTCCTTGTGCTGCAAGTGGGCTGAGTGCCAGAAGCAATTCTGAACGCCCTCCTTCAACAGGGGTTCCAGGACGCTGTTGAGCCACATAAATGGCAAATGCAGAGGTGACCACCAGTGCATAGAGCACGTTGAGCTGCATGGGCATCACCAAGTAAACAGAGCAGCACAAAGCCAGCAAACTGAGCTGTACATTCAAAGCCCCTGGGTTGAGTTTCTTGTGCATCAGCTGCCACGAAAGAAGAGCGCCAAAGCAGCCCGCAACGGCACTCGACAGGAGAATCCCTTCAGACGAATAATGGTAGTGCAGAGCCAATAAGTAGGGCGGTAGCGCAACAACTAGAAAGCTGAGGAACGTTCTCATGCTCCAAGTGGTCAGATGTCCCGGGCGAAGACCCAGCCATTGGCTCAACACGAGAGCCAGGGCATGCGTCGCTGTGGGGCGTTGGTTGTCGATCGCGGCACTCGGATTTTTCAAGGTTTCACCTGCCTCTGCTCAATCAACGGGTGGAGAGTATCGCGGATACTTTCGTCCAGGACACAATCTTACTGCCGCTCTCGGATTACAGCAATCGCGTTGGTCGTTGGTTCTCCCCTCGCTAGAGAAACCTTTGACGACAGAACGCTACAATCTGTTGGCACTTGTTTCTTATGGTTTCCATTTTCAACTTTTCCAACGCACCGGGATGGTGCTCGGAACAGGGCTTCAGGCCATTCTCGACCGGACTTCTAATCGTGGTTACGAACCGAATTTTGGTGTGGTTCTGCCCACTATTTTGGGTGGATTTGTGCAGTCTCTTGGCGCGAATTCGCGCTTACTATTACTCGGAGAGCTCGGGGTGTCTTGGTATCCCTATTCACAGTGGCGTGTTGAGGAGACAAAAGCTCTCTACGAGGGCGGCGTGCTCGACCAAATTGCCCTCAGTGCGCAATTGGACTTCCGATTGCAGAAGCGTAACGCCTTTTCCCTTATTGCAGGTTGGCGTTTGTCGGCGGATATGTTGATTGGCGAAAAGGTTACGGTTGCAGGGGAAGGCAATGCCTTTCCGTCCATGCGTCATGAGGGTTGGTGTGTTGCTGTTGGCATTACACGGCAGGTTACCGAAACGCTCACGGGAGTCCAATCTGACGATTGACTCCCGTGACGAGCAAGCATACGCGCTTGTAGAACAACACGTCCGAGTAAAGCTCAGTGTTTGGTCGTGTCTTCAACGAAGATTTTGATAATCTCGTACTCTTTTTCGCCGCGCGGCAAATTGACCGTAACAATTTCTCCGACTCGCTTGTTGATGAGTGATGCGGCAAGAGGGCTTGAGAGCGAGATCGCGTTAATCTTGATGTCGGCCTCGAGGTCGCCGACGATTTTGTAGGTTTTCTCTTCAGGTTTGGCATTCTCCGTGACATCGCGCAGTCGGACACATGAGCCGAAAACAACTTTGTCGAGGGTTCCTGGCTCAATTTGAATGACTTGAAGTCGGGAGAGTTTGTCTTCCAGCTCCATGATACGGCCTTCAATAAAGCTCTGACGTTCGCGTGCGGAGTGGTATTCGGCATTTTCTGAGAGGTCGCCGAGAGCACGTGCATCTGCAATTTCTGCGATGATGCTGGGGCGGTCGACTGTTTTCAGGCGTTTGAGCTCTTCTTTGATTTTCTCAAAGCCCGAAGGAGTGATTGGAATAGGCGTCGTCATGAGAATGCCCTTCATCTCAACATTCAACAAAAAATCGACCAGCTTTCAGAAAAAGCGGCCGATGCTAGTAAAACTCTCTCTCGACCAGGAATCTATCACGGCTTTTTCTGACCATCAACGTATTTGAGCCTGAGGTCGTAGAGGAGACCATCGAGGAGGTGCTGTTCTTCAGGGCTCAGGTTGCCTTTTGTTTTCTCTTTGAGCATTGACAACAACTCGATGTTTTGTGCTGCAAGTTCGAGGTTCTTTGCTGTTGCGCCGGTGTCGGGCTCAGGAACCAAACCAAGCCCAACAAGTGCTGCGTTTCCGAGCGAAAGAGCGAGAAGGCTGAAGAGTGAGGAAGAGTGTTCCACGTGTGTGCTCCTGGGTTTGGTACCGATGTGCTCTGATAGCATTGGTTCATTGACATAACTGAAGCGCACCGGTGCGACTCGTTTTATTCTATAAATTGTTCAGGTTCTTTCAATACCGGAGCACATGAGGTCGAGCCGATGCCTTTTGCCTTGCAAGTCATGGAGGGACAACTTCCAGGCGAAATACTGCCAATTTTGAGCAACGAGATTACTCTGGGACGCTCCTCGGGGCAGCTTTTGCTCGAGGATACAGAGGTTTCGGGGAAGCACTGCACGATCCAGATGCTTGCAGGGGAGCTCTTCGTTGTTGATCATGGGAGCCGCAATGGGACGCTCGTGAATGGGCAGAAGGTCGATAGGCTCAAGCTCCGCACTGGCGATCGGCTCAAGGTGGGTGGCAATGAGTTTCGGATTGTGGATTGGCCCATGGCATCGGATTTTCTCGATCCAATGAAGATGCTCGAAAACTGGTGCAGCAGTCTCGCACAAGGCGAACGAGACGGTTTTTCTCAAAACATTGCCGAGCTCATCCGCAAGGAGTGGCAGCAGTGCCTCGAGGATGTTCACTTAAAGCTGACCCTCGAGGCACGTGACGGCCGTGTGGTGAACTACAGCGTTCCAGTGAAAGAAATCGTTGTAGGTCGTTCGGGTGTTGTTCCTCTTCTTGCTGAAGATGAAGAGGCATCTCGAAAGCACGCTCGGTTTTATGTGCGCGAAGATGGGCGCGTTTGCGTTGAAGATCTTATGTCTGCGAACGGAACCTTTGTGAATGAAGAGCGCCTCGCAGGGAGTCGACCCCTGTCTTCAACCGATATTATCAGACTCGGCAAAACGAGAATGCAGGTCAGCACGGTATTGCCGGAGTTCATTGACCCAATTTGAGTGCCAAGTGCTTGTGTAAATCTTCCGCAGAAAGATTCTGATTCTGCTTACACTCGTGAGCAATCTGCTCTAGGTTCGAAAGATTTTTCAAAAACACCAGACCTTTAAGATCTAGCTTCTGATTTTCTATAGCCTTGATGCCAGAGCCGCCCACGACGACCGGACTGTGTGGCGCAACGAGAACAGAAAGTTTCTGGAGTGAATGGATCATTGAAGTAATGTTGAGCGACGACGCGCAACTCACAACGACGAGTGTGGGCTTTCTGCGCATGCAGTATTCTTCCACATCGACGATAGGTGTGTTTGCTCCGAGATATGTCACTCTAAAGCCCCAATGTTTGAGGTAAAGAGCAACTCTCAGAAGACCGAGTTCGTGAAGCTCATGGGGCAGGGTGGCACAAACCACCAAAGGTTGGGCCTTGTCTGGAGATGCGCTCTCGCCATTGTTCAGATAAAAGAGCCCGAGCAGCATATGCTTGAGACGTGCGGTAAGTGCGTGCTCTGCCGCAACCGTGATGGCTCCCTGGTGCCAGTGTTCTCCGACTTCGACCATGAGGTCGAGTGCGCTGTCGGCAAACGACAATGCACTGTCCGAAAGCGCATAAACCTGCTCAAGTGCACGAATCGCGGCCTCAACGTCATCTTTCTTCAATGCATCTAATATAGAGTGGAACGGAACGGGGAGTTGTTTTTTTTCTTGAGCCAGCAGTTCCACACTCGGTTCATGTTTTTGTGGAGCACTGAGGTCAAAAAACGCCGAGGCCTGTTTTAGAAGGTCTTCTCGACCTTGGTTGGCTATTTGTTTGAGGTCGTTGCCCTTGCCACGCAAATGCATGACAAACCAGAAAAGCTTGAGGTCTTCCTGTGTGTAAAGCCGATGCCCACCGGTTGTCCGTTCGGGAGAAAAAATAGAGTATCTTCGCTCCCATGCGCGCAGCGCTGAGGTCGATACGCCGACGATTCCGGCGAGCTCCTGGATTGTGAGGTGCTTTTTTTCTTCTTTCATATGAGCCGCGATTCAACTCCTCTTTTCCCTGTTCGAAACTACATGTGCAGAAATTGAGGCAAAGATAAAATCAGGGAATTCGCAGAAATTAGGGCTTTGGCCGAGCACGGGAGCGGCTCCACTGAAAACCGGGATACGCCCTCCTTGGATAACTTGAGGTCAATATTGTTCAAGGTTCAGGCGAGGCCTGACAAAAGTTTCGACAAAGCCTCTGAACTCACTGATATGAGCCCAAAGATGATTGGCTTTTTTCTGTTGGCCGAACTTTTGCTGTTACCTCCGAGGGAGCCGCATGCCTCGTGGTTCTGCCCGATACGGAGAGACGATATGAAGAGCAAAAGATTTATCTTGCTTGGCGTGCTGTTGGCCGGATTGGTGCCGGCCTGTGTTTCGAGCCGACAGGAAGACCCGGATGCGAACGTCCGTCCTGTCGGTCAGGATGAACTCTATGGAGTGATTTACGACGAGCGCGAGAACTATCCCTGGCTTTCGTCAAAACACGATAAAGGCATTTACTCGACCAATTCTCCTAACGCACCGTTTGGTCAGGATCCGCTCGAGTATTCTAATTTGAAGAAAAAGATTCAAAAGACATCAAAGAAAAAGAAGTGAACTGGCTTACATGGTGCTCACGCACTCTCCGGTAGAACAGCAGAGCCCCCGGGCTCGGAGTCCGCTCCGGTTTGGGGGCAAACTAGCAATTGATACTCCCACCTGATTGTCTCTCCATGAAAGGTCAGGCGCATGTCAGTCATGAGTTCGATTTGTGCGGTTGCATCTGAAATAAGTTGATTCTTGGACCAAACTGCTGAAATCCGAACTCCATCGGGCTGGCAATCCAAAGCGAAATAGACGTGAGTGTCGCACGACTGCGACAAATCCATGCTGGCATCCAAAAATTCAACAACATAACTGGTCAGTTCTTGATCGCCCCGGGTTGCTGAATACAGCGGATACGGAATCTGACTGCGTTCAATCTTCAGTCTGGGGCGTGGCCTCATTTCAGATCGGCGCAGGCATGACTCGATTTTTTTGATGAGAGGATGCAACAGCTTTTCAGTGTCTTCACGAGATCGTGAAACGCAAAGTTTGGGTGTCGCCTGTGTCGTGGGTGAGGGCAAATGCCGGCTCAACAGACAGTAGGAGCGGAATGCAGAAAGATGATAAATGCTGCCGTAGTTGAAGACTCCAGACAATGGGAACGAGCGTTCGAAAGGGGTGCCATCGTGCCAGTGATTCTCGTGTCCCGTTCCAGAATCACTCGAACCTGATTCTTTTTTCTGCTGCCCCTCACGGCTGAAAAAGAAGGCAACAACCAGCATGTAGCAGCTGACAGCAATGACGACCGTCGCTACGAAGCTGATCTCTGCAGAGATAATTTCATTTGAAAGAATGATGCTCACACATGCCTCTTGCCTTCATTTCAAGTGTGCGTCAGACATAAGCAAACTCCCAAACGGTTTTTGCAGCCCTACGTCTGAATTTTGTCGAGGTGCATATTCTGGTCGACGGCCTTGCGCTGGGTTAATCTCAAGGTCTGGAGGGTGAGAAACGTGCCGCAGGCTTTGGACTCATTGCCGCCACCCGCCGTAGAATGGCGTCGCGAGAGCGACGACGAACGTCGGGAGCGCCTGGAAAAGTCGGGGGTGCTCAACCCGCAGGTCAAACCTGCGCAGGGGAGCGGTACTCCTGCAGCTCCGGGTGCCTCGTCCTCTTGGTGGACTCCTGATAAATTTGTTGCTGATGCTCAGGAGCAAAAGAAAACATCGCAAAAATTTTACACGCTCTGGTGCGGGGTTGACCTGGCGCGCTGGAATCCGGTGAAATCACCACGTGATACAAGAAACGTCGCCGATGGATCGTTCGGATTGAATTTTGAACTGACTCATCCGCAATGGCGCGTTTTGAATGCGCAATTTGGCTTCGGCCCCAAGGCCGTTTTTTATCACGGCGGCCAGTATGCAAAACTCAATGAGCCTCCCTTCTCTGGGAGCGGATATGCGCGTTTTTCTTCCGGCGAACTTGGAATTCAAGCAAGCCTGACCCAGCGTGCCGATGAAACTCAAAGCGATTGGGTTGGTCTCTGGTCGTGGAGCTTTTATTATCTTCCTGTGCGTTTCATTGAGGCTGAGTCAACATCTTCAGTCAGCATGATTCCACGCTCAGATACTTATAGCCGCACGGCGTTGAGTCTGCCTGGAATCGGGTTGCAAACTGCACTTGGCTTCGACTGGAATTCGCTGCTTAAGGTGGACATGTTTGCTGGTATTCAAGGTGCATGGCCTTGGCAGCTCCGCTCACGTGTGGGTCTTCAGTTCTCGATGGCCTTGAGCCACGCTGCTCACTCAGCCTCTGCTGGGATGCCAACGCCATGAGTGCAGCTTTATTCTGCGGCTGGCTCCCGCTGACTTTGCTTTGTGTTTCGACCGTCTGTGTTACATGCACCAGCGTCGGAAAAAACGAACAAAAAGAAACTTTGGAAAGAATATTGAAGGTCGAGGAAGTGCCCAAGGCTGAGCCCACCGAGGCGCCGACTCCGGCAGTCACTGTTGCAGCGGCAACGCCCACGGCAACTCCGACTCCTGCTCCAACAATCGACTTGCCCGGGGGTGTCCGAGCCAAGCCAGCCCCCAACCTGCAGCAGCCTGCTCGTATGGATTTGCCACTGCCTCGCGGCGTGGTGCACGCGGATTTGTTTCATTTCATCAATGCGCATGCCGAGGTCATTGCAACCTACCAACCGCTGGCAGAAGAATGGAAACTGTATGCTCGCATGTTCACGCCTGAGAGCAACATTTCAGTCGATGAGATTGCAGCATTGCGAGCTCGGGTGCGGGAAAACTTGGCTCGTGCGCACTGGCTTTTTGCTTGGGGTGTCTTTCAAGCCTCTGGGCAGTTACTCACCCTGAATCAAAAGTACACACTGATGGTTGATCGCCAGCAGGATTTCATCGAACGCATGAATATTCTCGTTTTTTTGATGGGCGAAATGCAGGCCTCAGGCATGAAAACAAATCACCGCGCATTTCTGCGCGAGTTCTACAAATACGTCAACACGAAGCATTTCAAGCGCCCCATGCGCGACCGCCCCGGCAAGCCGGTGGGACCACTGAATCCTATTCAATGATGCAAGCAAGCAGTGTCTGGAAGAAATGAAGACATTTGGGTTGGCAGCGCGTGCGATTCAAGCTCAAAGTTCGGGAAGTGGTTGCCCAGTGGTGTAATCACCAAGCGGATTAACCTCACGCCACTGATTCTTTTTCAGATCGGTCATGACGACGCTGTCTCCGTCGCGCCCAACCAAATGGTTCGGTGAAAGCGGTACCTTTCCACTGGGTGTATCGAGCACGTATTGTGGAATAGCAAAACCCGTTGTGTTGCCTCTGAGACTACGCATGAGGTCGAGGCCTTTTTCGATGGGCACACGCATATGTGCGGTGCCTTCTACGGTTTGTGCCTGATATAAGTAGTACGGGCGCACGCGCATCCGTACTAAACCTTCAAAAAGTGCTTTGAGGCGCTCCGCGGTGTCGTTGATGCCCGCAAGCAGAACACTCTGGTTGCCTACGGGAATGCCGCGGCTCAGCAAGGTGTCTATTGCCGCTGATGCTTCGGGTGTGAGTTCTTCAGGGCAGTTAAAGTGAGTGTTGATCCAGAGCGGATGATAGCGTGCCAGCATGTCTGCAAGCTCTTCAGTAATCCGGTAAGGCAGAGTGACTGGAACGCGCGTGCCAATGCGGAGAATTTCCACATGTGGAATAGCACGCAGGCGCGAGAGCAGGTTTTCGAGAGTGCCATCTTGCGCAATGAGCGGATCACCACCGGTGATAAGCACATCGCGTATCGAAGGGTTCTTTGCGATGTAATCAATACCTTGATCAACAATGCGTGGATTAAAATGCAATCCAACTTCTTCGTCTCTTCGTTTGCGGAAACAGTACCGGCAATAAACCGGACACAATTGTGCCACACAGAATGCGACTCGATCTTTGTAAACGTGAACGACTTCTTTCACAGGTGAGTTGCCGACTTCTTGAAGCGGGTCGGAAATGCCGATTCTGTCGACCGTCTCCTCAAGACGCGGGAGCGCTTGTAGGCGCACCGGGCAGAATTCGTTTTCAAGATCCATGAGCGCCAGATAATAAGGTGTGACGCCTGCCTCGAAGAGATCTTTCAGAGTGGAAAAAGCCTCTTGCTCGGACGCAGAGAGTTTGAGGATCCGTTGTGCTTCTTCGGCTGAAGTGACCTGATTTTTCATTTGCCAGCGCCAGTTGAGGAACTGCTCTTCTGTTGTGCCAAACAGCAATGCACCACGGGCAGTCACTGATTCTTTGCGCGTGGCTGTTTGCCTGTGGAGCGGCGTGAGCGAACGGAATGGCATGATTCATCCCCTTGAAGACCAGGTCGTTGAGAGTCTATAACTTGTGGACGCGGCTTGCGGAAGGGTGTTCCACGAGTCGGGCGGGGCTGTTCATCGGCTCTCAACAAGTTGCTCCAGGAGGCCGCTATGTCCCTGAAATCATCGCACCACCCCGAATCGGGCACTGTGGCCGTCATTCTGGCAGGATGCGGAGCAAAGGATGGTTCTGAGATCACCGAGGCTGTCTCGCTGCTTGTTGCATTGAGCCAACAGGGCTTTCAGGTGCAATGTTTTGCTCCAGATAGAAGCACACATGATACCATCAATCACTTGACCGGCGCCCCTCACCAGACGATGCGCAACCAGCTCGAGGAATCTGCTCGTATTGCGCGCGGACGCGTTCAACCGCTCTCGGAGCTCCGTGCACAAAGCTACGCTGCGGTCGTCATTGCGGGCGGATTCGGTGTGGTTAAGAATCTCTGCAATTATGCGGTGGCAGGCCGAGAGGCTCATCTTGAAGCAGATGTACGCGCTTCACTTTTGCCGTTCGTAACCGCTCGCAAACCTTGCGCGGCATTGTGCATCGCACCCATGGTACTTGCACTCCTTTGTAAAGAAGCGGGCATTAAAGAAGCTGAGTTGACTCTCGGTAGTGGCGCAGCCCGGGACGCTGTAGCTGCGCTGGAATTCTGGGGTTCGCGACATGTGCCGACCCAACCGGGTCAGGCCTGCATTGATGCGAAAAATCATCTCGTGACAGCTCCTGCTTATATGTACGACGATGCTACTCCCGCAGATATTTTTGCCTCAGCAATAGCGCTTGTGGCGGGGCTATCAAAATTGATTGAGACCTCACATCGTGGCTCATGATCCAACCCCCCTACGTCCTGGTCTGGCAGCGATACTTTTTCTTCTGAAAAGGTATCTGTTTTCCTCTTGGACTGCCCGAAAAAGGAAATCTCAAGCTGCGTTTGGCGTTGCGCTTCCCGTTGTGGGAATTGCTGTGGGTGTTTGCGCATTCACGGTGGTTCTGAGTGTGATGGGAGGATTCGTTCAAGGTCTCAAAAAGCGACTTCTTGGTGTTGAGCCACACATTGAAGTCGTTGTGCGCGAAGGATTTGGTCGAATCCCAGCGCAAGCAGAGCTGCTGCGCCGATTGCCACAACTTTCAAACCAAATTGTCTCCGTTTCTCCGTTCATCAAGAGCGACGTGATTGTTCAATCGAGCCGTAAGCCCATGACTGCATTGCTTTGGGGAGTTGATACCCAGAACGCTGAAGAAGTTATGCGATTTAATTCTTATTTTTTAAATTCAGACTCGCGTTTCTCGGAGCTTGCAGAAGATGCTGAGGCTGAAACGTCTCTGCAAGACGAAAGCCAAGCGGGTGGAACCTTTCCAACTCTTTTTGCAGGCGAAAAGCTTCTTAATGTTCTCGACAGCTCTGTTGGCGATCGGCTCACATTGATTTCCACTCAGCCCGATGAAGGATTAGGAGGATTCGCTCCAACTCAGCAACCGGTTGTGGTCGCTGGTGCCTTTCACACAGGCTCTATGACCCACGATTCCAAAGTGATTTTTGCTCGACTCGAGCTGGTTCAGAAATTCATGGATGCCCCCGGAGAGTGGTCTGGGATTCAAGTGGCTTTGAGGGAGCCCCTGGAGGCGGAAACTGTCGCGCTCCAACTCAATGAAGCTCTGAAAGCTGATGGGCTGCGCGCTAAACCTTGGACGGAATCCAATAAGGCACTGCTCAAAGCACTTCGACTTGAACGCTGGGGCATGTCTTTTGTTCTCTACATGGTCATTTTGGTTGGTTGTTTCAGCATCACAATTACGCTGGTTCTTGCAGTTCGACGCAAAGCTCGGGAAATGGCCATTCTGCGCTCTATCGGGTTGCGGCGCGTGGATCTTGGTTTGCTGTATCTTCTCAAGGGTGGCATTATCGGCCTCGTTGGGGTTGTGTTGGGACTTGGATTCGGCCTTCTTTTGTTACAGGTTGTCTCGAAAATTCCGCTCTCAATCATCGAGGATGCCTATCCTGGCCACGGTTTACCTGTGCTTGTTTCGTGGAGTGACGTCATCAGCGTGAGTCTGGGGAGTCTGTTGCTTTCGGTTGTTGCAGCGATATGGCCCGCGCTTGAAGTGATGCGGATCGATCCTGTGGAGACTCTTTCTGATCGTGCTGCCTGATTTGTTCGTCTGAGAGGTTTTTTAAAAAATGCTGAACGCTTCCGAAAATGAAAAGTCTCCCACTGCGACTCTGTCCGGTCGGGTTGGCTCTCATGCTGATTTGGCCGTGGAAATTCGCGATCTACGCAAGGTCTACAATATGGGTGAGTTTTCCCTCGAGGCGTTGTGTGGCGTGAGCTTCACCATTCGCCGGGGCGAGGCTGTGGCGATTGTGGGTGAAAGTGGATCAGGTAAAAGCACTTTGCTGCATATTGTGGGTGCACTTGATTCGCCCACATCGGGTGATGTGAGGGTCGGCGGACTGAATCCATTTCAAGGAACCGATCACCAGGTCAGTCATTTTCGCAATCAACACGTCGGATTTGTTTTTCAGCACAACAATCTTTTGCCTGAATTCAATGCACTCGAGAATGTTGTGATGCCTGGTCTAATTTCTGGGAAGAATGCGACACAAGTTTATCGCAGGGCTCAAGCGCTTTTGGAGCGTGTTGGTCTCGGCCAGAGGGTCGCACACTACCCCGGGCAACTCAGCGGCGGCGAGCAGCAACGGGTTGCCATCGCGCGCGCCCTAATCAATGAACCGGTTCTACTTCTGGCTGACGAGCCCTCAGGCAATCTGGATAGCCGAAATGCGGCCAACATCCATGCTCTATTTGCTGAATTGAATCGCGATTTGCACACCACCTTGGTGATCGTCACACACAATCAAGACTTCGCACACACCCTTCCACGCCGCATTGAGATGCGTGATGGGCGAATCGTTGCTGACTCTGCGGCTGCAATAAGCTCCCCGTAAATTTGCAAATTTTTCGATGATGGGAAATAGTCGCCCGGCGTGCCATCTCAGAGAAGGGTAAACGATCTATGACCAAAAGGTTCTGGCGCACCAGGCCCACCTTACTTGTCCTGACGTGCATGACAGTTCTTTTTGCGGCTCTGCTGCTGCGTCGCCATGGAGCATTGGCATCAGAAGCTGAAGCTGCGCCAAAGGTTGTTGAAATCAAAGTTCAGGGCAATCGCGCAGTGCAATCCGAAGCTGTTCTTGGTCTGATGGAGACCAAGGTCGGCGGAGAACTCACACCTGAAGAAGTCAGCGACGATATCCGCAGTATTTTTAACAGCGGCTATTTCCGCGACGTCAGAGTCGATGCCCAGACTCGCCCCAACGGAGTTGCGCTGTTGGTTGTTGTCGATGAAAAACCGAGTGTGAAAGAAATTCGCTTCACTGGTTTCGATGCTATTTCGTCGTCGACCGTCTCGGAAAAGCTGTTGGTGAAAAAGTACACCATCCTTGATGAGCGTAAAATCACCTCAGACCTGCGCCTCATTGAGCAGCTTTATGTTGAAAAAGGCTATTATCTTGCGCGTGCATCTTACTCTGTGGAAGAGGTTGCTAACACGGAAGAGGTGGTGCTGACCTACCAGATCACCGAGAACAATCCTGTTTGGGTGTCGCACGTTAACTTTATCGGCAATGCGTTTTTCGGCGACACAGAGTTGAAAAGCAACATGGCTACGCGAGAGAAACGCTGGTCTTCTTGGCTCACCAATAGCGGTGCTTTCAAGGATGAATTCGTAAACCGCGACAAAGAATTTCTTGCGTATATCTACCGGGACAACGGTTATGCAGAAGCTAATGTTTCATCTCCTCAATCGCGGCTCGATTCTGGTCGGCAGACGGTTGATGTGAGCTTCAATATTGACGAGGGTGAGCGGTTTCGGGTTGGTTCGGTCACAATTACAGGTGACCTCCTGCTCAACGAGAAGGGCGAAAAAATTTACAGCGAGGCTGACCTTCTCGAAAAATTGAACATGAAAACAGGCAAGTGGTTCCGTATATCTCAGTTCCAAAATGACATGCGGATGATCACCGACCTCTATGGAGATCACGGTTTCGCTTTCGTCGATGTACTGCCAAAAACCCGCGCCGACTCAAAAGAAAAGAAAATCGACATCGAGTTCGCCATCACAAAAGGCGAGAAGGTTTACTTCCGGAACATTGTTGTTGAGGGCAATGCGAAAACCAGAGACAATGTGATTCGCCGCAACATCAAGGTTGCCGAAGGTGAGCTCTTTCATGCAACTCGCTTGGAGAAGAGCAAGGCTGCCATTGAGCGTCTCGGTTATTTCCAGGAAGTGCAGATCACACGCGAGCCCGATGTGCGCAACAAACGCATGGATTTGAGGGTTAAAGTCAAAGAAAAATCCACAGGAACCCTGAGTGCATCTTTTGGTGCATCGCCATCCTCTGACACCCGTTCAATCAACTTCTTTGCACAAGGCTCATATTCAGAAGCCAACCTGCTTGGTAAGGGTTGGAACGCAGGTTTGTCTGCGAATTATTCGCCTACGGGAAGTTACAGTCTCAATATTAACCTCACCGAGCCGAGCTGGAACGACGGCCCCTGGAGTGTGACTGGCTTTGCCAGCTTCGAATATGAGCTCTCTCGCCCGATTGCATTTGAGTCCGAGCGTTTCTCAAAAACTGTGCGTGGTGGTCTGAATGTTGGACGTGAGATCATCGAGGATCTACGCGTCAGTGGTGGTTACTCACTCGAGCGAGTCACCCGCAACAACGTTACCCCCATTGGTCGGCTGTTTACCAAGCAGGGAACAACCGAGAAGTTAAGTCAATCAGTCAGCTTCGATAAAACCGACAATTACCTCATGCCCACAAGTGGTTTTTCGCTTTCAGCGACCAACTCGGTCGCAATCAAAGGGCTCGCGGGTACCAACCAGTTCGGCCTCGCAGAGCTTGCGGTCAACTATTATGTGCCACTGTTCATTGGGGAAGACTTCAAAACCAATTTCCGGTTTGTCGTGGAACCGACCTTGGTTTACCCAATTCAGGGCAGCCCGATTCCTTATTGGGAGCGTCTCAATTTGGGAACGCTCTACAACATGAAAGCCTATTATCAGGAAGAGAAGGTCATTGGGCCACGCATTGAAGTGGTCAACGGCCCTTTTGCCCAATCGGTCGATCGTATTGTTGTGGGCGGCAATCGTCGCCTTTACGGTGCGGGTGAGTACTTTATTCCCCTCATTCCAGAGGCCAACCTCAGGCTCGTGAGTTTCTGGGAATCGGGTACCGTTCTCGACGATAACGAGTCACTTTCAATGGAAAAGTTCAAGCATGACTTGGGTTTTGGTCTGCGGTGGCAGACTCCGATTGCCCCCTTCCGTTTTGAGTGGGCTTGGCCGCTCGAGAAGGGTCGTCTCGGCGAGCAGGAGTTCATCTTTTCCGTGGGTAATGATAATGTCTCGAGCTTGACCCGTTGATTTTTATAGAGTGACCCGGATTTATGGAGGTTTTCATGCTGGTGAGCGCATTGTTTCGCAAAATTTCAACGCTGAGCCTGGGTGTCCTTCTGGCATCGACTGCATTGTCTGCAAACCAGCAAAGCGCATTTGCTGCTCCCGCCGGTGGCAAGCCGGGCGTGAATGCAACCCGTGTTGCTCTCATCGATTTCCAGGTTGCCATTCTTCAAACAGAAGAAGGCAAGGCGGCCAAAGCCAAAATTGAGAAAGAACTCGATTCACGCAAAAAAGAGCTCCTGACTCAGCAGTCCGAGCTCAAGAAAATGGAAGATGATTTCGATGCGAAGCGCTCAGTTCTGACAGAGGAAGATAAAGCTTCGAGAACCCGTGAGCTGCAAGGCAAGTTGATGGCGTTCCAGCGTTCTCAGATGGCTCTCGAACAGGAAGTGCGCCAGAAGGAAATGCAGGAAACACAGAAAATCTTCCAAAACCTTTCTTCACTTGTGGAAGAGTACGCCAAGAAAAATAATTTTGACTTGGTTTTCGAAAAAGGTGCAGGTGCGGTTCTCTACGTTGCGCGTGGTTCAGACATTACATCCGACATCGTTAGCCTCTACAATCAGCGCCACAAGGTCAAAAAATGAAAAGCCTGACTCTCGCGGAGCTCGTCGAGAGGTTTGGCTGTGTTGTTCACGAGTGCTCTGGAGTGGCCGCTTCAGAGCCGCTGACTGGCATTTCAACTTTGTCGTCAGCAGAATCGAGACAAATCTCGTTCCTAACCAACTCGCGGTATTTTGAAGATGCGCTCACCTCGAAGGCGGGCGCAATTTTGTGCAGTGCACATGATGCGCAGCAGCTTGCTGCGCGCGCTCTTCAAAGCGGAGCGACTGAGGTCAATAAGACGCTGCTTGTGTGTCGTAATCCATACGCGACTTTTGCTCGCATTTCGCAATACTTTTTCGAGCCACGGCACGATCCGCATGGTCGCCCCGCCTTTGCATACGTCGATGCAACTGCTGTGATTCACGAAAGTGCAAACCTTTTTCCCTTTGTTTATGTTGGCCCAGGTGCGCGCATTGGTGCACGTAGCGTGCTCTATCCGGGAAGTTTTGTTGGTGCAGCTGCAATTGTGGGCGACGACTGCCTCATTCACCCTAATGCCGTCATACGCGAGGGCTGCAAGCTGGGCGACAGATGCATTCTGAATCCGGGGGCAGTGGTCGGTGGCGATGGCTTTGGTTTTGCTCCCGATGGTGCAGAGAATGTTAAAATCCCCCAAACAGGTGGTGTAGTTCTCGGCAACGACGTTGAGCTCGGAAGCAATGCTTCGGTCGATCGTGGTGCTCTTTCTGACACTCGAATCGGCGAACAAACGAAAATAGATTCGCTCGTTCAAGTGGGACACAACGCAATTGTTGGACGCGCTTGCTTTCTGGCCGCGGGAACTGGCGTTGCCGGTTCAACCGAGATTGGCAACAGGGTGACCCTAGCAGGGCAGGTGGGTGTCGTAGGCCACATAAAAATTGCGGACAACATTACTGTGCTGGCACAAGCTGGTGTGACCAGAAATTTGGAGGAGGCTGGAGTTTATTCGGGCTTTCCTGCAAGACCAAACCGCGAACAACTTTCTTTTGATGCGAGTCTGAACTGCATGGTGAAAGACTACAACGAGAAACGCAAAGCCAAACTACAAAAATCTGAAACCAATGACCAATAATGTTACCTGTGGGAGTGTGCTGAAAATGGAATCTGCAAAACCTTTGTTTGACTATCAAAGAGTGTGTGAACTCTTGCCGCATCGTCCACCTCTGCTTCTGGTCGACAAGGTCATGTCCATCGACTTTGATGCTCTCGAAATTCACGCTGTTAAATGTGTGACTGCGGGCGAACCCTATTTGGCAGGACATTTTCCAGGTCAGCCGATTGTGCCGGGAGTTTACCTCGTTGAAGGTTTGGCTCAAACCGCAGCTGCAATGTGTTTTGCAAATTTTGAGCGCGAGAAACAACAGGTCGAGAAAAAATGCATGCTCACTGGCGTTGATGAAGTCAAATTCCGTCGTCCGGTTGTGCCTGGTGATGTCATTCACTACCACGCGAAGTATGATCGCCACCGTGGACCGTTCGTATGGTTCAATGGTACTGCAAAGGTTGACGGCGAAGTTGTCGCAGAGGCTAAGTTCTCCGCAATCTTGGCCAAGGCGCCGCGCACCTAAGGTTGGCTGCCTCTAAAATCGCACTGCAACCCAGTTCACGAAGGAAGATTACCGTGAGTCACAATGTCACCATCCATCCGACAGCCATCGTACATCCGGGCGCTGAGCTCGACACCGACGTGGTCATTGGACCTTTTTGCACTGTGGGAGCGAACGTTAAGGTCGGTCGCGGAACGCGCCTCATTTCGCATGTCGTTCTCGATGGCCACACGACTTTGGGTGAACACAATGAGGTGTTTCCGTTCGCGAGTGTTGGCACAGTTCCTCAGGATCTCAAGTACAAGGGTGAACCAACACTCTTGTTGATTGGTGACCGCAACAAAATTCGAGAGTGCGCAACACTCCAGCCAGGTACCGTGCAAGGTGGGGGTAAAACGGTCGTTGGCAACAACAACCTGTTTATGGCCTACACTCACGTGGCTCACGATTGCATCATCGGCAACGACAACATTTTTGCCAACTCGGTGCAGCTGTCTGGGCATGTTGAAATCCACAACGGTGTAGTGGTTGGCGGAATCTCTGGAATCCACCAGTTCTGCCGTATTGGCGACATGGCCATGATTGCCGCGGGTTCCATTGTGGTTCAGGATGTTCCGAATTTTTGTGTTGCACAGGGCGACCGAGCAAGCCTGCGCGGCATGAACGTTATTGGCATGAAGCGTAAAGGGCTGACGGCTTCTGACCTTGCAGCGCTCAAATCCGTTTACAAACAATTCTTCCTCTCTCCCTTGCCGACGGTTGATGAAACCGTGGAAGCTTGCCGGAGCAAAGGCCTGCTGGACAATCCGCATGCCCAGCGTCTGTCTGAATTCATTCGGACTGCACGCCGCGGTGTTGTTCGCCCGGCCGCTGGAGGAAACAGCGATGAACTCTCAGCCACAATTTGAGAAGCGCGAACTTTCGGTTTGCATCGTGGCTGGTGAAGCCAGTGGTGATGCGCAGGGCGCATTGCTTGTTAAAGCGCTGCGCGCTGAACTTGATGCCTCCGGCGTTCGGCTGAACGCGTGGGGAAGTGGCGGCAAGCTTATGAAGGCTGCCGGAGTTGAGACTCTCGTGCACATCGAAGAGCTCAGTGCCATGGGATTCGTTGAGGTGCTGACTGTTTATCCGCGCATCTCTGCTGCAGCTCATCGGCTTGGGAATGCACTGAGTTTGCGTCGTCCGGACATTACGGTTTTGATTGATTATCCTGGTTTGAATTTGCGGCTGATGGAGGATGCTTTTCATTTGGGGTCGTGTGTTGTTTATCACATCCCTCCAAAAGTTTGGGCACATGGCGCTCGCCGAGCTGCGCGTCTCCGTGACTCCAGCTACCTTGTCACCTGCATTTTACCTTTCGAGGAGGCTCTGCTGAAACGTGCTGGGGTCAACGCACGCTTCATTGGCAACCCGCTCAAAGATGAAATTTCTGATTTTTTAAGCTCTGTTGAAAAACGAAAATCAGCCAACAGCAATCAAACTCTTGTTGGTATTGTTCCGGGGAGCCGAAGTGGTGAAATTGAAAAGGTCTTCCCCACGCTCGTGCAGGCTTTTGTGCGCACGAGGAGAGCCTCTGCACAGGAATTGAAGGCTGTTGTGCCGGTTGCAAACACCGTTTCACGGTCACACCTGGAGTCGATTTTGCTGAGGGAACTGGCTCAGGAAGGTGCTGAGAAGTTGCGGGCCGATTTTGAACTTGTGTCGGAATCTTCTCTCAAGTCGGTGCTCTCGGAGTGCAGCTACGCCTGGGTTTGTTCGGGAACTGCAGCTCTCGAGACAGCTCTGCTCGGCATTCCCATGTCGGTTGTCTACAAGATGCATTGGATGAGTTACGGTATTGCCAAGCGGCTCGTGAATTTACCGCATGTCAGTCTTGTGAATCTTTGTGCAGGGCGTGAACTTGTTCCTGAGTACATTCAAGATGCGGCAACCGTAGAAGCACTTTCTGCGCATGCTCTTGCAATTCTAAATTCACCTGAAAAATCTGATGCCATGAAGTCCGAGCTCGCCAGTTTGCGTGGAGTTTTTCCTGAGCACAGTGCGCGCAATGCAGCGCGTGCGATTCTCGAGTGCTATGGGCAGCTGCCCTCCGAGCCTGCGCATCGTTTTCACTACAAATCAGCGCGCGATGTCTGGCGTGAGGAACGCGAGTGGGGACTCAACCAGTGAGCAGCACGCAGACGAATACCTCGAACATCGCATCGGCAGATTCCACTGACCTGCAAAGCAAGACTCAGCGCACAGCACGTATCAACCATCCTTTGCGTTCAATCATCTGGAGAGCCGCTCGGCTAGACGTTGTTACAGGTGTTTTGATTAGCCCTGTGCACGCTCTGTGCGAGGTAGCCCTGGGATTTGTGACGGGTGCTCTGCTGCAGCTTATTTTTTCTTCTGCATCGGAAAATAATTTTCAACGTATATTGCCGAAAGCTCTCGCCGATCTTTTGCCTAATCTGATTTCTGCGAGTCGCGAACAGTGGATGACACTTGTTCCTGCAATGTTGGTGCTTGTGGGTTTTTGTCGCATGCTCACAAGCTTTGGCAGCAACTATTTGCTGGAACGTGCAGGGCATCGGGTTGCTCACGCTTTGAGAACACAGTTTCTCGATTCCTATTTGCAGACCTCTGGTCGCGTGCTTGATACACGCAATCCCGATGAGGTCACAAACCGCATTTTGCTTGACACAACTCTGTTGCAGGGGCTCGTGAGCAAGGGAACCATTGGTGCATTACGTGATGGGCTGGTTGTTGTTGGCACTGCGCTCGCTATGCTCTATATTGCGTCTTACTTTTTTATTGTTTTGTTGTTTGTTTTTATTCCTGTTTTCCTTGCATTACGTTGGGTTTCGCGGCGGTTAGAATTCTACACACGTGAGAGTGCTCGGCGTCAGGTGGAGCTGGCCACTCGTGGGATGCAGACACGCAATGGTCTGGCTGCGATTTACGGTATGGGTGCGCAAAGCCGTGAAAAGCACGACTTGCAGTTGCTCTCCAACGAGTACTTTCAATTTATTCGCAAAACCTTTTTGCTGCGTGTGGGTTTTCGACCTGCCATGGAAGTCTTCGCTGTTGCTATTCTTGCTCTGGCGCTGCAGTGGCGTCTCAACACGGCCGGTGAAGTGGACGTTGCATCGTATTCCACCGTTTTTGTGCTTGCAGCGTTGTCGTTTCGCCCACTGAAGAATGTTTCTGGTTTCGTTTCGCAGTTCGCCGAGCTGAAGGCCGTTTGGAGCCGTCTGACCGACGAATGGGATGTTGTTCATACTGCGACTCATCGGCCGCAGTATTCTTTGCAGTCTGAGGTGCTGCGCCCGGGCGTAGCATTGCGGGTTTTTGACCTTGCCTACGATTCTCTCGATGGTCGCCGCATTCTTTATCCGACCTCAATCGACTTCAAAGAGGGGCAACGCATCGCTCTTGTTGGAGAAAGTGGTGCTGGTAAATCAACTCTTTTGCGCTTACTTGCAGGACTTCTGCCACCGAATCAGGGACAGGTTGTGGGTGCCTCAAAATCGCTTTTGGCTACGCAGTCTCCCTATGTTTTTCAAGGCTCAATTTTTGAGAATATTGTTTATCCGCAGCTCCCAGAACAATCCTCGGAGTTGCGCCGTGCACGAGAGCGCGCTTTGGAGCTCGTGTTGACACTGATGCTGGCGCACACGGCTGCAGGAGCCGAACTTTTCTTGAACAAGAAAGTGGGTTTCATGGGCGAGGGGTTGTCTGGTGGTGAAAAGGCACGTGTCGCCTTGGCTCGGTTGTTGTTTGCCGACAAGCCTATTTTGTTGCTCGATGAACCTACGGCCAACCTGGATGCGACTTCCGCTGCGGCGTTTTGGGAAGCTGTCTGGCGCTGGCAACGCATGCCCGGGCGTGCTCGTACGGTTGTTGCTGTAACCCACGCGCGCAAAGAGCTCGAGCACTTCGACGAAGCCTATCTCTTTTCTGAAGGGAAACACGTTTGGAGTGGTTCCGGTAAAGAGGCATCTGT
Source organism: Betaproteobacteria bacterium (assembly GCA_016868315.1). Classification (GTDB taxonomy): domain Bacteria; phylum Bdellovibrionota_B; class Oligoflexia; order Silvanigrellales; family Silvanigrellaceae; genus RFOM01. The sequence goes on from VGHE01000001.1 coordinate 506,403, forward strand.
GCTCGAAATGTCCGATCCCCAGAAGCTCTTAAAGCATGTAGTTCCGGAGCCTCTGCCGACATGAGTCTTGCGTGGAGCGAATATCTGCGGTCGCAAATTGAACGTCCGCTGCTCTTGCGCGACGCGTGGTTCGCTGTTGTGAGTGCGCTTTTCTTGCTGCCGTTAAGTTTTGTGTGGTCTGCTTTGGCGGCTGTGCGTGCAAGGAAGCGAAAGAAGCTCTCTGCACATCATGGCAGTGAACCTTGGGTTATTTCAGTAGGAAACGTGTCGGTCGGGGGCTCTGGTAAAAGTCCGATTGTGCGCTCCGTGGCGCGTTTGGCATTAAATTCAGGTTACGATGTTGGGGTTTTTACCCGTGGGGTGGGACGCAATCAGGGCCAGCCTTTTCTCCTTTGCATCGATTCATCTTCGCAAGACATACCGACTGAAGCTTGGGAGAAGTTGAGCGATGAAACCATGGAACACCTTTTGCAATTGCGTCCGGTGCTCGCTCTAGGCGCAAAGATTTGGTTTGCTCAAGGGGTGAACCGCTCGCAGCTTCTCAACGACTTGCTGCACGCGCGGAAGGAATTTCAGTTGTATCCTTTCGCGAGCAAGCAGCGTCCTCTGATGATTTTAGTCGACGATGGCCTGCAGCAAACTGCACTCCCAGTGCACCGTGACGTGGTCGTCTGGGACCCTCATTCGCTCACATCTGCTCCGCGTTTTGCTTTGCCCTTTGGCCCCTACAGGTCGGGTTGGCGCTGGGCTCGGCCATGGGGAAAGTCTCTTCCACACGCTGATATTGTTGTTTGGTCGAGAATGCGTTCTGCCGCTGAGAGATCCGCTTTTGAAGACCAAACAAAAAGAGCAGCCTCGGTTCTTTTCGGTGAGCTGCAGCGGGGTACTCACTCGGATGCCCTTCGTCAGAAGGCAATGGCACATCCGCAAACGCAATTCAGTGCAGTTGAGAAGACCTGGCTTGCCCGGGTGAGCCTTGCAGAACCTGCTCCCGGCTTTGGACTTGAGGCGATTGATTTTGAGCAAGTCCCGAGCGAGGTAAGCTTGTTGTGCGGGATCGCCAGGCCAGATCGATTTAAAAAGTCATTCCTTGAATTTTGTGCTCAAGAGAGGCTGACGCCGCAAGTGGTTGGGGTGTTTCAGTGTGCTGACCACGGGGAACTCGACCCGAAGGTGCAACGTCTTTTGGACGAGAACTGTGCCGTGCTCACGACGCTTAAAGATCTTTGTCGATGGTGGAAAACCCCCGAGTTTAAGCAACTCATGAAGAAACAACGATTGTTTGTGTTGAGTCTTGAAGTCGATCTTATCTCAGCAGCCACCGGGGCGTCTGGGTTAGATGTCGAATGTTTTTTTCCCGGATCAAAAGAACAGGTGAACCATGACTGAACCTCTAACGAAGACTGGTCCGTGGCGGGCCAACGTGGCAGCACTGGTGAAAGTCGGTGACAAGTTTTTGCGCTGCGAGAGGAGTCAGCCGCGGGGAGTGTGGCAGACCGTTCAGGGGGGGATTGAGGAGTCAGATAAGTCCCTGCAGGATGCACTGTGCCGTGAGCTCCACGAAGAGCTGGGAGTAGATGTCGCGCATGTGAAGATTGTTGCCCGCTCGCGCAGCTGGAGGCGCTATTCCTTTCCCCCCGAGGTTCTCCGGGCTCATCCGGAACGCAACAACATTGGGCAAGAGCAGATGTGGTTTCTTGTTGAACTTGGCGACCCGTCCTGCATCGATTTGGAACGCTCCGAAGGCGAATTTTTTCGGGTTGAGCTGGTTGAGCTCAATCAGTTGCTTGCGAACATTGTGGCCTGGAAATTGCCCGTTATGAAAGATTTCTGCTATGAGATGGGACTGTTGTCCCCGTTTTCAGGTTGATTGAGGTCATCATGTCGCAAAACCAGTCGCCACTAGATCATTCTTCGAACACAGCAGGCCACCAGCCAACCCAGGCTGGTACTGCTCCAGCGGGCTACGCGTATCAGCCGTCCGATGAAATTGATTTGGTCGAGCTGCTCGGTTTCTTCTGGAAAATTAAACTTGAAATCGCTCTTGGAGCGGTTCTTGGAATTGCTGCGGGTGCGTTTGTTGCGCTCAAAGTTCTTCCCGTCAGCTACCACACTCAAATTCCGCTTGTGCTCGACAAAAGCGAACTCGCAGTGGCTGAGCCAAAAAAGCTGGTTGAATCTTTCAACAGTGCTTTGAATGTTTCTGACAACGCTCGTCTGATTTGGCGTTCTGTGTTCAATCAATCACCCGAATTGGCGCGCACTCTGAAAGAGCTCAATCTCAATGATGAGGCGCTGGCAGCGCAGCAAGCACTGGCTGATAAACCAGAAAAAGCACCGCTGCGCTTGCGTGAGTCTGCAAGTCCTCGCGACTTTGTTCTGGATGTGCGATTGCCGGTTCAAGGGCTGACCCAACGTTCGGGCGAACTTTTTGCATCGGCTATTCAAATGGCCTTAAGTGTCAATGCAGCTGCTGCGGCCGATGCCGATAAGGATGTTCCTTCCAAGCCAACCAATGCAAACGCACCGAGTGGTACACCTGTTCAGAATCTGCAGCCCGATGAAAGCTCGGTGGTGCGCGACCAGCTTTTGAAGGCACGACAAGAGCTTTTGAAAATTGAGTATCTGTGCAGTAAACTTGGTCGAAATCTTCCCGAATTTTTTGCGTTCGTCGGCTCTGCCGATGCAGACATGAAATCACTCCAGGTGAATTTGCCTGCACCTCCTGCAGAGGGTTCCAATACAACACAGAATATGCTGACCAGCGACTTCTACGAACAGATTGGGGTTCAGGGTCAGTTCGAGCGCATTCAACGCATGACCGCAGTTCTTTTGGCGGAAGGGCGCATGAAGCCTGAAGACGCCAACGACACGGTCACCCGAGCACTGCAGGTGCGCGATGAAATCTTTCAGTTGATTCCCATGGCGCGCCGCGAAGCCACGCGCATGGCAAGTCTCGGTTTTGGACGTCGTACATCCGTTCGTGGTGAGGTTCGTGCAGGAAGCACTGTAGCTCTCAATGCTCTTCCTATTTTGGTTCCCGCAAGTGCTTCCGGTTCAACTCTTTCGCTTGAGGCTCCTGTCAGCAAGCGCAAGATTTCGCTTGTGCTGGGTGCATTTCTAGGCGCGTTCGCGGGATTTGCCGTGGGTGGCTTGCGTGTTTTCCTGAAGAAGAACGGACAACGGTTGCGTGAGGTCATGGCTCAATGAAGATGCTCAAATACGCAAAACTTATCGACTCGGCGATGGATGCCATTGCTGATATTCAAGATGGCGCCACCCTGATGGTGGGCGGTTTTGGTTTGTGTGGCATTCCAGAGAATTTGATTGAGGCATTGAGGGTGAAGGGGGTTAAGAACCTCACCTGCATTTCCAACAACGCAGGTGTCGATGACTTCGGCCTCGGTAAGCTACTGCAAACCGGCCAAATCAAAAAAATGATTTCAAGCTACGTGGGCGAGAATAAGATTTTCGAACAACAGTTTCTTTCCGGAAAATTGGAGGTCGAGCTCACTCCACAGGGCAACCTCGCCGAGCGCATCCGTGCAGGTGGAGCTGGTATTCCGGCATTTTACACACCCACAGGTGTGGGAACACTGGTTGCTGAAGGCAAGGAAACAAAGATTTTCGATGGGCGCGAATATGTGCTCGAGCGTGCGCTCAAGGCAGACTTCGCTCTTATCAAAGCGTGGCGCGCTGATCCTCATGGCAACTTGCAGTACAATATGACCGCCATGAACTTTAACCCCATGATGGCGACTGCGGCGAAAGTGACCATTGCTGAAGTCGAGGAAATGGTGGGTGAGGGTGAAATGAACCCTCTCGCAATTCACACGCCAGCAGTTTACGTGAAGCGTTTGTTGTTGGGGCGTAACTATGAAAAGCGCATTGAACAGCGTACTGTTCAGGCACGTGTTTGAGCGGAAGAGAGCACTACCATGAGTTTCAAACTTTTGTCCCGAGAACAGCTTGCCAAACGTGCTGCCGCAGAATTGCGCCCTGGAATGTATGTGAACCTCGGCATTGGTATCCCCACGCTTGTGGCGAACGAAATCACTCCCGAAATGAACATCACCCTGCAATCTGAAAATGGCATTCTCGGCATGGGGCCTTTTCCGTTCGCTGGGTTCGAGCGAGCCGATCTCATCAACGCGGGCAAGCAAACCGTGACCTTGTTGCCCGGAGCGTCTGTGTTTTCCTCGGCCGATTCTTTCGCAATGATTCGCGGCGGGCATATTGATCTCACCGTTTTGGGCGCAATGGAGGTGTCCGAAAAAGGGGATATCGCCAACTGGATGATTCCCGGAAAAATGGTGAAGGGAATGGGTGGTGCCATGGATCTCGTTGCCGGTTCACCGAATGTGGTGGTGGTCATGCAGCATTGCGCTCCCGATGGCAGCCCTAAGGTTTTGAAGAACTGCAAGCTTCCCCTCACTGGTAAAAATTGTGTGAAGAAGATTATTTCGGATCGCGCGGCCATGGTTGTTACGGGCGAAGGATTGGTTGTTACGGAAATTATCCAAGGTCTGAGTTTCGAAGAGCTGCAGGCCTGTACCGAAGCCCGTTTGTTGAAGTCGCCTGAAGGAATCAAGGTTCTCAATCCGTGACGCTTGCTGCTTGCAAGGCGTTATTTGAACCCTCGCTACCTGCGCATTTGGTGCAGAGTCTGCGTGTTACGGGGTGTTCGAGTCGCTTGTGGCGGTTGAGCGTGCCGGGTTCTAAAAGTGTGACCAACCGCGCCATCGTCCTTGCCGGTCTGGCGGGGCAGCCCATTGAAATAATTTCGCCGCTTCTTGCCGACGATACCTGGTGGGGCTTCGTTGCCCTCGAAGGGCTGGGTTTCGATTTGGATGTTTCACGGCTACCAGATCGCGTTGTTGTTGGAGCCTGCACTCGCTCCGATAATAAAAGAGTTGAACTTCATTTAGGGCAGGCTGGTACTCTTGCACGTTTTCTGCCGGCATTGTTGCTCAATTGGAAAACCGTGCAATCGGGCAGCGCGCTTGAATCGTTCTTTCTCGATGCCAATGCACAACTCAAACGCCGGCCGCTCACACCTTTACTGCAAGCGTTGCGTGGTCTTGGCGCGCAAATTGAATCCGATGTATTGCCCCTTGAAATTCGTCCGGCTGTGCTGCAAGGCGAGACAACCATCGACGGTTCGCAGTCGGGGCAGTTTGTCAGCGGCCTGCTGATTGCTGCCGCAGGAGCGCGCAGGGCGGTGCGTATTATGCGCACGCAGGGGTTGGTGCAGCCCGATTACGTGCGCATCACTCTGGCCATGCTCGCTGAATTCGGGGCGCATGTGGAATACGATTCCGAGCTGCGTGAATTTTCGGTCGCAGCACAGGAATGGAAACCACCTTCTTCCTACACAGTAGAAGCCGATGCCTCCACGGCGTGTTACTTTATGGCGCTGGCTTGCGCACTTGGTGCTGAGCTGCAAATAGAAAATTTAGGAAGCTCAACCTTACAGCCCGATTTTCAGTTCCTCGGATTGCTCAAGCAGTTTGGATTTGCGGTTCATTGGAATGCGCACAGCTGCGGTGTTGCTGCTGAGCTTTCAAATACAAATGCAGCTTCAGAGTGTGCGCTTCACTTCGACATGTCTGCTTGCAGCGACCAGGCCATCACCGCAGGGGTGATGGCGCTGTGCACAGGGCGTGCGCTGCATGTTTCGGGGGTGGCGCACATTCGTCATCATGAATCCGATCGCATTGCAGCCTTCTGTGCCAATGCGCGCGCCTTGGGAGTGGCCGTGCAGGAATATCCGGATGGATTTCTGGTTCCCGCTGGAACCCGCGCGTTCGAACTCGCAGGCGCGTGGCGTACACACAGCGATCACCGCTTTGCACTTGCAGGCATTGTGCTAGCAGCATGTGCACCGCAGGTGAGTGTGTTAGATGCGGGCTGTATGAAAAAAACAGCGCCGCATTTCGTTGAACAGCTCACTGGGTTGGGTTTTCAATTTGCTCAGGGAATAGTGTAAACGCTGCACGTCCGTGGGCGGAGGTTGGCGTTGGCGGTCACATTTGCGGTCCAGTTCACCAGGACGGGGACTTTGGAGCAGTATTGAACATCACCACTCGGATCGCAGTCATCTGCCAGACCATTCCCGCTCGCGGTTACATTGTTGTTGCCTAATTGTCCTTCGAGCCCTTCTCCCCAGCACTTAACTTCACCATCAAAGGTGACTGCGCAGGTGTGGCGTCCACCTGCACTCAGTGCAACGACATTTGAGTTTGCAGATCCCAATGTTGAGACTTCTACGGGACTCGAATTGTTTGTCGTTGCATTATTTCCAAGCTGTCCGCTTTCGTTGGCTCCCCAGCACAGCACAGCATGATTCGAGCGGAGAGCGCAGGTGTGGTTCCGGCCTGCAGAGAGTGAAACCACATTGGAAAGGGTTCCTGCTCCGGCAATTCCTTTGACTTGAACAGGAGTGTGGGTGCTTGTGGTGGTGTTGTCGCCCAGCTGGCCGCTTGCATTCAAGCCCCAACAGAACACCGCGCCATCGTTACGCAAAGCACATGAATGCTTTTCACCCGCTACAACCTGCGTGAACCAAGTCGTGTTGCTTGTCGTGCCTTGTGAACCCGCGGCAACCGCAATTGCAGTGTTGCTTGAAGTGGTCGCAAGAGCAGCGCCAATTTGGCCATTAGAGTTAGAGCCCCAACAGTAGAGCCCAGCTGTGAAATCAGCATGATATTTGAGCGCAGCACATGTGTGCGACCCACCAACAGCAACCGAACGGACATGAGCCAAAGCTGGGAAGGTGTCTGGAGTGCCAGGAACCAATCGAACAACCTGAACAGCGCTGCTGCTGTCTGTTGTCGAATTGTTTCCCAGTTGCCCAGACGCACCTAAGCCCCAGCAGCTCACATTGCCCGCAGCTGTCACTGCGCATGCGTGAGAACCGTTTTTGCTCGCAGAAATCGCCACAGGATCGGTGAGCCCTTTAACAAGGGTAGCACTTGGAATTTGTGAGGCAGAGGTCGAGACACCGCCGCGGCCGAGCTGGAAGAAGTCATTGTTACCCCAGCAACTGACACCCTGTGTAGTGCTTCCCAAGAGGCAGGTAAATTCCTTCCCTGCTGCAATCTGGGTATGCGTAAAACTCGGAATGTTTGTTGTAACAATGGCTGAGGGCATCTTGAAATTGCCGTTTGGATCTCCGAGTCGCCCGCTGCCGCTGCTTCCCCAACATTTGGTGGTTCCGGTTGCTTCAATCAGGCATGTATGAGCATTGCCCGCAGATATGGATACAAAAGGTGAGGCTGTGCACGTGCGGCATCCACTCGTAGTCACGTAGTTCGGTTGTTGACCATCACTGTGCATTTCGAGTGCTGTGGTCGCAGCGCCCTCGGTTCCGCCCTGGCGCACTGCAAGTGCTTCGAGTGTGCGTGTGATTGTGTAATTTGCGCTGTTAGCAACCGCACTTAAAATCTGCGTGACCGGCGGGTTGAAGCCTGCACCCGCGAGTGTGCCCTGATTGACAAGAATATTCGCTGTTGCAGAGCCCGTAGAGGTTGTTTTGGTGGGCGGTGAAGGCAGAAGAGGCGTTGTTAAAAGTTGCGCCGTTAGGTCTGTGTTGAAGGTTGCTGTTCCCGTTGAGCCTGCAATATTTCCAGTACTGGCAACCGCGCCAGGTGCAGACGTCGAGGCTTCCCAATTCAGATTGCTAACGTTCGCAGATGCCGTAATATTACTGCTGCTTTCAACAAGGCAGGTGTCGGAAATTGTGGGTGTCGCTGGTGCAACTGCAGTCAGCGTGAAATTCGAAACGACCACGGAGTGAGTGCTCAATGCGGTGCACGCGTTTGAAGTGTCGCAGGCCTTGAGTCGATAACGGCAGGATCCAAATGCTCCGGAGGTTGCAAAGGCGCCTGTGATGCTCGTGTCACCGGCCGTTGAAGAGATTGTTGCAGGACAAGAAAATCCCTCCGAAATACTCGCCGCCGTTTCGGCTGATTCAAGAATGTACGTTAAGGTGTCGTTTTCCACGTCGGTGGCTCCGGTGCAGCCACTCAGAGTCCAGGCACTCCCGTCTGAAATTTTAGTGCGGAAAACGTTTCCAGTATCTAGACCTGTGCAACTCACAGTGCCCGTGGGTGCATCATTCTCAGCCGCAATATTCAAGGTCACTGGCTCGGTATCGCTGAGTGCACCTGTGCCTCCGTTTGCATTATCATTGATGCTGATATCGAAGCTGGCGTTGCCATTTGAATTCGCAGCAAGGGTCACTGTTGCGGTGCAATTAGCACCGTCCTGTCCAAAGGTAACTCCGGTGATCTGGGCTGTAGCATTGCTAAATGTTGCTGATGCGCATGCAAGAGCGCCATCTGGGTCGTTTAGCGTAAAGGGAACAACCGGAGCAGGGTTTGGATCCTCTGTGACGGCAGGCAGGGTACCCAGGGTGATTGTCGGTGCATCGTTTTCACCCGTGATGGTGATTTGGAATGTTCTTGAAGCTGAGAGTTGCGTGGGGTCTGTCACGATGAATGTTAGGAGAGTGGAACCTGTGGCATTCAATACCGGAGTGACTCGCACCTCACAGTTTGGAAATGCGCCGGCAAAGGAGATTCCAGTTGTCGTTGACACTTTGCTTTGGTCGTTTGAGAGAACAAGGATACCTGTGCTGCAGGAAAGCGGGTCGCCATCCGGGTCGCCCAGAACAACAGGAATTGCAACGAGTTTGTCTTCAGCTGTTGTCTGGTTTGCAATCACACCCATGGTTGGACTGTCGGGCCGCGGGTTCACTTCCAATGTGAAACTTTCCAGATCCTGAGCCAGACCATCACTGAGTTGCACAGTGACCAAACTGCTACCGCTTTTGTTCGCAGCCGGAGTGAGTGTCATGAGGCATTTTCCGGGCTGATTGCCTTCGGTGAAACTCACGGCGTTCAATGGCAAGAGTGTTGAGTCAGTGGAGCTCTCGACACTCAAGGCAGCTGCACAGACGAGTGCGCTGTCAACGTCAGAAACAGTGAGTTCAATCGCCGAAGTCGGGAGATCTTCGTCAGTGATTTGGTTTGCGATGGCTTCCAGAATAGGGGGATCGTTCTCAGCAGCAACATTCAGTGTCACTCTCTTGGTATCACTGAGTGATCCTGCGCCTCCGTTCGCACTGTCATTGACGATGATGTCGAAGCTGGCAGAGCCATTTGAATTCGCTGCTAAAGCCACAGTGGCTGTGCAGTTTGCTCCATCATGTCCAGATGTAACTCCCGTGACCTGGCTACTGGCGTTGCTGAATGTAGCAGATGAGCAATCAAGAGAGCCATCGGGATCAGTAATCGTAAAGGGTACAACAGGGTTCGTGACTGGATCCTCGGTCACAGTGGGCAAGACACCCAATGTGATTTTGGGAGGATCATTAACTCCAGTGATGGTGAGGTTGGTCGATGCTGCGGAAGAAGTGAGTGTGCCATCGGTGATTGTGAAACCCAGTGTGGTTGTTCCATGCTTATTGGCAACAGGTACAACAATCGCCTTACAATCGCCCCAAGTTCCCGAGAATGCAATCGACTGAATGAAAGAAGCATCTCGCGTGAAGCTGAGGTGTGTTGCACTGCAACTCAGTGCACCATCGTTGTCTCCCAGTGTTAAGTTGATTTCTATTTGCGTATCTTCATCGATTGTTGCAGTGGCCGGTGCCGTAATTGTCGGCGCATCGTTTTGTGAAGTTACGGTCAAATTGACTGTTGCAGCGGAAGTTCCTCCAGCTCCATCAGCAACATTCAGTGTGATGATTGCGCTGCCATGCTGATTTGCAGCTGGCGTAATTGTAAGTGTGCAGGCTGTTGTTGCGACTCCATTGGTCACACTCAGAGTTCCACCCGTGACAACGAGTGACCCTGCCGGCAATAGAGTTGGATTGTTCGCACTCGGAGTCACCGCAGTTCCGCATGAAATTGAATTAGTGTCGTCAACCAGGTCAAACATGATGGTCTGATCTGCAGGCTGTGGGTCTTCTGGCATGGATTTCGACGTAGTTGAGAAATTCTGCAGCTGAGGAGCATCGTTGACCGAATTGACTGTCAGAGTGAATTTCTTGGTGACTTGCGTTTCATTATCCGAGAGCTGAACGGTGATCGTGGATGTTCCGTGTTGGTTCGCTACTGGTTTTAGAGTCATTCTACACTTGCCTGAGCTGGGCGGATTTTCATCGAAACTGATGTTTGCTGGGTTGATTGGTAGCAGGTCAGCATTCGTAGAACTGACGACCGAAAGTGAGTTCGCGCAAGTGAGTGTTGACTCTAAGTCGGCAATTGAAATGTTTCCAATCGACACGGGAGTGTCCTCGCTCGTGCTGATATCGGGCAAGTCTGAGAGCGTGGGGGCGTCATTTTGCGGAGTCACATTCAAACGGATGTAATAATCAGTGTGATCGGTTCCGTCTGATGCTCTGATTGTGATGTCTGAGGAACCAGAAGCATTTGCTGCAGGGGAAAGAGTCACTCTGCATTTTTCGCTATTATTTGTATCGATGGCAAAACTGATATTCTGAGTCGGCAAAACTGACGTGTCGCTCGATGAAGTTGCAGACAAGCTACCGCCGCATGTGAACTGTGAGTCGACGTCTGCGAGAGTCAGGTTGCCGAGAATCAGGGCAGTGTCTTCGTTTGTGTTGAGTGTTCCCGGATTACTCAAATCCAAGCTCAGGGCTGCATTGCCTTCGAGTGTTGGAGCATCATTCGTGGGTGTTACGGTCAATGTAAACTGTTGCTCTGCATTAAGCGAACCGTCAGAAACACGCACTGTTACAAGCGCCATACCATGTTGGTTCGCAGCTGGAGTTAATCTAATTTTGCATTTTCCCGTGTTTGTTGTGTCGTCTGCAAAACTGATGTTTCCAGTCGGCAAAAGAGTTGTGTTGTTCGATGAAACAGCCGACATGCTTCCATTGCAGGTCAACGTTGTGCCAGGATCGACGTCGTCGATTGCCACATTCAATATCTCTTTTGCTGTGTCTTCAGCCGTGCTTGTGTCTGAGATGGCAGACAGGGTCGGTGCATCATTTATTGAAGCTATGGAGACAGCTTGAACAAACGGCGCACCGCCATCTGCCAGCGTCACGGTGATGTCTGTGCTTCCACTCGCATTCGCCACAGGGTTGAGCGTGAGCTTACAGCCACCGCTGATTGCCGAAGCCACGTTGGATTGTCCGTTGGTCACCCGTAAAGTGTTGCTGGAAGAGTAAGTCACCATGGTTGGGCAATTGAGATCACCGTCTACGTCTGTCACATCAAACCGTAATTCGAATGGCAAATCCTCGGTGGGAGTTCCCACAATCTGTTTTGTACCGACCACAAACGGGTCAGGTTGCCCTGCCACGTTTACTTTGTACGTGAAGTTAGAGGTCGTGTTGAAGTCGGTCAGGGCGATGTTTAGTGTAACCAGTCCGAATTTATTTGCCTCGGGAACCAACTGAACCTGACAAAAGGGAAAGACTCCTGAAACGGTGATTTTCGATTTCTGTAAAATAGCTTGGTCGGGCGCACTCAAATTGAAATCATATACTGCAGAGCAGAGTCCCAAATCACTCTCATCATCTTGCGCGAGCAACTGGAAAGTGGGTGTTGTTGAGATCGTCACATCTTCATTGATGGTTGCAGTTCCGGTTGATGCATTTACAGTTCCGCTTGGCCCCGTGAAGCCAAGGAAAATCGGAGAACGATTTGCAGCCAGCACGTTCACAACCACCCTTTTTTCATCGGAGCATTGGCCGCTCGGGTCGCACGCCTGGTAGCGGAATTCATCTTGGCCTATAAAAGTTGCGACCGGCTGGTACTCAAAGGTTTCTGATGATGTCTGGCGCAGAACACCTTGCTTACTGAGAGTAGAAATCCGGTAGAGGACACTATCGCCATTGGGGTCTGTCGCTGCCTCGGCTGTGTAGTTCAGTACGCTTCCCTGATTCATGCTCTCGGTCTGCAGCTCTGGAATTTCACCGGATTGAAAGACAGGTGGTGCCGAGCGCACGGTGACAACCTCGCCGGCAATCTCATAAACTTTGTTTAATCCCCACAGCACGCGCACAAGGCATTGAACCTGGTCGCCTATTGCAAAAGGCTGAGTGTTGTAGAGGTATGTTTTGCTCGTTGAAGGAAACGTCCAGTCAACGAGTGTTGTATTGCTCTTCTCCCAGCGGAAAGAATACTTCATTTGCTCGTTGCCCTGTCCGTCAATGCTACAAGAGAGTGGTTCAACATTTGAGATGCGTTTATTGGTAAAAAACACACCGCCAAAAAAACCTTCCCCTTCGAGAGCGTCTACAGATGCGCCAATCGCATTGAAGCGAATGACAGGATCCGACTTTTTAAGGGAATCTCGCAGGAGTTTGAAATAGCCTCCAACTAACGGCTCTTTCAGAGCAGCTGATTTACGGATTGCATCGACCAGGCTCGTGCGTGTTTGGGTGTTGAGATTTGGTTTAACATATTCGTCAATAACTGCAGAAAAGTCGTTGATAGATTCCAGCGGCAGGCGGTTAACGAGTTTGATAAACAATGAAGTATTACTTTCAGCGGGGTCGAGTTTGCTGAGTGTCGCGAAGTAAAGTTGCCGTGATGCACTCAAGCTCAGAATCTGAGTTAGAGCAGCAAAATCAGTGGCCGCGCTGACTGCAGAGAGCTTTAATGAAACACTCAGGTAGTTCTCTCGATTTTGATTGTCGTCGGAGAAGGAAGACCAAAGCTGCAAAACCTTCGCAATATTTTCGCGATTCGCCTTCGGGAAAAGAGTTTCGAGATTTGTTTTTAGGCTCTCGTTCTTTGCTGCGAGGCTCGCAAGTTTTTGAGCTTGGTTGAGAGCTTCGATTCGCTCTGCCGCGGCAGCGGATTCGATACCTTCTGCAATTTTTTGCAACGAAGCATCCACTTCTTCGGCAATGCTGGTCAGCGTGCGAATGGCACCGGGCACCTGGCTGCGGGTCTCGTTTTGATTTCTAACACTCGCAACAGCTTTAAATACGGCATCCAGGGTCGTGTTTTTGTCTGACTGAGCGGGTTCACGGTTCAGAATGACACCCACGAGAGTGTTTAGGAGTTGCCTTTCATCTTCGGTCAGATTCGCAGTCAGGTTTTTATAAGTCGTACCCAGTGCAGGGTTCGAGATCGTGGTTTCGATTCTCTGCTGCATGGCAGTTCGTTCTTTGTTTTCCCATTTCACTGATGCTGTGGAATCGCAGCCATTGAGCATTGGATTCGAAACGAGGACAAAACAAAACAACGCGAAAATACGCCATTGCACCGGCATTTTCTCGGAATTCTTTGTTTTCAGAAATGTCGGGCATTTCAGCCGACGCCTCATTCGCCCTCCTAATGAGAGCAATTTCGGCTTTTTCGGGAAACTTTTGAGGATACCTGGGCTTTGCGTAGCGGGCTTAAGTTGAGTTTTTCTTCAAGAAACTGTTTTCTTTGTCGAAATTATTCAATCACAAAATCATTGTTCTTTTTTGCTTTATCCAGGAATTCCTGCTCCGCATTCTTTGTCTTCTCGAAAGTTTCTTTAGAGTTTTTGAGACCCTGCCTCAGCTGCTGCGACGGATCGGGTTTTGGCGTTTTGGTTGGCGCGGCTGTGGGTGTGGGTGTTGGGTTTTTGACTTCCGGAGCCGCTTGGGGCTTTGGACTCGGCACCGGAGTGACTGCTGCTGTGGGTTGGCTATTCACTTTTGTAGCTGGCTTTGCCGTGGGTTTTGGTGCTGCTTTCGTCGGTGTTGCTACCGGAGGCACTGCTGGTGTGGGGTCGACCGTGCGACCCTTCATTGGAATCATGATTTCGGACGTGGGCAAACTGGGAGCAGGTGTCGCTGTTGGTGTTGCGGTTGGTGTCACCTTGGGAGCAGGTGTCGCCGTTGGCGTTGCTGTTGGTGTCACCTTGGGCGTTGGTGTTGCCGTTGCTGTTGGTGTCACCTTGGGCGTTGGTGTTGCCGTTGGCGTTGCCGTTGGCGTTGCCGTTGGCGTTGCCGTTGGCGTTGCCGTTGGCGTTGGCGTTACTGTTGGCGTTGCCGTTGGCGTTGCCGTTGGCGTTGCCGTTGGCGTTGCCGTTGGTGTTGCCGTTGGCGTTGCCGTTGGTGTCACCTGGGGTGTGGGTGTTGCAGTGGCTTTTGCTGGCACAGGGCTCTGCTTGTTATCGACCGTGCTTTCCTCAGCCTGCGCTGTGTTCTCATCAGCCTCTTCTTCGCTTGTGTTTTGGCTATGGTGGTATGGAGCAATAAGCTCACCTTGCGGGTTGATTGCCCAGCCGCCCTGAAGAGGACACTTGAGGATTGGAATAAGAACTTTGGTGCCCGGTGGAATTTTCGTGTTGCGAAACTTCTCGAGCTTCGGATTCATGGCTATGGTTTTTTCTATCCATCCGCGTTTGCCATAGACAGGTTCAGTACCCAGGTACCAGAGCACCTCAGAGAGTGTATCGCCCTCGCGAAAAACAAAAGATGCTTTCTTTGGACACTCTGCTGCGGATGCCAGTGAAGGGCTCAACAGGGTCGCAGATAGAGTCAGAAACAACGATGAGACCTGTGTCAGCGACAAATTCGACAGACGCGCCATCTTGTATCCCCACGCGAGCTTCTTTAACATAACAACAATGCGCAGTCATTTTGACAAACATCTTTGCCAGAGTAACACATTCAATCCATGTTTTGCGACGCATGGGTTGCGTCGTTTTTTCGTCTCTGCCCTGATTGGCGTGAGCTCTAGTCTGGCCCCACAGTGCTCCTTGGCGCAGACACTCGGCCAGAAGCAGAGCATTCCCGCTCAGCCAGCGCCATCTGCTTCTCCTCAGGGTGCTGCACAGGTGCAAACTTCGACCGATTCACTCCTGCGTCTCAATGCAGTGCGCCTCCGTATTTTCTTCGACACACGTTTGTTTGAGGCCAACTCCGACAAGCAGCGGCTTGAGCAGCTGGCCACGTTCTGCAGAGTTTGGCAGGAGGCATTCCTGCGGGAGAAGGGTCCCTGGGGTTTTGGGATAGCGTCTGAGGTCTCGTGCACTATCTTGTCACCTAGTGTCTCTGCTGCGCCGGCTGCGAAAGAGAATTTCGATGCCTGGACACTCACGGTCGAGAAAACGACGCTTTTCTCAAAAGATGTGATTCAGGCTCGGTTGTGTCGGCCTCGGCTCTCTCCGCCTAAGCCCGGTGAAAACTTGGAAGACGATGCTGAGCAGGGCTGCGAAGCGAAAAAATCTTTCCCGTGGTCGGATTTTCGCCTCCGATTCGTGAGGCACAGAGCTTTTGTTCGACTTCTTGTTGCCTCGCTTTACGATCAGCTTCCCCTGCAATCGATTCTCTCCCGCAACCTTGTGCGTTTCGATAAACTCAGAGTTGAAGGCTTCCCCGAGCCCAGCTCACCTGAAGTTAATTATCCTCCACCACCGAAGAGTCTTGTTTTTGTTGAAGCACGCTTCGAGCCCGGTACGAACCGTTTTCGTTTGAAAGAGATTGCTGAAAAGGAAGCCATTCAGCTCACTGTGGGGCAGTCGGGTACTGCGTGGATTGTCGGCCGTGATGGTCGCGGGGCACGCAGTGATGAGTTCACAAAAAATATTGAAAGTGCCTACGTCGCGCTTGCTTCCATCTTTCAGCTTGACCGTCTGAAGTATGAAAAGAAAGCAGTTGAATCGGTGGCGAATACACTTATCAACCGTGCAGCCACGAACTTTTTTCTGCGCGGTGCAGGTTTATTTGCTGCACCGGTTCTGGCGCAGCAATCAGGAGTGGGTGGTCAGGTCAATTTAGGTTTACGAATCCGCTCTAAATATGTTGTATCGCTTGGCTCCAATTATTTGAGCTCGCAGTATCGGGTTGGAACGCAGGTGGTGGAGAAGGATGGTTTTGAACCTTCAAATGGCACGGCGGCGGTGAACCTTAAAGAGCTCGACGGCATGCTGGAAGGGCACTACATTTATCCTTTGCGTTTGGGCAAATTAGCACCCATCGAAATCTCTGCAGGTGCGCGTCTGGGTTATGTATCAGGCTCGGGCGATTTCAAGGCACCCGGCGGTCTGCCCGAGGAGAACCTCACACTTCGGAGCCGTTCCGTTGTTGTTGGGGCTGCGTTGGGGATTGCGTATCCATTGTCGTCTGCCTTCCAACTCGCAAACAAATCAACCCTTGGTTTTGCGCTGGCCACGAGTTCGTTAAGTCTCAAGAGTGGGCTTGAGTGGAGTTGGATTCTTTCAAGGATTGTGATTCCTGGGCGTCCCGATCGTCCTCCTGGCCTACAGCTTGGTCTCTCGGCTTCGTTCGCATCTTTGGCGCGCCGTTTTGAAAATAACGACGCTGCGCGCAGCTACAAAACAGATGTCTCTCTCAACGGCATCCACAGCAGTCTGTTTGTCGAGAAAGCGTTCTGAATTGAGTTTCGTTTAAACTCAGTTGATTTTTTTAAAATGCGTTGCATTTTTCTCTTTGATTTTCTTGGAAAAAATTAAGAACCAGAGTCAGCACTGCAAATTTTTCTCAAGTTTGCGCATCATCTTCCGAAACCCCCTTCAACGTGCGCTGGTCAGCAGCATGTAGGTGCCACAACGCAACACAGTTGCGGAGTGCGCAAAATGAGCCGCTGGTTGACCGTTGCATTCGGAGGGATTGCAAATGAGTTGGCTCCATCGTCCGTTTGTCGGCTTGATCGCTTTGGGCTCCGTAGCCATGCTGCTCTCTTGCCAGCCCAGGCGCTTCAACGAGAACACCTCTCAAGCAGTCGGCAGCGGCGGAAATGCCTTCGTCGAGGAGTTGCTCAACCATCATCGCAACACGATGTCCCCCGACCTTGTTGGTAAACTCGGCGACACGAGCTTTTACGTGTTCAACCGAGGTTGTGCAGCGGGCATGCCCTCAGACGAGGTGGCGCGCCGCCCCATCGATGGCTCGCGCGATCCGGCGTTCAACAACAGCCCCGACCCGTTCCCGCACCCTGACACTTGCCAGAACAGCTACATTGACCCAGCCAACTACGACATGCGCGCGGTTGTGAGAAGAAAATTCGACTCCACGCCGGGCTCAGGTTCTCCGGGAACTCCACGCATGGAAGGTCAATCATCTGTTGTGGATGTCTTCCAGATTCCGCCGAATAGCCCACGCTTCAAAAAGCGCTGCTACAACTCGCTCCCCAGTGGCCGTGCAATTTATCGTGTGTTCAATAAATCTGGTTCTTCATTCAGCGGCGTGCCCTATTATGAGGTGCGCTCCCACGACGTAACCGTTGGCGTGATTGTCGACATTCAAAGAGTCGTGAACGAAGGGTTGGATAGGAGCGCTTCAGATCAAGTTGACCTCGAGGGTGGATTCTACCCGCGCGTTTATCTGATGCCTGGTCTGTGTGGTGTGGGAACTCCAGTCAGTTCGAAGATTGGTAAGACCCCGGGCGGTTTGCCTGGTTCTTTACCGGCACCAGGAAGTTGCAATCCATCGGCGCAGAACCCAACCGCTCAGAACCCAGCTTGCAAGCCCAACCCAACGGTGCAGAACCCAATGCCCGGCAACCCATCTGTTCAGCAACCCAACAGTGGGAATCCGACACTTCAACAACCCGCGGGCGGTAATCCGACACTCCAGCAGCCCGGTTCCGGTAATCCTGCGCAGCAAGGTCCCGTGCTGATGCCTCGCGGTCCGAATGGTTCCTCACAGCAGTGAGGAACTCGCTCACGATAAGGGTGTTCGGGTGACATGAAAAAAGCCTGAGGGAAACCTCAGGCTTTTTGTGTTTCGAGCATTTTGGTGAGCTTGCGGGCGAATGCTCCCGGGTTACGGACGGGCGAACCTTCTGCGAGAAGCGCAGTATCATAGAGGACATCGACCCACTCTTCGAGCGCAACATCGGCAGGATTGCTCTCTGCCTTGCTGACCAGTGAGCGAATAATAGGGTGGCTTGGATTCACTTCCAAAATGCGTTTTGCTCCGGTGAATTCCTTATTTGTTGCCTTCATCATGCGCTCCATATGCGCGCTGAGTCCGAATTCGTCGGCGACAAGGCAACACGGACTATCCACCAAACGTTTTGAGATTTTCACATCTTTTAGGCTTTCTCCACATTTTCTGCGGAAGATCTCAAGCAGCGGGGCGATTTTCTCAGGAGCGAGCTCGTCCTCGTTCTGTTTCTTTTCAGGTTCCTGTCCGACACCCGAAAGATCCAAATCACCTTTGGCAATTGACTTCAGACTCGCTTCACCGTGCTTCGGATAATCCATCACGAACCACTCATCGATCGGATCACTCAGCAGCAGGACTTCAATTCCGCGCGAGGTGAGCGCCTCGAGGTGTGGGCTGGCCGAAACAGCGTCGTATGACGACCCGCTGAGATAATAAATATCTCGCTGGCCATCGGCCTTACGCTCCCAATATTCCTTGAGAGAAACCCAGCTGTCGCTCCCAGTTTTGGTGGAACGGAAACGCACGAGTTCAGAAAGTGTTTCATGACTGTCGCGATCGAAGTGGAATCCTTCTTTCAGCACCGCGCCAAAGTTTGCATAGAAGCTCGTGTATTTTTCAGGCTCGTTCTTGGCGAGGTTCTGCAACGCTCCGAGAAGCTTTTTGACGATCTGTTTGCGGATAGCGGGGAGCTTGGTGTTCTGTTGAAGAATTTCACGCGACACGTTCAGTGGAAGTTCATCGGTTTCAACAACACCACTGACAAAACGCAGATACTCAGGAATAAGCTCTTTGCACTTGTCAGAAATGCTGACGCGCTTCACGTAAAGATGCAAGCCGTGTGAATCGCGCTGATACAGGTCAAAAGGCACCGCTGAAGGAATGTACACAACCGCCTGGAACGGGGTAAGCCCCTCTACGCTCATGTGCTCCCACAACAAAGGCTCTTGCCAGTCACCGCTCAGTTGTTTGTAGAGTTCCTGATAATCTTCGGGCTTGTTGTCTTTCTTGGCGCGTGCCCAAACAGGAGTGGACTTGTTGAGGCGCTCTTCCTTGTTGTCCTTGTCGAGCCAGACAATCGGATAGGTGACGTAGTCAGAATATTTACGAATAATACCCTTGATGCGCCACTCTTCAAGGAACTCTTTTTCATCATCCTTAAGTGTCAGTTCAATGCGTGTTCCACGCGCCGACTTACTGCCTGAGGCAAGGGTGTAAGTACCATTGCCGGTGCTTTCCCACAGCCATGCCTGTTCTCCAGAAGCAGAACGGCTCTCCACAGTTATTTTTTCAGCAACCATAAAGGCTGCGTAGAAACCAACGCCAAACTGTCCGATCAGGTTTGCGTCTTTTTTGTCGGTCTCGGTGAGTTTATCAAGAAACTTTTTCGTACCCGAATTCGCAATTGTACCGAGATTGGAAATCAGCTCATCGCGAGTCATTCCAATGCCCGTGTCTTCGATAACCAGCTTTCTGCTTTGCGCATCAACGCTCAAACGAATTCCGCTCTCGCCTTCCGCCGCGAGCAAGTTCTTCTTGGTGATCTCTTCAAAGCGCACTTTATCGATGGCGTCTGATGCGTTTGAGATCAGTTCCCTCAGGAAGATTTCTTTATTGGAGTAGAGGGAGTGGATCATCAGGTTGAGGAGTTGCTGGGTCTCAGCCTGAAAGGAATGGACTTCTTGTGACATGAATGCCTCCGGACGTTGAAATCGCCGTAAAGTTAAGGCGGATACAGGCAACGTCAAGGGGTGTGTGTATTTAAAATTTTATTCATTATATTAGGTTATTAGAGATAACCCAAGCGAACTCTGCAGAAGTGGAATGGGTTCCGGTGGGGGTATCGAAGTGCAGAATCGGGCCGTCGCTCGGGATGTTGGTTGGTTCAATTCCAACCGTAGAGTGCGGTCGTCCATCGCCCCAGCCATTGTGGCACCACCAGATTCCCACCCAGGGCAGGTGAGCGTTCTGAAGGACGTCGATGCGCACACCCAGTTTTTTGCGGATGAGCGATGTACAAAATATCCCTCCCGGTGTGGCCTGTACGTAGAATTTTGAGGCCAACGGTTGGGCATCGGGGGCGAATTTTCTTGAGGCAAGAATCTCAACTGCGAAGTCAGACTGCAGGAGCGAATCGAGTTCAGAGTGCCCGCGCACAATTCCCCATTCCACAACGTCACCCGGTTCAGCAGCGAATAAGGCATGCGATGCGTAAACGCCCAGTGCACAAAAACTCGCATGCAATTCGGGGTTGAAGGTTTTCAGCGGAACGGAATTGTTGAACTGAACTTGAAAGTGAAAGGCTCCCCACCGGCTTGCAGGAAGAGTTTCGCTTTTGCCAACGATAGTTCGTTTAAAATGTGCACTGCCCCACGACCAGCCACTGCTTGACTGGTTGTCATGAGCAAAATTGAGGTCGGGAGACTTCCCCCAAACATTACCGTGATCGCGCAGGTTCCAAAGAGCAGACCCACCCACAGTCGGATAGCATTCGTCGCCACCCCAAGCATCGAGACTGGTAAACTGCATTCTGTTTTCATCGCTGAGGGCATGCTTCCATTCATCCGCAAGCGGCTCGACCAAGAGATTTCCTGCAGGACTCACCAGGCGAGAAAGCTTACCCGTCGTGTGTGCCACGCCCAGAGTGGTGGAGCCAGAGACGAGCTGAATCTCGTTTTGCGGAGGGGTCATGAGAAAGTCATCCTGCAGGGGTGTTTTTTGAGGATTCGGAAAGACGCAAGTCGGCAACGATCTGCTGGAAGATGCCCGAAACCTCAAATTCTGCGACGCGTTCCTTGCGCGCGAGCAGAATGCCCTGTTGAATTTTGACTCCATCGCGACAGCTTGGACATCCGCTCAACACCACGCTGGCGGGAGCCGAACGAATCTGGTCGAACAGGTTCTCAGCAATCTGGGTTCCAATGCGCGGGTTCTTCAAACGCGCTGTTCCAGAAAGGCCGCAGCAATTGTCGTATGCCTCAACACCCGAATAGTACATTTTGAGCAATTCAAGCTGCGCAGCAGTGGCTTGTTTTGTATTATGGCAGGGCACTTTGAGGCCAACTGTGCGCTGGATTTTTTCGCTCGGTTGGGGCAGCTGAGGCTGTGGGATTTTTTCCGAGCTCAACTTTTTCATAAGTTCCATGGCAATTTCAGCCGTATCTTGAACTTGGTAGTCGAGCAGAGAAAGGTCGAATGAACTCGGAAGCGACGCCTTGGCCTTGAGGTATTCAAGTTTCTCAGGCTGCTTGAGCAGTGCTTTGAATTCGCGGATGGCCTCGCAGCAGGTAGGACAGTTCGAAAAAAGAACGAACTTGGGTTGGCCATGAGGTGCACCTGCGCGCCATTCTTCAACGAGACGGTGAATGCACTTAGCAATTTCGACGAGCGAAGCCATATGTGCTTGTTTGGCGCGCTCATGTAAACCTTCGGCTTCAAACGGAAAGCCACAGCACATTTTCTTTTCCAAATCGACAAGACGCACTCTCAGAACCGATTTGAAATAGGTGTCTACGGCTGTTGTGGCCTGGGGCAAACCGAAGGTGTCCATGCAGCCTCGGTAGCGGATGTATATAGTGTGCGGTGCAAGGGTGTCGTGTGCAGCAACTGCATTGCCCAAGTCCGGCTTGACCAAGACGAAGTTATCGGCTGAGCGCAGTTTGTGGCCGTGCGCAGCGGGCTCATAGTGGGAGACCGAGAGAGTCGGAGGCACAGTGTAGGTTTTGAGCCAATCGGGCACCGTTTTCATTTTGCGAATGACATTGAGCAACGGCAAACCCAACTGAATGAAGAACGCCAAGAGCTTGTATGTGAGGGGCTTGAAGAAATCATCACCCATGAGTCGCTCATAGAGGAAGCCCCAGAGTTTTGAGCCCATTGAGGGCAACTTACCCATGGTGTGGTAGGCGCGCATCAGTGGATGCACATCGATTTCAACCGGACAAGCTTTGTCGCAGCGACGGCAATAAAAACACTTCTTGAGCAATGAAGCACTTTCGCTCAGCATCTGCTGTGTCGCGCCCATAATTTTGTCGAACTGAGCTGAGTTATGGGTCGATCGCGCCGAGGCGCGCAAGACTGCAATGCGCTCCATGAACATCAGCACATTGCGCTTGCTTGGAAGAACGGGCTGCTTACTTTTGCGTTGCCCCTTTTTCTCAAGCTGGTGCTCGGCATCAATAACAGGGCAGACCTTACAACTGTTGCAACGTGTGCACTTTTGTCCTTCGCTGATGGCAAGCTTTTCTGACTCAAGCATTGTTTCATCGGCAAGTTTATTGCCCGACTTCAGAGACTCCTGGATTTGCCGTGAGCTGATGTTGAGAAGGCGTGCACGCAGGGAGCGCGACAGACTCGTGCGCAGGAAGAGAGTTTCCGGGTTGAACAGGTCATCAGGGTCGAGGATGTCTTTGATACGGCACATGCGCTCGAAGTCATCTTTGGGGATGTGATTGATCCAGAGGAAAGCGGCTTTACCTGCGACCCCGTGCTCGCCTGTGAAACGCGCACTGCCGTGTGGATCGTTCTTTGGGGCGAGGTTCTGAGCCTCATCGATAACTTTTTCGAGGTAATCCCAGGCCAGAGTTGCCTGCTCTTCATCGTAGAGGTCAAATCCACCGATGTTCCAGTGGATGATAGCGGTGTGACGCGGAGTCAGGTGCCCAAACAAAACGTCTTGTTTGCGGTCAGCCAAGCGTGCGGGCTTACTGCGCTCAACGATTTTGAGAACCTCCGGCAGATACTCGCTCCGGATTTCCATGTCGGTTTTGCATTTGGTGCGTAGCTTTTTGGGAAGCTCCTCGCGCGGACGTTTCATCAATTCGAATTCATGCAGGCCTCGTTTTACATCGAGCACTTCAGTTTTCTCGACGTGGCGCATTTCTTCAGAGGGTGTCAGGCCAGCATCTGCAAGGGCAATATAGGCTGTAGCCTCGCAGCGCTGCAGACGCGTTCGACAGGTGGTGGCATCTTGCTCTTCAACAGAGAGAATGATGACAGCCTCATCTTGCGGTGAAAAAACGTGCGGAAAATCTTGCAACAGGAAACGGCGAATGCTGTGTCCTGTGATGATTTCAAAGTATTCCGGGTGATCGCGCTGGGGCAGTGATTTGATGGCTCGCGTAACGCGTGTTGCAGCCTCCACGGATTTGAAGTGCCAGCGCGCTCCCATCAAGTATTGTCTTGGCTTTTCGATTTCAAACGTGACTTCATAAATGAAGCCTGTGGTGCCCTCTGCGCCCACGAAAGCAGACAGCGGCAGCTTTGGTGCATCTGCCATGGTGTCTGTTTGCAGATAGTTTTCGGGCTGCTCGGCTCTGAGTGCCTGCTGCGCCAGCATATTTGCGTGTGCTTTCATTCCCTGCAGGGGCACATTCACCTGTTCAGGTGAGGGCTCACACACAGCTTTCAACTCTCTCTTGGCAAGGCCTTTGAACTCGCGGTCGAATTGGGTGGTATCGTGAACGCTGAAAAACTTTCTCGCCATGAGGAACGGTTCGTTTTCAATGTCTTTGGCTTCACGTTCGTTGGGTGCAAAGCATACCGCCGTACCGCGCGATGTGACCGCTCGTCCATGTATTATAACCTCATAAGCCTTGCGTCCGCCGTTGCTGCCAGTTGCTGCAATACCTCCTGTGGCTGCACGCGGAGTGTTGGGGTCACAGCGCAGCACATATCCGCGCTTGTTGAGGTAGTTGACTAGATCCTTGAACGGCACACCTGCACCCACCGTGACCTCAAAGTTGCCATTGCAGCGACGGCTGGGGCGGATTTCGGAAATGTGATCGATGCCGCGCAAGCTAACGGTAACTGCGGGAGCCATGGGTGTGACTCCCATGTTGTAGCCACCGCCTTCTCCGTAAGGAATCATCGGAATTTTGTGAGTGTAGAAGAGTTTGACGAGCTTCTGCAACGCATTCGAAGAATACACATGGATGACCGCTTCTGTGACAAGCGCGCGGTGCTCCATGCTGTCAGCGGAAAATGCTTCGCGGTCGAGCCAAAGGGCTGAGAAGTTTCCGGCACCAACAATAGCCTCGATGCGCGACCTCAGTTCCGACAGTTTCTTGCGCAGCATGAAGGTCTTCGAAATTCGGGTGACAATAAACTTGATGATGTCGGGCGAGACGTTGCGCTGCAACTGCGGAAGCACGTGTGTGTAGAAGTCTGTTTCGGTGAGCAGGTTTGGGATGAACGTGTGCGAACCGGAGGTGTCGCCCCCCGTTTTGGCGAAGAGCTTTTGCGACACATCAGCAGGGAGCGGCGGCATTAAGCCGGCAACGTCGAGCCACTGGTCTAGTCCGTCCATTTTAACCCTTTCTTGCACACGTGATGTGTGCTTCCTCTCCGATTTCGTTCAAAAGTCTTGGGTTTGCAAGCGTGTCTCATCGAAGTGAAGCAGCCCCCCAAGAATTTTCTTCCGAACCGTCTGGAGTTGGTTTGATTTGTACTGTTCGTGAGAGGCCGGTCCGAACTGGGCGACCTCGTGGCTTCTGCGATCAAAAATCTGAATTTCCAAGGGAAAGAAACGCGCGTTCTCTTCTGGAATCAGCCCCATGAGAAGCGGGTCGTCTTCTGGCTCAAGCCCGCGCGCGTGGCGCAATTGCCCCGCAAGTGAACTGAGCACCAAAAATGCAGGGTTGGGGGTGCGCACCAGGTGTCTTACAGTCAATTGTATTGATTTGTACTTTGCACTCGAATGAATGTTCTGGCGGCCTTTGCCCTTGGGTTCGTCGAAAGACATGCTCCAGTCGACTCGGTTGCACATCTGCATGAATTCCTCGGGACTCACAGTACCCGTTTGCAGCAAATCATATGCGAGAGACAATTGTCGGTGCGCACTGCTCAGATTTAGCAGCGCGTTGCGGGTGCGTAAATTCAAAACCTGGTGGGGAATGATGATGTCGGTTTCCATCAAAATACGCAGGAGCTTGGCGATGTCGTGCGCCTCGGAAACCACGAAGCGAACTCCCAGGTAATCGAAGACCTCTTCAGCCATAGCCTCAGGTTTGTGCAGGAGTTTGAGCAGAACGCTGTGTCTGGTTTTGGCTTCTTTCCACTCCAGGTTGACGAGCTGGACTTCCAAATTTTGCGATTGAGCCTTCCAACCCTGATCTGTGCGTTGCGAGATGATTGAGCGGATTCGTCCAAAAATTTGTTCTCGGGCCGCATCGAGCTCTCTGAGCTTGCCGTTGAACTCGAGGTGCGAGATGGCGTTCATCACTTTGAGCAGCGCACATGACCATAACCGCAAATATCTGCGCCTTGGAACGCGCTGGCTTGCAAACACAAGCAGCCGCCTTGGATCCTCGAGGTGAAGGAGCTCGTTGGGAACTGGGAAACGCTCACGCTCGTCGGTGGAGAGCAAAGTGTGTCGTATAAAAAACAAGGCCTCACCAAAAAATTGCTCTATCTGTTTACGGTGTTCAAACTTGCTCAGGTCAAACCCGCAGTGCCGCAGAAATTCAGCTGCTCGCTCGCGGTGAGGAATATTCATGTTGCGATGAGCGAGAATGTTTTGTTGTCCCAGCACAACAGAAAGCTCTTGCCAGGGCATAGCCCAGATGTTCTCCGCGGAACGCTTCATGCTTAAGTGCTCAGCAGATGTGTCTGCCTGAGAGGGAGTGTCAACGTATTCCAAGGTGCCCTCGTTTATTCTTCGAGCAATCGTGACAATATAATACCGACTCTTTCCGCGGAGTCACCTTATGTCTTGGGAGGCAGGCATATGAACTGTGACAAATGCACTGTTAGTTACTCGAAGCAAAAGTTGTGCGGGTGGCGCATTGGTCTTGGCGCACTGGCAGTCGCACCTGCGGCTCTGTGTCTTACGCCTCTGGCATGGGCAGCCGCATCTGGTTCTGTGCCGGCCGGCAATAAACCGACGCCCGACCCTTCACCCTACGAGCGCAAGGTCTCACTACCACCGCTTGTGTTGCTCGCACCCGACCAAACGAAAGGGCAGAGTTTTGAACCCCAGAAGTATCGCCTCTCGTTCGTCTGTTTGTTGGGAACCTGGAACAAGCAAAGCGATCAGGTGCATCTCTATTTTGAAAAGAACCATGAATTTTTTGTTGAACGCAAAATCGCGGCAGTTGCTGCATTTTCGCACGACACAGCAGAGAACCTCAAACTTTGGGCGGAACAACGCAAGCCACGTTACCTTTTTGGTCTTGCACCAACAGAGTTCGTCGATCAGCTGAAGAATCCGAAAGTTCCGACCTGTTGGCTGCTCTCGCGAGAAGGTCAGTTGTTACGTAAGTTCGAGCTTCCAAGTGAGAAGGATTTGGGTTCTGTTTACGATAAGTTGAAACGATGGACTGATTTTTGACGGCCAATTAAGTAACATTGACTCGCCGCGTCCAAGCTCCCTAAAATTCTAAACGAAATCATCCATGAGCGTGGGGGCTTCAAATGGAGTTAATTCAAAGGGCGTTTTTGTACGGTGGCTGGATCATGTACGTGATCCTCTTTTTCTTCATCTGTGTAGTTGCACTGGCTCTGTGGAGAGGATGGCTTCTTTATTATGTCTTCGACACACAGAATGCTCGTGGCATGTGGTCAGAGATCTACAAACAAGTTGCCAACAATCAAATTGAGAGTGCAATCCGCTTGTGTGAACGTCAGCCTGCAAAGCAGATTCTTCCCCGTGTGTGGAAGAAAGGTTTGCAGAGCGCGAGTCGCACGGCCGAAGAAACTCAGAATGCAATTGAATCTGCAACCCTTGAGCGTCTTCCTCTCGTTAATCGCTACCTGAACTACTTCGGTACACTTGCTAACATCACTACACTTCTCGGTTTGTTGGGTACTATTGCTGGTCTCATCATTTCCTTCAGTGCGGTGGCAACTCTTACGGGTGCTGCAAAGCAAACGAAGCTCGCCGAGGGTATCTCGCACGCGCTGTATGCAACCGGTTTCGGCTTGGGTACTGCTCTTGTGGCCATGGTTGTTCACGGTTTGTTGACCTTCAAAGCAAATCAGACCACCGAGACAACAGATGAGTTCGCAGCCAAGCTAATCGAGTTACTGCAGATGCGTCGCGCGAACCTGACTTCCAAGTCCTCTCCTGAATAACGAAGTTACCGCGAGGAAAAGAAATGAGCGGATTCAAGCTCAAGAAAAGAAAGCAGGTGCAGACGGCGTTCCAGATCAACGTGACGCCGATGCTCGACTTGTTCTCTGTGCTCATTATCTTCCTGCTTGCAACTTCTGTTTTTTCGGCAACGGGCGAGACACTAATCGAAGTCCCCTTCTTGTCGAGTCAGCCGCCTCCAAAGCAGGAGGAGATTGAAAAGAATCCCGAGAAGACCGTCAGCATCACTATCGACAGCAAGACTGTGAAATATCAGCAAGCAACGACGGCAAGCTCGGTCATTCAAGAAGAGATTGAAGTTCCGCTCACCGAAGAGGGGCTCGATAAGATTCAGCAGAAGATTTACGACATTCGTAAGGTGACTCCGAAATTCGACAAAGTCACTGTCTTCACTCAAGCGGAAGTTTCGTACGAAAAATTGATCATGGTTCTCGATACGGTGCGTGAGTACAGGTCAGGGCGAGCTCCCATTGAATTTCCACCTGACTACAAGATGCCTGCGGGTGTTGACCCAACAAGTCTTGTGACAAAGGTCGTATTGGGTAACGTGATTTTCGCAGATTGAGGTAAGCATGGCCGGTGTAGATGTAGGTGGCGACTCCTTTGAACTGAATCTCTATCCGATGTTGGATGTGTTCAGTATTCTTATCGTGTTTTTGCTCATGAACTTCTCTGTGAGTGGCGAGAGTGCAGAGGTTTCTGCGAATCTTGAGCTACCCATGTCTTCTGTAAAAATAAGTCTCGATTCGGCTGCAACTGTGGCAATCACTCGAACGGAAATAGTGATTCAGGGCGGGCTTAAAATTCCACTGACGCCCAATTCTCAAGATGTGGTTGAAGTTTACAAAAAAGACGGTCAAGGCGCAATTCGCTCTGCTTATGATTCATTCAAAAAGCTTAAAGCTCAGAATGAAACTCTGAAGAACCGACAAAAGAACCTTGCGCTCAGCAATTCAGATATTTCAACACTTGTTATGCAGTCGGATAAATCGATTCCCTACAGAATTATCAAAAGAATATTGGCCTCGGCGCAACAGGCAGAATTCATTTCCTGGAAGTTTGCAGTTCAGAAGAGGGATGTGAACTAAATGAAAACAAGCTGCAGAATCATGGCTGCAATTTCTACGTTGCTGGTGCCGACTCTGGCTGAAGCTCAGAAGGCAAATACGTTCAGTAACTTTGAAATTCGTGTGATTCGGCCGAAGTATTTTCAAAAATCTGTGAGGCTTGAGGCCGGCGCAAGCCTTGGCGCCGTGATGAACAGCACGTTTACTTATACGTATTTGCCTGGACTCAGGGCGTCGCTCCACCTCACCGAACTTGTAGAACTTTTTGGTGAAGGTGCCGCAGGCATCACTATAAATAAATCAGACTGCACGGAACTCGGCGGTAAATTCAACATTGAACCGATCGTTGAAGAAACCGAAATGCTTGCTGGTGGAGGAGTTGCTCTGACTCCTATCTATGGAAAGTATCAGCGCGCCAGTGGCGATGTGCTTTACTTCGATTGGTACTTCACGGGTGGTGGAGGGGTTGCCAACATGAAACGTCGTAAGCAGGGCTGTCGAACGCTGCTTCCGAACGAGCAGGCAGCGCCGCCGAAGCCCTACACGGCAACTCAGTTCAATCTGGGTACAGGGCAGCGTTATTTTGTGTCCAAGAATCTCTCTGTAAATTGGGGTTTCAGGCTGTTTTTTATTACCGGATTCGAGGGCTCTGGAATGTCGCAAAACGCGGTCCTTACGGTCGGAACGGGTTACTTTTTTTGAATGGGAAGCTCACAGCAATGAGATCAGACATCAGGTCAAAGTTCTCTCTTGTGAAAGGGCATCTTGTTCCCAAGGCGCTTGGGCTTGTGTTGTGTTGCGCAATCTCTTTCCGGGCAGACGCGGGACCGCTTGATGACGCTAAAAGATTCCGTCGCTCTGGAGATTACCTGAATGCAGCCCGGATTTTTTATCAGGTTGTTGCGTCCTCGGGCGGCGACACTCGCTCTCAAGCCGAGTTCGGACTTGCGGATGCGCTACGTGGTGCTGGTTTTCCCTACGGAGCAGCGTTTTTCTACGGCAGATTGGTTCAGCAGGGAGCCAGGAACGATCTGTTCCGCCCCGCCTTGGAAGCCCTTAGCGACATAAACGCCCGCACACCTCTTGGCCGTGCCAGTATCGCTGGTTTATTCCAAACCAAACTAGATCCATTGTCTATTCCACCCTCGGCGCAGGGTTTCTATTTTTACTACAAGGGTCTCGAGGCATTCGATACGAATCCAAGTGTCAGTTCGAACCTCGCGCGTGCGAAGGCCGATTTCGATCGGGTGCCACCAAATAGCCCGTATTTTGCACTCGCACAGCTCTACTTGGGGATGATTTACTCATTCACAGGGAATGAAGACCTTGCAATTGGCGCATTTAAGCGTGCTCAATCGAGAGGCCAAAGCGGCAGTTTGAAGCAGCTGGCAGCGATGAACCTGGCGCGTGCATTCTATGAACGCAAAGAGTTTAAATCGTCACTCGAACAATACTCAAAAATCCCCCGAGAATCCGATTTGTGGCTCCAGACCCTGCTTGAAGGGGCATGGGCGTTCTTCCTCATCCAAAAACACAACAACACCCTTGGCAACATTCACACAATTCATTCGCCGTTCTTCCAAAACAGATTTTACCCCGAGAGTTATATCCTCAGTGCAATTACCTATCTGCGTTTGTGTCGTTATGAGAGCGCAAAGACCTCTTTAAAACGATTTGGCGATCGGTACCGTGCAAAGTTCTCGGACTTGAACCTATTGCTCAAATCATACAACAAGCAGTACTCAAGTTTTTATGATTTGATTGCGAATTACACCAATACGAAGCGCCTCAACCAGTACACAGCAGCCGTTGATATTGTTGACTCGGTGAGCCGAAGCGACGGTTTCAAAGAAGGACAGCAAGTGGTGCGCGGGTTAGATCGTGAAAAGGCGTTGCTGCGCACCCGAGGGGCTCGTTTTGACGGCCTCGCTGAGGTTCTTAAGAAAGTTTATGAAGACTTGCGTGTTGCAACTGCTGAACGGACTGGCCAGCAGTCATTCGACCAAGGTGTGCAGCTTTTCCGGCATCTAAAAGATCTCAGTAACCAAGCTCAGCTTATTAACCTCGAGTTGCTCGGTGGAATCACAGACAAGCTGCGCAACGAGTATCAGGGCGATGATGCACCCGCGGATAAAACCGAATGGGGTGAAGGCATGCGTCCATTGAATCTTGGCCAACAGCTCGAATTCTGGCCGTTCGAAGGCGAGTATTGGGAAGACGAACTTGGAGCCTACGTCTACAATATTGATTCAAAATGCCCCGGCAGTGGTGGCAAAGGCAGATCAAAATGAAGAATTTAATAGGTTTGAGTGCATTCGCTGTTCTTGCTGTTCAAGCTCTCCCAGCTCAGGCACAGAGCCCCGCTTCGCTCGGTGGCTCGGGGCAGGCGAAGGTCAGCACATCGCAACAGCCTGTGACTGTAAAAGAGCGCACAGATAACGAGGTCGAGCGAAAGAAAAAGCAAGGCAAGTCCCAACGCGAATTGCGCGAAGAAAAAGGTGGCGGTCTTTCTCGGAGCGACTTCGAGACTGCGGCAATCGAGAAAGATTTAAGCTCAGCACTCGACAACGAAATTCGATACATGGAGCCTCTGGTTGCGAAGCTTCGGCCTAACTCCGAGCAGCGACCCGAGATCATGCGGCGCTTGATTGAAAGTCTTCATCAGCAGTCTCTTCTCGCGTTCTTTAAAGAATCGCGACAATACGATGAGACGTGGAATAAATGGGATCAGGGTGGACGCCGTGGTGCCGAACCGCGCCTCACCATGACGAAGAGCAAGATTGCAACCAGTAAGGTTATTCAGCGCTGCCAGCAATTTATTGTTGAATATCCGAAGGGGAAAGGCATTGACGAGGTGACTTTCCAGCTTGCCTATGCCTTTGACCAGCTTGGTCAAAACAAGGAAGCTGCTCAGTACTACAGCCGACTTGTTGCTAACTATCCGAACAGCAAACGCGTTGCCGATGCACACTTCGCATTGGGTGAATATCACTTTGGCCGCCTCGATTTTCCAAAGGCGCTGACCTCGTTCACCGAGGTGGTTCGTTACACGCGCGCTCCCATTCGTCCATGGGCAGAATTCAAGATTGCATGGTGTCTTTACAATCTGCAGAAGTATCAGCAGGCACTCGAACGTTGGCAGCTCGTAGTTAATTTGGCAAATACATCCAACACAACCGCAAAAGGCGCGCGCCTAAAGATGAAGGATGAGGCGCTTCGAGACATGCTTTTGGCGTACGTTGAATTGGGTCAAGTCAAGGAAGCCATGGATTACATGACCCGCAACGCCAATGAAAAGAATATGGGTGACCTATTCAATAAGCTTGCAGGTCTTGTTCAGGATAAAGGCGAATATGACAAAGCGGTTGTCGTTTTAAAGACCTACATTGCAATGAAGCCCAACGATTTTCGTTCGGCTGAGCTGCAGATTCAAATTGCCGATACGGCAAACCTCAAGAACGACAAAACTCTGCTGTGGCTGGAAATCATTGCGCTCAACAAGAACTATGGACCAGATTCAAGTTGGGCAAAGGTGAATGCGAACAATCCTGACTTCAAGGAAACTCAAGAAAAGATTCACAACGTGAGTTACACGTATGCGAAGAAAATGCACTTCCTGGGCCAAAAGGAAAAGCAGCAATATTATCTCGAGCAGGCGATAAAAGGGTATAAAATCTATCTTGCAACTTATCCCAATCGGAAGGAAACCAACGAGATCCGATTCCTTTTGGGCGAGCTTCAGTACCTGCGCGATCAATTTCGCGATGCGGGGAAGACTTTTGCGTCCTTCACGGCAAAGAAAGAGTTTCGTACGGCTGATCCACAACGGTACGAAAAGGCTTTCGACTATCAACGCACCTCAGCTTATTTCGTGATTCAAAAAGAAATGGCCGGTCTGCGTTCTCAGCGGTTTAATGCAGCTCAACCGAGCCGTTCATTGTCACCTGATGTTCAAGAATACGTGACCGTCTGCGATTCCTACGCATCTCTTTTTCCAAAAAAGCAAGGAACGCTCGACTGCCAGGTCGACACAGCAGAGATTTTCTTGAAGACCAACAATATTCCTCAAGCTGAAAAGCGCTTGATGGTTCTTGCGAAAGAGCGAGCAGGTCAAAAGGAAGGAGCTGCAGCAGCAGAGTTCCTTTTGCTCCTCTCGAAGGATGACAAGAAAAAACTTATTAGCACAACCGATTCGCTTCTTCAGATTCCTCAATACAAGGGCGGAGAGCTTGGAAAACGTTTGTCGCTCATCAAGAGTGCTAACCGTTTCGATGAGCTCAAGGAGCTCGAGAGTGGTGGTAAGTTTGAGCAGGCCGCGCAGGAGTTCGAGCGTCTCGCAGCCGATCGAGCCTACAATAAAGCTGACGCAGCCCTTTTTAACGCGGGGGTAAACTACAAGCGTGCCAACCGTCTTGATAAGGCGACTGCGGCATATCAACGCGTTATTAATGAACATCCAAAGAGTGAACTTGTCGATGACGCTATGCTTGAAATCATTGACCTGACTTCTGGTCGGTTGCAGCTCCAGACTGCAGTCAGCTATGTGCGCATGTTTCTCACGCGATATCCCACCAATCCAAAGTCACCCAAGCTCATGGCGGGTGCCTGTGCTTATTATGAAGCGTTGTCGCAGGCAGAACGTGCACGTGAGGTTTGTCCTCAGGTTATTAAAGCGGGCGGGCCTGCAGCTGCAGTTGCTGCTGAGTCTATGGCAGGCGTGCTGGAGCGCGCGGGGCGTTACCAAGAGTTTTGGAGTTTTGCGGAAAAAGATTTGCTCCGTTTCTCAAAAACAACCACTGAGAAAATTGAAGTTTGGAACCGTATTGCCGAGGCAGCAAAAAAGGCTGGTAATGGCGGAAAGGTTGCTTCAGCGCAGCAACAAATTATGAAGCTCTACAACGCAGATAAGGGATCTGTGTCTGCTGGACCACCTCTTTCGTACGTAGGTGCTATTCGCTTCGCTCAGGAATTCCCGAGTCTGGAGAAGTTCAGGCGCGAAGTGCTTGTTGGCGGTAAATCAGGTGCTGAATTCCAGCAGAACATAATTAAGCGCAACGCCGAGCTCAAAAAACTGACCGATAAATTTACGGGCATTGTTCAAAGTGTCGGTGATGCAGAATGGTCAGTCGCGAGTCTTTATGTTGTGGGATATGCGCATGAGCTCGTTGCAGCAGAGCTTCTCAATCCGCCACAGCCTCCTGGAATCACGGGAGAGGGGTGGCAAAAGGTGAAGGCAACCCTCGCAGGTCTGGGTGTTCAGTTGCAGAAAAAAGCAAAAGACTACTACCAAAGTGGTGGTGACATCGTTGCGAAATTTAACGTCTACACCGACTACGGTCAAAAGGTTTTGTCTGCTCTCGCTCGACTTGAGCCAACGAAGTACCGCAAATCTGAAGAGTGGATTCCGAATGTGATGTTTGTGGGTACCGAGGTTATCGATTCTGCGAAGTACAAATCTGTTCTTGATCCGAAGGGATTCTGAAAATGAAATCGGTGATTTCTTCATTCGTTGCAGTTTGTACTTTGTTTTCCTCGGCCTATCTGGTTGCGTGTCAATCCACCCAGAGTGAGCAGGCTCAGAGCGCAGATGCGCCAGACGAAAATGAAGATAAGCAAACTCGGCAGAAAGGTACTAAAGGCAAGGAGCCTTCAGCATCTCAGGAACGCGGCACCCAGCAACAAAACGGCGGTGGTGCGCAACAGCCCAAGAATGCTCCGTCAGCTCAATCTTCGGTGAGCTACGTGGTTACTACTCTTGCGAACGAGGAAACCTTCGTCGGGCAGATTGCTCAACCGAAAATTGAGGATGTTCTGCGCTCACTCGAGCAAACCTATCGAGAGCGCAGCGACGACGGTGGAGCAGTTATTTCATACTTGGTCTTTCGTCGGCTTTCGGGAACCAGCCGTGATTTTCTTTCTGTTCTTGAACGACGCGGTTCAACAGCATCATCGCGTGATCCTTGGATACTCTTAGAAAGTTCTTACACAGCCCTGCTGCGTAGCGATTATGGGATGGCTCAGTACCTTCTCGATACCGCAGAGGCGGTGGGTAAGGGAGCTGCCAAAGTGAATGCGGCAATCATGCATGCCCGTGGTTTGATGCACTACCAGCAGAAGAAAACTGTGCTCGCGATGGCCGCTTTTCGTGAAGCAGCAAAGCTTTCGTACGAACCAGCAATGCTGACGCTCGCTCTTTTTGCGCTTAAAGTTGGCGACCATGTGGGTGCGCTTGAGCAATTAGGTAAGCTCAAAGATTTTGGCATAGGAAATTTGAACGTGAAGGCTGCTCTCGGGATCGCCTACAGACAGGCCGGCAAGCCTGAAGAGGCCGCGGAATTTCTCAATCAGGTCGTTCGCGGTCGTCCCAGCGATAAGCGCGTGCTCTGGAACTACGCTTTGGCACTTTCCGAGATCCCTGCCAAGCGCCGGGATGCCATTGCGACTCTTGAGAAGTACAGCAGTGCTGAGGGTTACTTGATGGATATCGACAATCGTGCGCGCAGCCTTCTTGAGAAGTTGAAGGCTCAAGAGGAAGCAGCCAAAACACAAGCGAGCAAGCCCCCGGAAGCAGCTCCAGAGGCTAAGCCCGGGGGTCAATGAGTTGAGAACAGTGTTTGGTCGTTCTGACGAAGGGAATTGAGATATGGCTCTGTTTCTTGTCGCAAATAAAGTTGCGCCCGGCTACCCAGATTCCTTTGTGCTTGAATCTGGGCAGGTCATCATTGGGCGTCTGACGACCAATCACCTTGTGATTCAGGGGAACCTCGTTGAACCCATTCACGCGATGATTGAAGTTGATCCTCAAACGGGTCAGGCTGCCGTTGTCGATATGGCGAGTGAGCATGGTGTCAAGGTCAATGGTCGTCCGATTGATGTTTCTGCGAATATTTCAGTGGGCGACGAAATCACCATTGGTGATGTCACAATCACAGTAAAGAAGGCTGCTGATACTGCTGCAGCGGCTGGTGCTGAAAATGAAGATGAGCAGACTGGCGACAGCAAGGGAACACAGTCCAAGGCTGCCGTTCCTCGCATTTCAAATTCAAGATTGCTGTTCACGGCGGAAAAGGATCGTCGCACCGGGAGCACCCTCGAAGTCGTCGCATTCTGGGATCAAAGTATTCTTGATGTGCGCCATTACGGTGGTGAGCAGCTCAGCACAGATGAAGAGCGCAGCAACAAAGTTGTGATTGGCAACGAGTCCGATGGCGATTTGATTGGCGTGGGTCCAAAGGCAAATACCCGTAACCTCAAGATCGCTGATGTTCGCGGCTCGAAGGCAGTGGTCTTTTTGAACGATGAGATGCGTGCTCGTGTTCGTCGTGGTGCTCGATTCGAGCAGGTCAAAGGGCCGGCGGAAGTGCAGTTGTCTGCAAACGACATGGTTTTGTTGCAGCATGGCACGCTGAGTTATTTCATGACCCGCGTGTCGCTGCCGAATCCTGTTTTGAGGAAGGTCGACGACCTAGACGGCAAGCCTGTCATCTTTGCCTACGCGGTTGGGCTTTATCTTGCGCTTGCCGCGTTGCTCCTCATGGTCAATGCAAACTATGTACCGAGCGAAGCTGATAAGGAAGAGGCGTGGAGCAACGTCTTTACTGTCACCACTCCCACACCCAAACCCAAAGACAAGAAAGAACCACCGGCACCCAAGCCAACGGTTGCCGTGAAAACCCCGGCTCCGGTGAAAAAGCCACCCGAGGCTAAGCGCACTCAGCCTCCGGCTCCTCAGCCGACGGCCAAGCCTGTGGCGAAGCGCCCCGAACCCAAGCCCGAGGCGCCCGCGAAGAACAAGGGGCCAACCACCGGCGAGAAGAAGAACACAAAGGACACTTTTTTGGGCAACAAGGCCAATGCGAATCCCGGTAACAGCGGAGGTCCGCGGGGTGGTACCTCGGGTGCGTTCGCAGGTCAGCGTCAGGGCAACGACAAAAACAGCATGATGGGAGTCGAGGGAGGCAAGAAGGATGAACTGGGCGGCCTGAACCTCGATGTCCTGGGCAACTCCATCGGCAAGACAATTAACGCTGAGGGAGCAGGCAAGATTGCCACGGGAGTCAAGTCGACGGGCGGCGGACTTGGAGGCGGCAGTGGTAGCGGCAAGCGCGGTTCCTTTGGTTTGGGAGGAATTGGCGAAGGCAACTCGATTTCCTCTGGTGGACCCGGCGATGCACTGAAAGGGTTGGGAGCAGGTGGTCTTGGTTCCGGAGGAAGTGGTGCTGGCGGCCGTCGTGACAGCGGTGGTGGCAAGCTCTCTGTGGGTTCGGTCAGCGCTCCTGCGGGAGACAGTGTACTAGAAGGAAACCTCAGCCGTGAGGAAATCGAGGCTGTGGTTAAAGCTAACTTAGCCAAGATCAAGGCCTGCTATGAAAGGCAACTCCAAGCAAAGCGTGGCATGGCAGGTCGTGTCAAAACCAAGTTTTTGATTTCACCCGAGGGGCGAGTCACGTCGTCGAGCGTGACCAGCTCAGAGTTGAACGACCGTCCCACGGAGAACTGTATTGCAAATGAAATTCGGCGCTGGAAGTTCCCACTTCCTCGTGGGGGTGGTGAAGTCAACGTGAACTATCCGTTCGACTTCCGGCCGAGCAGTTGAGCTGCACAAACGTGCAAATCAGACCACTTGACTTCATTGAAAAAATTCCCCTGAGGCGCCAAAAATCTATAACTTCTTAAAATTGCAGTCGCTTCCATGGGTTGCAACAAGCGGCGAATCGGTCTAGGGTTTATTCATTGACTGAGCAACCAAGAGAGCGCCCGCCGGGCGCAATCTTGGTTTGTTTACCGAATTTGACACACCTCATTCAAGCCAGGCGAGGGTTCTACCGAGCCTCCATGGGGCGAAGATTTTAAAATCTGCACGACTCCATGGCTGCGGTGAGAGTGTTGGGTGTCCAGATCACGGGAGTGAGGAATGTTTTCAGGTCGTTTGAGCAGATGTGTAGCGCTGTGTGCCGTTTTGGCATCAGTGGGCTGCATCGCAAAACGCGAAACTTCAGAGCTGTTCTTGCGTGGCTCAATCGCAGAATCGTCTGAAGTCGTGCAATTGGATCCCGTTTTTCTTTCGCGTCAGCGGCAAGTCGAAACCCGATTCTTTGGATTCGATGACCAATCCACTGCGGAAAAGCCTCAAGGTTCTGACGTCAACGACAGCGCGGTCGCTGAAAGCGAAGCCGAGGATGTTGATGTGACTATCGTTGCAGGTGGTGTTGGCGCTCCCTCTGACTCAATCACCAATCGGCTTTTCCCGGTTGATTTGAGCTGGCCTTTGGATGGTCATGTGACCAGTCCCTTTGGAATGCGTCGCGGTCGTCTTCATGCGGGCGTTGATATTAAAGGTTTTAGAGGCGATCCGATCATTGCTGCAGCTGACGGGCAAGTTCTTCTTGCAAAAAGAAAGCGCGCATATGGTGTTGTCGCGATTGTTGGCCACGACCATGACACGCAAACCCTATACGCACATATGCTTCGCCTAGCAGTGCGTGAAGGTCAGTTTGTGAAAGCGGGCGATCTTCTCGGTTACGTTGGACGCAGCGGTCGTGCCACGGGTTACCATCTGCACTTTGAAACTCGCGTTGCAGGCGGTGTTCCTCAAGATCCTATGCGTTTTCTTCCTTCGACTCGCGCGACACGCGTCGGCTTGTCTCCGGATTCAGCTTTCTTCCGCTGAGGAACAGCAGCCTGTCGGCTGAACTCGTTCAGTACAATGGCTGTCGCACTGGCCACGTTGAGACTCTCAACGTGGCCAGTTCCTTTTATACGCAATTTGAAGTCTGCCGATTCAAGGATGGGCGAGGAAATGCCCTCTGACTCCGAGCCCATGACCAGCACGCAGCGCTTGGGGAGCCGCGTTGCGTTGAGATCTTTGCTTTGTCCGTGACTCGATGTTGCAACAATTGTCCAGCCCTGTTCCTTACGCAGTCGCTTCAGTAAGCCCGCTGCGTCTTCGGCAAGGTAGAGGTTGACGTGCACGCCACCGCCCTCCGCGGTACGGTGATAGGCTCCAGAAAGGAGCGCTTTCCTTGATTCCTCTCCAACGTTGCACAGAATGATGTGCTCGACGCCAAAATGTGCAGAGGTTCGAGCTATCGCTCCAAGATTGTGGGGATTGGCAATTCCATCGAGGCACAGCAAACAATGCGAAGCGCTTTTCGCAATTTTTTTCACTGCCACGCTGAGTTCGTCTTCTGATTTTAATCCCTGACGTTCAACCAGCAAACACAAGCCTTCGTGATGTTCCGATTCGCAGATTTTGTTCAGGTCAGCGTCGGTCACTATATGATACGCTTTTTTCTTCTCTGCCATAAATTTAAGGAGAGTGCCGAGCCTGCCGCGGTTGGTTTCGGTGCAATACGCACGAATTACGGCCTGAGGAAAGCGCTTGGCGAACGCAAGGCAAGCATTGCGTCCGTAGATTTTTTGTTCAGAGGATTTCATTTTTCGCCTATGAGTTTGTCGATGTTCAGGAAATAGCTTTCTTCAAGAGCATCGAACTGGAGTTCGGCTCCACAGCTGTGGATGATTTGAGGGGCTCTCTTTTTGAGGAGCGCTTTTTTGTGGTGCGCAACGGAAAGTTTGCAGCTGAGTTCGAGATTACACTGCGGACAAAAATAGGGAGCGAAGAATGAAATCACCTTCGCTTGTGCGAGAATCTGGGGAACGATATTGACCTGATCAATAAAAACGACGGAGCATTCTTCGAGCGTCACCTGTGCTTTTTGGGTTAGCTGATACATGAATTGCGACCACTCTCGAATTCCCAACGAGTTTATCGAGCGCAGTCCCGATAGGTTCATAATGTAGGACTCGGCGGGCGGCAGCGCGACTTGCTGTGTTTTGAAATTCTCGTGGATCTCACCATCGAACCAAACCATCAAGGTGGATTGTCCGCCCTCCTCAATACGAATTTGCAGATTGTCGTATTTATATGTTCTCGATTGAGTCATGAGATCCTCTCGCGCGACGGACGTTCCCTTGATCCATATAATATCCCATTTCTAATGCAAAAAGCCGTGCAACTTTAGCAGGCAAAACGGACAGACGCTCGGTAATCAAGAACAAAGCGATTGAAGCTTGACAGGTTATCCACGAAACCTGTGGATAAGTGCTAAATACGCCTTTCTTTTTATTCCGTAAGACTCCGTTAATAATAGAAATATTTTTTATTTTCAGGCTAAATGAGGATTTTTTGGCAGTACGCCATCAAACACTACAGGTAGTGTTCGATGGGTTTTGAGATCGCTATTTGCAGATACTGTTCGTGAGGCTGTTCCTGTGCTTTAAGTGAGGCATTGTCCGATTCTCGGAGGGTGACTCATGAGTCTTCGCGACCAACTTTTGAAAGCTGGATTGGTCTCAAAAAAGCAGGCGAAGCAGGCCGAGTCTCAGGCTAAGTCGCAGGCTCATCAAGCAAAGAAGAGCAAAACTGTCGCCGAGGAGCTTGAGGCTCAGCGTCAGGAAGAACTTCGGCAAATCGAAAACGAGCGTCTGGCGAAACAGAAAGCTGACCTCGAGTTGAATATCCAACGCGAGCAGAAGCGCATTGAACGCGAAAATCACCTGCGCTGTATGCAGTTGATGCGCTCAAATGCAGTGAACGAAAGAAACGCGCCGGAGCAGTATTACTTCTTAGAAGCAGGGCGGTTCGTGCGTCGCGTCGGTGTCAGTGCCTGGCAACGCGAGATGCTGGCTCGCGGCAGGATGGCCATTGGAAGAATTTATGAGCAAGTAGATGAATTTGTAATTCTACCGTATCATGTAGCGCAAACTGTTTTAGAGTTGAATCCATCAATGATTCTCACCTTGCATTCCCCTGTCGCGGATGACTCGGAAATCTCGGTGACCGAAGAGTGAACCAAGAGAGGGATCTTTATGTCGAATGCCAAGGTCGTAGGGGTTTTGCTGGGTGGAGTGTGTTTGGGTGCCGCTGTGGGCGTTGCGGTGACAACCACCGTGCTTAAAAACAACTCATCAAAGAGCGCTGCATCCACCGGAGGGTCTTGTTCGGTTGATGGTGCTGCTTCAGGTGTCCACGCCGCCCTTTTTGAAGTGGATGGCAAAGTTTTCAATCGCGAAGATCTCCCCTCTGAGCTGCAGGATCAGCTGTTTCAAATGCAAAATCAGTTGCACGATGCATCTGCCAACATGGTGCGCGAAGTTGCCCTCCGGGTTGCACTTGCTAACGATAAGAAAATCAAAATCGCAGCAGGCAGCGACATTCCTGAATTGAAAACTCTGATTCAGCCCAAAGCGGTTAGCGAAGCTGACATGCGCGCATTCTTTGAAGCTAACAAGGGCGGCTTGCCCCCAGGCACCACGTTTGAGCAGATTCGTCCGCAGCTCGAACAGTTCATGCAGGGTCAGCAGCAGTCAGAGCAAATCCGTGCTGAAGTGGCCAAGTTTGAAGAGAAAGGTCGCTTGAAGGTTTTGCTCAAGGCGCCTGTCGCACCGCTAGTGAATCTTGATTTGACTGGTCTGCCTTTCAAGGGTGCCGACAAAGCTCAGGTTGTTGTTGTTGAGGCGTCCGATTATCTCTGCACGCATTGCCGATCCGCTAACATTGAAGTGGATAAAATCATCGAGCAGTACGGCAGCAAAATTAAATTTGTGCAGGCTAACTTTGCGCTGCGTCCTGATGGCTTGAGTGGTTATCTCGCGCGCGGTGCATGGTGTGCAGGTAAGCAAGGCAACGATCAGTTCTGGAAGTTCCACAACAAGGCTTTTGCGGTTCCATTGCAAGCTGCGAATCCTGTCTCTCCAAACACGGAGAAGGAATTCACCAGCACAACAATCCAGGCAGCTCAAGATGCAGGTATTGAAGTGAAAGACTTTGAAAAGTGCATTGCTTCGGAGGAGTCCAAGAAAGCCATTAAAGATACCAGCACGATGTTGAGTACCGCAGGCGTTACTGGCACTCCCACATTCTTTGTCAACAACCGCAAGGTTGGTTCCGCAGCTCAACTGGGCTCTGCTATTGCAGTTGAGCTTGAGCGTTTGAGCTCGAATCCCTCCAAGGCAAATTGAAAAGCAAAGAGTGTGGCTCTCTTGAGAGCCACACTCAACTCTCGGCGCATTTCACGTGAGTAGCTCGACAAGAATCGCACTTCGTCCCGGAATCGAGAGGCTTTGCGAATCAG
This sequence comes from Betaproteobacteria bacterium, assembly GCA_016868315.1. Taxonomy (GTDB): domain Bacteria; phylum Bdellovibrionota_B; class Oligoflexia; order Silvanigrellales; family Silvanigrellaceae; genus RFOM01. Next base: position 547,572 of record VGHE01000001.1, read on the forward strand.
ATTGCGTGATGAGCTCAACCTGAGCCTGAAGGTTTTTGTCTAGGCTCATGAGAACGCTACTTCCTATTTTTTGCTGTGCTGGAAGTGAAATAGAGGACGGATGCTGTCCAAAATGTACACCGGCGAGAAACTTCCGGTTTCCGCTCTCGAGGAGCTGCAACTGGAGCTCGCTTGCGCTTGAGATTGCGCGTGCCGGCAGGTCGAGAATTTTTCTCAGTGCAGACCAGGCCTCCTTCTGCGGCATTGGACATGTGGCAAGGTGCACATGTGCTCCATGCTGCCCATCTTCTTTCAGTTTGAGGATTGCTGGTGAACCTGCATAGATGGATTTGTTGCTGAAAGTCGCCTCAGTCGTCCAGGATTTGTTGAGGACTTGGATTTTCTCAGACCATAGATGCCCCTCAATGTGACCACCCGCCGCTGTGTCGGTCAGATCACACGTCTCGGTTTCACTTTCAAGAAGTGCGCCATAGTCATCGAGATAGAAATCAGTTTCAGAGTAAAAGACTGCAGGTAGCGGGCTGAGTTTGTTGTTTCTGGTTTTGTAGCCAGTTCTTGGAAGCGAGAGAACGCGTCCGCCCTTGCTCCGGAAGTTTTTGAGTAGGTGCCGCTCCGCTGCGGTAAGCTCAAAGGCATGTCCCGGAAGGACGATGAGTTTGTAAGCATCTAGCCGATCTTTTTCTGCTTCTAATGAGGGAGCAAACCAGAGGCCAAGACCGCTCTGCAGACAGAACTGGGTGATGTGGTCGATCTGCTTACGGGTGGTGTAGGTCACGCTCTGTGATGTGATTTCATGACTCCAAAGACTCTCTGAGTCGTGGATACACAGTACGTCGCGTGCTGCCAGTGGTAGGGCATCTGTAAAGCCAAATTCGTTCTTGAGTTTGGTAAAGGTGTGATTCTTTGCTTCAATCAATTTTTCCTGTTGCGATTTTTCGATACGCACATCGTGTGGAACAACCCCGTCGTGGTATTGCTCGCACCCTCCAGGCATGCGCTGCCAGCTGAAATAAAGCATTCCTGATGCACCTTGAAAGGCTGATTGCAGGCCCCAAAGAAACAGCCAATCAAAAGAGAATCTGCGGTTGGTGGGCTGCCAATTCACCTGCAGCGGCTGTTGCTCAAGAATCAAAAAATGCCTCTGCTTGGTTGAGCGCATCAGTGCAAATTGCCATGCAGATGTCACGGGATGTGGTTCGCTCTCCATTTGGTAGTGGTCGAAGCCCGAATAGTCGAGATCCTTTGAGGCCATCCAAGGGCAGAGGTCTGTAAAAAGTGTCATCAGGTTGTGGGTCACGGGGCGGTTCGGGCTGTGCTTGCGGATAATTTCGATTTGGTCGCGCTGAAATGCACACAATGCCTCATTGCTGAAGCGCCTGAAATCGAGTTCCAAATGTGGGTTTTGGTCGGCCCAGGAGGCTAATGGCAGGTCGATTTCTTTAAAGCTGCGATAGTGCTGCGACCAGAAGCAGGTGAACCAGTTTTCGTTGAGCGCTTCAATTTCGCCGTTGTAGCGTTGTTCGAGCCACTTGTGAAAAGCGGTTTTTGCATTCTGCGTAAACAAGAAAACCGAATTGTGGCACCCGAATTCATTGTCAGTTTGCCACGATTTCACTGCTGGATGATTGCCGAAACTTTTTGCGAAAAGTTCAGTGATGCGTTTATTTTGTTTTTGATATTCGGGGTGATGAAAATCGTAATGCCGGCGTGAACCAAAGGGAATTTTCTGGCCAGTGCGTGTGACCGGAAGGATATCTGGATGAGCGTCGATGAGCCATTTTGGCGGTGTTGCCGTGGGCGTGCAGAAAATTACCTCGATGTTGTGTTTGTGCGCCAAATCAAGTGCATCTTTGAAAACCTCGGGTTTCCACACGCCTGGCGCAGGTTCAACTTTTGCCCAGCTGAATTCGCCGAGCCGGATTGTGTGAATGCCCTGCTTAACCATTCGTTTGAAATCTTCCGTGAGTCGCTCTTTATTGGTGAGCCATTCCAATCGACCTGAGTCGACCCGTCGGGTCAAGGTCTTTTCGTTTGAAATGTAGTCGGGGTAGTAGGCTGCACCAAGTTTGAAGAGGTTTTGTTGAGTTGAGTTCATGATGTTAAATTTTCCTGTTACTCGATGGTTTCTAGCCCAGCAGAAAAGCCTGCAGAAGGTCGGGTGACAAAAATGTCAGGCAGAATGCCGGTTGCTTGCGTGTAGGGATTGTTCTTGTCGGCAAAGCGCTCAAGCAATGCATCGCAGAGATTGCGGTGCACAAGTTGAACAGTGCTGCCGCCAAATCCTCCCCCAGTCATACGCGGCCCAATTAAGCCGGTCAGCGCAAGTGAGGGATGTGCTCGACACAGGTCGCGCACCACAGTCTCCATGGCCTCACATGCAACATTCAACTCAGGGCAAGTGACTTCATAGAGTGCATCGAGAGATTTGTGGCTTGCACGCATCGCCTGGTTGAGCATCTGCAGGTCGCCCGTGCTGAGAGCTTTAGTAGCAGCCAGAACGCGTGCGTTTTCGAGCATTGCATGGGTTGCGCGTCGTGCAAGAATTTTGTGATCTTTTTTACCCGCCAGAAGTGTTTCGATGTTTTTCAGGAACTCATCTTCGGTCGCAACTTCCTTGAAACGAGGCAAGCGGGCCAGCTCTCCGAGCGAGTGAGCTCCGAGCCCTAGCGCTTCGTTGATGCCTTTGAGAGCTGACTCGCAGGAGGCTCGACGTTCGTTGTAGGCACTCTCTGCGAGAGAATGGCTCACCCCTGTTTTGAAAATCACGAGAGCATGGTTGTGGAATTCCTCGTGTGCCTTCGCGTATGAGATGTGGAAACTGCGCGCAACCGGAAACTCGAGAAAATCAACTCGGGTATAGTGGTCTGGGCGCGAGCACAACACAGCAAGTTGATCCATCAGCCCACACCGAGTGCCCGCAAAGCGATGCTCGACCAGCATGGCCAAGCGTGCCAAGGTCGCTGCATCGAGTGGGGCGCCACTGAGGAAATTGAGCTGTCCGAGCAAAGAAATGCACAGTGCTGCAGAGCTGCTGAGGCCTGCACCCTGAGGTAGAGTTGAATCCAGAATGAGGCTCAGAGTTTTTTCCGACCAAGGTGTGCGGTTGATTTGCCGGGTGAGAAGTGCAGCCTCAAACAACGCAAAACTCCCAATGACGTAACGTGCCCAGTGCCCCATCCTGAGTTCGGGGAGAGCAACGGGGTCACCTTTTTCGAGGCCAGTCGAGAGCAAATTCGACGCCCATTGAGTGATTTCTGCAGTTGATAACTCCAAAGTCTCATTCGCTGTTCGGGTGGCACAAAAGATGATGCCCTCGGTCGAATTGAGAAGCTTGGTTTCGCAGCGCAACCCCAGGTCGAGTGCTGCAGGCATAACCATGCCGCCGTTGTAGTCGGTGTGTTCACCAATCAGGTTCACCCGTCCCGGAGTGAAGCTAACCAATTTTTGAAGTGTTGATCCGGGATCGTTGGGAAGCGGATGGACGCCAGGAGTGATTTTCATGCAAGACAATCCTTTGTCTGTGTGGGTTCCTGATTAGAAATCAAAAGAACCTATGTCGACTTCAATTTTTCTGAGTTCAGCCGCCTTCTCTTCCGGATAGGTGTCATTGATGAAAAAGCCCGTGCCACTTTCAACACCCGCGAGATACTTGAGCTTCTGAGCCGTCCGGTAAGGCGGATATATTTCGATATGCCAATGGTAATGAGAGCAGTTTTCGTCGCGGGCTGCCGCTTGGTGATGAGCCATAATGTAGGGCATGGGGAAGCCAAACAGGGCGTCGTATTTCATGAGAATGGTTTTGAGAGCAATCGAGAGTTCTCGGCACTCAGAGGGTGTGAGCTGTTGTAAAAGAGGCCGATGAGCGCGTGTGGTGATGTGAACTTCGTAGGGATAGCGCGCTGCAAACGGAATAAAGGCAACAATTTCCTGACCCTCAAAAACAATCCGGTTTTTATCCTTCAGTTCGTTTTCTGTGAGCGAGCAAATCAGACATTGCTTGTTTTTTTCAAAATGCGCTTGTGCAGCCAGGTGTTCATTTTTGATGAACGGGGGTAAATGATTAAATGCGTAGATTTGCCCGTGAGGGTGATGAAGTGTCACTCCAACTTCAGTCCCTTTGTTCTCGAACGGGAAAACAAATTCTATGTTGGGGTCGCGCGAAATTTCTTTGCAGCGATCTTGCCAGACGTGAACTAGCCCTTCGATTTGCGAGAGTGGTTCGCGGGCAAGGGTTGAGTCGTGGCGGGGTGAGTAGAGAACGACCTCGCATTTTCCTGTGGGAGTTTCACCAGACAAGGAGAGCCCAGGAAACATGTTTTCAAACACAGCCCACTCGTAATTACCGACACCATGTGGGACTTCGGTGTCCAACTGCGTTCCATCTGCAAGTGGTGTGGTCGGACAGAGGGGGCAATATTCGCGTGGGGGTAGAAATGGGCGATCTTGTCGGCTTGCAGAAATGCTTACAAACTCGCCGCGCATGGCATTCCAGCGCAGGTGAGGCGGAGTCCATGTGCCCGGACGCACCAAACCTGCTGCGGTAGGTTGGTGATCTTTTGCAAAAGGTGCACGGCTGTATTGAATCCAGGCGCGGCCATCAGGCTTCCGCCATTCAAACTTGTGCAGCATGGTCAGGATCTCCTTGTTTGACCCAACACTTTAGCGCGTTTTGTGGAATGGGCAAAGCAGGATTGGAACGGAAAATCATGGAATGACGTATTTACTGCACATTCTCGGACGGGGTGAAGTGAGAGGGGTGGTTGCATTACATGACGTGTTGCTGCCACAGATGAAGGCTGGGCTTGAAACCTGTTGGAAATTTGAAGTGCCTAGCTGACCCGAGGCGTTGTTGCCCCAGCAGTAGCTTGTACCCTCAATGCTCATGGCGCAGGTATGAGCGTCACCTGCGGAAAGCGAAACGATTGTCGCAGTAGCAGGAAAGTTGATGGCTGTGGGAGATTTCTTGCAAAAGGTGGCGTTTACAGCGCCACTGCCTGAGTTGCAGTCATCATTTGAGCCATCGGTTGTGGTTACGCTGCCTACGCCAAGCTGGCCTGTGTTGCCAAGACCCCAACAGCTGACGCTGAAGTCATTCAGCAGAGCGCATGTGTGATATGTTCCGGCAGAAATTTGTACTGCATTTGAGTTGATGTCTGCCACCTGCACGGGAACATTGCTTGAAGATGTCGATCCGATACCCAGCTGCCCAACAGAGTTGTCCCCCCAGCAGTAAACATCGCCACCCGAGCGCAGTGCACATGTATGACTATAGCCGGCTGTGAGCTGTAGCACATTGGTACCTAATTGTGAGGTCTCAACCGCAACTGGAACACTGCTATTTGATGTGGAGTTGTTTCCCAATTTGCCTGAGGCGCCATTGCCCCAGCAATAAACAGAGTTCACCCCAGAGCCCTGATTTTGAATTGCACACGCATGTTGATGTCCTGCGGAGAGTGCAAACACATCTGCGTTGCTACCTGAGAATGCGCCTTTCGAGACTGCCACAACACTTCCGACCGAAGGGGTCGTGTTTGTGCCATTGCCCAGTTGTCCTGAACTATTCAATCCCCAACAGTGCACGTGCCCCGAGCTGGATGCACCTGTATCATTGAGAATGGCACAGGCGAATTGACCAAATTTTCCGCCGCTGATGGCAACGGGAGTGCGGCTGGCAAAGTTGATTGCGGATGCAAAAGAACTTGTTGCACCACTCGATCGACCGAGTTGGCCGTGCGTATTGCTTCCTGCACAGCGAATTTCTTTGCTCGAAGTGCCATTGCCAAGTGCGCAAGTAAAATCAGAACCCGCCGAAACCTGCAGCGGCGTGAATGAGGCAATACTTATTGTCTGCGGGAAATTATATGTCGTGGTGTTTCCTGTTCCCAGTTGCGAAGATGAATTGCCTCCCCAACATTTCAAAGTTGAAACATCTATGAGGCAGCTGTGTCCGGTTGCCGCTGAAATCGATGCAAGATTTCCGGTACAAAGTCTGCACACAGAGGCAGTCGTCACATAGTCGGGCTGGAATCCATCCAGATTTACGGTTGTCTCTGAAATGCTATTGGCATGATTTGCAATGTTTCTGATGGTTATATTTTCAAGCGTACGGTTAATCGAATAGGAGGTTGAGGTACCTGAAATTCTGGGGGAGAGACCAAAGGCTGTGTTGTTGTTTATTCCACTCAGAAAATTGATGGAAGTTGCTTCAAACAATGCTGTGGTTGAGACCTGCGATTTGTTGCGTGTTGGCGGTGAATCGATGAGATAGGAAGAGCTAAATGTTGTATCGAAGGCGGTGGGTGAGGTCGAACTTGTTCCCGTGCTTGCAACAGCTCCTGTGAACCTAAGATTCGAACTGTGGCTAAATGAGTTGATATTACCTGACTTTGAAAACTGAGCTGAACTTGAGACAGTGCAGATCGAGTTGGAGGTAGCACTGAGACTTGGTTTGCTGACGCTTGATATAGAAAGCTGGTAGTGGTTGAGCTCAACTGAAAACGAAGAAAATGCGGTGCAGGTCGACGCTGCATCACAGGCACGAACCTTATATTTGCAGGTACCGTAGTTCGGGGAAGTTGTGTACGTTCCCGTGAGCGAACCAGTCGTAGAAGTAAATGATTCAGGGCAAGTGAATCCTGAAATGTTCTGATCCGATTGAAATTCCATTTTATAGGTGAGTGTGTCGCCGGAGTCTATGTCACTTGCGCCCGTACAGCTCAAATTCCACGTCGCCCCGTTTCGGCCACTGTACCTAATTTCCGCAGTCGAACTTCCTGCACACGAGATTGTCCCGGTAGGCGCATCGTTGGTGTTGCTGACTTGAAGAGTAAAGACGGTCGATGCAGTCAGCACTTTGTGATCGGTAGCAACGCCATCATCTGTTAATGTGAAGGTCAGCTGTGCAGAACCAAACTGATTGGCCAAGGGTGTGAGCGTCGCCGTGCAATTCGGCCAAGTCCCCCCCCAAGCCACGCCACTGTTCGGTATAAGGGTTGTGTTGGTTGATGACATACTCAGATAGATAGAGCTACAGGTATAACTTTTGTCCGGGTCGTTGGCTGAAAAATTGATGGTCAACGAGCTGTCTTCTGAGGTGGATTGTGGCGAGGAAATTGAGCTGATTGTGGGGGCATGGTTGATGGGAGTGACGGTCAGTTGAAAGGATGCTGAAGCTGTAGCCGCGCCGTCATCGACGGTGAAGGTCAAATTCGTTGAACCGCTTTTGTTACTGACCGGTGTAACTGTCGCAGTGCAGTTTGGAACTGTCCCCGAAAAGGAAACTGCACCTGAGTTTGCAACGAGATTGTTGTCTCCGGTTGCATAAC
>VGHE01000002.1 GCA_016868315.1 Betaproteobacteria bacterium
GAGCGTATTCCAGGCATTCCCACCGGGCGCGACGTCGATTGGCAGCCGCTGGTCGACTACCGCCGCAACGGCGTGAGCGAAACCACCATCCACGGCGCTGTGGCCTGGGCCAGCGGCGGCAAGCTGGTGCACAGTTTTGGCGGTAACGTGCTTTGTTACGGCCGCAGCATGATGAAGCCCTTCATGCTCAAGCCTCTTGCCAAGGTTCTTGCAGAAACCACGACCTGGGAACAAAAGGCAATTGCTGTTTCAAGCCACAATGGCGGCACCGAGCATGTGTCTGCGGCCATGAGCCTGCTCGATTCCTCTGATTGGGGCTTGATGCAAACTCCTTTGGATGTTCCGCTGGTGCAGTTCGGCCGGCAGGTGCGCAGGCCGCGGCGCTGGTATCACCCCTGTTCAGGCGAACACGCAGCTCTCCTGAAAGCCTTCAAGCTCATGGGCTGGGATAGGGTGGGATACACCCTGCCACATCATCCTTTCTTCGCGGCCTACATCGCGGAGCTGCGCAATTCTCTTGGGCGCAACTGGAATCCGCTGCGCCTTGCGCGCGACGGGTGTGGTTTGCCAACGGTTTCAAACACCGTAACCGAACTTGCCATGCTCTATGCCGACCTCGCTAAACGCAGGAACAACGACTGGATCTGGGAAGCCATGACGCGCCATCCTGACCTTGTGGGCGGCTTCAATCGCCTCGATTCCACCATTCTTAAGGCCTGTGAAGGCAAGGTGATTGCCAAAGAGGGAGCCGATGGTTTGCTCGGTCTTTCGGTTGTGCACCCCGAATTTCCAGATGGCTTGGGTGTGGTCATCAAAATTGCGCACGGGTGGAATCCGCAGGCGACTTGGTATGTGGCGCGCGGAGTTTTGGGTGTACTGGGTTTTGATTTCCGCAATCCTTATGCATTGCATCGGCAGAAGGCTTTCCTTGTGGAGGGCATTGTTCCGCCGGCATTCGAAAGCAAGTTGCGCGAGGTGAAGACCTGGGACGATTGGGATCCCAACCGCGACGTCTACGATTACGACTGGACCGCATTCGCCGACCATGAACCGCAGCCGAATCAGGAGAATGTGCGATGAAAAACCAAAACAACACAGGCCGGCCAGGTTCGATTGTTGCCGGAGTGCTGGCACCGCATCCGCCACACCTCGTGTATGCGGAAAATCCTCCACAGAACGAACCACGCGCAGAGTGTGGATGGGAAGAGCTACGCTGGGGCTATGAGCGCCTCCGCAAGAGTCTGAGCGGCGAGGATTTCGATGTCATCATTGTGCATACGCCACACTGGCGCACGGTGGTCGGGCATCATTTGCTTGCAGTTCCGCATTTCAAAGGGCTCTCCGTTGACCCGGTTTTTCCGCATCTGTTCCGCTACAACTACGACCTCAAGGTCGACGTTGAGCTTGCAGAAATCATTGCAGCAGAGGGTGAGTCAGCAGGGCTGCAAACCTCACTCATGCGTAATCCAAAATTCCGAGTGGATTATGGCACCATTATTAGCTGCCACCTTTCGCACCCCACTTGGAACAAACCGATTGTTTCGATTTCCTCTAACGCATCGGCCGACTACTTCAGCACCGATGTCGGCCAACGAGAGATGATTGCGCTTGGCCATGCCACCCGTGCCGCCATCGAAAAATCGGGGCGACGTGCACTTCTGCTTGCGTCGTGTTCCCTTTCACACCGGCACTTCACCGAAGAGCCGCAGGTTCCCGAGGATATGACTTACGAGCACATTTACAATCACAATCAGTACCTGTGGGACATGCGCATGCTCAAGATGATGCGCGCGGGCGAAAGCCGGCGAGTGATTGCCGAAATGCCTGATTTCACCGACCAGGCCATTTCCGAAACCCGTGCGGGCTGTTTGACCTGGTTACTTGCCGCCATGAATTTCCCAACCACACCGGCAACCGTGCATGCTTACGGCACCGTTATTGGCACCGGCAATGCTGTTGTTGAATGGAGAATGTGAAGCAATGACAACACCAAAAGAAAAACAACAACCGCAGATTGGTTTTGTTGCAGGCTTCATTGTGCCTGGCATGCCGCAGCCTCTCCTTGCGCCAGAAAAATCTCCGGGCTGGGGGCGTGTTCGTGCTGCGTTTGAGGTTCTTAGGGAACGCCTCGACGCGCTCAAGCCCGATGTTCTGGTGATTTATTCCACCCAGTGGCCCAGCGTTTTGGGACATCAAATTCAGGCTGATGCACGCCCCCAGGGTGTGCATGTGGATCACGAATTCCACGATCTCGGAACCATGGAATACAACTTCCCTGTGCATGTGCCCTATGCTGATGCCTACATTGCCTCGGGAAAAGAGCGTGGCCTTCACATGCGCCGAGTGTGCTTCAAAGGCTTTCCTATTGACACCGGGTCGTTGGTTGCCTTGGGGCTTTTGAATCCCGATAACCACGTTCCGTGCACGCTTGTTTCGAGCAACATGTACGCCGACCGTGCTGAAACAATTGTGCTCGGCAAGGCCGCTCGCGATGCTGCTCAAAAGCAAAAGCTCCGCGCTGTTGCAATTGCCTCAACCGCTCTTTCAAACCGTCTTTGGACAAAACCCATCGATCCCACAGAAGATGCTATCTCCTCGCAAAAGGACGATGAATGGAACCGCAAGTTGCTTGAAATCCTTGCACAGGGTCGCCTCGAAGATGTGGCACAGCTGGCGCGCCAGTTTGCTCGCGAGGCGCATGCCGATTCCAAGCTCAAGGCTATCTGGTGGCTCTCAGCTGCTTTGGGGAGCAGCAACGATTTTCGCGGTGAAGTGCTTGCCTACGAAGCTCTCCATGGAACCGGTGCAGCCGTGGTTGAACTGCGGCCTGGGGGTGTAAGTCGCGGCGAGCAGGAATTCGATGAAGATGATGTTGAATTCTTTCGCGGAGAGCGCTCGGTGCTCAGTCCTTCTTCTCCGGGCTCGAAGACTCCTGAGAAGGCTCGGCCTTCATAAGTGCGAAGGGGTAGGTGATCTCCACTGTTTCTTCGCCCGGCAGGATTGGAAAACGCCAGGTTTTGATTTTTTCAGCCAGGCATTTGCCGAGTTTCTCGTTTTTGTAGGTCGAGCGATCGGCGACATACTTCGCCGAAGAAACTTTTCCATCCAGTTCAATCTCAAATCTCACATAGACTTTACCTTCGACCTGGGAATCCGCACCCACCACGGAGAGGATACAGCTTTCGGTGTCTTCGCGGTTGCGGCTGAATACTTGCGAGATTTCGTCACGGTTCAAGGGTGTGGTGCGGCGCTCTGTGGCCTTTAAAGGGCGCGTGGTGCCGTCTGCGAGTTCACAGAGGTATTCGGCCTCGCGCTTGAGCTGAACGTAGTTCAGGCACTCTTCAGGGTTGATTTGTGCAGGTTTGACGGCTGGTGCATCAATGGTTGCTGTGCCTTCGTTCTCGTTGAGGCCATCCGAAACGCATCCCGAGAACAGCAGTACGCCTGCACCAAGAGCCATCCAGCATTTCATGCGCTTCGTTCTCAGCATGATTCAACCCGTCATTCTACAAAGTCAGTGAAACGATTGAAGGCTGGAGCCTTCGGGGGATTGAGTTGACAATGGCTCGCAAAGGGAATGTGGTCAAAGAGCATCCGCCAATTTGCAAACACAGCCTGCGGCACGTTGCGGCCTTGGGTGCGCTCAAAAACAGTTTTCCAGTAGGAGACATCTTCTTCTTCGGCGTAGACACGCGGTTCACTCAGACCTCCGCGTCCATTCTGAATCAGCACCTTTCCGACGTGCTTGTATTGCAGAGCTTCGAAAACCGTACGCACGGCTTCCTGTGAGCCTCCAGGGAAAACTCGGCTGAAAGCATCCGCTGCAACAGGTGGGGGCGGCAAACGGGGAACGATGTCTTCGTTGTTTACGAAACGCCAAATGCGGTTCGGCAGAACCTTTTCTACGAATTTGGCGTAGGTCTCATCGCCGAGGCGTGGAATAGCAAAAATGTAGATTTGGTCAACGGGCAGACCCATCTGCGCAAGGCGCACTGCACTCATGACGGCTTGCGCTCCACCCATGCTGTGACCTGTGAGAAGAATTGGTTTGCCGCCCGCAGAATGTTTTTGAACGAGTTCTACGAGCCTTGCCCAGCTGCGGTCGAGAACATTGAGAAAACCGATATGAACCTGACCCGGAATGCCACGCATGGTTTCGGGCTTGCTCGCGAAGGTGAGGTCGGTCAGATAATCGACCCATTCGGAAGTCCCTGCGAAACTCACCACGGTGTAACTTTCGTTCGAGCCTACGAAGGCCTGAAAGCCACTGCTCTGTTCGTTGATGAGGTCAACATTGTTGAAACCCACCTTGCTCAAATGATAAAGAGCATCATCGCCTTTGCGATAGGCTTGTACGCTCAGCCACGAGAGCCAGTAAGCATTCTTAGCGTTGAACTCTTGCACACCAGGGGTGATCTCAAGCTCCGAACCCCGCGGGCTTGTGCAGCGTCTCGGATCCCAATGCAGCCTCCAGCGGCGCTTGCGTGCTCCTTCATCGCCCACCATCGTGGAGTCTTTGAGGCTCCCATCGAGGTAATTGAGGCCGGAATCGTATTTCGGATTTTTTTTGTTGAAGAACCAAAGCAGACGTGACTCTGCAGTCTGAGCAGAGGGCTTTGGATCTTGAGTGCCACACGCAGTAAGCATAAAAGAAACACCGGTGAGGCATGCTCCCGGAAGGCAGACGCGCGGCAGAAATAAGCACCAGCGTGAAAACGGCGTTGTGCGCCTCGCCAGCATGCGGTTCCCTCCATGGAATCGAGCGTAGAAAATTTCAATTTGTCTGAAAGCGTAACAGTTTGAAAATATCAATGTCAGTGAGTGCCCGTCAACGGCATCTCCAGAACGTTGACGGGGTGTTTATTTGGCTAGGCTGCTCTTTAGTTCAGCAAGCTGCTTATCCACGGCGGCGTATTGTGCATCCATTTGTGCGAGTTTTTGGCGTTTTTCAAGAACTTCTTGAGCGATAGTTGCGACCTGAGCACTGAGCTCGTCGTAGCGAGCCTGTTTGTCTTTTGCGCCAGGGCAATCGAAGTTTGCAGCGGTGGCGCGCTGCTGTTGCAGTCCAATGATACCTTTCACCGCAGCATCAAGCAGCGTTCCAACGCCGGGTACCAAAGTATTTACGACCGCTCCGGCAACTGAGCTGATGAGTTTCATCCATCCGGCGTTGCGCTGCGCAGCGGCGATACGGTCGGCTTCGTCGAGAACACAGGTCGTGGCAATCGCGTTCATCGATTCAATGGTGTCTTTCATCTCGTTGAAAAGCGCATACATGTTACCTTCGGCCTGGTACATGCCACTTAGGATTTCAACCTCTGCTTTGGCACGTGTGTTGGTGTAGGTCAGGGGTGATGTGATTTGCAGAGCGTAGCTGCATCCACCCGCACCTGTCGACGAGTTGCTCGCACTCACACAGGGATTGATAACGTAATAGAAGTTGCCGCTGCGTGCGCCGTAGTCGTTGATTTGGGGTGTGCTCGCGTTAATCGAAATGGCTTCGCAACTCGAGCCCTCAGTGCGCATGCGCTCGAACGACTCTTTGGCAATGCGCGTGTACTCAGGGTCTGATTTGGCGACCGATGAGAGCTCTTTGAGCCCATTTCCATAAACCAATTTGAAGCTCGCCGCGCAGCGCCAGACTTCGGCGTAATCAGCACCGTTAAGAGTCATGGTGAGCGAAGGATAGGCGCCCTTGGCGATACCTGTCTGTTCGCGTGTTTCCACCGAGGCTGTAGCATTCGCCTTGCGCGGATCCATTTTCACCGCCGCACCACTGGGCGCGAGGTTACTTGATTTTCGAGTTGGCGGAGGCGTGTCCACGCACGCAACCAGGAGAACAGCTGCTGCTACCGCAACCCATCCTGTGCGCAAGCTCAAACCGACACTGCGTTGGTTGATTGCTATTTTCATCAGGGTTCTCCATAGATTTTAAGGCGTTCGTTGTAATCTTTCGATTCAACCTCGAGCTGCTCTTTAAGCTGCTTCATGCGTGCCATACTGAGGTCTGCACCCGGGCAAAACTCTGGTGGAAGATAATCTTCGGAGCGTGCAGTAATCTCGTTAAAGATACCCGAGAAACCGCTCAGACCTCCAAGAATAGATTTTGCGAGTCCATCAGAGAGTAGCTTGGCTCCCAGGTCGATCCCAACTCCAATGATCTTGCCCAGTGCCTCGCGCCTGTAGCGAGATGCCTTGGTTGCACCGCGCTGCTTTTCGCAATCTGAAATCTGCCCGTCTGTGAGCTTCGCAAGGTAAACAAACTCGCGCCCCATGGCGTCGACCTTATCCCGCTGTGCGCGCATTTTTTCCTTGGCTTCGAAAGCGAGATTTTTCTCTACGTTTGTATGTCCTCTGAGCTCAGTGGTCTTGCCGACCTGGCGTGTACAGCCATTCGAGAGGAACTCGGGATCACTTGAAGAGAGGCGACTCTTTTCAACACAGGCGCGCGCTACATAAACGTAATCACCAGTGTTGGCGTAGAAGTCGATCACTTTGTCATTCGAAGTACCTGTGGTGATGTAAGCACAAAAGGGGTTGCTGGCTATTTTCTGCCAAAAGTCTTTGCTTTGGTATATGGCGTCTGCCTGCTTTGTGTTGGAGGCTCCAATTTCGATGTTGCCTAATTCACCGAGGTCTGCGTTTGAGCGGCAACGCAACACCTGAATGTAGTCGGCCTGAGGTGGGAAAGAAAAGCTTACGATTGGGAAGCGATTGCGACCGTAATTGAAGAATGCCGCACCAAGCATGTTGAGCCGCATGCCTGCACCATCAAGCGCTTCCAGTGATATAGAACTCTTTACACTTCCAACGCTTGCGTCAGCTGCATTGGCAGCAGTTGGTTCGGAAGCACCCTTCTTTGCAGACGTCTGCGGCCTTGAAGCAGGTTGGGAGCATCCGGTAATCCCTGTAGACAAGGCTGCAGCACTGACGAGCGCAAAACAACTGATGCGCATCGGAGTGGAGAGTCTCTTACTCATGGCTTGTCTCCCAGTTTGGCACGCACGCTTTGAGCTCTCGCTTGAAGCTGGATAATGGCGCGTGATGTTTCCTCTTCAGCCAACTTGATAGTTTCCTCGAGTTTGGCTCCCAGTCCTTCAACGCAAATACCCTCAAGTGCAACGCGGCGGTCAGCACTAGTGAGGTCGAAGATCGCATCGGCCAGCGAAGGCAGCGCATCTGTAATTGTGTCCCAGGGGATTGGGTTTCCTGAAGCACCAGATTGAGAGAGCTTTTGAACTGCTTTGTCGGCGGCACCGCCTGGTTTGGAGGTGTCGGCTTTAGGATCTTTGGATGCCGGACCCACCGGCGCTGTGACACCCTCGGTGACCGGTTCGCCGGCGTAGGACGTCAGTTTGAGATTCTTTTCACGCGAGATCATCCTAAGTGCCTCGGCCTTTTTCTTAAGGGCTTCACGCATCACACTGAGGACTTTGGGAATGTGTTTGGCATCTTGTGCCACAATTATTCTGCGGTCAGCGCTGCTGCCCGAGAATGCAAGTTCCTGGCTGGAAGAAAGCGCATAGATCGGAGGCTCCAGTGCTCCTCCACTTCCCGAACCGCCGCTCGATCCGCCGCTCGAACCGCCGCTCGAACCGCCGCTCGATCCACCGCTCGATCCACCGCTCGATCCACCGCTCGAACCGCCGCTCGAGTCCGACGCTTTCGCCGGTGGCTTCTCGGTGAGTTTTTTGCCAATTGCACCGACGATTCCCCCACCCAAGCGGGAAATAGAACCCACCAATGCGCGTTCAGCTTCGAGCAGGTTCTTGGCGCCTTCAGTTGCCGGTTTGCATTTTTCAGCGCGCTCCTCGCGCAGCTTCAAGACTTGCTTAAGCCTTTTGTCGAGCTCCTTCACGTCGCGTTCAATCGCCTCAAACTCTTCTTGAAGAAGAGTTTTGTCTTTGTTGGCAGAGGCCCACTGTGTGTATTCCTGGCTGTACCATGAACCACAGTTGCTTGAACCTTTGGAGCGCGTCGGATTCACGCATGCACGCAGCTGCACCACAACGCGCGAGCCATCGGGCGCGTTGGCCAGAGTCCCTTTGCTTTCGAAGATGTTCTTACTCTCGGTGCACGCGCCCGTTGCTTCCACGCAAGTCTTTGCCTCGATGTAATCCGTAGAACCGGAATAGCGGAAATCGAGAACGGGTTGAAGTGTTCCTCCCGTGCGTGGATCGGCATACTGGCCAACGACAATATCGGAAATGCGCAGCTGTGCCGCGTCAACCGATGGGAGCGCTGGGACTGTATCCAGGTTGAGCGCTGCGCTCGAAGTTGGACGACTTGGTGCGGCAGGATTGCTGAAGCAGCCCTGCAGTCCAGGTGTCATGAGCACGACCGTTAGAAGGGTGCCTGGAAAATGTAGTCTTGAAAAATTTCTCAGTTTCATTTTCTCGTGCTCTCCTGCGCAGTTTTCACGACGATGGTTTGAGTCACTTCACCCGACTTTTCGCATTTGCGTGTCACCTTCAAAGAAAAGCTCACGCCCTGCAAAACTTTCGGCAGGCTCGTTTCCTGAAGACCGTTCTTGTCTTTGACTTCGATTGTCTTTTTGAAGATCGAGAGGTTGGATGCGTCGAACCCTTCGAGCTTCGCAATAATGCAATTCTCGTTGCTCGTTGCAGGTGTCGATGAGCGGTTTACAATGGCCTCGCCCCAGCCTCCCAAGCTTGTGGGCATGAGCGCCTTGACCGGGTTAATTGCGGCCACCGAGCTGAGTGCATTGAGTTGTTCAAACGCATGGGGTGCATATTCAGAAAGTCCACGCGCAAGTTTGTCCGAGGCAGCATAGCTGAATGTGAGTTGTCCGCCTTTGGCCGATGCATCGGCCTTTAAGTCAGACAGCAGTTTTGCGGCAGGCTCAACGTCGAATCCCGCAGTTCCCTTGGCCGTAGAAGAGGTCAGCAAAATAAAAATCTTGCTCGAATTGGCTCCCGACTTCAAATACGTGGCAGCCTGTTCGATAGCAGGAAAGACACCCTTGGCGGCATCGTTTTTAATCCACGCGGTTGAGGTAGGATCAATGACGCTGAGTGCCCGTGCGGTCCACTCGGCGTTGCTGCCCACGAGAAGGTCGATTGTTTTGGGAATATCAGCACCCTTTTCCACAGCGGTTACAGCGCCACGGAATGCGAACGCTCCGATCGAGCCAATTCTCTGTTCCGCCTGGAGCTTCTTTAAAGCAATATCCAGCTCTTTCTTTGCGCCTAGAATAAACGGAATCATATTTTCAGAGGTGTCGAGCACAACAGCAACATCGAGTTTTGCGAGCGATGAAGAAGAGCTCGAAGAATTCGATACATTCGGACAATTGGAAGGAATACCGAGAGCCTTGATGGGGAGGCCATCACTGACACGGTCTGCATCTACGAGCTCTGTGAAGCAGTCGACATTCACGCGCCCCTCTTTGCTCGCAGCCTTACCATCCGAGCTGGTGTTCATGCCGGCGGGCTTAAGTTTGACCTCGGCAGCAGCGTCGTTCGATGACTTGAACTGGGTGCCGGGTGCGCATGCGCCCAGCACTCCCATTCCCACTCCAAGCAAAGACAGCATTTTTGAGTTCATCGCCTTCTTCCCCTTATTTCAGCGAGTGAATCTGCAGGTTCTTTTTAGCCTGCAGGGCAACTCGTGCTCCGCATCAATTCGCGGAACTTGGGGTTGTCTTGAATCTTCTCAACCTTGCCTCCAGCCGGCCATTCGCGATTGTCGCGGCTAAAGGTAAAGTTGATGTTGTTGTTCTCATAGAGCAGTTGGTCGTTCACCAGAATCTTGATGGACGCCATGCTGCGGCGGTTGGTCTCATAGCGACGGTAGCTTCGACCGGTGCAGGTTCCCCAACCAAATAATCCACATCCATAGGAGTAGGTATACTCTTCGTTGTCGAACGAGTTTCCTTCGCGGGTGATGCGCAGAAAGTTGAGTTCCTGGATTTCTTTGTCTGAGAATGCCGCGCTGACAAAACCACCACCAGGCTTGAACACACCGTTCTCTTCTGCAATAGAATGGGTGATACCGCGACCGAAATAGAAGTTGTAGCCTTTGGCGTTGCCCTCATTTTTCAGCTGTCCACCATTACCAAGCGAGGCACGCGCCACAGCAGCGCCATCGATTTTGACTTCTAGCTTCTCAATTTTTGCAAACGCCCAGCAGCCTAATTTCTCTTGACCCGTGAGTGCGAGTCGCAGGCTTTGATTGCGCGCAGTTTCGCGTGCGTGCTCTTCGTCTACACCCGGAGGAATTGCTCCTGCGGCCTTGGGTGCAGGGGCAGCCGCTTTTGCTTCGGCAAAGAGTGCTTCAAGCTCTGAAGTCGGAACAACGCACTTCGGGCTGGCCAGGTATTTATCGAGAGAGGAGAGGCTCACGGAATAGCTTCCGCCACTAAAGCTGAGATCTGGTCTCTTGAAAACAATTTCATTGTTGACCGAAAGTTCAAACACACCAAATTCATTGAGGCGGTTGCGGGTCGAGTAGCATTGGCTCTTGTCATCGGGCACAACCACGACTTCGAGGTCGGAGAGCTCAATTAACTTGGGCGAACGGAGTTTGCCTTGAATGCTGGCCGGATTCACACGCAGATTTGGATTACAGCTGTCCGGTGATTTTGGTCCCCAAACAAGTTTTTGTCCCGTGCCTCCTCCGAGCTCCTGCGTGCGCCAGGTGCCGCCTTTTGTAGTCAAATAAATTTTAGTGCCTGGTGGCGGTTGGACGTCCAACTTGAACTCTACGGGCACCTTCGCGTCATCGCCAACACCGGAAACGCAGCCAAGCACCTTCTCGCTGTCGCCAGGAATAAGCGGAACCGCGAGCGGGCACTCAATCCGTTGCTTTTGAACACGCAAGCACATTGCGTCGTTTTCTGTTTTGAGGGTATGGAGCTCCGAGAATCTCAGTGCGGGTGTCTTTGTGAGCGAATTCTTGCTGTCCGCAGCAGCTGATATCTGAGCTTCGCGTTGAGCCTTCTTGGCAGCTTCGGGCAAATCCGCGGAGCAACCAATAAGCAACAAGGGGAGCAGTTGGAGTCCCTTTTTCATGAAATCCTCCGACAAATATCACTGCGAGCAAAACAACTGAAAGCTTTTCGGAATTTTTCAGGTCATCTTTAGAAAATATGGATAACTTGCTGGATTTATAATTATAACTACGAAAATATTAAGTTTTTTTAAGCTAAAAATCGTTGACTTTGCACTGTTGTGGCTCTGAATGTCGCTTCCACACTCAAAACCAAGGCGGCACGGATTAGAAAGCACAATTTAACAAGCTCAAATTTTCAAGATTCGGGTTTGAGTTGACTTTTTTAAAACGAAGACTCTAGCTTCATGCAATTTAACTTCAGCATGAGGTAATCGGCCGTGCGTGCAAGCTTTCTAATGGACGATGGTACGTTTGTGGTTGGAAACGCACTGGGTGCTGCATGTGAAACTGTGGCAGAGGTTGTTTTCAACACGGCCATGAGTGGCTACGAGGAAGTTCTCACCGACCCCTCATATGCAGGGCAATTTGTTCTTTTTACCACCAGCCACATTGGCAACACTGGAATCACGGGGTTCGATGCTGAGTCTCGTACACTCTGCGCTGAAGGATTTTTGTGTCGTGATTTTTCACTGGCGCGCGACAACTGGCGTGCACGGGCTACCCTTGAGGAGTTTCTGAAAGAGAAGGGGAAGTGCGCTCTCACGGATATTGATACCCGCTTTCTCGCGCAGCGTTTGCGCCAGCGAGGATCGATGCGGGCCATTCTGTCGACCTCCGATTTCGACCGCGTTTCACTTCAGCAGAAACTTGGGCGAAGCATCGATATTTCCCTGAGAGACCTCGTTTCACAAACGAGGTCTTTTTCTTGGGCACAGAGCCGGAATGAGAATTTGTCTCGATCAGGTGAAAAAGAATTTCGTATTGTTGCTGTGGACTGCGGAATGAAACGAGGAATATTCGACGACCTTGAGGCCTTGGGTCTGGATATCCACGTTGTGGGTCCAGACGCCCGTGTTGCTGATATTCAGGCCATCCGTCCGGATGGCCTTTTTTTTGGGAATGGTCCTGGCTGCCCGAGGCAACTTGCGCAGCACTCAGGTGTACTTGAGCTTATTCGCTTCTTCGCCCCCCAGTTGCCGACGTTCGGAATTTGCTTGGGGCACCAACTGATTGCGCTCGCATTTGGCGGTGAGACGGCCAAGCTCGAGTTTGGTCACCATGCCGTCAACCATCCCGTTCTCAGTCTGGTGGAGTTGGCTGGTTTGCCCGCAGGTACGGTGATGATCACCTCTCAAAATCATAATTATCATGTTCTTGAATCATCTATCGCAAGTGAGTTTGTGGTGACTCATAAACACATGAACGATTCAACGGTGGCTGGGATGCGACATCGCAGACACCCGATTTTCTCGGTTCAGTTTCACCCGGAATGTAATCCAGGTCCAGAAGATGCAAAGCCTCTTTTCCAAGTCTTTCTGCACATGCTGAAGGAGCATCGCCATGCCCGCGCGCACTGACGTCAAAAAGATTCTCGTTCTCGGTTCAGGCCCAATTCAAATCGGCCAGGGGTGTGAGTTCGACTATTCTGGAACTCAAGCTTGCATTGCTCTGCGCGAGCTTGGCTACAGCGTGGTTCTTGTAAATTCTAATCCGGCAACCATCATGACCGATGCATCGACCGCCGATCGCGTTTATATCGAGCCGCTCAGCGTCGAAAGTGTGCTCTCGATTTTGGAAATTGAGAAGCCAGATGCTCTCTTGCCCACGGTGGGAGGCCAAGTGGCTCTGAACCTTTTCCTCGAACTCAATAGGCTGGGGCATCTCAGCCGCTTGGGAATAAAAGCACTGGGTGTGAGCGCCGAGACGGTTATTCTCACTGAAGATCGGCGTGCCTTTCGAAATATGCTTGTTGAATTGGGTTACGCGGTCATCCGCGGCGATGTTGCTTCAAGTGCTGCACGGGCGCTTGCAATTGCGGCTGAGCTCTCATTTCCGCTGGTTGTGCGCTCTTCCTTTACTCTGGGTGGTGCCGGTGGTGGGGTTGTGCATTCTTCCGAGGAATTCAATGCGCTCTTAGAGCGTGTTTTTCTGCCGAATGTGAGCGCCGAGGTTGTGATTGAGGAATCGATCGTCGGTTGGAAAGAATACGAGCTTGAGGTCATGCGCGATGCTGCTGGTACCTTTGTGGTCGTGTGCGGTGTGGAGAACATCAATCCAATGGGCGTGCATACCGGCGACAGCATCACCTGTGCGCCCTGCATGACCCTCACCGACCGGGAATATCAACAGCTCAGGAACCAGGCTAAAAATATCTTCGAGCGAGTTGGTATGGAAACAGGTGGTGCGAATATCCAGTTCGCCATTCATCCAACCACAGGGAAAATTGTTGTCATAGAAATGAACCCGCGAGTGTCGCGCAGCTCTGCTTTGGTCTCCAAGGCAACGGGTTATCCCATTGCACGTCTCGCTGCAAAACTGGCTGTGGGAATGGTGCTCGCCGACCTCAAAAATGAAATCACAGGGCAGACTACGGCAGCCTTTGAGCCTGCAATTGACTACGTCGTGGTTAAAATACCACGCTGGGATTTTGCCAAGTATCGGGGAGCCTCGCAGACCTTAGGCGTACAGATGAAATCTGTAGGAGAGGTTCTTGCCTTCGGACGAACCTTCCGTGATGCATTTCAGAAAGCCTGGCGTTCGCTCGAGTTGGGTTACGACGGTTGGCCCGATGCACCCGAGGGAGTGGATTGCCGCGCGCAGTTCTCGGCACCCACACCACTCCTTTTTCCCGCCATCAAGTCAGCACTCCGTGCCGGGAGTTCGGTTGAAACGCTCCACATCCAAACGGGAATTTCAAAATGGTTTCTGTTTCAAATGCGTGAGCTTTTTGAGCTTGAAGAGCGACTCAAGCATGAACCTCTGTCTCTGAAACTTGTTCACAAGGCTAAGCAAGATGGCTTTACCAATGCA
This sequence comes from Betaproteobacteria bacterium, assembly GCA_016868315.1. Classification (GTDB taxonomy): domain Bacteria; phylum Bdellovibrionota_B; class Oligoflexia; order Silvanigrellales; family Silvanigrellaceae; genus RFOM01. The sequence goes on from VGHE01000002.1 coordinate 13,945, forward strand.
GCCATTGCCCGCTTCTCCGGAGTGAAAGAATCCGAGGTCGAGGCTCTTCTGAGTGAAAATGGCTTGAAGCCAACCTTCAAAATGGTTGACTCTTGCGCTGCCGAGTTTGAGGCAGTCACTCCTTATTTTTACAAGACCTGGGATCAACACAACGACAACATTCCCTCCGCCAAGAAAAAAATAGTCATTCTTGGTAGCGGACCTAATCGTATCGGGCAGGGGGTTGAGTTTGATTATTCCTGCGTGCACGCCGTTCGTGCAGCGCAGTCGCTGGGCTATGAGGTCATTCTCATCAACTGTAATCCAGAAACGGTGAGCACAGACAACCTCGTGAGCGATAAACTCTTTGTTGAGCCATTGCACGAAGAGGACGTCCTCGACATTCTACGTGCAGAGTGGCCTGAAGGTGTGTTTGTGCAATTTGGAGGACAAAGCCCTTTGAAGCTTGCGCCTGCAATTCTCAAGGCGGGCTTTCGGATTCTCGGAACACCGCAAGAGGTCATTGAGCTCGCCGAGAACAGGATGGCTTTTGGAGAGTTTGTGTCGCGTGCGGGGGTTGATGTGCCTGCCTGGGCAACCGGCACCGAGCACAACGACTGTCTTGCGAAAGCGCAGAAGCTGGGCTTCCCGCTGCTTGTGCGCCCGTCATATGTCTTGGGCGGGCAAGCTATGCGTGTTGTTTGGAACGAGCAGGAACTGCAGGAATCCCTGAGTGCCGCACTCGACGTTTCGCAAGGCAAACCGGTCTTACTTGATCGCTATCTTGCTGGAGCAATCGAGTATGATATTGATTTGGTTTGCGATGGGCAGGATGTTTTTATTCCCGCCATCATGGAGCATGTCGAGGAGGCTGGCATTCACTCCGGTGACTCTGTTAGCATCATTCCTTGTTTGCGCACGGATGCACAAACCCAAGCCGAGATTCGGCGTGTGTGCACAAATATGGCTCTGCAGCTCGGTGTGTGCGGGTTGCTGAACGTGCAATTGGCACGGCATGCCGAGAAACTCTTTGTTATTGAGGTAAACCCGCGCAGTTCGCGCAGTGTACCATTCGTATCCAAGGCCACGGGCATTCCTCTGGCAGAGTGGGGAACGCTTGTCGCACTGGGAGTTCCATTGGCCTCGCTGACTGCTGAGAAACGACCGCCGGCAAACCCGTGCTATGCGGTAAAGGCGCCGGTGTTTCCGTTTCATAAGTTTCCCGGTGTGAGTCCTCGACTGGGGCCTGAGATGCGCTCCATTGGGGAGGTCATGGGGCGAGCTTCGAGCCCTGGACTCGCGTTGGCTCGGGCATACCAAGCTGCAGGATGGCAACTCAAATGCCGGGGGCAGGTTTTCATTCTGTGCGAGCCACAGCAGCTGCACAAGTTGGATGCTCCCTTGAATGTTCTTGTTCGTGAAATTGGCTTGAAGTTGTCTTTGGGTGGCGATGAGGAATCTGCATCCCAGGCACTGATGCAGGGAGAACTCGCGCTGGTTTTCTTCTGTACTGAAAATGCAAGTGATCACCTCAGAATGTGTGCTGAGCGAATTGGAGCATTGGCCATCCAGCACGGTATTCCATTTCTGGATTCGCCTTTTGCACTCGATTCTTGGGTTATGGCTTTGTCGGCAAAAGACAAAATTGAATCTCCTTTTCCACTTCTTCAGGAGCATTGAACGTGAGCTTATTTCCGCACAAATCTTTTTTGAGCTTAAACGATGTGAGCACTCCAGAACTGCGCGAGCTGTTACAAATGGCGCGTGAATTGAAGCAAGAGAAACGTGCAGGCGTCTTTCCGCAGCGTCTCAAACACAAAAATATCGCGCTTTTGTTCGAAAAACTCAGCACACGCACGCGCTGTTCATTTGCTGTTGCCTGCAAAGATGAAGGCGCACAGGTTGAATTTCTAGGGAAAGATGACATTCATTTTGGCAAGAAGGAATCGCTTGAAGATACCGCTCGCGTGTTGGGGCGTTTCTTTGATGGTTTGGTCTACCGTGGCTATGCTCAAAAAACAGCAGAGACTCTCGCTCAACTTTCTGGTGTTCCCGTGTGGAATGCTCTGACCGATGAAGAGCATCCAACTCAAGCTGTAGCTGATCTCATGACCCTCGAGGAGCACTTTTCACACCTTGCTGGTCTGCGAGTCGTTTATTTAGGCGATGCTGCAAACAATGTTGCGAACTCGCTGATGGTGGCCTGTGCAATGGTTGGTGCACACTTTGTGGTTGCGGCACCTGAAAAGTACTGGCCTGCCAAAGAATATGTCGCACAGGCAATGCTGCACTGTGAGAAGACCGGATCAACTTTAACCTTCGAAAACAATCCAACAGCAGCTGTACGGCACGCAGACGTTTTGTATACCGATGTCTGGATTTCAATGGGATTTGAAAATCAGCCGGGAGCGGGCGATCGCATAACTGAATTGCGACCTTACCAAGTCAATGCAGAACTCATGAAGGCTACGGGCAAGGCTGAAACAGTTTTCTTGCACTGCTTGCCAGCAAACAAGGGATTTGAGGTGAGCCATGAGGTGTTCGAAGGTGAACGAAGCCTAGTGTTTGAACAGGCTGAAAACCGCCTCCACACCATCAAAGCGCTGCTCTTACGTGGTTTGGTTTGATTCCGGCTTAGCTTTTTAGCTCTGGGGAAGAACGAGAAGATTGCCAGAGAGTGTGCAGCGGTTGCTGTTTTCTCGCTGCAGACTCACACCATGGCGCAAGTGACTCGGAAACACGATGAGGTCGCCCTCGGCGACCTGCAAAAAAGTGGATTCGGCAATTTCCATGTTCTCAACCAAATTGAAAACCTGGTGCAAACCTGCGGCCGAATAATTCACAGATCGGTCGTTCTGAAAGAAGAAATGCGCATCAGTTTGTGGTTTCAGGTTTACAAAATAACAAAAAGAAAGGTTGTTGTTTGGGCTGGCATGGTGATGTAGCTCCTGCCAATGACCTTTATTGTAGACGTTCATCCAAAGCGACTCGATACGGAATTCGAGTGGACCACGCGTTCCCAGAGCGTCGCACATGGAGCTGACCACGTTTTTGAGTTCGGTGAGAAAATCAGAGTAGTCAATCTCGTTGCTCTCTCGCGTGGTTTGTACCTCACAGTTCCACTCTTTGGTGGGCTTGGAATTGCTGAGAGCCTGAGGGAAAAGCTTGCCTTTGAGTTCAGAGTGCGCAGCCATGCGTGCGTGAAAATAGAAGTCCGGCATAATCTTCTTTAGCATCGAGCCATTCCTTCAACTGCAGAATTACTTTGTAAAATACCCAACGCCTACAAGAAAAACAGGTGTGGTAAAGTTTTCTTTTTTTGCAGAAGCACTCGAGCTTGTCTGAACTTGGTCGATGCTCAAACCACCTTTAACCTGCAAGGTGAACAGGTCTTTCTTAGCCGCCCCCATGGGATAGCGGAGCTCTGTGTAGGCCGATGGCAAATACATGCTCCAGGAGCCTTCGCGCCCGACGCTGTTGCCTGAATCCTTTGAAGTCCACTTCTGTGGGATGCCGGCGACAAAGTCTGCGCCGAGATAAAGAAACGGTAGAGGTGAAAAATCTCCACCCAATCCAAATTCCAGACCCTGCAACGACAGGCTGAGCTCAGTGTTACCGCTACCCACATTGGTTTCCCAGGCTGCGTTGGTATTGCTCATTGTGTAGCCGAGTGTGCCCCACCACTGCGATAGCGATCCGCTCTTTGCGCGTGACTTGTAAATCAGCGCGGCTTTGATTTCGTTTGTGGTCAATTTGAAGGTTTGGGTTTCGTCGGTCGATGCAACGCGACCAACGACAGTTGAGGGAAGACTTTGTGCGTATGAGAGCCTCACGCCCAGCTTATTGTCGAGAAACTTCGGCATATCCTCGGGGAGAAAACCCTCCAGTCCCACTGCGAAGGATTGAGTCTCCTGATTGAGGTCGAGCCCGGTCATGACGTTTGCAGCACTTGACGTTGCTGCCACGAAATTCAAGTGCATCGCAATAAGATGATTCCGCCCAAGAATGGGCTTGGGGGCAATGACCGCTGCGATATCGCTTTGTGCATATTTCGTATTGAAGTCGGACTCTCGCCAAAGGGTTAGGCCAACCAGATCCGAGGCCTCTTTGACAGCCTCAGGTTTAACAACCTTCGCAGCAGCACTTGTTCTGCCGTTGTTGATGGCTGTGACCTCAACGCGTGCGGCGACTTCGCCAGCATTCTTGCTTTCAACAAGTAAGACCTGGCCTTTTTTGAGATCGCTGAATTCTTTCGGATTGAAGCGAAGTTTGCCATCAATAATTCCACGGATAACGGTTTTGGGGATTTTGTTTTCTGTGGGAGCGTTCTTTGTGGAGTCTTTGCTCACGTTAATTTCAGTGGGCTCTTGACGGTCTTTTGTGTCTTTTGATTCGCTTTTACTCTTCGGCTTCAAGCGGCGCGGATCCTTTGGATTCCGCACAGGCTCTTTCCCTGAAGGCTTGTCATCACCTTGTAGTGCCGGCTGAGCAGGCGACTGGGTGTTCGGCTGAGGAGCTGCTTGTTGAGGTGGCTGTTGAACAGGTGCTGGGGTCGGTGTGGGTGCTGGGGTCGGAGCCTCTGTGTCTGCAAAAGTCCCGGGGTTGCCCACGGGCGCCGAACCACCGAGCGGCGAAGGAAGAGAAAAATCCTGTGCACGAGCATGCAGCAGAAATGAAACTGCCGCAGCCCAGGTCATCGCTCTTCTTTTGCGCGCGTTGAGCCGCACATGCTCCCCCAATACGGACTAAATCTAATTTTAGGGTAAACGCACACGCTGTCCAGACAGTTGAGTCAATCGGGAGTCAGTTGGGGCGCCAGCAGACCAGTGATGGTGTGTTTGTTGAATCGGGGGTGCCAGCAACGCAGGGTGGAATGGTCAGTGTTCCCGTGCCTGCGTTTCCTGCATCATCGAAGAAAGTTGCAGTCAGAGATGCGTTCGCCGCTGTGTTAGCCGGAAAACTAATCGAATCTGAGGAGAGAGCCATTTTGTCGGTAGCGCAGGAAACTGCGCGCGAGACCATGTTGCTGTAGTTGGTGCTCGCTCCCACGTAAAATTTGGAGATTTGAGTTCCGGTTGTTCCCGAGCCATCGGGGTTGGCAATGTCGGGGTCACCGGAAGAATTTACGTTCTGACATTGATTGTTTCTGAAAGCGAAAAAATGTGAGCTGACGTTTGCGGGGGTCAATTGAACGACCGTTGCGGCGTCGATGACCGGAACGGTTGTTGTGCCTGAGATGATCGCCGTAATGCTACCAAGTGGCGCGGAGGAAACCAAAGGTCGACCAAAGTCTAAGTGCAGATTGGTAATCCTGTTCTTGTAGCTTGTTGCATCGGTGTCGTCTTTGCTCTCGTTCGAGTAGCGATCGGTGTGGAAAAGTTGCATCACTTTGTTCCCACCAATGTCATTGAATGCATAGCTGACGTCTTTGAAGTAGAAGGTGTTGCCGCCGGTGTTGCAGTCCTGGAACTTTACTATTTTTGCGTCGCCGTTGGGATTGTTAATTCCATTGTTGGTCACAAGCACGCCGATTTTCTTGCCCGGCGTACATGCATTAAAGCGCACTGTGAACGGAACATCATTGAATCCAGAAATCTTATTTGTTACCCCTGCCGGGCTTGTGACCGTAAACAGTGCTTTGTCGACCTCGGGCATTTCGCCTACGAGTTTGTCGCCCACAAGTGTTTTGACAAACTCAGTGCGGCCAGCCGCACGATCGTCATCGTTCAAACGCGCTTTGAGGCTAATAAAGAACGAACCATTTTGGGTTCCACCAGCGTACACCTGAGGCAAGTTCACCAAAATTCTATTGGCAAAGGTGAGGAACTCCTGAGGTGTGAGAGCCTCTGCGTCCGCAGATGTTCCCTTGTAAACTGTCACAGTGACCCCACGCAGAAGGGAGCTTTTGTTTGTGAGTTGAAGTTCAATTTGGTTTTTGTTGGTAAATAGAGTGCCAGCCGGAAAGACCCCTTCGCCCGCTGTAGAAACAAAGACATCCTTGGGAGCATTCACCTCCCAATCGATCTGCGCATTACTGCGCTGTTCAGGGGTGCAGGGGGTCAGTGCAATTTCGAGTGTTGAGAGTGTGGTTGCGTGTGTTGCTGGTTGGCTGGCTTGGGTGCAGTAGTCGGGGTGATTGACGCTGACCTGGAACTTCGTGTCTTTGTTCGCAGTCGGAATAGGCCACACGGTTGCCAGGCCATCCGTCCCTGTTTGTGAACTGATTGGAATGTAGTTGGGCTGCTGTGAAAAATCGAAGGGGCGCACATCCTGTTCATTCACGCCAAACACATTCAGTGGAACGACACTCACCGCTGCGTTTGGGATAACCGCACCCTGTGCATTGATCACCTTCACCTTAAGTGTACCAACCTTGCTGTTGGCAAGACTGCTGCTGCCGATATTCAAAGTTCTGTTCGTGCTGAAGCTTGCGGTCATGGGTAGACCAGCGACCCGCTGGTTGTAGAAACTGATTTCGCCTGAGCTGTTGTTGCTGACTTCTGAATGTGCCTCAAGTCGAATGTAGCCAGTTTCATTTTGTTCATAGCCAAGGGTTGAGAGTCGTTCGAGAGGTCGCACTGTTCCCATCAGTGCATTGATTTCCGGGGTTGATGTTCCGAGCCTGCGGATAAGGTTTTCACGTCTGAATTCAAACGAAAACTTTCCTGTGGATTTGTCGAACTGAATCTCACTGAGGGGCTGGCGCTGACCGTTGCGGTCAATCCAGTTAAAAGTGAATTTGGACGTTGTGAAAAGCTGCGAATTGCTCTCTGGAGCGACGAGCAAGCCCTCCACGAGGAAGGTTCCTCGCAGAGGGATTTCACGCGTACGGCTGCCACAGGAGCACAGGAAGGCCAGAGTCAGAACTCCGATTGCGGACTTCCCTGTCCGAACCAGAAGTAATCTCATTTTGCTGCAACCGGTTTGGTGAGGGTGTCGTAGCCGAAGTACACGTCATAGCTGCGACATCCACCGCTTGGGCACATTGAACCAAAGAACTTACCTTTGTAGAGAACAAGGTTGCGGGCGATTTTGTTGTTGTGGTGAATACGCTCATCTGCGTGCGTGTCTTCGTAGCCCACACCGATTCCGGTGATGCCAAGTGCCTGGAGCGGCTTGAGCTCACCTTTCTGTGTTACGGCATCGCCGTTGGCGTCAACCCAAACAAGCAGTTTGCTGTAGATTTTATCCTTTTTGTCGATCACTCCGTCGTTGTTGTAATCGTGTTGAGCCAGTGCAAGATAACCGTTGCTGGCCTTTCCACCCGTCTTGAGCAGAGTTGCATCTCCGAACAGCTCACGACCTGAATCAATTTTGCCATTTCCGTTCAGGTCGAGTGCCAGCAAACCAGATCCATTTTCAATCCAACCCACTTTGCTCCTCTTGCCCGAACCTTCGAGGTCGAACATTGCTCTGCTCAACTGAGGCGCCACGGTTGAAATGTTGCCCTTACCGGTCAGGTCGAGAACAATTGGGCTCGTGTACCACTGCACACCTTGGTAGCCGTAGTTGTAGTACGTACCGCCCCAGTTTGTGGAGTACGAAACACCACTGCTGCTTGAGCTGCTCGAGGTGTAGCGGTTCACATTGTGAGTACCACCGTTCATGCTATGCAAGCATGTTGCTGCATTCTGGCCACCCTGCTTGTCAGGAGTGTTGTCATCAATCATCGCGGTGATTTTGGCGGTCTCAGTGAAGCCTGCCTGACCGTTGGTTTTGGCCAGGAACATCGACGCTGGAATTTCATACACAAGTCCGTTGGCTGTGTCGGCCACGCGGAAGTCTTCAGCGTTCACAATGATATTTCGCCCTGACTCAATATCTTCGATCTTCCACTTCACAGCATTACCGAAGATGCGCAAACCAATCATTGTCTTGCGATCCGCAGGGAAAGGCGCACCTGCAGGGCGGCGCAAAATGGCCTGACCTGTCGCATCAAGTGGGCTTAACCAGGGCGAGCGCAGGACACCCACAAAAGCCTCTTGCATCGTGGTGTCAACGCTTGTTGAGGTCGAAGATGTTACAGTGCGCTGAACCTGTGTGCTCGTTGAACTCGTATAGCCCAGGAACTGCCAACTGGTACCTCCGCGCCACCACGACCACCAACGGCGTCCATCCCAATAGCGACCACGTGTGTTCAGCCAGTGCACGGCGCCATAAGTGGCGAAGTTGGTGGTCTGGTTGATGGTCTGGGTGTGAACGTTAGTGTTGGTGTTGGTTGTGGTGGTGATGGTTCGTGTCGAACGGCATTGGCCGTTGTCGCCCATGTTGCCGTTGCCTGCACTCACACCGGAGTCGCAACGCTGCAGTGGCTGACCTTCATTGGCATAATTGAAGAAGTGCGAAGTTGCCTTGCAGCCCTTCGGCAGGAACAGTGCCGGATCGGCCTTAGTCAACTCAGCTGCTTCAAGCTTAGCGACTTCAGCCTTGGCTTTGTCAACGAGGTCGGTGTAACCCAGGCGCGCTGCCATTGCAGCAATCATACCGAAGTTCATACCTACGGCGTTTCCGATTTTACCAACCTTGCCTTCGAGATCTTTCACTTTGTTTTGAACGGTTTCAAATTGGTTGATTTTCTCGCGCAGGCTGCTGAGCTGGGCGGTGATGGTTGCGCCTTCCTTGTTCGCAGTTTCTGCGACGCCAGACAGGTGGCGGTAGTTGCTTTCCACCGATTGAATCTGCCCGTTCACTTGGATGAGCTCACGAATAACCTGAGCTGCCCCTACAGTGAAAGCGGGTTGCGCGGAATCTCCGGCTCGAACGAAGTTCATCGCCTTTTGGGTGTCGTTGTTGAACGCAGGCTTTAGGTATTCTGCAGCTCTATTTTCAATGGCCTCTGCGGGCTCTTTCAGAGCGGCATAAGCAACATCAAGTCGTCTTTCGTCAATCACTTTCTTCAGAGTCAAACGTTCAGCAAGATTTTTCCGCAAGCGCACACTCATGTCGCTGCTGCCAAACAACACCTCTTTCGACCAATCGTTGATAGCATTGCGGCACTTGAGTTCCGGGCGGGTCGCTTCATCGTAAGAGCTTCCCACGCTCAGGTTTGGCGCTGCCGACACTGCCAGCGCAGACTGGAAGCTTTGCCCGTCAGTCAGAGGTTTCTGACCTGCGAAGACTTTATCGAACTCCAAGTCGCCCGAACGGGGGGCAGAGAGCATCATCTGAACATAAGTTCTCGACAAATGCGCCCAGAATTCCTTACCGCCAACACTTGAGAAAAGGTGGCCGACCATGCCTTGGTAGGAGCTGTCTGTGATTTTGGCTTCGTAGCCCATAACAACGTCAGCACAGACATTGGGCTTGAGAACCTTCTCAATGAAGCTCTTGTTCATTGCATGCAGATCGGCCACTTTCTGTTCATCGCCAGAAACTTCGGCGTAGTCGATGGCGAGCAGGAACTCGCTCTCAATAACTCCAAAGATTTTCTGCAGGTCGTTGACCTTGTTCGAAAGAATTTCGTGCCAAGGTGCACCCAAGCTGACACTGCCGCTCTGTGCATTCGTTCTGGCCACAGCTTGCACAAATTCTTCCGATTTCTTAGCAGCCGAATCACGGACAATTGCATTCGAAGAACTTGAGAGGCCTTTATGAATGAGGCGGCCGAGTTCCATCAACAGACCGTCGCGCTTTTGTTTTGATTCAGCGAGCTGCGATGCGGTTGCGGTGAACTGCTTTTGAGTGTCGATACCCAGACCCTGCATGATTGCAGTGGCGTCAGCGCGCACTTTGGCAAGGTCTTCTTCCATCTGGTTTTTGAGATTGGAGAGCATGCTCTGGGTTTTCTCATCCAATTTTTTCAGATCTGCGCTCACACCCGCAATGGCTTGCTCGTTTGCCAAGGACATGTTCAATGCCTGCGAAGCAACAGCGCTTACGCGTTCGACCTCCTGTTGGAGGCTCTTGAGGTCATTCGCAATCAGCATGCGTTCTTTCTGTTCAGCTGCAATAGCTTTATTGAGCTCTGCGGTTGCATCTTTACGTGCAGAGCGAATGTCATCGTTGAGCTCGCTGTCGCGGCGTTCGAGCTCAACAATTTTCACTGCAAGCGAATCGCGAGTCTCGCGCGCAAAAAATTCTGCGTTGGTGAGCTTGGAGTTCAGGCGGCCAATGCTCTCTTCGAGCTTGCCCTGGTTGAATGCCTGGCTGACCAGCAGTTCGCGGCGCACATCGCTTGCAGCCTTTTTTGTTTCCGCAGATAGCTCTTTCACTTTTTCTTTGTATTCAGTGACGTGTGAAACAAATTCTCCGCGCAGAGAAGAAACATCGGCTTTCACCGATTCAATCTTTGCGTTAAGTGTTGTGCGCGTTTGGCGAATTTTTTGGTCGAGCCGCTCATCATTCTCGTCGACTTTTTTATCGAGGATGTTGAGCGAGTTGGAAAGACCATTCACGACGTTGGTGAGCATCACCAGGTCGACCGATTTAGCATAGGTCGATTCAATGTGCTCGCGCAGTGATTGCATTTCTTCCGAGCGGCGGCGTGCTTCGGCATTGATCTTCGCATTGACCTGTTCACGCAAAGCGTTATCACCGGCGACCATGGCCTCAACGAGTTTGAGGTTGCTCGAGACCAATTGTTTGCGCAATGCTTCATCGTTTGCGTGTGCCTCGGCAGCTTTAGCTTCAATCGTCTTGCGGAGCTTAGTTTCAGTATGCTTGCGCGCAATTGCGATAAGTGCCGAACGCTCGCCCGCATTGTTGTTCAAATGGTTTTCAAGTGCTTGCCGTTCAGCTTCGGGGAGCGCACCGTCTGCTGATTTCAGGAAGCTGATGCGATCAATACGTTCCTGTAGTTTCGGATTGCTGTAGGCGCCCATACTGGCGTCGTGAGCTGCCACTTCCATTGTTTTCTGAGCTTCAAGTGCCTCAAGTGCAGTGAGCAGGTCTGGTTTGATGGAATCAATGCTCTCCGCACGCAACTGCTCTTCAGTTTTGTTCATGCGGTCATCCAAAGCCTTCAGCGATTTGGCCTGGTCAACAATCTGCTGCCCTTGCTTGGCCAACTCGGCCTCTGCGGTTGAGATCCGGCTGCGCAAGCTCGTTATTTCAGATTGGAAGTTCTTGATGATTGCAAACTTGCTCGCTGCAGGGTTCTCCGCATTCAGGTTATCCTCGATTTCCTTGATGGCATCCCGACGCTCTTGGGTTTCTTTGTTGATTTGGTCTGTCAGCTCTTTCTTTTGGTCAGCAAGTTTTTTGTTGAACTCATTGGTCAGTTTTTCGTCCAGTGCTTTGATTTCTGCAGCAAGCTGGGTTTGCAAAGCTGCAAGCTTTTTTTCGAGTTCGAGAACGTTTGAGCGGATGTCCGCGTCGGCCGCCTTTCGCTCTTTCGATTCTTCGGCGAGGCTTAGTTTCCAGAACTCGGTGGCCTCGCGCAGCTCTCTTTTCAATTTGTCGAGTTCAACGGTGACCTTGGTATTTTGGGCTGTGGTACCGGCTGCGTTACTGGCTTTCTGTAGCTTGGCCGCTAATGAGGTCGCCGAGTTAACTTGCGTCTGCCGATTTCCGCAACTTGCACCAATCACACCCAGCGCAGATAAAACCACCGGCAGCGACGCATAGCGAATCATTTTAGTGTGTTTCATCCTCGGACTCCTCTTCCGCTGACTATGGATAGACATACCGGTTGGGTCGGCTCGATTGATGCAACTCTTGAGGGCGCACGAAGGAATGGCTAGCGATTGTTTTTAAAAGACTGTAATTATTTGTTTTTATTGTTGACAAACTGGACTAAGTTCTATCGGGGGCTTACTGCCCCCGATAGAACTACGGTTCTTTTTTTTTTTAACTCACTTTAATTGCGAGGTTTTTCCTGAGGGAGAGCCGCTTTGAATGCAGCTTAGAAGAATTCCTTCAAGACCGCGTCGAGTCCGGCAGCGGCCTGGCCTGTTGAGGCGACCATCGCCACTGATTTTTCAAAGTGTTGGTGGTCGACAGACGCTTTTTCAAATCCAAATCGCTCATAGTAGCGGATGCCGATTTCTGAATGGAGTGCAAAGCACATATCAGATTGTTCAAAGCGTAGCAGAGCCATCACCGCAAACATCAGCAGTGTTGCGTGCCCTTGTTTTCGGTGTTCGGGGTGTGTGGCTAACCAGGCTAATCCGGTGAGCTCAGGTGTAAAGCGCAGTGTATTGAGTGTCGCAAGTGGAGCGCCTTCGAGATTCTCCAAGACGTAACGCTGCCCACGCAGGTGGTTTTTGTTCGTGGCGTAGGAATCAACAAATTCGTTGAGTGTGCGGCCAGCGCCCCACGCATCGAAGCCAAAGGGCAAAACATTGGTGCTTTCGTCGAGCGCCAAAGGACGGATGCGGGCGAGCGGGGTGAACCGCTTGCTTCCGCGCGGACCGCCGTTGTCATCGAACATGTTACTCGGTCGAATCCATAAATCATTGCGCGGATTGTCGTACAGCGCGAGATACACCGTATGTGGTTCGAAAGTCTCGGAGTGAAGTGATTTTCCGAGCGCCAGGTAATGCATACCTTTGTGGTGTTGATAGAGAGTCCACATGATTTTGCGCCTTCCATGGCATCGTGGCGTTAGCGTGCGTGTGTCGACTGTTTGCAGTGTACCACATTCTCAGATCGCGCCAATGCGGCCACCGTCGACCTGAAGACTCACACCCGTAATGTACCCAGCCTCACGGCTGGCGAGGAACGCAAGCGCAGCCGCCACTTCCTCGGGACGTGCAAATCGATGCATGGGAACCTGCTTGAGCCAGTTCTCGCGAATGACCTCGGGGCTGGTGGCCGAGCGGGTTGCGGATGCCTGTGCCAAAGCTGAGAGGCGTTCTGTTTCGGTGTAACCTGGTAGAACGTTGTTTACCGTAATGCCATGCGGAGCGAGCTCTTGAGAGAGGGTCTTTGCGAAGCCCGCAACGGCGGCGCGAATGGTGTTGCTCACACCCAGATTGGGGATCGGTATGCGCACTGAAGTTGAAATGACGTTGATAATTCTGCCAAAGCGTTTCGATCTCATGGCCGGGGCGAGCTTCTTGCAGAGCTGGAGCTGAGCCAGCACATGTGTATGCAGCGCACTTTCAAAAGCCGACGGCTCAGCCTCAAGCAGTGGCCCTGCGGCAGGGCCTCCGGCGTTGTTGATAAGAATATCGATTGTTCCCCAGGTGCTCAGAATGTTCTCGAGAGCAGAATCGAGTTCCACGGCATGTGAAACATCGGCTGCAACGCAGAGGTGCTGTTCTGGCGAGGTAAGGGTCGAGCGAACCTTTTCGAGTGCCTCACGATTGCGCGCAAGCAACACAACACGCGCTCCCTGTTGCGCCAAAAGCTGCGCAGTGGCTTTGCCAATGCCCTGTGATGCGCCGCAAACCAGAGCGTTGAGCCCACTCAAATCAAAAAGAGCCGCTGAGGTCATAATTTTTACTTTCCGTTTACAAGGGGGGCGACAAAGCGTTGGAAGTCGCGCATCGATGTAATGACCTCCTGGCTGTTGTGATTGAAGAAATCAAACCACAGCATCAGGCGGTCGTCTGTGTGAAAGCGCTCTTTGAGCTGTGTTGCGATTTCAACGGCATTTCCCACAAGCGCGTTGTTGACTGCATTTTCGATACGCGCTGGGTCGAGGGTGCCTTCAAGAGCATTCCAGTAGGTGTTCAGCGCTTTTCGAGCCTTCTCGTGGGCTCGTGCGCTCTGCTGGGCTGAGCTCAAACCGGGAGTGGCATCGAGAAAAACCAGAACAGTGCGCGGCATGAAGGAGCGACGCCAGGTTCCACCTGCGGGGTGAAAGGTCGCGGGCATGCGGGCATGCGCACGTTCAATTTCCTCACCCGGGGTGATGGACAAGTTAAGCACACCACAGGGCATCAGCGTATTGGCGAAGTCTTGAATTTTGGACTCGTGCGAGCCCACGTAAAGTTGCAGCGCATCGAATGGAGTTTCTTTCGGAATCACTCCCGTGCGTGCAAACGTCCAGCGGTTGTCAAAGCGGATTTGAGTTGCATCTGGTTGTCCTGCAGCTTCGCAGACGCGAGTCCAGTCGGAGTCGCTGCGCATGTCTTGGCGAGTGAGAAGTGTGGGCGTCACGTCGGCCGATGAGAACACGTCGCCCCGCAAGAATCTGAGAAAGATTTCGAGCGCCTCAGAAAAAATCTTGCCTTTTAGAGCAGGCCAAGCGTTTTTTTCAGCCTCATTGCGCGGAACGATTCCAAATGGCGCGCTTGAAAACGGGAAACGACCGGCAGCGACTCCAAGGTGGATTTTGCGGTGTGCATCGGGGGTAAATTGATGCAAGCTCAAGAACGACTTGAGCGCTTCAGCGTGGGCAATGGGGCCGCCGTTGCAGAACAGGCTTTTAATAGCAGCACCGATTTCAATTTTGTTGGTGCGGGCAAAAATGTGGGGCGCGAGCAGCAGTACGTCGGTGTTGAGACCAATCTCGCCTACAAAATTTGGAATCACGGCACCTGGATTGTGCTTTTGCACCTCGCACGAGAGATGGCTTTCAGCAATCCACGCAACACCATAGCCAAGATCATCTGCTGCTTCGACCTGCTCAAAAAAATTGCGAAACATCTCACGTTCGTTAGGCATCACGCCATTCACGGGTGTCTGGCAAATGGAGAAGAAAACATCGAAGAGCATTGACACGACCTTTCCCAGCTGGTCACATGCAGTGGAATTGTGAGGTGAGAGCCGATGCAGGGTCTTCTATACGATATTTCACCAAAACTCACGCCCCGGACAGCCGTATTTCCGGGCGATACTCCCCTGAGCCAGAAAACGCTTTTGAGCTTTGAGCAGGGGCATCACTTGATGCTTTCAGCTTTGGAAAGCACTGTTCATATTGGCGCACATGCCGACGCCCCCTGCCACTATCATGCATCTGGGGAAGATATTTCGCGACGCGATCTGCGCCGCTATCTGGGTTTGTGTCAGGTCATTCATGTCCAACTGAGCCATCCCCAGCAGCGGATTTCTCCTGAGCATCTCGCCGGACGAAGTATCACGGCTCCTCGGGTTTTGTTTCGCACACAAACCTTCCCAAATCCTGAGCGCTGGCGCGATGACTTCGCCTCGCTGAGTCCAGAACTCGTTGTTTGGCTTTCACAGCGTGGGGTGTGCACGGTGGGTATCGACACGCCGTCGGTGGATCCCCACGACTCCAAGCAGCTCGAGAGTCATCAGGCACTCTTTGAGCATGACCTTGCCGTTCTCGAGGGACTTGTTCTCGATCAGGTACCCGAAGGCGAATATACGCTCATTGCTTTGCCCCTCAGCCTTGAAGGCTTCGACGCTTCGCCTGTGCGTGCCGTGTTGCTGCCTGCTCGGACCGCCATCGTCTGAACCAAAAGTGTTGCGGCATGAATGTTGCTCAGCCCTGGGTAGGAGAGAGGGGGTGCGTCATGTTCCGCATCAATCTGATGACCAGTTTGCAACACAGAGGCCGAAGATCACTAGGAGTTTCAGTACCACGCATTCTGCTGGCAGCCGCCACGGGCGTTGTGGCTTTTGCCTTGTGGGCCTGTGGTTCCAGTAATTTCCGTGGTGCCGGCTCCGAGAATCCCGCTCCCCCGCCCACGGGCAACGAGTTGGAAAAGTCGCCTCCTGAGTACGGAGAACAGCAGAAAGCACCGGAAAGAGAGGAAACTTCTCCCGATCCGCGTCGCAGTATCGTGCTTCAAGTTACGGGACTTCAACCCGAGGCCTGGTGGAACAACTGTCTAAAAGTTGAACTGGGTGGAAAATCGTTCGACATCGCCTGCACCAGGGAAAACAGTGTGGTTGGAAAAGTCGTGCGTATTCCTATTCCTGATGGTGTGAATTGTCCTGTGTTGAATCTGAAAATCGAATCGTTCGTGAACGTGGGCACAGAGTGCGCAGAGCGGAGGAAGATCGGTCAGACCTGCAATGGTCCATTTGAATCGACGCCGCGCCACGTTCGGTCACACGACAAGGCCTCCGATCGCGTTCATTTTGTGCTCACCGAGGCGGCGCAATCTGGGAATGGTAAATTGATCCGGGTGCACTTCGAGGATCAACCGACAGAGAGTATCACCCTCGCGAAAAATGACCCGACGCGCACACGCGAGCTTGGGATCGACTTCAATGATGCTGTTTTCGACATCAAAACGCTGGAGCTGCCCTTTGAAATTCAGGGTGCAGCAGGTACAAAGTGTCGTTGACAGAACGGTCTCCCGAAATGGTGTTGGAGTCGTTCGGCTCTGCACCTCAAGGAGACACCCATGCTTTTCAACATCAGCGATCGGGCACGTCCGGTTCTGAAGTGGGCAGGGGGTAAGTCGGCTCTTCTGGAGCAACTCGTTCCACATTTTCCGCAGAGCTTTGACCGCTACATCGAGCCTTTTTTGGGCGGTGGAGCGGTTTTTTTTAGTTTGTGTCCGGGAGTTCGTGCGCTGTTGAACGAGCTCAATCCTGAGCTCTTCAATCTGTATTGTGTCATCCGTGATAAGCCCGACCAGCTTATGCAGCAGCTCGATGAATTCGCCCAACGCTATTCCAAAGAGTTTTATTATGAGCTGCGCTCTCAAGCGCCGCGAACCGCAGTTGCTCGCGCTGCGCGCACGCTCTTTCTGAACAAAACGGGCTTCAATGGGCTCTACCGGCAGAATGCTCGTGGTCAGTTCAACGTTCCTTTTGGTCACCGTAAGAAGTGCCCAGCACTGTATAATAGCGAAAATATCCGTGTGGTCAGCCGCCGATTGGCTGAAGCAGAAATCAATAATGCAGACTTTGCAACGGTCATTGCGCAGGCAGGAGAAGGTGATTTCCTTTACTGCGATCCGCCCTACGAACCTCTGTCGGCCACCTCATCGTTTAATTCCTACACGAGTGTTGGATTCAATCGCAGTGAGCAGAAAAGATTGCACGACGAGCTTGCCAAGGCTGTTGCGCGAGGCGCACACGTAGCACTCTCGAACTCTGTGGCACCCTATGTCGTTGAGCTCTACGCCCACTGGGATGTGCGTCGCGTGAAGGCTCGACGTACCATAAATTCTATTGCAGGGCGTCGGGGAGAAATTGATGAGTTCTTGGTTTTGATGAAACCATAAGAAGCGTCCGTTCTTTTGTGCCTAAAGAGAATTCACTTGCTTTTCAAACATGACTCGAGAGAGCCGCTGTCCTTCAATTTGCCAATCAAGCGATTTGAAACATTGCTGCCATTGCTGTCGGAGAATATTTCGGAATGCTCCATTTGTGCAACAGCTGCAAAAAGTTCAAACTGAATCTCGTTGCTGCAGCCAATTATTTCTGCGAGTCCGCGTAAATGTGCTCCATCCCCTTGCGCAGCCTGTTTGTTGAGCTCGTTGAGATTCATTGAAACATATGCTTCGCGCTCAATCTTTTTCGCCTCTGCAGAACTCAGCTCAGCATCATTGCAATTGGAGGTGCCCGAGGTGAGAGCCCCTGTGTATGAGAAATTTAAGAAATTCAAGTTCGTTGTTGCGCCGAGCATTTGCAGGAATGTATTATTTCTGACTTTCTCTTCGGCGAAGATAACGCTCGCAGGTCCACAGCCCGCCATTCCATACGCAGGAGCTTTGTATTTTTGATTCGACTTGTTTTGCGTAGCCTGTGCATGCAGCTGCATTGGTAAAAGGGCTATAATTGCGGGGGCAAGTTGCTTTAGGAGAGTTTTCACGGAGTTCATCGTGTTGCTCCTTTCGATGGAGGAACAGCGATGTTCTTACAGCCTTGAGCTAGATCTGCATGTTTGGCAAGTGTTTCACGCATTGTGTCTAATGCTGCTACTGCACCCGGTGCGGCGAAAATACGTTCGTGTTCTGCTTGTGCCACTTTGCGCAAGGATTCTTGCTGCGAAGAGGGGCAACCAAAGAGTTCGAGGAGCGTGCTCAGATGAGTTCCGTCACCCTGTGCGACTTCTCTCGAGAGGGACGCATAGTTGACAAACATAAACCGCTCTTGCTCCGTGGCTACAGCAAGTTCTTGCGCATCGGGCTTACAGTTTGATGTGCCAAGACTCATGGCTATTGCGGGGTGGGCACCAACAATTAC
Organism: Betaproteobacteria bacterium; assembly: GCA_016868315.1. GTDB lineage: Bacteria > Bdellovibrionota_B > Oligoflexia > Silvanigrellales > Silvanigrellaceae > RFOM01. The sequence continues at coordinate 31,921 of VGHE01000002.1, forward strand.
TGCTACAGCTGTCGCGCGGCGACCACCTGCTTCAAGCATTGCAACCGCGAGTGGTTGTCCTCCGGCAATCATGTATACGACCGTAGCCGCACTCACAGAAGGAGCCATGAAGTTTATTCCCGCGGCAAGAAGCTGTGAATCTTCTTTTTTCACGAACACTGAACCTACGCCGCAGCCCGCAGCACCGTAATTTCGTTCAGCCCACGCCGAGCTGAAGGGCAGCATGCACGTAAGGAACAGGGCAGGGTAGAGCAGAGAGCTTCGCATCCTTGATGCTCCTGACAAAAACCGTTTTTAAAAACTTGTTGTGTGCGCCAACCCTAGCGGGCAAGTGATTTATTTTCAAGCAGGCAAGCGTTTGAGTCGGCGTGGAGCGCGGCGCACCGGCATTTTGGACTTTCTTTCATCAAGCATCTTTAATTTTGTGCTGGATTGAGTTGGTTTGAGCTTTACTTCAAGAATCCAACCCTTGGTTTTGTCGGTGTACAGGAACGAGTGTTCATCGTGCGGTACAAGTCGGAACATGCCGGCGTTGAGTGCGGCAACTTCACCGCCCACGCGGGCACCATCGTTGTTGGCCGAGATGCGCAGCATTTGAGTTTTACGAAAGTGGTTGGGCTCGCTTTCGAGAACCACTCGAATCCCGCGGCCGCGCAAAGCAACTGAGGTTGAGCCGCGCAGGTTGACCTTCACTTCCTGGGCGCTCAGTTCGGTTTTGCGGTCGGGTGAAAGCAGGCGTGCCGATGCGAAGTACGCATAGGTTTCGTCTGCAGCTTCGGTTGAAGGCTGTTTTTTCGGGGAGTTGTCTTGAGCCCTGGCAATGCTCAGCGGAGCGGCTGTGGCGAGTGCAAAGCAGGCCAGGCGCGACACCTTAAGGGTCTTCTTGATCTTGGCAAAGAAGTTCAACATAACCGTTGGGCTCTCTTTCTGCCCCGAATGGGGTTGCTTAATATTGCCTCAAAATAGCCCAGGAGTCCCCGAATGGCAAATTACATCTTCAACATGGTGAACTTGCGTAAGGTCATCAATGGCAAGGAAATCATCAAAGGCATGTACCTTTCCTTCCTTCCGGGGGCCAAGATTGGAGTCATTGGCAACAACGGTGCCGGTAAATCGACTCTTTTGCGCATTATGGCGGGCGTCGACACGAACTTTTCGGGCGAGGCCTTTCCAGCTAAGGGCATCAAGGTGGGTTACCTGCCTCAGGAGCCTGAGCTGAACGCTGAGAAAAATGTTCAGCAGAACATCGAAGAGGCTTTCGCAGAAACCAAAGCCCTTCTGCAGAAATTTGAAGACCTCAACATGAAGATGTGTGAGCCACTTGATGATGCTGAAATGCAAAAGGTCATCAACGAGGCTGCGCGAGTTCAAGATCAACTCGATGCCTGCAATGCCTGGGAACTCGACCGCACCATTGAAATAGCCATGGATGCATTGCGCTGTCCGCCCGCAGAGGCCGATGTAAAAAATCTTTCGGGTGGTGAAAAACGCCGCGTTGCGTTGTGTCGCCTGCTGCTCTCCAAGCCCGACATGTTGCTTCTCGATGAGCCCACCAACCACCTCGATGCTGAATCGGTGCAGTGGCTTGAGCGCCATTTGAAGGAATTCCCCGGAACTGTGGTGTGTGTAACGCACGACCGCTACTTCCTGGATAACGTCACCGAATGGGTTCTTGAGCTCGACCGTGGTGAAGGAATTCCGTGGCACACCAACTACAGCGCCTGGTTGGAGCAAAAAATCAAACGCTTGGGTGAAGAGGAAAAGCAAGAATCCGTGCGCCAGAAGACCCTCAAGCGCGAGCTCGAGTGGGTTCAAATGAGCCCGAAGGCGCGTCAGGCCAAAGCCAAATGGCGTGTTTCGGCATATCAGCAGATGGTCAATGAATCGAACGAGCAATACGAAACCATCAAGGAGTTGCCCTTCCCACCCGCTCCACGCTTGGGTGATGTGGTTGTTGAAGCAGAGAATCTGACCAAAGGCTTCGGCGATAAGCTTCTGTTTGACAACCTGAGCTTCAAACTTCCTCCGGGAGGCATTGTGGGTGTGATTGGTGCCAACGGTGCAGGTAAATCAACCCTTTTCAAAATGATTGTGGGTCTCGAGAAACCCGACGGTGGTGCTCTGCGTCTCGGTGATACCGTCAAGGTGTCCTACGTCGACCAAAACCGTGAAACTCTCTCGGGCAACAAAACCGTGTTCGACGAGCTCTCGGGTGGTCGCGATCTCCTTCCCGTGGGTAACCGTGAAATTGCATCGCGCTCCTATATTGCGAGCTTTGGGTTCCGCGGCTCAGACCAGCAGAAGCTTGTGGGCAATCTTTCGGGAGGCGAACGCAATCGTCTGAACCTCGCCAAGCTCATTATGAACGGCGGAAACCTGCTGCTTCTCGACGAACCGACCAACGACCTCGATGTGGACACCCTGCGTGCACTTGAAGATGGCCTTGTGAACTTCCCCGGCTGTGCAGTGGTCATTTCCCATGACCGCTGGTTCCTCGACCGCATTGCAACGCACATTATGTCGTTCGAAGGCGACAGCCGCGTGGTTTGGTTCGAGGGGAACTACCAAGACTACATCGAAGACAAGCGCCGCCGCCTGGGTGATGATGCGGTCAATCCAAAGCGCATCAAATACAAGCCCCTGATTCGCTGATGTTAGTAAAACACTTGTTTTTACAGTAATAAAGGTGTTCGGTCTGCTTGCCAGCCGGACACCTTTCAGTTAACTGACACGCAACTGTTGCTTAGAAATCACAGTCAGACGGGGATTTGAGTTCATGCTTCAATTCACGCTTGCGCGAGATGCACTTCTTGTGGGCTATGGAGCCGCGCGGGCGTCTGATGTCTCCCCGCTTGAAACGCCACCTCAGCCAAAGCCGGGTGTTCGCCCTTCGCTGTTTTTTGCCCCGACCCGCGATACCGCCGGGTTGTTGAGTCGCAAAACTTTCACACATCTTCTTCTTGTTCGAAAAGTTCAGGTCGATGGCCATGCGCGTGCATTGCTTTTGCCCTTTCCCACCAATGAGTGGGTTGCCGACTCTCAGTTAGAGACTCTTGTTGCTGCCGACCAACCGATGGGTGTGGCCACGTGTGTGGCTTTGGAAAGCAACCTCCACCCTGAAGCCGATATCTCCACAACGCGGTTCTCCTTTGAACACCCTGAATTGAAGAAGCCTGTTTCCGTCCAGATCGAGGGATTTATCTGTGAGAACACGCTGCGCGAGCAGTTCGTTCTTGAACACGTCCCTGCCGAATTTGCATGCTATGTGGTGCATTGGCACCAACCAGAAATTGCAACCTCACAACAGGGTCAAACGACCTACGCGCACCTGCACAATGGCGCGTTGATTTCTTTTCGGCATGGACACTTTTTCTCTGCGAAACTTGAGCAGAACAACTCGCCGGTGCGACCAGCGTTTGCATCCTGTGTGCAGATGCAGGCCGAGCAATGCGCTGTGCGCGAATTTGCGTGCCGCCTGTCTGCACTTCTCACCACGGTGAAACAACTTGGAAGTGGCGCTCCTGCTGCGGTTCGCTCTCAAGTCCTACACACATGGCAATCACTGCAAAGCGAACCCATTGCCACGGGCACGAGCCAAGGCCTCATGGTTTGGCCGGTCGATACCCATCATGCATTCGAGCTCAATACGGGTTGGTGTACGTCTTTGGGAGCTGCTGTCGCACGCTGTCCACTCCCTTTTGCGGCGGCTCGTTCCGCTGTTTTGGCGAGCGATGCTGCCTGGCTCATGAAAATGAAAGAGCGTCGCAGTCTCGACCTGCCCGACTACGTTGCCGGCCTCTACCAACGCTCGTTGCTGACTCTGAAACAAATGCAAGACCCAACCGGTGGCATTATCGCAGCTCCTGAGTTTCAATTCGAATTCACCGCATGTGGTGGCTACGGATATTGCTGGGGGCGTGATGCTGGCTTCATTTCGCTGGCCATGGACACCGCAGGACTCTACGAGGAATCGGCGCATTTTTATCGCTACATGGCCAAGTGTCAGTCTGAAAATGGCAGCTTCCTGCACCGCCACGATATGCATGGTCACCTGGGCCCGAGTTGGGGTCTGCTTCAGCCCGACGAAACCGGCAGTGTTCTTTTTGGCCTCTGGCAGCATGTTAAAATTTCCGGCCGCAAGGAAACTGCGGCGGAGTTGCGTGGAATGGTGGAGCGCGGCGCGCAGTGGCTTGCTTCCTATCGCTATGGCGACACCGAATGGCTGGGCGAGGGCTTTGATCTTTGGGAAGAACGTGAGGGCGTGCATCTTTATTCGGTCGCTGCTGCAGTGGCCGGATTGCGTGCTGCGGCTGATTTGGCAGACACGCTGAAGTGGCCTTCTCCCGTGTCCGCCTGGCGCGCACGCGCCGATGTACTCTCGAAGCTGCTCGAGGAGCACCTTGTTGCTGGGCAGCACTCGGGTGAAACATCCTTCGCTCGCACTCTCTTTTTGAAGAACACTGCACAGCATCCAGGCTTGAGTCAGCCCGCAGCGGAGTCCACATCGCAAGGGTTGTTGGATCCCAAACGTTGGGTCTCCGACTTTGTGGTCGATATTTCTTTGTTGGGTGTGGTCGAGCCTTTTGAAGCTGTCTCTGAAAAATTTGCAGAGCTCACCTTGCCAGCACTGTGCAAGGCGATGCGCAAAAAACTCTGGCGCTCTGGAGTGGGTGGCATTGGTCGCTATGAAGGCGACCACTACCGCGACGGCCAGCCCTGGATTCTCACCACACTCTGGCTTGCACTCGCGGCAGTCCGCTGTGGTGACAAACCTCTTGCGGCTGAGTGTCTCGCCTGGGTGTTGGCTCATGTGCCACGTGAAGGCCAACTTCCTGAACAAGTTGACCCACTCACGGGAGAACCCGCTTGGGTGATGCCGCTGACTTGGTCACACGCCATGTTTGTTCTTGCTTGTGTGCATGTTCCTAAAGATGTCTGGACAAGCGCTTTGCAGAATCTCAATTCATTTGAATCTAAACAGAAGAAAAACCGCTGAGGAGTCTGATGATGTTAAATCGAGCGAATCACATTCAATGTTCCAATGGATCCGGGACTTCTGGTTCGAACTCAAACGCATCCGGTGGCAAACCCAAAATCATTTTCTCTGTAATTGCCATTGTTGCAGCCGGCATCATCGGATTGCAGGTTCTTTCGAGCCGCAACAAGGGGCAACAGGGCACAACAACGTCTGCAGGAAATGCTGCTGACGCCGTGGAAATCACCTTGTGGGATCAGGAAGAATCAGAGAATACTAAAGTGATGGACGACTGGATCGCCCGCTTTACCAAAGAAAATCCTAATATTCGTGTTATCCGCCAAACATATCCCAACGAAGATCTCCGCACCAAGTTCACCACAGCAGCAACGGCCGGACAGGCGGCTGAGCTCGTTTGGGGCCCCAACGATATCGCTGGTGTGTTCTCAACCGCGAAGCTCATTCAGCCTGTGGAGAGTTTCGTTGAGCTCAGCAAATTCACACCTGTGGCCGCAGAAGCTGCAACCCTCAAAGGGCAGGTTATGGGAGTGCCCACCACCTATGGCAACCATCTGGTTCTGTTTTTCAATAAGAACCTTGTAAACACTGCTCCCGCAACCACTGCGGAGTTGATTGAAGAAGCCCGTAAACACACCGATGCCAAAAACAACCAATATGGTTTGGTCTTTTTTCAGAACGAACCCTTTTGGCTCGTGCCATTCGTAGGTGCGTTTGGCGGCTGGCCGCTGAATGTTCAAGCCGATGGCTCGGCTCAGCCTGAGCTCAACTCCGAGGCCATGAAAAACGCTCTTGCGTATATTTATCGCCTCAAAAAGGTCGAGAAAATCATCCCCAACGAATGCGATTACGATTGTGCTAAGGGTTTGTTCCTCGAAGGTAAAGCTGCGTTCACCATCAATGGTGATTGGAGTGTCAAAGAGTTCCAAGCCAAGTTGGGTGAAAAACTCGGAATTGCAGCACTTCCCGTTCTGACCGAAACTGGCAAGCCCATGACACCCATGGTGAGCGGCCGTTACGTTATGGTCAACGCACAGTTGCCCGAGAAAAAGAAGGATGCGGTCAAGAAATTTCTCGCTTTCCTGACCTCACGCGAAATCCAAATTGAAGTTGCAGAGCGCCTTGGCCGCATTCCTGCAACCACCGAAGCCCTCACCGATTCAAGAGTTGCAGGCCTCGCAGCTATTCAGCCACTGATTGCAGCGGCTGCGAATGGTCGCCCGATGCCCGCTCAAACTGAAATGCGCGCTGCGTGGGATGCTATGCGTCCTGTTCAGCAAAAGATTATGTCGGGCGATTTGACCGCTGAGGCTGGCGTGAATGTCATGCAGCAAAGCGCGTTGGAAAAGCTTGCATCGCTCAAGAAGTGAGCCACACCCAACATGACGACTTTGTCTTTGTTGCCCGCTGTTCTTGAAGTTATCCGTCTGCTTCTCATTGTTGCAGTTGCTGTGGCCGGTTTGGTTGGCTTTCTTTGGGCCAACTACAAAACCTGGCACTCTGAATATTACCTTCCAGGTGCAGCTCTGCTTGCGTTGGTTGTGGCAGCTGAACTGCATCTTGTGTTTGAAGCATCTCTAGCCATCTCTGTTGTTCTGGGCGCATTACCGCTGCTTTTGGCCGTGCTTTTTAAATACGCTATTCGCGGCCGTTGGATGGTGCCTTTTTTGTTCGCGGCACCCGCTTCGGTCGGGGTTGCACTGCTCTTTTTGTACCCGCTGGTTTTTGAAATTTATCTGTCCTTTCACCGCCTGAATCTCGAAACACTCGGCGACTGGATTCGCACAGGAGCCATTGATTTTACCGGTTTCGAGAATTTCATTGAGGTTCTGCAGGTTGGCAGTGAGACCAAGGAAAGCTTCTGGATTGTGACCGCCCGTACTTTTGCCTGGACTGGTATAAATCTGGTCTTTCACGTGTTTTTTGGCCTTGTGTTGGCTCTTTTTCTCAACCAAAAAATCCGAGGTGTGGGTGCATATAGAACCATTCTGATGCTGCCTTGGGCTATTCCGCAGCTGATCGCTGTTCTGGCTTGGCGTGGTGAATTTCATTCCACATTTGGTTACGTGAACAATCTGATTCGCATCGTGAACGATGTTTTCAGTTTTGGAGTGGGCGAGGGCAGAATTGCACCGCTCGAATGGGTTGGATTTCGTCCGCAGGAGTGGTGGACCAATCCGCAAGCACTATTTGCCTCTATCTGTATTGTGAATATCTGGCTGGGTATCCCTTTCATGATGATGGTCTCTTTGAGCGGCTTGCAGTCGATTTCCAAAAGCTACTATGAGGCGGCGAGTCTTGATGGTGCCAGTGCGTGGCAACGTTTTCGGCACATCACACTGCCGTTGCTCAAGCCCATTATGGTTCCTTCCATGATTCTTGGGATGATCTGGACGTTCAATAACGTGAACGTTGTTTACCTGATGACCGCTCAGCGCGGTGGCTCCGAGGGCGCCGATATTCTCGTGAGCGACCTTTACAAGCAAGCTTTCGTCTATAATCGCTACAGTTTCTCGGCAGCTTATGCGATCGTTATTTTCTTGATCCTGTTGGTTCTCACAGCCGTCTGGATGAAATCCTCGCGCATGACTGAAGATCCTGGGCGAAACTGATGTTCGATAAGGAAAAGTACCGTGTCGTCTTTGGATAAAGTAAGTTTAAGGCAATCTATCGTCACTCACGCCTTTCTTTGGATTGCGTGTCTTGTGGCGCTTTTTCCGGTTTCGCGCATCATCACCATCTCATTGCGTCCGGGCAATCGGCTGTTGTCCTCTGATCTGAGCCTGATTCCAGCCGATGCGACTCTCTCGAGTTATGTGAAGATTGTTACCGAAAAACCATTTTTGCAGTGGCTCTACAACAGTTTGCTTATCACCGTGACAACAAGCCTGATTGGCGTGTGCCTCGCTGCAACTGCGGCCTATGCGTTTTCGCGCTACAAGTTTCCCGGCAGAAAATCAGGGTTGTTGTTCCTCATGACAACCCAAATGATTCCGGGCGCAATGTTGCTTCTGCCTATTTATCTTGTGCTCACCAAAATCGGCCTCAACAACACCTACACAGGTCTCGTTGTTGCTTATTCGGTGACCACTCTGCCCTTCTCGATTTGGATTCTCAAAGGGTATTTTGACACCGTACCCAAGAGCCTCGAAGAGGCTGCGCGCATTGATGGTTGCACCGAATTTGGGGCGTTCTACCGCATTCTTTTGCCCCTCTCGAAGCCATCGTTGGCAATCGTTTTTCTTTTTAACTTCACCCAGGCGTGGAATGAGTATCTTGTGGCTTCAACCATCCTTCAAGACTCCCGCCTACGGACCTGGCCGCTTGGGCTGTATGAGTTGCAGGGTAACTTCAACTCCGAATGGGGTTTGTTTGCAGCTGGCTCAGTGCTGATTTCGGTACCGGTCATCCTACTCTTCCTATACTCAAGTAAGTACATGATATCAGGATTGACTTTGGGCGGAGTTAAGGGCTGAAATTCCTTGGATGGGGCATGTTTTTTTGATTGAATGCCTCATTTTTGAGTGTTAGAGCTCGGTCGTTCTTGGATAGCACACGCTGAGGAGGTCTTTTATGGCACGCACTGCTGCCTTGTTGGCAAGTCTCGTTTCCGGTTTTGCTTTTGCTGCTCCTGGTTTCGTCGTTGATTCGGTCACTGGCCCACGCACCGACGCCATTGTTCTGGAGCGCGTTGTGTACACGGGCGCGTGCCCTGGAAACACGCTTAACCCCGTGCGTGGCTATTTCTTCGATCCTGAAGTCTCAACTGTTCAAGGCCGTCGCGTGAGAATCGTGAACGTCACCCCAGGCATGAGCGCCGATCCCTATCCTTACACTGATCGCCAGTATCAGTCGGGCGGACGCTCCGAGAAAATCGACTTCTTTCCCCGCTCGCAGCACGGACAGCGTTACTTCTCGGTTGCCGAAGGTCTCAACGATTTCGAAGTGACCTATTCCGATGGCGGACGCGTTGTTGAAACCAAATTCTTCCAGTTCCCAGTCATGATCACAACCCGCTATCAGTCGCGTTACCCTGTGTGCCGCGTTGAACAGCGTTGCGGCCCTGGTCCGAACGGCGGCGCGGTCTGCTATCCGCAAACCATCTGCGATTGCCAATATCTGAACTGAGTTGAAACTCACATTCGGTCGCTGCATTGGTATCGATTACTCCGGGGCTCAGCATGCACATGCTGGGCTGCCGGGGTTACGCGTTTTTGAGGCTGAAATATCTGATACCGATGCTCTAGAGTGTCGACCAGATTCGCAACAGCCGAAGCGGCATTGGAGTCGCGCAGAACTTGCGCAATGGCTTGTCGAGCAAATTCTCGTGACACACCAGTCGGCGAAATTTCCACTGCTCATTGGCATCGATCACGCCCTGTCATTTCCCTTGGCCTACTATGAAAAATATCAGCTCCAGAAAAACTGGAATATCTTCCTTGAAGATTATTGTGCGCATTGGGGTGCATTAGTCGGTTCCACCAGCGTGCGCGAAACTCTTCAATCCCAGCAGCAGCAAAAGCAGCTTTTCGACGGACGTTGCGGTGAATCACGTTGGCGTCGTCTTGCTGAACAGAGATCCAAAGGGGCCAAATCGGTATTTCATTTTGGCGTACCCGGTGCTGTTGCGAGCTCAACACATGCTGGTTTGGTTTGGATTCAATTCTTGCGCACGCATCCGCGCGTGGGACCTCTGATTCACTTCTGGCCGTTCGATGGTTGGATTCCAGAGCATGGCAAAACAGTTGTGACTGAAATTTATCCTGCATTGTGGAATAAGTTCATCTCGAAAGATTCTCTCACTCAGGATCAGCATGACGCTCGTGTTGTTGCGCTGGGCTTGCGCGAGGCCATGGTGAGTGGCGAGCTCGAAGCATGGTTCCAACCCGAACAGTGGAACAACATCCATTTGTCTGAAGTGGAGCGCAAACAGGCTCTAGTTGAAGGTTGGATCTTGGGGTTGAGTTGATACTGAAGCGATCGCCATTCAGAAGTCAAATTCCAAATTCGCAACTAAAAATTTCGCTTCTCAACCCAACCACTTTTATTTCGTCGCGCCAATGAGGCGCAATACAACCTCTTACTTGCCCAGACGGTCATCAAGGCGCGCGCGGCATGCTTCAACTCTGGTTTTGAGGGCAGGCACTGCACCACCGCAGTCCCAATCCTTCCAGCCCGCCCGCGAGAGGCGTACGAAAGCACAGTTGGCATTCACCTGAGGATCTTCAAGATTGTAGCCACACGTGCGACCACTGGCGTTCCATGCGGGTTGGGTGGGGTGCTTTACACCCCGGCCACCCTCGCCTCCCGGATATGTTTCGTTGATTTGAAAGAGTCCAACATGAACACCCAAGCGCGCATTTGCACGGCCACCCGACTCACACAGAATGATACAAGTTGCGCGATTTCGATCCCACAGCGGAAAACCAGCGTTGTCGACGTAGGTACGCAATTGCAGAAGCTTGCCATCGGTCATCAAGAGGTCGTCGTTGGCGCCGTTCACGGTCGATTCAGAATTTTTGAGATCAGTTCCCGTTGAGCAGGCGATAGCTGCGCAAGATGCGAGGGCGAGCGAGAAAAAGAGCTTCATGGATTTCATGATTCAGATCCTCCCGGTTGGCCGTGTATCCAATGAAAGGAGGCAAACGCAAGAGTATTTTTTAAAACTCTGTTATTTTGGGAGTATGTCAATCTTTTCATTGCTGCGGCCGGGTTCTAAGCCCCGCTTGCAAAGGGTCAATACCCTGACACACCAAAGCATTTTGAGCATTTCACAACCGCTCATCCTTGCTAATCTTAAACCTGCATCATTCACCTTAAGGAGGTTATCGTGAGGTTATTGCAGAAGTCTCTGGCTGCAGCTGCAGTTGCGCTGCTGGTGCTGCCAACGGTCGCTCAGGCTCAGCGTAAGTACGGCATGGCGGGTTGTGGTTTAGGTTCGGTTGTCATGGGTGCCAAGGGTTCCCAGATTTCAGCTGCCACAACAAACGGTACGGGCGTTCAAACGTTCGGCATCAGTTCTGGTACCTCGAATTGCAATCCAGATTCGAAGGCTGCTGTGAGCGAAGCGCAGGAAACATATATGTTCAACAACTATGCTTCTCTTTCGAAAGAGACAGCGCAGGGCTCTGGAGCGACTCTCGCAGGCCTGGCAACCGTCTTGGGTTGCGGCGAGGCTCAGCAAGCTGAGTTCAACAAGTTCGTTCAAGAAGAGCACCGCACCATTTTCTCGGCACCAGGCGCAGTTGCTGCTCTGGAAACCCTGAAGGAAACGCTCGCTAAGAATGAGCAGCTTGCACAAAACTGCAAACATGCATCTAACTCGAATACGAAGGGAGCTCACTAATGAAAATTTCAACTCTCGTCGTCGTTGGAGCAGCATTGCTTCTTCCTGTGTCCGCGCTCGCTCAAGGCAAGAAGGGAAGCTCATACACACCTCCACCCTACGGTATGGCTGGTTGTGGTTTGGGTTCATTGTTCTTCGGCAAAGCTGAAGACAATAAGGCCGGCCAACAGATCGTTGCAGCTTATTTGAATGACGCGGTTTTTCCTCAGACGTCAGCTATCACGTCGGGAACATCGAATTGCGAGGACTCAGCTGGCGGCTCGGCAGAGGCTCTGCGTAAAGAGCGTGAAACATACGTTTCCGTGAACCTCAACGACTTGAGCAAGGACGCTTCAAAAGGTGACGGCAACTATCTGCGCGGATTGGCTGAAATGATTGGCTGCGGCAGCGATCAGCAGTTTGCTGCGTTTGCAGCAGTTTCCCAGAAAGATCATGCACAGATCTTCTCGGACTCCGACGCGTCGAACGTCACAGGTCGTTTCATTGCTAAGGCAAGAGAAACTGAAGATCTTCGTGGTTGCGTTGTCGGCAACTGAATCTCACTGATTCACTGCTCTGCAACTTGACCAAATGAGGGACTCCGGGTGAACATGCCCGGAGTTTTTTTTTGTTCAAGGAAGTGCGTTTGTGATGGTTTTCGGAAGCCTTGCATTCCTCATTGTTCATGCGTTGCAGGCGGCTCTGTTTTTCTTTCTCTGTCTTGCGCAAGCAGAGCGGGTTGAGGCATCAGAAATTTCACCGATTTCGGCCGGAAAAGTTCAGCAGCAGGACGACTCACAGCAATTCGCAATGCTGGCTCAAGAAGAGCAGTGGAAGAAGATTCTTCTCTATGCTCCGACGTGGATGTTTGGCGAAAAGAGTTTGGTCGATGATCCAGGATTTTTTATGGCCGAAGATGGCAAAAGCAATCCGGAGTCCGAGCTCAAGGCAACATTGAAGGCATTCGAAGAAGGCTCTTCTGCAGAACGTCAGGAAATGCTGTGCAGATTTCCCGCGCGCCGCGCGTGGCTTGAAAAAAAGTTAGGCCGTGCCTTTGCGGATCCTCAAAAAGAAAATGCTTCGGAGGTTTGCCGGCGTCTCGCGAATTTCCGAAAAACAGTAGATGCCAACAGAGTTTCGCTCATCTTCTCTTCCTTTTATCCTGGAAATCCGGCTTCGCTGTTTGGGCACACACTTCTCAAATTAGCCAAAGTTCAAAGTTCAGTGGAGAGCAGGAATGAGTTGCTGGATTTTGGGTTAAACCATGCAGCTCATCCAACAACATTCAATCCCATGCTTTACGCTCCCATGGGATTGGCAGGTGCATTTCCAGGTTACATCAGCCTGCTGCCCTACTATGTGAAGGTTCAGGAATACAACAACGCCGAGAGCCGTGACCTCTGGGAATATGAACTCAGCCTCGAGCCTCATGAGATTCAGATGCTGTTGCTTTCTGTTTTTGAGCTATCGAGCTACCGCATTGATTATTTCTATTTCGATGACAATTGTTCTTTAATGATGCTTGCGTTGCTGGATGTTGCCCGCCCGAGTCTGCAGCTTGTGAAGAAGTTCAATGCCTGGGTCATCCCAGGCGACACCATTCGTGTCGTTCATAATCAAAAAGGCCTGGTTTCGAAGGTCAATTTCAGAGCTTCAAACGTGCGCAGATTCCTGACCCTCGAGACAAGGCTTTCAGCGGAGGAGCGCGTACTTTTTAATTCTCTTGTGGAAAGCAAACGTTCAAATAGATTTTCTCTCTCAGCCCTCGATGGTTTTTCTCCAGAAAAGAAAATGTCGATTGTCGATACTCTTCTTGAGTATATCGATGCCGACGAGCAACTCGTGGGCACAATGGAGCCTCAGCGCTGGAAAGCGGAGCGACCCCTTATTCTGAGCTACAGAGCGCAGCTCGGAATTGTTTCAGCACCTTTGAACGTTGCCAAACCTGCAATCGAGGCTCCACACGAGGCTTATCCTCCAACGCGCATTTCGGCGGGAGGAATCTCTGTGTTTAAGAATGGAGCTTCGCGGCGCGATGGTGTGCTGCTCGGATGGAGGCCAGCTTTGCACAGTCTCGACAACCCTGTTGCGGGCATGGGTGCAGATCTTGGCATTTCCTTTTTTAACCTTGAATATCTCGCTCAGCGGCATGGAGTTTGGTTGCGGGAGTTCACGCTTCTCGGGATTGAAACTCTGCCGGTTGAGAGGCCTCAGTTTCGCTCCACCTCATGGGCTTTGAACCTTGGCTACAGGCAGGCCTGTTTTGCAGATTGCGGGCGAACGAGTTTGGGCGGTGAGATCGGGCGTTCCTGGAAACTGCTCGGAGAGGGTGGACGGTTTGCACTCCGAAGCACGTTCAGGGTTGGTGAAAGCGCCCACGCCGGATTTTTTGTGGAGCCTGGCGTGTCGAGTGTGTTAAATATTCCCTTTTCCACCAATAAACGCTGGATATCTCGAGCTGCTTTCACAAGAACTCAAGGTTTGAAACGCACTCCGGTTTGGAACCGTGAAATGCGCTCATCGCTGGTTCTCAGGCCAACCACTCCACTGGAGTTCGATGCGAGCATCGCTCTGCAAAATGAAGAGTTGAGTTTTTCTGCGCGTGGCCATTGGTATTTTTAAGCTCTCTATTAGCGACAAGCCAACGCAGATTCAGATGGGTTCTAGGCTTACAAATTCCTCTTTAGCTGAGAACTTTTTTGAGTGTCTCAGACAAGGATTTTCCATCCACGCGCCCAACGAGCTCGCCCTGGAGCGATTTCATTAATACTCCGAATGTTCTCTCGCTGGTTTTTCCCAGAAACTCTTTGATGTAGGTTTCGAGCTCTGCACCGCTGAGAGCTTTGGGCAAGTAGCGCTCGACCACGGCCAATTCGGCTTTGAGCGGGGCTTGGCGATCGGCAGGGTACTCGGCCATGCTCTTGACCAGCTGCTTCTGGTAACTCGCAATAATCTGAACCACTTCAACCTCGGTGCGGACGCGTCCTGGTTCTTTCAGGTCATTGATTTCTGCGTTTTTGATTTCATTGAGCACCATCCGGACGACCCCGAGCAGCTCTTTGTCGCCTTCTTTCATGGCCTTCTTCATGTCTTCTGTCAGGCGCGCACGTGTTTCGCTCATAAAAAAACTCCTGTTCAATGCCCCTGGGCGGGGAATGAACAGGATGTATCAAAATCAGCCTCCGCAAGGAAGGCGCACAGCGTCGATTAGATTACTGCTGCTGGACGAAAAGCACTGAGCGCTCGCGACCAATTGAAACCGTAATGCGGCCTTGATCGTCGACCGGGTACACTCGACCCGAAACCAACTCCATCGCGCTGCGACCCGGCAAGAAACGCGTATAAAGCGTGACCGTTTGTGCGTCGCTGTTCCAGTGTTGGTTCGAGAGAAAATATGCAAAGTTCTTTTCGCCGAACGAGCGCTCGTAGCCCCACAGCCAGGCCGAGTCGGACTCGGGTTGACCCGTTGTGATAAGACGATTGCTCGCTTGAACCCTGAGGCTTGTGTTCATCTTTCCACGCCGCAAGGCAGGATGTGCATTTCTCGCTTGGATGATGCGCTGGTACATGGCCAACATGTCTTTGTCTTGTTCGACTGAAAACTTCACACTCGGGTTTTCAAGACACCACGTTCCCGGGTGGGTGACGCATTGGGTTTCATATTGTTGGCCTTGCGCCAGGTCATCCCACACCATGGGTTTGCGGTCAGTTGGGTCATCTGCGCCCCACATCCCCACTTCTGCACCGTAGTAGATAAGAGGAGAGCCGACGTAGGACATCTGGAATGCGACCATCCCCTTGTAAAACTCTTTTTCAAGCAAGCCAGGTTTGTCGTTTGAGTACAAAGCACCGCGGTCGGGTTTGTTCACTGAATCGTTGTCCCAGCTGTTGCCATCTTGAGGACGCGGCGAAAGTGAGCGGTTCTGCCAAATGGTTTTGCTCAGGAAGCGATCAGTATCGTGGCTGTCGAGCATCGTCCAGAGCGCATGCTTTGTGTGCTCACGGTAGCCATTCAAACGTTGCTCAACAAAATTTCGCGCTGCACTGGGTGTGAAACGTTGTTTTTGGTCGAGATTAATGAACCAGCTTTCTGCCAGTGTGCGGCTGCGGTAGTTCATGATGCCGTCGGCTTGGTCGCCCTGCAGCATGTCATAACCGTCGTACCAATCTTCTGCGATAATAAGTGCGTCGTTGCGAACGTTTTTAAGATGCTTGCGGAAGAGTTTCCAAAACGAAGCTGGCACATCTGCGTAAACATCGAGGCGAATGCCGTCGACGCCCTTGAAAGGGATGCCATCAATTTCACGCGGCGTGAACCAGCGATCGAGAATCGCAAAAATATACTTTTGCAGGCCCGGATGCAGAGCTCCGTTGGGAAATCCCTGGCGGTGATTGATGAGCGGACAGAATCCAGCCCATGAGTCGAAACGGATTTTGCTTGCAAAAGGAAACTCGCGCGCATTCGGATAAAATTCCGAGAGCTGGCAGGATTTCGCATAGTAGTTGGCTTCGCCTTCGTACGCGGTTGAGAACCAGTCGTAGTAGGGTGATGCTTTGCCGCGGCGAGCGACGTCTTCGACTAGAGGACCATTCGATGCCGAGTGATTGAATACGCCATCAATAACAACGCGTATACCCTGGCTGTGGAGTTCGCTGACCAGTTGGATGAATTCTTTGTCCGCGCGGGTGAATCCCCAGGTGGATGGGTCGTCGAGCTTTTCACTTGCCAAAAGACGCTTATCGTCTTCGTGTAAATCAGGCTTGCCGTCGCTTCCAACAGCCATTGGCCCGAGCTTCGCATCAATGTGGCGGTAGTCTTTGGTGTCGTAGCGGTGCAGTGAATCGGAATCAAAGACCGGATTGAAATATATACCCGTGATGCCCATTGACTTCAGGTAGGGGAGCATTTGCCGGACGCCACGGAGGTCGCCTCCATAACGACGCGTAAAAATGATTTGGCGTTGAACTTCGCGTGAGTCGAGTTCGGGCTGGAGCTGGCGCACGATGCGCTCCATATTCCGTTCGAACGGCGTGAAACTGAACCAACTGCTTGTCCAAGGGTTGATGCTGCGGTTGACCTGGTTGAGCGCATTGCGGCTGCGTTCCCATTCCGTGGGGTACTGACCAAGCACATCGTTGCTTGGGTCACCGTTGCGGAAGCGTTCGGGGAAGATTTGATACCAGGTTGTGTCGATCGCCCACAAAGGAACCTGATAGAGGTCGGAGCCGTTGATTTGTTGCTGACGCGAGTCGTAGCGGAAACTAAATGTTTCTGCCCGAGAGCTCGGTGAGAAAGGATCGCCCGTCACAATGCCTTTTTGTCCGAGATTAAAAAGGGCAGACGCGTCATGCGCAACAATAACGAAACTTGAATTTAGAGACTCGCGTGGCAGCGTGAGCAGACCTGAGTAGGTGGTGAAGCTGACGGAGTCGAGTGTGTATGTCGACTGCGGCGCCAATTCCATGTGCTGGCCGTCGGAGAAAAGCACCTCAATTTTTTCGGCATCACCAGACAACAATTTCACTTTGAAGCGCACAACACGTTCGCCGGCGTCAAGAGCAGCAACAGTTTGAGCATCGAGCTCAAGTGCTGCTTCATCGATGAAGCCGTCATTTTGGGACACAAATTTACGACCCAGCAGTGCGCGTGGAGAAGGAAGGTAATTGTTGTTGTAGGGGGCTAGCCCAGTTTGCGGTTGAGATGTGTCAGCAAGCCAGTCGAAGGTTTCATCTTCGTAGCGCACAACGAATTTGTAGAGCACTTCCTGACTGCGGTCGATTTTGAGTGTCTTCAGAAAGGAGCCATCCGTTTGCGGGAGCATCCGAAAGTTTTCATCGAATGCCGTGCTCCAGCCTCGAAACCCACCTGTCACGTAGACAGCTTTCACCTGACGATTTTGCGCAGGGAGTTTACTCAGGCGAAAATCCACTCGCCGCGGTACGACAAGCTTAGAGCGAACGAGCGAAACATCGCCGCGACCGTCAACGGCCACTGCGCGCACGATAGTTGGCTGAGACACCCTCAGAACTTGTCCGAATGTGCGGGTCGTACCTGCGGGGCGGTTGCCCGTGAGAAGCGGAAGTGAGCCATCGGTAGTGTAGTAGATTTTGAGGCCTTCTGAGCCTTCAAAGCTGACCTCAACCTCTCCCGTACTTTCCACAGGTGTGGATCTGATGGTTGGAGGAGTTGCAGCGACCGAACTCACGCGTGCAGTGCGTTGTTCCAAGGCGCTTTTCGAGTCCCTTGAACTCAAAAACCACTCGTATCGCGGTTCTGCTGCACTCTGTGCAGGCACAGGAGCGATTGTGCTGCTCACCGAAGAGCGGCAGGCAACCATGGCCATAATACACAAAGAGGTGATGATCTTTCCCTGAACAAATCTCTTTGAGACAAAACATTTAGCTAATTTCATTCACACGTCCGCCTTCTTCCGTTGAATCGAACCAGTGCATAACTTTGCGATCAATAGTTGTTGCGAGTACCGAGCCTCGTGAGGCTGCTTCCATGACTTGCAAACGCTTTGGGTTAGCCGAGCGAATAATGACCTGCTGCCCGGCAATGTTGGCCACAAGATGTGTTTCGTGGCCGTGTGGCTCAATGAGAAGAACCTCCGGCTTGCAGTCAATTTTGCCCTCTGCCTCACGGCCTTCTTTGGCAAGAACTTTGAGTGCTTCAGGGCGCAGACCGAGCGTGTATGTTCCAGATTTTTTGGGTGTCGGAGCATCTGAGAAATCGAACTTCAACCCATTGAACGAGAAAATCTTCTGCCCGCCAGAAATCTCAAGATTGCCTTTGAAGAAGTTCATGCTTGGGTTGCCAATGAACGATGCGACGAAGGTGTTCACCGGAGTGTTATAGAGGTCGAGCGGTGAGCCCAGCTGCTGAACTTTGCCTTTGTTGAGCACGGCAATGCGATCTGCGAGGGTCATGGCTTCAACTTGGTCGTGCGTCACGTAAACGACCGTTGCTCCCACTTTCTGGTGCAGAGCCGCAAGCTCAATGCGCGTTTGGCTGCGCAGCTGAGCGTCGAGGTTCGACAGTGGCTCATCGAACAGGAACAGAGCGGGCTTACGCACAATGGCACGACCAATTGCAACGCGTTGGCGTTGGCCGCCCGAGAGTTGACTTGGCTTGCGATCGAGCAAGTGGTCGATATTCAGCATTTTGCTTGCAGTTTGAATGCGCTCGTCGATTTCCTCTTGAGGACGTTTTTTGATGCGCAGACCGAAGCTCAGGTTTTCCCTCACGGTCATGTGCGGATAAAGCGCATAGTCTTGGAAGACCATGGCAATATCGCGCTCGGCAGGAGCGAGCTCGTTGACAACTCGGTCACCGATCTCGATGGCTCCCGAAGAGATATCTTCCAGTCCGGCGATCATGCGCAGCAGGGTGGACTTTCCGCAGCCGGAGGGACCCACCAGGACGAGAAACTCACCGTGTCCAGCTTCGATGTTCACGTTCTTCAGTACTTCAACTTTATTGTCGTAGACCTTGTTCAGATCTTTGATGACCAGTTTGGCCATGAGGACTCCAGCTTAAGAAAAACGATTCGAGACGGAAGTGTTGCTGAAAATTGGTACTTGAGTGGTCGCTTGAACGCAAGTCATGGAGCTCTCTCCAGAAGGAGGTTCAGCGCGCGATGTGCTTGAATGATGCCGCATTTGGAGGCTGAAGTCGAAGGTTTGTTCGGCAACGCAGCTGCACAAAGCAATCTTTCGGTTTCGGCATTTTGTTGTTCTCGTGACCATTTAGGATGGAGTTCCCGGAGAGCGCCAAGCAGTAGCGCACCCAATGAGGCTGCCACCGGTGAGGCCATACTGGTTCCTGATTTTTCTCCCAGCTGAGCTCCGGGAAGCGTGCTGGTGATGTCCGCGCCGGGTGCGAATGCAAAAACAGCCTTCTCCCCCCAGTTGCTGAACCGGGCGCGTGAGTTATTTGCGGTTGATGCACCGATAGAGAGCACTCCGGGAAAGCGCTTTGGCACAGGCGGAGCGGAGTTGGTGTTGAGTCCATCGTTCCCTGCGGAAGAGAATATCAAAATGCCGGACGCTTTTGCTGCCGCGAAAGCATCGCGGAGAGCCTGAGTTTCTGGTCCACCACCCCAGGAGCAGTTGAGAATATCAACACGTCCGCCGACGGCAGCAGAAATCGCACGCGCGAGGTCGATGCTGTTGCTCTTGCCGCTCGAATCAAGCGCCTTAAAAATACGCAAGCGGGCGTTCGGGGCTCCGCCCAATATTCCTTTGGTTGACCAAGTATTACTCACAAGCCCAGCGACGTGTGTGCCGTGACCAAAGTCATCACTTGGTTGGCCATCTTCATCGACGAAGTCGTAGCCAAAAACATCATCGATGAGTCCATTGCTATCGTCGTCGATGCCGTTCTCTGGAATCTCCTGAGCGTTTTGTTCGAGCACGCTCTGAAGCAGAGGGTGTTTGGTGTCCACACCGCTATCAACAATAGCAACCACGACTTTTCGCAGTCGGAGGTTTTTGTTTTCAATTTCTTTCAGTGCAGCAGGAAGGCCAGAGGCTTGCACCCACCAGCTCGACTTGGGCACTGGCAGGCTTTCGGATGGTGCAGCGGGGCTCCACTCGCTTGCCAGCGAGAGGGGTTCGAATTCAACCTCGGGTTCAACAGCAACCCAGTGCTTGGGCCAGACCTCGGGGAGTCGTCCTTCGTGAATAATCACTTCACCTAAGTGCCCAAAGTTCTGTGCGTGGGTGCGATAGGAAAAGAGTGGTTTATACTGTGCAGATGATGTTGAGCTTGCCGCTATGTTTGCTGCATTGCCGCGGAGCCAAACGAGGTGGCGCGTTTTGTGCCGTCCCTGCGATTCTTTACGTGCAGCCAAACGCTCAGCAAAAACGAAGCGCGCCAGCGAAGCTTCTTCTGGCAAAGATCGAACGTCTGCATCGATGTCGCCCACGAGAATAAACTGACTCTTGTCAGGAACCAGTGCGACACCGAGCGAGGTGGCTTCGCTCGCGAGCAGTGGCGCACTGATGCGCGAGTAGTTAAGCCCGCGTCCGACAAACGTTCCCCAACTGCCTGCCACAATCCAACGTTGGTCATCGCCGAGCCAGGCACCGCAGCCGCCCGCTTCAGAGCATGGACTGATGGAAATTTTTTGAGGGGTAGTCCACTGCGGGAAATCGCTGCCCGGCAAGAGGCTGCTTATGGCGGTTTGTTGTTCGCCTGTGCGAAGAACATTGCCCCCTCGTGCAAAAAGTGTGTCGCGATTTTCGAGGTCAGCGAAGGGTGATTTTACGCGTCGCACTTCAGCTTCACCCGTGTCTGTTTGTGGCAGGGTGACCTGCGCTGCTGCACCATTTTCGCCAAGAACAAAAAACGAATCGCTGATGGCAAGAACATGCGTCCAGCGGCCCGAAATCTCCGGAAGCTGAAAAGCGAGCTCGGAACCGAAAGCAACCCATCCGGAGTTCAAACTCACCGCTAGCCACTGACCTGAATTCGGGTTCACGGCGCAGCGTAGTTCACGCGGCTTGCTCAGCCGCAGACGTTTCGCAAGTGATTCGATTTTCTGTGTAGATTTGCCTTCGCTGTCGATATCCAAAATATGAATTTTTGTTTCAGTGCACACAATTGCGCGCGTGTTTTCAGAGCTTGTGTTGCGGCGCTCAAGCAGTCCGCCAGTAACCACGGAAGGCTCGGCTGGAAATTCTTTGCTTAGCTTGAGGGCAGCTTCGAATCCTGCGCGTCGGAGGAGAAGTTTGTTGTCGCCCGCAAGAAGGTAGTCGCCAGCTTGGTTGGCATCTGCAAACGCTCTGGAACCGGGAGATGTGTAACCCCCAATCGCAAAAGCAGTGGGCGTAACTGCGAACAGAGCCAAAAAGGCTAAAAGTAACGGCAAAATTTTTGGAGAGCATGGGGTCAGTTTGAACGGTTTCATGCGCACCAGCCCTTGCGTTGGTCTGCGTTTTTAGGGGTTGAGTTCGATGCGTCGCGGCTCGACAACACCCATTTTGTTATCGCTCTCGCGTCCGGCTTGGAGCCAAAACAAACCGTCGGTCGAAAATCTGAATGTAAAGTCAAGCGCACTCCATGCGCGAGCACGAAGCGAGGCTGCGGGAAGAATCCAGCGGTACCGAAAGTTCTGCCCATTGCGCCCCACAAAGGTCAGCCATTGGGTTGTGCTGAGGCCAGTGTTCGTTTTCCACTGAACTTGCGCCTGAATAGACTGCGGCTGCGCTGAAAATGAAGTAGTTAGCCCAGGCACCAGAACCTCGGAATCAATGGCTATGCATTGATTCTCGAGCTCGTCAGAGCTGAGGGTTTCGACGTCTGCAAGGCTGCGTGCGGGAGAAAGAGCGTCACAACTTTGCGTTGGACTATTGAGCCACTGAAAGCTTCCCGCCCACGCGGGTGATGAGGTCACTGCGGGGGTAATAGAAAATTCATAGTTTTTACCGAACCTACTGTCGTAGCCACCTTCACAACTCCGACCGCGTGATTTGAACCACAGTTGAGCGCGGGTCGCGTTCTCAGGGATATCAAAGCGCGCGGGCTGAGGCCCCATGGAGCCGCCTTGCGGTGTGCTCAGAACCGCAGAGAACTCTTCGCCACTGGGGAAAAACCTAACATAAGCCTCGGTTTGCCATGCGGGCAGGCCGTTGTAGCTGCTGCCATGACATTGTGGGAGGCGGCTGAGATCATATTCAACGACCATTGCCTGTCCGGGGTGAAGGTCGCCGCGGACGTCGGTGCTCCAGTCGCCGAGGAAGCGCAAGGTGGCAGAGCCACGACCCGCAGTTTGACAAGTGGTGTTCTTGGTTTTTGCAGTCCAAGCGTTCTGTGTGTTCAGTGCGTAAGTATCGACATCTTCGCCATGGTCGTTGTGGTCGAAAATACGGCGTCCGTCGCTACTCTGGAGGAAAGGGATGAGTTGCAGTGCCTCATTGTGGCGCGGAAATGAAATGGTATCCGGGCTGTCGGCTTTGAGGGTGTCCGCGGATATTCTGAACGAATGGCGCTGAAGAGTGGCGGAGGCACCCGGGACGGCCTCTCCGGGGGCAACATGCCAATTGGTGTCGCGCTGCGAACGATAAAGCAGGTAAACTTGAGCGCCTGTTTTGAGTGGGGCTGCTGCTGTGTCGACGCTGGCCTCGAAAACATACCAGGGCTGACCTGTAGCATCGGTTTCGGTTTCAGGGAGTCGTGAGTCTTTTTGCCGCACCACGCGAGCCTCACGCAGAACAACTTGGCAGGAGTGGTCGGCGCTGTCGGTCGAGAGTGCTTTGAAGATTTCAGCGTGTGCCAGAGGCGCGCACATCGGTAGAAGTTCTGCAGCAATGGCGAGCAACAGGACAAGACCCGAACGCTTTTTGTCGGCAACAGTGGTGAGCATAATAAGACCCCCTCAGGTCATCGTGGCTTTCTCGGTGGCCTACCACAGAAAGTGGGGTGCAGCAAAAACCCCAGATTCACTTGCCCGGAGTCTGCACCTGGGCGATAAATCAGCCCTTTGAGAAAGACTGCGTCATTGAGGAGATATCCATGATTTTGGGCTCGCACCTAGAAAAAATGATCGAATCACAGACCCGGACATCCTTTCAGCCCAGTGGTTCAGGGAGTGCGAGTCAAACATCAGCGGCCAAAAACTTCCCTGCGCTCCGCAGTGCGGGAAACTATTACGAGCCGCACCGCTACTGCCGACAAATTCACCTCACCCTTGCGGGTCGTCTCAGCTTCGAAGACGATCGCTTTGAGGCGTATGCATATCTTGTAGTCAGGGCGCTTTCTGAAGGTGCAAGGAACGTTTCCTTCGACGCACGTGAGATGCAAATTCACGAGGTCAGTTACAGCAAACTGACTACCTTCGATATTATGAACCCCTACGCAATTGAGACAACTGCTTTTGATGACACTGAATTCAACTACAACGACGCCGTTCTCACGGTAAATTTCAACGAAGCCCTGCGCCAAGGCCAATTGGTCGCGGTGCGAGTGCATTATTCGATCGTTAAGCCCAATGCAGGTTTGTATTTCGTTCACAAGAAAAAAAGCACCGACGCGGCCTATGACTGCATCTGGACGCAAGGGCAAGACACAGATTCTCCCTACTGGTTCCCGTGCCAGGATGACCCGCGCATGAAAATGACCGTTCTTCAGAGAATCAGCTTTCCTGCGCAATGGAAGGGTCTCGGCAATGGCCAATTGTTGAGTGATACAGCCGACACCACGTGGAGAACGCAAGAGTGGATTTTGCGGCATCCGCATGCTCCCTATTTGGTTGCATTCGCGTGTGGCGAGTTCCACGAACAGCGCACAACCTGGCGCGGACGCGATGTCACCGTCTTGGTTCCGCAAAAATTTTCAGAGTGCGCTTCGGCGCTCTGTACAGACACTGCAAAAATGATGGAGTTCTACTCGAACTATTGGGGCTATGAGTACCCTTGGAGTAAATACGGGCAGGCGTTTGTCGCTGATTTTTTATACGGCGGCATGGAAAATACGACAGCCACTTTCAATACCGACAACGTCATTGGTCCACAGGAATTTCTGGTGGGCAGCGAGTCACGCAATTTTCTTGTGATGCATGAGTTGGCGCATCAGTGGTTTGGCGACACAGTGACCTGTGAAACCTGGTCTGAAGGTTGGTTGAATGAGGGTTTTGCGACCCATTCTGAAGTCCTTTGGGAAGAGCATTGCAACGGCAAAGCCTCGGGAATCTTTTACCTCAAGGAAAATTTTCAAGAGGGCTATCTCTCGGAGTCCAAAACATACCAGCGCCCCATTGTGTTCAATCAATTTGAATTCGTCTCAGAGATATTTGATGCACATTTGTACGACAAAGGCGCACTGGTTCTAAACCATCTGCGCGACACCGTGGGTGAAGATGCGTTCCGTCGTGCAGTAGGACACTACCTCACAAAACATCAGTTTTCACCTGTCAGTACCCAGGATCTGATCCGTGCAATCGAAGAGTCCATAGGATTCAATGCACGCAAATTTTTCGACACTTTTGTCTTCCGCGCAGGCCACATCGAGCTTGAAGCAGAGGTCAAGAAAACTGACGTTGTTGCAAACGGTCTTGAGGTTCATCTGACCCAGAAGCAGGATGGGGCAGCTGATGCTCCGGCGGAATTCCAAACCCGGATTTTCATTCAGTATGAAGATGGATCAGGTGAAGAAAAACCGCTGAGTGTAAACAAAACAGACGAGAAAATGATTGTCTCGGCCTCTGCACCAGTTGCGTTTGTTATTGTTGATCCAAATTGTTCTATGGTCGGTTCAGTCAAACAGAAGATCTCGAAGGACTACGCGAGAAAGATCCTCAATGCCAAAGACTCCAAGGGGCCGCTGAGCTACTTCAAGTGGCTTGCGGTGCAGTCATTGTGTGAGGGCTATGTTGCTGCAGAAGACAAAGACTTGATTTTGAACTGGTTGAAGACCGAACAGCTCTGGCGGGCGCGCGCGTCAGCATATGGAATGCTTGTTGAAGCCAACACAACTTTGGCAGCTGAAATTCTGACCACCAGCGTCGAACGCCATCCGCTGGCACGAGCAGAGTGGGTTGCTGCTGTCAGCAAATCTTCTCTGGAGAACAAGCAGGGCTGGCTGAAGGAGCTCAAGGAATTTGCAGGGTCAGCTGCGGAGCCCCTTTCTGTGCGTGATGCAGCTCTTTCTGGAATCGTTGAGCTCATGAGGAAAACTCCATCACTGCGCAACGCGGCAGAGAAGCAAACCCTATCGGCCTGGGCGTGGGGTCTGGCTCGAGGCAGCTCGCATCTGGGATTGGTCGAAGCCGGGGCGCTGCGCGTCATTGCGGAGTTGGTGCAACCCCAAGAGCTTCTTCCACTGCAAGAAATGATCGGCAACCACCTGCTTCCCTTCCGTGTCCGTATTGCTGCGCTCAAAGCGGTGGGTACACTTTCGAGTCGCTTCCCCGAGCAGCGCCCTGAAACCCGTCCGTTGTTGCAGCAGTTCAGCGAAAAGCATCAGCCCGTGCGTTTGATTGCCGCTCTTCCCGAAACATGGGTCGAATCCCAGGACGCTGCACTGGCTGCCGACTTTGATTCCTACATCCACCGCAAAAACTATGGACTGTTATCCATGTTGATACCGCGTGCGCGCCGTTCGCAGGACAGGTTTAATCGTCGCATTTCGCCCAACGCGGCCGCCGATAAATTCGCAGAGCTTGCGGATTTAAAGGAAAAGTTCAGCAAGCTTTCGAAGGAGCTCGAAGAACTCAAAGAGCTCGTGAAAAAGTCGGCAGAAAAACCGGCGCAGCCCTCAGCCCCGCAAGGCTAATTTTGCCTACCTCGGTGCCCTGAAATTGTGAGATTCTCAAGAAGGTTTTTGCCGGAATTGAGAGTCTCTTTTTTTGTTCGCGTGGCATCAATCACTCGGGGAGTGCGGGAATGCTCAAGAAAACTGTTGAGTCGCTTGCGCGTGAACTCGAAACCGAACGTTTAGGTAATATTCGTCGGCTGGCGCTGATACGCTTTTGGACTGTGGCATCCTTTTTTGGGCTCCATTTGATTCTCGGATGGGGCCTTTCCATGCCAAGTTTTCGCGGCAAGGAGATCCTGTTTAGCGGTTATCTCGCTGTGAGTGTGCTTCTTTGGTACGCCTCGCTGCAGAATAAGTCCGTACGCAATGCGAGTACCTTTGCCATTCCCTTGCTGGATTTGCCTTTTACCTTCTTGATTCTGGAACAATGGGCAGAAGGGAAAGGGATGCAAGGGCAAATTGCAACAGGTTTGCTTGGACTCTCGTTCATGTTGTTTTTCATCAATCTTTCTGGTTTTTACTTCAGCGCCTTGCAATCTGTTGTCACAGCTATCGTAGCCGTTGCACTGACAGTCGTTCTGCATGCTGAGACCAGTGTTCCTCCCGATTCCCGGGTGGTTGCAGTCGTTCTTTTGTTGGCAGCAGTTATTGCCACTCACATCAAGTCGAGCCGCCTCCACGTTTTGGTTAAAAGATCTTTCGATGAGCATATGCGGCTCGAAAAATTAACCCGATATTTCTCGCCCTCGGTTGCACAGGTTTTGCAATCGAATCAGGAAGACATTCCGCAGAGTGGTCGTGAGTTGGATGTCACTGTGCTTTTCGCAGATATTCGCGACTTCACGAAGATCAGTGCGAGCCTGAGTGGCCAGGACGTGGTTAGGCTCCTCAATGAAGTTCACGAGCATTTGGTGAAGTGTATCTTTGAAACCGAAGGCACACTCGACAAGTATATTGGGGACGGAGTGATGGCCTACTTTGGCGCACCAGTTGGACATGTGCGTCATGCCGACCAAGCGGTGGAATGCGCGCTCAAGATGCGCCACGCGGTCTGTGAACTGAACGCAATCCGTGTAGCGCGCGGCGAGCAGCCGCTACGCATTGGTATAGGACTCCATTCAGGTGTGGCCGTGGTGGGTGATGTGGGCGCACAGTTCCGACGTGAATTCACGGTTATTGGCGACACAGTGAACACAGCTTCGCGGATTGAATCTCTGACCAAAAAACATGGTGTCGATATTCTACTCAGCGAGGATGTGCGTACTCGCCTCGCAGTGACACGTGAGCTCGTTTTTCAGGGCGAAGACGTGTTGCGTGGGAAGAACTCGAGCATGCGCACCTACGCCCTCTCAACCTAAAAAGCTCTGCATCCAGCGCGAATTTTTGCGCAAAAAGACCGGACATTCCGGGGTGCGGGTGAGTGTATGGACTGCTTTCCCGTGATAGTCCTTGCGGTCAACAAGGCATATCCACTCGCCTTCGGGCAGGTAAACACTGCGCCCACCTGTAGCCGATAGAAACGGTGCAACCAGTACATCTGCAGACCCTGCGAAGAATTGATCTTCAATTGTCCAGCACACCGGATCAGTGGTGTTGTGCAGCCACAGAGGTTGAATGAAGGATTGCTGTGTGCGCACGCATTCTTGACCGCAGCTAACGAAATAGGCATGCAGTTTCTTGCGCAGAGCAACGCCATTTTTAACTTGTTCGAGTGCCGTTGGGCCGAACTCCCACGGTTCTCGAGGCGATGTGCCGTGCATGCGTGCATGGCTTCCCCACAGGCCAACTTGTGTCCAGCGTGTGAAAAGCTCGGCATCGGGCATCGATCCGTAAAACCCACCAATGTCGTGCGACCAAAACACAGCCCCACCCACGGCCTGCGAAAGAGCTCCTCGGAGTGATGCACGCAAAGCATTCCACGATGTTTGGCTGTCACCTGCCCATTTGACCGGAGTCTTTGCCATTTTTGTGTAACCAGAGCGCGCCCAAAGGATTCCCTGATCACCACATTCTTCGCGCACCACTTCCATGACGCACAGGTTGTAAAGATCCGAGTAGACGTTGCGCAGTTGCTTACCGGTTGTGCCGTCGCTGAACACGGCGTCGTGAGGAATTTCTTCGCCGAAGTCGGTTTTGAAACAGTTCACGCCAGCCCGCAAATAGGGGCGGTGTTGCTCCTTCCACCATGCACGTGCTTTGGGGTGAGTGAAGTCTACGAGGCCTGCAACCGGTGGCTGTGGAAATCCCTCGAGACCTGTAGGAACCCATTGGTAGGGATACACATCACCCTGACTGGTTTTTGCAAAGAAACCGTTTTTAACGCCTTCAGCGTAAAGTGTTTCAGTTGCTGACGACACGTAGGGGTTTTCCCACAAACAAACCTGAAAGCCCTGTTCGCGGAGCCAGGGAATGAAGGTTTGATAAGGACTCCAGCGGCTCGTATCCCAGACAAAGTCTGTTCGTGTCTGAGCACGCATCCATGCGCGTGCATCGAGATTGATAACCGACGCTCCGAGATTGCTCTTACGATTATTTTCAATGACTGTGCGCACCTCTGCTTCGTCTTTGTAGAAGCATCGCGACAGCCAAAGGCCGTAGCTCCAGTCGGGAACGCTTGTGACTCCACCCATCAATGCGCGCCACTGTTCGATGGCCAACTTCGGTGTTGTGGGTTGTGCCAGATAAAGCCCAAGAACTTGCCCGTCGCTCGAAAAGGTTGTGATGTCATGGCGCCGCGAGCCAAAGTCGATGCGGCCAGGCTCACACTGCAGCATCGCAAACGAAAGACCGGTGTCTGTTAAGAAAAAGGGTGTGCTTTGATAGCGCAATTGGCCGTTTACTCCGAGTGCATCGGAGTTCATGACGTCATAGAGTCGTCCGCGCAGATTTGTTCCGCCGAATTGCTCGCCGCCACCCATTATGTACTTGCAATCCCCCATATCGAACGAACAGCCGAAGCCGTCTGCGTGTTTAAAAAGAGCAAAACTCATGGGGACATCGCCAACGAAAAGATCCAGGCCGCAGCTGTTCCAGCTTTGTGTTCCTGTGGGCGTGCTGATGCTCAGTGAGGGTTGAGTTTTGTTGAGGCGCAAAGTGCCAGCAGTAGACTTCAAAATCCAATCGTTGGTATCGGCCACAATATGTATTTTGTTGGACATGGTTGCACTGAGAAGGTCGTGTTCGCGGGTGGATTCACCTATCCAGATCATCCATGCTGCAGGACTTGTATCCAGTGCACCGATGCGCAGTTGTGCCTCGCTTCCATCTTTGAAAGTGAGCTTGAACAAAGAGAAGTTTCTGCTGTCTTGCTTGCCCAGTGATTCGCATTGGACTGCTGCTGTGTGCCGAACTGCACCACGCGCTCGTGCCGTCAGTGAAGGCCACTCGGGCGTGAGTGGAAAGTTGATGTCCGCTGCCATTTCCTCGTTGATACGCATTTCAGGCTCCCTTCACTCCACCCTGCGTGGGCGCTGCAATCATGTGTTGATGAAGTTTGAACGACAAAGCGAAAACTGGCAGGAGCAGAATACATGCTCCTGCGCACAGTGGTCCCCATTCCGTGCCGAATCCCGTGACATAGCCATTGAGCGTGAGCGGTGCTGTTTTGACCTGCGAACCCGCAAGAATCAGCGAGAACAGAAAATCATTCCAGCTCATGAGAAAACAAAAGAGAGCCGCTACAACCAGACCAGGCTTGGTGACGGGCAAAACTACGTGTGAAAAAGTTTGAATCCGCGATGCGCCATCCAGTGCCGCGGCCTCCTCGAGAACGCGTGGCACCGCATCCATGAAGGGCATCAGTATCCAAGTGGCCAATGGGAAATTCAATGCTGTGTGCGCAAGTATCAGCCCCCAGACGGTGTCGTGCAGCATGAACTGTTTGAGCACCAGGAAGAGCGGCAGAGCGAGTGCCACGGGAGGCAACAAACGCGCCACGAGCAATGTGGTCAGTAGGTGCTTCTTTGCTTTGCTCTCCCAACGGGTCAAAGCGTAAGCCATAAGAGAACCGCAGAAGACGGAAAGACTCATGGTACCGCAGGCTATGAAAATCGAATTGAGAAGATCGGGTGCAAGACTCTGTTCTGCAAAAAGTCGGTAAAAATTGTTTAGAGTCCAGCCATCCCAGGTGAACATGCCAAACTCCAACAAACTGCGTTGGGTTTTAAACGCGGTTTGAAGAATCATGACTACGGGGGCGATTTGCAGGAATAAAAGCACTGTAATGATCAGTTTTGCATGAGAAGGGAGTTTGCCCTGCGCGATTGTTGCCATTTCACTTTCCTCCTGCGAGGGCTGCACGATTCTGCAGTCGGGTCACTCCCCATGCCAGGCTCATACCCAAAACGAGCAGCACTATTGAAGCGGCCGAGGCTGGACCCACCTGGAAGAAGTGGAACGCCTGTTTGACGACAAAAAGAGATAGCAAAGATGTTGAATCACCTGGGCCACCGCCGGTCATCACATAAACTTCGGTGAATACCTTGAGCGACTCCATGACTTTTAGACCCATGGCGATTGCAAGTGTGGGGCGCAGCGCTGGAAGAATAACGTAACGGATGACCTCGCGCGTGTTGGCACCATCCATCTTCGCTGCCTCTTGCGCAGACTTTGGAAGTGCTTTGAGGCCTGCGTAGATAATAAGGAACAGGAAAGGCCACATGCGCCAAATGTCTTGAAGAACGATAGCCCAGAACGCCCAGAAGGAGTCAGCCAATGGGGACATGGGTTCGTATCCAAGCGCATTGAAGATGGCACTCAGAGGCCCATCGTTGGGATCGTAGATATAGCGAAAGGTCAGACCCGAAACCACAGGCAGTACAAACATGGGCAGAATCAACAAAACTTCCACAACTCGTGGCAGTGGCTTTTGCAAATAGAGAAATAAAGCAACCGCCGCCGCAATCAAAAGTTCTATAATGGTGGTGGTGATTGTGAAAAGCGCAGCCAAAGAAAGCGAGTTCCAGAAAGAGGCTTGGGAGATGAGTGCTTTAAAATGCTCAAGTCCGGCAAAGTGTGCCTGAGCATCGGCGCCTGCACCAACGCTGTTGGTTAGTGAGGAAAATGCACTTTGCAGCACAGGCCAAGCAATCAATAAGGTGAGCAATGCACACCCTGGAAGAACGAAAGCCACAAGGGAGCGTTGTGAACGGGGAGAAAACATTTAGTGTGCCCCCTGCCTTTGTGTGCCACTCAGTGCGAGCTCATTCATACGCCCGAGTGCAGCTTGGATGTCCGACGCCGTTTCGGAGAGATTCTTTTGTCCTGCTATCCACCGTGTGAACGCCTTGCTCAAGTCGTCAGAGGTGGAGCGGTACTGTTTGTGGCGTGGTCGGAGAAAAGCAGTGTTGAAATTCAGGTGCGTGGAGCCCAGCCATGGAAACTTTGTTGCCAAATCAGAACGGGTCAGAAGGTCCGCACGTGCAGTGCTGAGGCCTTTTGGAATGAGTCCTTCGTTGACGTCTTTTGAGGTCCACCAGCGCACGAATGTTGCCGCGAGTTCTGCCTCTGCTGAGTTCTTGCGGATGCCTGCAATCCACGTTCCAGCGATTCCGTTTGCCTCGCTTCCGGGTGAAGGTGCGTAGCCCGTACGCCCTACCACAAGCGACTTGTGTTCGTCCTCGAGGTCGAAGAAAAAACTGTTCCAAGTCATCATCTGAGCGACTCTGCCCTTGGCATAGGCCGACATGCGTTCAGTGTGATGCCAAGCCCTTGCAGCCTTTGGCGCTGTTTTTAGAAGGGCATCGTAGAGCTCGAGTGCACGCGCAACAGTAGGGGTATCGATGTGGGTCGCTCCGGGCTTATAGCCAAACCCTGCAAGCAGCCACAGCAGTTCGACCGTTGTTCCCTCAGACATTTTGGTGAACGGTGCAAACCCGTAGAGTTTCGGTGGTCGGTGAAAGAACTGAGCCAGTTCGAGCAGCTCTGTGAAATTGGTGGCAGGCTTCAGTGGGCGGTTGTACTGCTTTTGGAATTTGACCTGTTCGTTACTTTCTTCGAAGAGATCCTTGCGAAAAATATATTGATATACGTTGCCGTTAACTGGCAACCCGACCGTCACGCCTTGAAAACGAGCGGCTTCAATAGCCTTGCTCTCGAAGCCGGAGAGATCGTCCTGGGCACTGACTCTAGGCCATTGTTCAACGGGCAAAAGTGCTTCGTGGAACTGCGGGATAAAGGGTTCATCGACCGCGTAAACATCGTAGGTTCCGCCCGCTGCAAGGTCGGTCATCATTTTGGTGGCAACCGTGGAGGCTGGAATGTCGTCGAATTGAACGCGCACTGAGAACTCTTTTTCAAAGACAGGGAGAGCTGCCCTCAGAGCCGACGATTGCCGGTCTCGGAAGGTCAGAACTTTTAGCACGCGCTCTGGTTTCCGCGTGCAGGAGAGGCACACAAGGGTCAGTGCAGCCCCCAGGAAAAATTTATTTTTAAGGGACATCGTGACCCACCGCAGCCTTGAGCAAGTGGAACCAATCCTCGTGCTCCAGCTGAACTGTGAGTGCAGCTACAGCGGCCTTCAAACGTTCTTCCTTGCCTGTGCCAAGAACCGGAAGAATCTGCGCAGGGTGTCGCATAAGCCAAGCGTAGGCGATAGTCTCTGCATGCTCAACACGATATTTCTTGGCAAGTGTTTCAAGGCAGCTGCGAATATTACGGGAGCGGTCATCGCTGTGAGTAAACAGACGCCCACCAGCCAAAGGCGACCATGCCATCGGCTTCATGTTCAATTCGAGGCATTGGTCGAGCTGGCCATTGTACATGGGAACTGTGTGCAGCAATGAAAACTCGATTTGGTTGGTTACAAGCGGAGCTTTGAGGCGCGACTGCAACAAACGCACTTGGTGTGTTGTGAAATTTGAAACGCCAAAGTGCAGAACCTTGCCCTGCTGCTGCAGCGCATTAAAAGTATCTGCAACTTCGTCGGGGTTCATCAATGGGTCTGGTCGATGAATCAGCAAAAGGTCTACGAAATCGGTTTTCAGATTCTTCAACGATTGCTCAACTGAACGAATAATGTGTTCACGAGACGTGTCGTAGGTTTTCAAGCCATGTTCTGGTCGCTGTGGCGAAACCAGCTTGATGCCGCATTTGGTAATGAGCTGCATCTTGTTTCTTGGGATCTTGTGTTTCTTTACTGCGTCGCCAAACAGCTCTTCGCAACAGTAATTGCCGTAGATGTCAGCGTGGTCGAAAGTCGATATGCCGTGTTCGAGTGACATGAAGACTTTTTGGGCTACAGAATCTGTATTGGCCTCGGCAGGGATATCTGCCAGACGCCAAGCCCCGAAAATGAGGCGCGAGAAAGTTGGGTTATTCATTGACGTTCTCCTGCTGCCAAAGGTGTGTTTGGAGGTGTCGTGGGAATGCGGCCTTGCAATTCAGCGAGTTTTCCGCGACGGAAGCGCGGCAGAATGTATTTTCCGACCAACCCACACTCGTCGAAGTGCGGATATCCGGAGAGAACGAAAGAGCGAATACCCATTTCAACGTAGCGGTTCAGCTTGGCAACGATTTGGTCGGGGTTGCCTACCAAAGCACAACCGCAGCCTGAACGCGCGCGCCCAACACCGGTCCATAGGAATTCTTCCGCATAGCCCTCGCTGTCAGCGAGGTCGCGCATCTCAGCCTGTTTTGCAACGCCAAAAGATTTTGAATCGAGTGCGCGCGAGCGAATCTCATTGCCTTTGTCGTCATCGAGCTTTGAAACAAGGCGCTGTGCTGCCGCACGAGCTTCAGATTCCGTCTCACGGACAATCATGTGGACTCGCAGTCCGAAGTCGACCTGACGTCCATAAGCTTCGGCGCGTCTGGTCATTTCCTGCATGTGCGAACGCAAACGGTCTTCCGTTTCGGGCCACATCAAAAACACATCGCATTCACGAGCACATAAATCGAGCGCATCCGGAGAAAGGCCACCGAAATAAAGGAGTGGACCACCGTTTTGCTGGTAGGGCTTGCAGGGTGCTGTGGGCAGGTTCAACTTGTAGAACTCGCCTTCGTAGTTGATGGATTCGCGTGTCCAACACTGACGCAGGATTTCGCACACCTCGCGCGATTTTGCGTAGCGGGCTTTGGAATCGAGCGTTTCGCCCGGAAGGTCTGAAGAGATGATGTTGACTGTGAGTCGCCCCTCGAGCATGTGGTCAAGAGTAGCGAGAGTGCGTGCCAGCATGGCCGGATGAACTTCACCGCAGCGGATGGCTGCGAGCAGGCTCATTTTCTTGAGCTGAGGTGCGAGTGCTGCGGCGAATGTGAGGGTGTCTTGTCCGACCTGGTAGCTGCTTGGGCAGAGCATGTTGTTAAAGCCCTGGCGCTCAGCTTCAAGCGCAATTTTGGATGTATTGGTCCATGAACTTTTGAGCTTGGAATCGGGCATTCCAAGGAATTCGAAGTCATCCGAGCAGATCGGCGCGAACCAGCTCATCTCCACCACTTCAGGAGAGCGAGTGCGAGGAACAATACCAGCACTCAGAAGACCGTCAGTTGCAGCTTTCATTCGCGACGCTCCTTGCGAGAAAAAGAACACAGCGCCCCAGCGCAGGCAATCAATGTTACCGCAGATTTTTAAGACGAGCGAGAGAGAGGCTGCTGTGCAAAATATTGTCTTTGTTAGTTGTTTTTTAAAATAAGGTAATTTCTTTAGATATAACTGGCGTTTCTTGCGCTGAATTCGAGTTCTTCACGCACCGTTGGGTGCGCAATCGCAATCAAAGCACGGGCCCGTTCGGCCACGCTGAGGCCAATCAGCTGTGCCACTCCGTACTCTGTCACAACAGTATCGATGTCATTTCTGCTGATTGAGACCTTTGCCCCAGGCTTGAGTTCAAAGGAGATCTTGGAGGTCTTTTGGTCTGGGGTCATCGAGCGCAACGCAATTATACCACGCCCGCCCTCGGAGCGTTGTGCGCCTGTGTGAGTGTCAGTCGCTCCGCCAACGCCACTGAGTTCCCGGTGTCCGACCGATTCCGAACACACCTGGCCAGTGATATCGAGCTCGACGGCACTGTTTATGGAGAACATTCTGAAGTTGCGGCAGATCCGGCTTGGGTCGTTGATGATAGATGCCGGGTAAAGCTCCAGCGCTGGGTTTTCTCCAACGAATTTGTAAAGCTCAGCAGAGCCATAGACGAAAGTTGCCACCATTTTGCGTGGCCAAAGGGTTTTGCGCGAACCATCGACAACGCCATGTTCGTAGAGTGTTTTCATGGATTCGGTAAACAGCTCGGTGTGAATGCCCAGATTTTTTTTGTGGGTCAAACATTCTCCAACAGCGTTAGGAATACCACCGATTCCAAGCTGGAGTGTCGCTCCGTCTGGAACGAGTTCGGAGATGTATTTTGCAATCAACCGGTCTTGAACATTGGGA
The DNA here is from genome assembly GCA_016868315.1 of Betaproteobacteria bacterium. Classification (GTDB taxonomy): domain Bacteria; phylum Bdellovibrionota_B; class Oligoflexia; order Silvanigrellales; family Silvanigrellaceae; genus RFOM01. The sequence continues at coordinate 66,863 of VGHE01000002.1, forward strand.
GCCTCTGGCTGCAGCACAGGAAGTGGGCGATCGTGGTGCAGAAAAAGCGTGACATCCTCGATCGACACGAAGGTGTCGCCGTAGACAATTGGCATGTTGGGATTGACCTCGAGAATCACATGTTTGGCCTTGCGCAGAATCTCAGATTCATAGCAGGTGTTGATCCCAAGGCTGACAAAGCCTTTATCGTTGGGGAGGCTACAGGTTCCCCAAAACACGTCGATCTCGTGACGACGGTTGAGATTTTGAGCCCAGCGCGAAAGGTGCTGAGGAACATAGTGCACCAGATTGTGTCCCTGCGTGTTGCGGATTGCTGATGTTAGAAACATAACGTGAAACTGAAGGTTTTCTGCGTGGCGAATATCTGTGAAGCACGTGTAGCTTTTGGTTGGGTTTGCGCAGTGGATATGTAGATTGCGATGTTTGTTTGCATGGAAATGCAGGTTTTCAAAAAACAGCGCTGGCTCTGCTGCAGCCATTGCTGCAACAACATGACCAGAGTGGGGCAGCAGTGCAAAAGCATCAACCAAAGAACCCGATTTCTTCAGCAACAAGTTATTACGCATTTGTATTTATCCCACGATAACCGGGCAGGGAGCCGCGCGCATAAATCTACTCGCCATCCTACCCATATGGAAGCGGCGTGTTCCTTCTTGGGAATGCCGGCCAAAGATCATTAAATCAATTTTGTTGTCCGTCACAAAGTTCAGGAGCTCTGATTGCGCGTGTCCGGTCAGCAAGTGCCCCAACGCGTGAAAGCCATCTTCGTTGAGAAGGCGTGCGCGATCCTGAACCGCACGTTCAAGGCGCGACTCTGCCATGTCGTAGATCATTTCGAGTTCACAATAGGTGGCGTAAGCATCGGAGGTTTCGAACCCGGAGTAGCCCGGTGCAACGCGCTCAAAGCAATGAGCAAGGTGAGCTAAGATACTACGCTGCTTATCGGCGCTGAGAATTTCGCGGAGGAGAGCCTCACTCAATTGCGCATCTGGTCGCAGCGCTGTCGCTAAACCGACGTTCTTAATTTTCAATGGCAGATGTGTTTCGGTCACGGGAAGCACAATGACAGGAATCGGGCTTTGTTCGCAAACCCTCTGCGCTACACTTCCAAAAATCGCAGAATAGAGCCGTGCATGGTGATGACGTCCAATGACCACAGCACCGAATTTGCTTTGGTCAGCACCTACGAGAGCAAGTATCTCATTTTCCGCATTGCCCAACTTAACTTGTATATGGAAGTGTTCACCTTGTTCGCGCAGCGGATGCAAAGCTTTCTCCGCGCGTTCCTGGGTTTGGGCAAGAAGTTCGCCGCGATATCGCGTTTCGAGTTGCTCCCATTTCTGGCCTTCCTCGAAGGGCATTGGACCGAGGAAAAGTGGTGCGTCCTCAAGAACATGAACAAAGCTCAGCGTGCTGTTGAATTGTTTGGCCAGTTCAAGCGCCGCTTTTTCAGTGCTCAGGGTTGGTTGTGACAGGTCAGTTGCGCAAAGAATCCGTTTGCCCTCGAGAATGCTCATGGCTGCGACCCTCCGATAAGCAAATAAGAATGCTTAAAAAGTATATTGTGTGGCTTTCAGCAGAAAGGCGATTGTCGCATAAGAGCGAAAGATTGCGCGTCTTCAAGAAATTCTGAGGAGGGATCAACTATGAAGTTCATTGCCTTGTTGTGTTTACTTTTATGGTTGCCGAGTCAGCAGGTCTGGGCACAGTGGGACGTTTCGCAGATACGGACGCTCGGCGAAGAATGTCTTCTTGATACAAGTATTATCGACGATTCCAAACTGACACTCAGGTTCTCGCGCTTCGCGTCTGTTCTGGAGCAGGCCGCTGCGCAACCCCGCTCTGTTGCTGCCCAATGCTCTATTGAAGTGAGTTTCACAGTTCCAGCACGCCACAAGGTTGTAACTTTAACGCACCGTGCCTTTGCTCAGGTAACAAAAAATGCAGCAAGTCGAGTGACCATGGAGGTCAACTTGAACCTAAACGAACAGGCCTTTGCCTTCTCGGGCAGGATTCCCGAAGGCTCTGCGCTCGATCAAAAAGTACTTTTGTACAAGTCGTTCAAGCCAGTCGATGATCTCGCGCGCTGCCACGAGCATGAAACGAAAATATCGGTGATACTGAGTTGGGATTTACATGCTGAAGCTGCAGCTTCGGGCGGAAGAGCGCGTTTGAGTCTTTCGGGAGAAGAACTTTGGACCGACTCTTGGATTGAAACCAGACCCTGCGATGAATTAGCGCACGCCTCTGCACTGAACGACGCTTAGATCCGCTGAAACGCCCTGCTGAGTTTTCTTTTTGAAGCAGTCAACAGGGGCACTCGATGCCGCGCCTTCACATAAGGTCGACTGCTGTGCGTTGTTGATGGGAAGCGATGCAGCTCTGTCGAGACAGCGCTGGCGCGCGTTCGTCGAAAATAGCTCTGAGGGTTTTGTGGCCATCGAGTTGCTCTGCGATGAGTCGACTTTGCGACAAGCTGACGCCGCGGTTGTGAGAACCGCGAAACCGACCACTAGGACGTTCTGTACTCTGACCATCTTGACTGACCCACGCATCGATTGTTGCAAAAGGGACTGCCTTCAGCCTAGCAGAAGCTTATCGAGCGAAACAACTCGCCCCCTGAGGCAGGAAATTGTCAGCACCCCCCAACTCTCTATCCGCGGCGAATAAGGCTTGCGAAAATCTATGCATAGCTGTTAAGCCATGCCCGCATGACGCTCGTTCGGGTGAGGGGGATGCGATGAATCTTTCGTTTGTGCGCAAATTTGCCTGGGCTGTTTTGTTTTACACGGTTCTCGTCATTCTTTGGGGCGCCTTTGTGCGCGCTACAGGCTCCGGTGCAGGTTGTGGCGATCACTGGCCTCTGTGCAACGGCCAAATCGTACCTCGCGCTCCAACCATCAAAACCTTAATCGAACTTTCGCATCGTCTCACGAGTGGTCTGAATCTCGCCCTCGTTTTTGCGCTTTACTACTTCGCCCGGCGAGTTTCAGACAAAGGCTCTGCCCTCCGCAGTGCCGCAGGTTGGTCGGTTTTTTTCATCATCGTGGAAGCTCTGATTGGTGCTGGACTCGTACTTTTCGAGTTGGTCGCACACAACGAAAGCTTGAAGCGTATGTTTTCCATGTCGGCGCACCTCCTTAATACGTTCCTCCTTCTCGCAGCGATCTGTTTGGTTATTCATCGGGCGCGACCGGGAATTGAGTTCGCGAAATACACACGAGCCGATCTGAAGATCTTTAAAATGCCTTTGTGGGTGGCCTTTGCTCTGTGTTCGACGGGTATGACGGGTGCAATTGCGGCACTGGGCGACACACTCTACTCCGCATTTGGAAATCTTCCCCTGGAAGCCTATGTTGATGGTGATGTTCCCCTGATTTTGCGCCTGCGCTTGATTCACCCAGTCGTTGCAATCGCGACCGCGGTGTTCCTCGGCTGGTATCAAGCGCAGCAGCTCGACCGCTTCAAAGAACCACAGCTGAATAGACTGAGTTGGTTAGTGAGTGGGCTGCTGCTTGCTGAGGTTACCCTGGGCTTCCTCAATGTGTATCTGATGGCGCCTGTCTGGATGCAGCTTGTGCATCTGGGGGTGGGGGTGAGCCTCTGGATTTTCTTCGTTGTTCAAAGTTTCCTTGTGCATGATAACGTGTCAAAATCTTGAGTTTTTTTAACCAAGATTAAAACTTTTTTGGCGGTCTCCGAACAACATTTTCGAGTTGCGGGTCAGCGTGATTGGTTTGCCTCAATGGCAGGGGATGGGAATATCAATGGTTTACAAGAATAGTCGACTCGACGAAGTCGCATTTCAAAGGCAATTCGAAGAGGCTCTCAACCTCGCGATGCATCACATCGGCGTAAACTATTCCGAAGCACTCGAGCTTGTGCTTACCCCTCTGCGCGAGCAGGGCGGGTTGAGCGTTGCCGATTACGTTCGAAGGGGTCAATTGCCCCAGGCCAAACGGGCGCTCGTTGACCTGATTGACTCCCGCAAGCGTTCCGGGGGTTCCAGCCGTGTCGTGGGTGCGCCGCGTAATTACTAATTTATTGCAACTCATTATATTCAAGCCGGAAAACTCAAAAATTTCTCAAGCCGATGCAGAGCCTTCCGATACCTCGGGAATGCTGCGCATTTCCGGGGAGGTTGCGTTTGACCCTGAACACACGAAGAAACTGCGGAATGACTCGGCGAGTGCATTGGTCGATCCGATCAGCGCCGGGTGCGCAGCTCCATAATGTATTCAGGCTTGCTGTTCTTCTCATGCTTTCCTTCAGCATCAACGCTTGGTCGGCCGAACTCGAGGTCATCAAACAGAAAAACTGCACAGTTCTGCTGAAGTCGTCTGACACTCTGAGTAAAGGACAGGTGCTTCGAGCACAGAGTTCCTCTGGCCGGTCTGTGACGTTGCGCATCATAAAAGCAGGCGGCAGTACAGCTCAGGCACGTATCACGCCTCGTGGAGGAAGTTGTACACAGATTTCGGGGCAAACATTGTCGGTCGGGTCGCGCTCCAGAGGCAAAAAGTTCAACCTCGGAGTGGTGGCCAACGTGGGGCAATTCACATTCCGGCAGCCGTTCCTGCCTTTCGACCCGGAGGTCGAACCCGGATCAGAGGAACAAAAGAAACAGGAAATTGTGGGACTCAGTGGTCTAGCCTTCTCGGGTGGACTCGTTGCACGCTACTCATTCAACAAGTCCTTGGGACTCGAACTGGGTGCAACCTTCTTGAGCGCAAAAATTTCTGGGAAGAGCACTTTGGTGGGTGGCGATGAATATCTCGTCGAAGCTAATTTCTCAGAGGCGGTAATACATCCCGCACTCGTTTTCCCGCAATGCTTTACATCACTGCTCTTCTGCAAAGCCGGTGGGATTGTTGGCTTCCCTGTCAAGGCAACAATTGCAACAAAAAGCACAAGCACAAGTGAATCAACCGCAGTTAAGTACAGACGCTTGGGCGGAGAAGCTGCAGTTGGAGTCAATTTGGGCAAAAACGTAACGCTTCAGGGTGGAGCCCAAATCTGTAACTCCTCGGGCAGCTATGCATTTGCGAGCTTACCGGAGGAACAGAGGACTCAGAATTTTAAAGTTCTGACTGTGTACGTCTTTGGTGGAGTTGTTGCAGTTTTCTGAGGAGCTGAATTTATGCTCGTCGCAGATACACACCACAACCACCGAGGTAGCTCAGGCACGTGTTTTTTATTCCCACTGTTTGGGCTTGCGAGCATTTTTCTGCTGTCCTGCAAATCGAATTCGACCACCGAGCGTGATGCTTTGGTTGCTGAAGCAAACGGCGAGAGCCGCGATTATTTTCGCAGTGTGCTGCTCGCCTCAATTAATCCAGCTCAATCTGGCGGAGTTGAACTGAGCAGACTGCTAAATGATGGGTTGCTTGCAGCGGCTCCGCCCCTGACTCAGTTCTCAACGAGCAAGAGTGTTTTCTCATCGCTGTCGTTGTCTTCGCAGCATGGAGTGGGTTCACGCACACTTGCAGGAGGCGAAACACTCCGCGCCGAAACTTTCTCTCTGCGCGGAAATCTCAACCCAGGCATGTTCAAGCACCAAGGGCGCGCGCTTCCATTTCATTTGAGCTTGAGTGCAAATGCAGAAATCAAAGTTTTCCGAAAATTTGCGGATGCCGCTGAGGCAGCAAAGTATCCTCCCTATTCCTTTGTTGATTTGCCTTTGACAATTGAAAATGCCAAATCCATGCGTCCGGGTGATTTGGTCGTCCTCCCTCTCGATGCTCAGGTTCTTGGTTCCGTTGATGGAAACTACATGCGTTCGGTGTTTCGATCGGGAGTTGTTCTTGATAAACTTATGGGTAAGAGTTTTGTTGGACATCTCCAGTCCGGTTTACGTGCCAATTTCGTTGTTTCAGGCCGCTTCGAAATGCACATTCTAAAGTCAGACAACAATCTTGTGCGGATTCGCTTGTTTCAACGCTCGGAAAATTCAATCTCCGCTGGTGCCAGCGCGAGTTCGGCTGCAGCCTTCAAGTATACGCTGATTCCTTTTGCCAAACTGCACCAGGTTGCCGAGATAAAGAGGATTAAGAGGGTAAATTTCTACGGAGATGGAAATCTCGCACTTCCCGATCCGCTCAAACAGCTTTCGGGTAAAAACGTTCTTGCACCTGGACTTGTTCCTGGTTCAGACGACGCTAAACTCGACGCACAACTTCAACAACGCAATGATGGTTTGATTGATCTTGCCAATGCAGTTTCCCTGAGTGCAGAAGATATACAGCGTGCTACCGTCGACAAAATCAACTCAATCACTGACACCCTGAATAAAAAAATCATTCAGAAGGTCAATCAGCCGATCGCGGAGGTTAAAAAGTATTCTGACCAAGAGCTTCGTTTCGATGCTCAAGTGAGCTGGAGTGAGAGTCGAAAAAATCGCCAGCAGTTTTTCGCTGATTATCAGTTTGATTTGCGCAACATGGCTGCTCAGCAGGCCTATCTACATGCTGTCTCCGGTGCAAGCACGTTCATGACGACGCTCAAAGATCCGAGCCGTGTTTTTGCGCCAGGTCAGTCGATTCACAATTTCATTCTTGCCGAACGTATGGCTCGTGAATTTGCACTGCAAAACAATGCCCCTGTGGTTCGAATTGTGTCTGCGAGTGCGCGGAGTGATGCAAGCGACAGCGGATTTCAAATTCGAGTTGGACAGAGTGCGAACTTTTCTCTCTCCGAGAGTTGGCAGCGGGAGGAGTACCGAATCGCAGACCAGTTCAACTCCGATTCATCGGCGGCCACTGCGATGACGCGCTGGGTTTTCAACCAGGGCTATAAGCTCGGAGTTGTCGCCGAGCGTCAGACACGAAGTGGTGGATACATAACAGATGTCTCAAGCGAGCGAGGCGAACAGCCTCTGTTCTGGTTCAGCCGCGAAGTCGAAGCACGTTCAGCGAGCGGGGGGCATCTGGCTCGCTTTCTCGCTCAAGCTTACAACACGCTCGGCTCTGTGGCCGCGGATGTGAAACTTGCAGATTCTTACAGGGGTGAGGTGAGCGGTGAATTTCGAGGGCGGATTGTTCTGGGGCTGGCGCCTAAAGCTTTAGCACGTTTGTTTGACCCTCAGATTCTCAAGCCGGAAATTGTATGGCGGGCTGTTGCGCAGGTGTCCAAGAGCTTTGACAACACCTTTGGGCTGCCCTTTTTGATGTTTCCGATGGGCTTGCCATCGGGTCTGAACGGTACGGCGAGCGTCGAGAGTTGCGAGACGGTCATCCGGCAGTGGGGGAGTTTTTATTGCCACCACTTCGCCGATCGGGTGCTTCCTGCATTAGCGAAGGCACAGGCGAGCACCAACATAAGGGAAAAACTTGAATTTATTGAGGGATTCCTGGGGCAGGGTTTCGCTGCAAGCAAGATTGGTGCGGAGCTGTTCACAAGAGTGGCACTTCAATCTCTCATAGAGGCCAACGGCCGTCTCGGAGCCGATGAACTGGCACTTTTAGTTGAAGCGCGCCAAAAAAATTCGACCTCTCCTGAGTTTAACCCGACCGTAAAGTATGGAAATTCTGGACTGATCGAGACACTGGAAAGTGTACTGCCCGCCTGGTGAAAATTTTCGAAGAAATGGGTTGGAATCTGATTTCCCCCATGCTACTTTCCGCCTCGCTCTTGGGTTGAGGCACATTTTGATTGCGTGTCTTCTTCCAAGGCTGAGGTATGTTCTAAGGAGAAGTCATGGGTAAGAAGTTGTACGTTGGTAATATCCCTTATACTGCTACTGAAGAAGCGCTGGCACAAGCGTTCTCTGAGTGCGGTCAGGTGGAGTCGGTTCGTATCGTAACCGACCGCGAAACAGGCCGGAGCAAGGGATTTGCTTTCGTTGAGATGGGTTCAGATGACCAAGCGCAAGAAGCTATTTCCAAGTGGAATGGCGCTCAATGGGGTGGTCGTTCCATGACTGTGAACGAAGCTCGTCCGCAGCCAGAGCGCGGCGAACGTCCTCGCCGTGAATTCGGCGGCGGTGATCGCGGTCCTCGCGGTTACGGTCCAAGCCCACGCCGTTAATCGGTGACGGGGTAAACAGGGAAGGCTTTCGAGCCTTCCCTTTTTTTCTTGCGGCCAACCGGTGTTGCGCTCCGCTCCACCGAATCCTTTGTCAGTCGACACACGTACCGCTGAGTGGGGTTTTCTCACCGTCGCCAAAGGCGATTTCAGGGATTTCGGCACTCTTGTCGGAGAAGTCGATTGTGAAGGTCTCTGACTGAGAGCCAGAACCTGTCGCAGGTGTCGTTTTGCCTCGGAGCACTCCACTTTTCGGGTAACATTCCCCATTCGCAAACGAGATATTCTCGAAACTTATCTCCACTTGGCTTCCATCGCTCTGAGTGGTTAGAGTTGTGCCGCTCTGTATAGTTTTGCTCTTAGCGGTACTTCCCTCGTCGTCTGTGTATTCGACAACAATTTTAATCGGCTGACCTGGAACGGTGATCGACTTCGCCAGCTCTGTTGAATCGCCTTCGCTCGTCGAGACTCTGCTCTTCTTCTCAAGGCTCCATTCGACCGTGCGTTCGACACGCACTGAGCCCGCCTCAATCACCACCCGTTCGAATTTTTTTGTTCGTTTGCCTGAAGAGCTGAATTCAGCAAATTTATAATTCTTGGCTTTGATCTCCCCCGTTCGAGTGACAGTGCGCCTGGACGTCCCTTCACGTGTCTCCGTGGTGCCTTCAAGAAGGCGCGGACGGAAGCGAACACCGCGATCCTGACTGCAAGAAAGCGCACCGAGTGGTGAATCAATGATGAAGCTTTGTTCTCGCTCTATAACCTTAGTGACATTCGAGCCCGATTTGCGGAACTGCTTTGAAGTTTCGATTTTACGCACCACGCGACCACTGACTCGGGATTGATCGCCTGAACAAGAAAAAGATGAATTTAGCTGCAGTGGTAAATTGGATTGCAATAATTGTGGGGCATTTTCTGCTGAAATATCTGCAAAATCGTCGAAGGAAGTGAGGTGTAAATTGTGTTTTACGTAACTTCCCGCGGTCGGGTTGGGCGGGATCGCCCCGCTGTCGATCACAGATTCAGCAAGCTCCTGTAATTCTGCTTCGGTTGTGTCCTGAGCTATCAAGCGTGGCGTTTTTGGGCGATTGATGATTGGATTTCCTGTCTCTGTGCCACAACCACCGATGAGAACGAAAACGAGGGCGCTCAGGCACAGCAAACCAGCTCTGGTATTTGCAATTCGCAGTATAAGTTTTCTCGATGAAGTGCTCATGCATCAATCCTTGATCGACTTGGTAAATGGAAAAAATTGTATGTTGAGCTGGTAAACCTGGTCTGGGTCGCCGGATTGCTCGGCAATTTCCATGATTTTCTTTCGAAAAATGGAAATCTCATCGGCTATTCTGTCGAAGACATCTTTCGAAATGGAGACTGTTACGGAGCTGACGTTGCGCTCGGTGTGATCAAAGTTCATCACCGATTCTCGCCCAATTTCAATAGTACGTTGATGATAACGGACAACTGCATGACTCGCGATTTCATCGCCGGTGCTAATGTATTGCTGTGTTAACACAAAGTTCTGCGTGGCTTCGTTTTTCTGTATGAGATTCAACTCTTCGAGCAGTGCAAGACTTTTGCGTGCCTGTTCGGGTAGCACACGCGGCTCGATATGCTTCACTATCCAATGTGGATCAGGATTAAATCCGGGCATGCCCACAAGTTCGCGAATGACGGGATGGAACCACTCACTGTAATATTCCAGTTGGCTTTGCTCGAGGGTTGATGAAAGGCTTTTGGACTTAAGATCCATGAGCCTTGCAAAAAGAAATTCTCTGTCGCTGGTTAGGCGTGCATTTTGGTATCTAACAAGCGTCTCAAGGTACATGCGTTCGGTGCTTTTAATGTGCAATGCATCAATGATACGTTCGGCTCCTTTGATGCTGAGGCGTCGCTTGCCACGGATCATGAGATGCACAACATTGGTTTTCGAGAAACCCAGATCATCTGCAAAAATAATGTACGAATAGCCCTTACAGCGCTGCTTGACCCATTGAAAAACATCTTCAAGAAAAGCCGAGTAGTCGAGGTACTGACTCGGCTTGATGTGCTGGGAAACTTCCTTAAATGTGCTTTTGTGGTCGTTTTTCATCGTGTGTGTCCGTTGTTCGAATTCCGACTCTTGAGAATCATTTCGGATAAAAATTAAGCAAACTTAAGTCTGTGAAAAAAGTAATTCGTTTAGATAGCTTATATTTTTAATGGTGCGTCGGTTCGTAAGGATTTTGCAAATGTCAGAAGGCTGCCGCTGTGCGGCTCCGGAGGCCTCGGTTAATCTGAAGCTTCATCGCGAAAACAAATGAGAGGGCTGTTTCATGTGCGGGATTCTTGCTTTGCTTGATATAACCCAGGATTCACAGCGCCTACGGCGCGAAGCTCTCGCACTGGTAAAAAAGCTGCGCCACCGCGGTCCAGATTGGAGCGGAGTCTATTCCGACGAACGCGCTATTCTGTGTCATGAGCGTCTGGCGATTGTTGATGTGATGAGCGGTGCACAACCACTGGTGAATGATAAGACAGGTGATGTGCTTGCAGTCAATGGCGAGATTTATAACCATATCGAATTGGCGCAACAGCATTTGTCGGAAAAGCATGAGTTCCAGACCAAGTCTGACTGCGAGGTTTTGCTTTATCTTTATGAAGAACATGGATCTGATTTCTTGAATCTCATTAATGGAATCTTCGCATTCGTTCTGTACGATAAAAACAAAAACACATATCTGATTGCGCGCGATCACATTGGTATTGTGCCGCTCTACATGGGCTGGGATGAGCAGGGCACGCTTTATGTTTCTTCGGAAATGAAAGCGATTGTGGACGTTTGTAAAGTTATCGAGGAGTTTCCTCCCGGGCACTACTACACGGGCACTGAGAAGAAGTTTGTTAGGTACTATAAACCTGCATGGGACAGAACTGATGTTCTCCCGTCTCAGCCTGCTTCAAATGAAATCCTCTCGGCAGCTTTTGAATCTGCAGTCCGGCGCCAGTTGATGTGTGATGTTCCCTATGGTGTTTTGATTTCGGGTGGAGTGGATTCCTCTGTTGTCTCGGCACTTGCGGCAAAAATGAGTCCGCGGCGCGTTGAAAGTGCGGGTGCTGAACCCGCATGGTGGCCACAGCTGCACTCGTTTTCTGTTGGGCTAAAAGATTCTCCTGACCTCAAAATGGCGCGCAAAGTTGCGACTCACATTGGTTCGACTCACCATGAGATCAATTTCACTGTGCAAGAAGGAATCGATGCGATCAGTGATGTTATCTATCATCTCGAAACGTTCGACGTCACGACGATTCGTGCCGCGACACCAATGTATCTTATGGCTCGCAAAATTAGAGCCATGGGAATAAAGATGATTCTTTCGGGCGAGGGGGCTGACGAAATCTTTGGTGGGTATCTTTATTTTCACAAGGCACCTAACGCCCAAGAGTTCCACGAAGAGTTGTTGCGTAAACTTTCGATGCTGCACAAGTACGACTGCCTCAGGGCAAACAAAGCGATGGCAGCTTGGGGTATTGAGGCGCGTGTTCCGTTTCTCGACAAAGAGTTTCTTGATACTGCAATGAGCATTGCTCCGCAGGATAAAATGTGTGGCAATGGAAAGATTGAAAAGTTTATCCTGAGAGACGCGTTTAAATGCCTGATTCCCGATGAGATTCTGTGGCGGCAAAAGGAGCAATTCTCGGACGGTGTTGGTTACACCTGGATTGACTCACTCAAGGCTCATGCAGAAAAGGAAGTCAGCGATACTCTGTTTAAAAATGCACAGATGCGCTTTCCAGAAAAGACACCTCTGACAAAAGAAGGGTATTTATACCGTTGTATTTTTGAAACTCACTTCCGGAATCCCGCTTCGGTGAGATTGATTCCCGATGGTCCAAGTGTGGCTTGCAGCACACCCACCGCTATCAAGTGGGATAAGGCCTTTGCACAGATGGCTGATCCATCGGGTCGCGCAGTGAGGGACGTGCATCAGGCCGCAGCGCAGCCTTAAGTGTTCCAGTTATTAACGTTCTAAGATTCATGGGAGTTTTTGCTCAGGTGGTTTTGGCTTTAGTCCGGACGGGTTTGGAACGATATATGAAAGGTGAAGCGGTACTGTCTGACATACCTGCCCCTTTTATTGCTTGGCTGCGGTGCCTCGAGCCAAAATTCAACAAGATGCTCGAAGGTAACTTCCATAGCTGTTTCTGGAAGCTCGGTTGAGAAGTCTTTACGCGATGGAACGCTGCAGGCGGGCTGGGGCGGTGTACTTGATTTACTCGAAGAGGAGACAGCTCCCGGGAAGGCGAAACGGCATCGCTGCACGGTACACATGGATTTTATTCCTGAAGAGGCAGGGACACCTGCCGACCCGAACCGTATTGCTTTCTGGACGGCTGAACATTGTTTGAAGTTCGACAAGGCACGCAGTGCAGAGCTGAATATTTTCGATCCGAGCAAAAAGGCATATGTGCGATTCCCTGTGCGGCTCGACGAGCTTGATCGGTTCATGGATGGCAAGAAGCTCTTCGAGCAACATGTCGGCGCGCGTCTCGCGGACTTCATGGCTGCAGCAGCAAGGCCATATCGTGGTTTGATTGAGCGTGGTATTCCCTCGTGCAAATCCGATTCGCAGCAGTTTTTGAATCAGAATCCGAGTTCAGCTGTGGTTTGCAGCTCGGTGCTTGATCTCGCGCGACTCGAGGGGCGTGTTCATGAGTCGGCTACAGGTCGTGCAGATGTGCTTGAGCTTCTCGGACGCTTGAATGCAGCGAGTCGTTTGCAGGAGAGCCAGCAGCTCGAGAGCATCATGCGGTTTGCGGCTGTTATTCCGGCACAGCAGATGTCTGATATCCAGTTTTGGCTTGGCAATTGGCGCAAAAAGGTTTCCAAGATAACTCAGTGGCGCAGTTTTGAAGGGTTTGCACCCCTGATCGAGGAAGTGCGCACGAACTGCACTGCCGCATCAAGCGTGGGGCTTTGTCATCCTGATTTGAAGGCATTTTTCTCAACTGCTCTGACGGAATACAACGATGCGAGCGCGACGGGCAGCTATCCGGATTTTCTCAAGGCTGAAGTCAATGCTCCGATGGCTGGAACAAAGCGCAATCTTCCGTGGCTACTGCATTCGCAGAAAGATGTTCAAAAGCTTTTACCCATGACAGGAGCTGCGCTGTTGGGTACGAATTTTGCACGACCCTCGGCAAAAGGTCGTGCAACTCAGAGTGCCAGTGACACGCTGGGTACAAAGGGACCGCTGTTCTATGCGGCTGTACCGATCTCATCGCTGCGCACCATAGAGGAAGAGCAGCTGCGGTCGAATATGATTTTTAACGATAAAACCATTTTATACACCTACGACCGTGCACTCCAGCAGGGAGAATCTTTTTTGATGCAACCTGGTGATTCCGGATCCGTTGTTGCGTTGGGCAATATGCCGATTGGTGTTGTCAGCACGGTGAACAGCATCGAAACCTCAGGGGGTGCTGCACTCCTCCCGCTTCCCGAAACTTTTGAAGAGGAAGGAGAGCAGCCTATCAAGTCCACCCGGGGAAATACTCTCAGCTGCAAATGACTCGAGAGTTCGTTCTGCAGCTTCAGATGCTCTGGAAATGTACTGAGCAGTTTATTGTTTGAGAAGCACAGTCAGATCATTGTTACCCACCACACTGTAGGTTTCGAAGTTGAGCCAGCGGAAAAGTAGAGCGGGGCCAAGTCCGAGAGTGAGACCCTGAATAGTTCGACTTTGGCTCTTGTGGGCTTCTGCAACTTTAGCTTTGACCTCGCGGAGTGGAGCGGAGGTCTCAAAAATGCGCAGGCTGCCGCTGAGGCTGGGTGGCAATTGACTCGGCAGGAATAAGGAAACAGGCCAGGGTAGGGTTGAGAGCAGAAGTTGTGCAGAGTGTCCTGTATTTTGAATTGACTTCGCTACGGCTGGAAAGAGCGTGCGGTGATCCTCTTGTTGATTCAGACCAGAGGGTTCCATTGTTAAAATCACCTCTGGACGCAGAGTGCGGATAGCTTCAGAAATGTGTTCAATCGCTTGCGGCATGTGGTGGTAAAGTGCCGAGTCAGGAAGCATCGGGGTAATGACATTTTTTATACCAAGGAGAGTGGCGGCCGTTCTCAACTCTTGAATGCGGCAATCGGAAATGTTTTCGTGGCCAGAACAAGCACCCATGTCTGAGTTTGGGTTGGCAGAACCGTCGGAGAGAGTCAGCAACGCGACTTCGGCTCCGGAGTCTGTGAAATGGCGGATAAGCCCAGCGTTAGTCACTTCATCGTCAGGATGGGCAAACACAACGAGAACCGTTTTAGGCGGTTCTGCAAAGCTCAATGTCTGTGTTTGCGTTTTAAAGTATTGGGGGCTCAAAATAAGCGCAACGAGGAGCAGGGAGACCGGCAAAAGGATTCCCAGCAGAATCGTTTTGGTGACTCGACTTTTGAATGTATTCTTCATTTGATTCCCTCTGGAGCGCAGAGTTTGGTCATGAATAAAGACAATACGTTTAGATTATCATGCTACTTTTTCCTTGTGTTCATGACTCTGTCATTCGGTTTTATTCTGCCTGTGTTCGTTGCGTCTTTGTTGGGTTTTTGTGTCATCATCTTTTTGACGCGCTGGGTTCTCAATGAGAGGTCTTTTCTCTATTTACAGATTCCAAGCGCAGCAGCACACGGTCGTGAGTTCTTTTTCTCATACTTTTTTGGTATCGCCATCTGCGCTTTCAGCTGTTTTCTGTTGCGAATGATAAACGCACAATACTCTTGGCGTGTTGCTGATGTTGTTGGGATTGTTGTCTGTGTTGTTCCTGTGCAGGCACTTTATGAGGAAGTGCTTTTTCGCAGTGTCTTGCAGCAGCAATTACTTTCGAGATTTCTCAAGTCGAACTTATTGAGAGCGCTACTCTTGGGTTTGATCTTTTCACTGAGTCATCTTGTAAACTACAGGTATACCGCTGGAGTGAACCTGCAGCTCACGACCCTCGTGTCGCTCTGCGCACTCGGATTTGCGGGGGGCGTATTGTTCCAGTTTCAGGGGAATCTTTCAGGCACCTGGGGCTTCCATGCCGGATGGAATACGTTTCGCTTTGGAGTTGTTCATTCCATTGCCGGAGTGGAATTGATGGAAGCTCAGACTTTCGATCACCTCGAGGGCTCTCTCACAGGGATTCTGGTTTCACTTTTTGTGGTGTGCGCGGTGTTGCTTTGGACAAAATCCGCTCAGAGTCAGAATCCACCTGCAAAAGCGAGTTTGTAACCGAGGTAGCAGTAAACCGCACCTACACTTCCAAGGCCAACCAATCCGGCAAGAAAATAAAGGCGGAGTGCATCACGTTTGACAATTAGTCCAATAGCACCCAACACCAAGCTGATTTGCAGGAAGAGAGTGCCGAAATCAAAGCGGTCTCCGGCCTCTGAAAGTTTGTCTTGCTGAGCCTCAATTTCCTGTGCTCCAACGACGATGCCCAATTTACCATCGATATCCTGCGCCCAGTTGGCTTCTCCAACTGCCTTGGAGCCACGTAGGATTTCATCTTTTTCCTTTTTGTAGCGTTGAATTTCAGTCTTTAGGTTGGCCTGGAGCGTGAGCATGGACTGAGTTTTATCGGGTGCAATGGCACCGCCTTGAATGAGCACATCAACCAAGTCAGCCTGTCCTTTGACCAACGATTCCTTGATGCTTTTTGACTGGTACCACGCATAGGCCTTGCTCTTTTCATTGCCGAGTTGGATTTCGTCGTCGCCGAATTTGCCTCCCCCCAGCTCGTTGAGCGCGAGGATGGCCGCAAAAATCGAGAGAGCCAGGCCAAACCAAGCCTCCCAATTCACGCTGCTCGTGGTTTCAGGGGTCGGCGTTACTGCGTCGCTCATTTCAGTGTCCTTTTGCACATTGTTAATGCGTTAAGTTGTATTTAACTAACTGTAATTATAGGGATTAAATTGTGAGCGTCAAGGAAGCTGTCTGCTCCGAAGGAAGGAACTGAGCTATCGTTTTCAAAATAGATGCAAACAATTTTGCTGAGTGAGTGGTGGCCTATGAAATTGACGACTCGCACGCTTCTGACTTTGTCTCTGATGCTTTCAGGGCTGATGGGATGCAAACCCAAAGCGCCTGCTCCCACTGAGTCCGAAGTTGAAACCACTGGTTGTCCAACTTCAGGCGCTGGACAGGATCTGCGGCGCACTCGTGCGATGCCTGATTTTGCTCGTGTATCGATGCCAATTTTAGCGCGCATTGTGGAACGTGCACAGGACTTTAACAGAGGTGAGCAGGGTACTGCTGCAGCCAAAACATTCGCGCAGCGCGTCACCACCATGCTGCGCAACATGGTGGCGAGCAACGTTCATCCGCTCGCCTTTTTTGCGACCATTGCAGACTATGAAACCTATGAGACACGCTTGGGTGGTTTTCCCTGGGCTGAAGTCGGCAAACGCAAATGGAAGGGCTCCGACCTTTACCGTGCTGGCTATTGTGGCAGCGCAACCTGTACCGGAGTTTTTCAGGTTTTGGTCTACGGTGATTGGTTTGGCTGGGCACAAGATCAAAACGGCAAAGGTGTGGGGATTTGGGGAATGAAGGGAGGTCCAGACTGGACCTCGACCCTGTGGTGGTGGACTAACGGAACCGATAACAACTGTACCTGGCTTGCCTCGGGTGCGAACCCCTGCACGGCACCTGGCGTGCGTTGGAGTGTGACGCAGCACGTGCGCAACGGACGGCGTGCTTATGGCCAACAGAAGCAATGTGGAGTGGAGTGGGATGCTATGTATTGGTCCTACATGGGCGCCATGAAGAACTCGTCCGACCCACTGGTGAAGAGCGTGACCGATGTGCGCGAGTTCGCGGAGAAGATTGGCCTATCGAGCAATTCTGCTCCCTAAGACGGCATTTCTCGGAGATGTCTTTTTTTAGTGCGTGTTGGCTCGTAATCGATCAGAGCCGAATCTAGCTAAAACAAGAACCTGTAAAATAAAAAAAGCCGGTAGATACCGGCTTGTAAAAAAAAGATGGTCGGGGCTGTGGGATTCGAACTCACGACCCTCTGCTCCCAAAACAGATGCGCTACCACTGCGCTAAGCCCCGACGCGCCACCGTAGTTGCCATAGTTTCAGATCAAGTGCAAGCTCCCCCTCAGAAAAAGGGGAGAGCACGTGTCCATTGAGCTGACCGCACTGTTGTCGAAGGTGATTTATGCTTCCCAGGATGGCGCTTTTGTGGTGGCGGAGTTCGTGGACTCCAAGTCGGCTAAGCGTTTTCGGGCAAGCGGGAAATCCCTGACCGTGGGGAAGTTCGACTCCCAGCAGCAATACAAGCTCTTTGGTGATTGGGCTCAGTCGCCCAAATACGGTGAAACATTCCAGGTCATCTACAGCGAACCTCTGCGTCCGCCCACACTGATGGGTGTTATTCCGTTCCTTGTGAACAACGTGAAGGGGGTTGGTGAGGTTACCGCAAAGAAGTTTCTTGAAGCCCTCGATGTGCGCACGATCGATGAACTGGTTGAGGTCTGCAAAAACCAAAAAGAGAAAGTTTATGCATTTTTCAAGAGTAAACGAGACAAAGCGGAGCAGGTCATTTCGCTCATCACGGGCGACGAAGTTTACCGCGCAATCATGGTGTTTTTACACGAACACAATATTCCCCCCAATTTCGCTAATCGTATTTATGAGCGCTATGGTTCCGATGCCATCCGCCTGTTGAAGGAAAACCCCTACCGCCTGATTTCGGATTTTCGAAACGTTGGATTTCTGCGCGCAGATGCCATTGCATTGAAGCTTGGAATCGACCCTCTTTCACGCTTTCGGCTTGAGGCAGCGTTCGTTTACACGCTCGAACGCGCTCACGATGACGGCCATTGCTGTTTGCCGCGCGATGTTTTGATTGAAGGTGCGCGCGATGTTCTTGGAGCCAAACGCGATTCTCGTTTTACATTTGAACTTCTCCTCGGCGAACTTCGCGCTATTTACAAAGAAAATCGCGACAAAGGTGTTGCCAGTTTTGTTCTGCGGCTACCCGAGGGCACAGGCTTCGATGAAAAATCACTTCAGCCTCTGTTCTATCTCCCTGAGGTGTATGCCCTAGAGAATTCTACTGCTGGGCAGTGTGCAGGTCTTCTGCACAAGAGCGGGATTGGTGTCGATCCGTTCGAGGCAAAATACCACGCCGGCGAAGTTACACTGCAGGAACTCGTATCCGATATCCCTTGGCAAAAGCTTTCAGAGGAGCAATCTGCAGCGGTTGAACTGTCTATAGGCTCACGTTTTATGGTGCTCACGGGCGGGCCAGGTTGCGGGAAAACATTTGTCCTCAAGGCGATCTATCGAATCCAAAAGGCTCTTAAGCGCACCGTTGTTCTATGCGCACCAACTGGCCTAGCTGCCAAGCGCATGACCATGTCCATCGAGGCGCAAGCCTACACGCTTCATAAAACTTTGCGCATCGGGCAAAGCGAAGACGGTGCTTCCGAGGGAGGCGAGGGCGCTCTTAAAGATGTCGATGTTGTGATTGTCGATGAGGCCTCCATGTTGAGCCTCGACCTTTTTCAAACCCTGCTCGAAGCCATGGCACCGCAGACACGTTTGATTCTCGTAGGTGACGTCGATCAACTTCCCAGCGTGGGTGCCGGAAACTGCCTGAGAGATATCATTGCCTCAGGGGAAGTTCCTGTGGCTCGCCTCACCAAGATTTTTAGGCAGTCGAGCGAAAGTCCAATTCCGACAGCCGCTCGTAGCATCATCGAGGGCTGCAAACCCGAGTTTGGGCTCACGAGCCGCACGGCGCACCTGCCCGCAAAGAACTCCCTTGTGATGCTGCCTTGCTCAATTCAAACTTTCGCGGAAATCCTTCTCCCGCTTCTCAAAGAGACCATTCCGCAGATGTATGGTCTAGATGCAGTTCGGGATGTGCAGATCCTCGTACCTATGCGCCGAGGTGATGCTGGTCAGGAAAAGATCAATCGACTTTTACAGGCAGAATTGAACCCACCACATCCGGACAAGGAAGAAGCGCAAATCGACGAAGACCTCATTTTGCGGGTGGGCGATAAGGTCATACAAACGCGCAATAATTACGACAAAGATGTGTTCAACGGTGACCTTGGTTTCATACGCAGCATCCGCGTTGTGCAAAAGAAGAAAGAGATTGATGTTGCCTTCGACGATCGCATTGTGCGACTTGAAGATGAAGAGATTGATGACTTGAGCTTGTGCTATGCGATGACCGTGCACAAATCTCAGGGCTCAGAGTTCCCGCTGGTCATTATTCCTATGTTCAGTGCCTATTATACGATGCTCGATCGTAATCTTTTCTACACGGCGCTCACTCGTGCAAGCAAACATGCTTTTGTGGTGGGAGAAGAGTGGGCTCTGAAAAAAGCCGTCGCAACTCAAATTGCGTTGAAGCGCTATACAGCGCTCGAACGGCTTATCGGTGAAGCGCGCGCGCATATTACAGAGAATTGAGTAATCCCTGAGTTTTCAGAACCTCAAAAACTCTCTCAGCCCAGAGCTTTGCGCCTGCGCCGCGCGGGTGAAGCTTCATAGGATCCCCCGCTACGGCATCGCGCATCAGTTGCAGATCTGAATTGTTTTTTAAGACATCTTTTCCAACAGTGTAGCTGTCGATGAATACACAGCTGCGGCCAAGCTCAGCCCGAACGGATTCGTTGGCTGCTTTCAGATTCGAAACGAGGGTTGTTTTGTTTGCGAATTGCCCGAGCCCTTCGGTGGGCGAGACAAAAGCGCAGCGTGCACCCGCATTTAAAATGGGTTTAATGAGCCGTGGAAGTTCCGTTTTCACAGAAGCTGGGTCGAAGAAATGGTTGTCGCCGAGTGTGATGATGTAGAGGTCAATAAACGGATGTTGCGCAATGATGTTGGCAATAGCCTCTGTGCGTTTTCCGGGTTGGGTGCTCGGTGCGCAACTTTTGTCTGCACTGTATGCATCACAACCATAAAAGGCGTTCGCTGGAATGGGTGCAAAGCCACCGCTTATCCAGCTTCCGATGCGGCCAGAGCTTGCCGCTCCAAAGTAACTCAGCTTTTGTTGCGATGCGTAGCGAATGAGATCTGAGAGTCTTTGTCCGTAGCCACCGGTTGACTGCGAATCTCCGAGGACAGCCACCTCACGGATGGCAAGGGCTTGCGGCGCACTCGATTGAAGCGACTGATTATCTGGGGCAATCTCGGTTTTGGGGTGATCGGTTGTGCTTCTGTATTTGCAACCCTTAGCCAATATCCCTGCAATGACCGCGATGACCCAGACGAGTTGTGATTTTTTGCGATTTTTCATTGGACTCAACCCCCAACGCATCGTGCGAATGCAAGAATCGCGCCAGGGATATCACCGCGATTTTCATGAGTCGGAACTGAGTAAGGTTTTGTCAGTGTCAAAATGTTGCACAGCAGAGATGTGACCTTGGTGAAATTCGCGCGAATATTTGAGCATATCCATCAATGTGGAGTGACACATTTAATGCCTATTTTTTACTCAAAGAGAATTGGGTCAACCGCTCGGCTGGTGTCCGCGAGTGGTTTGACTTTGCTGTTTTCCGGACCTTCGCTCTGCGCTCAGGCCTTTTCCTTCACGGCAAGCGCTCTCGGTGGATACGAAGTACTCAGCTACCGAGACGATCCCACGAAATTGAACGGCGGCGCAGTGTCAGCGGGCGATTCCTTCGAACAGGCCTCCTACAAAGGACCTCAGTTTGGTGTCAGTGGGTATGCTGGATTCGCAGACCTCGATGGATTTGAGCCCATCGCAGGAATTGAGATTCTTTCGAGCCAACTGAAGAAGTCTGCGAGCAGTGAGGGCTACACCACCACCGGGTCGTTCAACTTTGTAAACGCCACGCTTGGTTTGGGAGCTCGTGCATGGCTGAGTAGGAGTTTCGCAGTCAACCTGACAGTCGGTTTGTCGCAGGCACTTTCGAATGAAATGAAGACAACGAAAAAGAGCGAAACCGATTCGAGTTCTTTGGGTGAGATTGATTTCAAATTCAAAAGTCACAAACGCACTGCAATTCAGTTAGGTGGAGCATTTTCTCCCGGGTTAGAGGGGTTGCTTGTCGGACTTGATTTGCGCTTGGGAAGCGGATGCTTCACATGCTCGTCTGAGAACACTCCGGAACAGCAGCGAGCTTATTTGACAAGATCTGGTTCGCTCACAGTGGCCTGGATGCTGGGTGGATCGCAGGTGAGTGAACCCAAACCCCAGTTCAACGAGAAATTGAAGAAAGTTGCGCCGCGCAAGCCAGTTCAGAAAAAGCCGAGCTTGCCGAAGTTTGAGGATGACAGCGATGAGTAAAAAGTTTGGAATCAAAAATGGCCTTCACTCGGTGCGGATGCGTCGGCTGCTGTTGGGTTCAGCTGGAATGATTGCGGCTGCTACCGTTATCCAAAGCTGCTGCGAGATTGGTTCGGCATCAGAAGCTGAGCAGCTTGCAAGCGCGGATCTCACCTCCTGCTCGGGCAACCATGCAAAGGGTCAAATGTCGGTGGTGCTCTCGAGCAAAGTGGCGCGGTGGGATAATGACCTGCTCAAGAATACTTGGAATGGTGCGATGAAGACTTTTGTGAGCCCCAAGGTTCTTTCTCTTAAATCGGTGGAATCGGTCGATGGCGAGACCGATACCGTGCGATTTCTTCAACTCGATGGAAAATTTGGAAACGGCTTGGGTGTGGGTTCGCGAGTCTTGGGTAAGTTGTTTAAGGAAGGCGAAGTTGGCAGTGGACTTTTGGGTTCGGGTACGCTGACCAATATTCAGGAAGCACTTGAAGTTAAAGCACCGGATCCCACTCTTTCAAAGAAGTTTATTCCGAAAACCAACTTTACGGGTCTTGAAGAGTTCATGGACATTGGTCACCCGGACGGTGACCTCTCGCAATTTGCAGTGGATACCTTTGATGCAACACAACAATGGGCACCTTCCCAGACCCGCTACACTGATGCCATCACATCTCTGAAGACAATCATTCCAGCCACAAATCCAACCAAAATTGTGCGTGTGGCGGTTCTCGATACGGGCATCGATGTGGATCATCCCGACCTCAAAGACGTGATCGACCGCAACCTGGCCTACAATGGCCTCACAGGAAAAGTAGGTCCACTGGAAGTGGATGATAAGCAGGGTCATGGAACACATGTGGCTGGTATCATTGCAGGGCAGGGCAAGGGCAAGAGCCAGGGCATGGCAGCCAACGTTCGTGGTGTTGCTGGTGAGTTTCCGAACAACATAAGAATCGTTCCGATTAAGGTTTTGGATGACAATGGAACCGGGTCTACAGCAGCCATGAACCGCGGAATTCGCTGGGCGACCAAAAACAACGTCGATGTCATTTCAATGAGTCTCGGCAGTGGATCCAATTATGACTGTCTCAAGGATCAGGGGCTCAAGGATCCTGTGATTCAGGAAGCCATCGATAAAGGAATTATTGTTGTTGCAGCGGCGGGCAACGAATCGTGTCCGCTTGGTGGTGAGTGTAAGGAACAAAATCCCTCTTTCGTGAATTACACTGTGTTGCCCTGCGCTGCAGACAATGTTTTGTGTGTTGGATCCAATGATTTTGCAGAGGAACCATCTACGTTCAGTAACTACGCAAGTAATCCGACAGGCAATGCCTCCTACCGCGTTGCTCCGGATATCACCGCTCCTGGCAGCCGTATTCTCTCAACATATCCTCGCTTGGGTCGATTCACAGATTATAATGGTGTCGCAATCCTGGATGGTACGAGTATGGCGACACCATATGTTTCCGGAATTGCCGCTCTGATGAAACTTGCGGAGACTGCGCAATATCCCGTGAATCAGGCCAAATTCAAAGAGTACCTGCAAGAGGCGGCTTACAAAGGTGGAAAATATCCAACAGAATTCGGTGTAGGTCGTGTCGACATGAAGGCTATGATCGAGAATCGCGCGAACCGCATCAGTGGCAATGCGACACGCGTAACGGGCGCTCAGAACAAGGTTGTCTTTGATTATTGAGATGGGAATCCTGCAGTACAAAAAAGCCGCGTGAGGCACACTGCATCACGCGGCTTTTTTGTTGAGCGCATGTTTGAATTATTTGCGTGATGCAACTGTAACCGTTTGTGCTTGCGCAGAATTTTGCTCTGGCAATAATTCTGTTGCACTTCTCAGCACACTTCTCAAAGACCCGGGATTCGACGAAATTGCTTGGGAGATAACGCTCTAAATTTATTATTGGTAATTGCGAACGCTTATGGTGGCGTTGATTTAATCCGATACACAGAAGGACTTTTTTTGCGAGGAAAAAATGAATATTTTTAATTCCATTATACTGTCGTCGACTTTCGTTCTTATCTCCTGCGGCAGAACAAACGAAAGTGAAACGGCTGGCTGGGGAATCAAATCTGCGGCGTATACCTCTAACACTGTGACTCTTTAATGTGGCAGTTTGAGTCGGATTTAATCATTAAATTCGATGCTGTAAATCGCTGTTGCGTGCGAGAAAGGTGAACTCATGAACATACGTAGAATACTAAGATTCATTTTCCCGGTCATTCCGTTTATGTTTGCTGCACCTGCACACTCTGCAGAGGTTCAGTCGCAGGTAGGTTTGGCGATCTCGGAGCCGGCCTTGCCCCAATCGACTTTCCAGGGAGCTTCGGGCGACACAGTCTCTCTGGATGTGAAGAAGGCTTTTGGCGTCAGCACGCGCACAACGGTGTATTGGACACCCTATGAAGGGCGCTCCACCAACTACAATTTGGGTTTGAGCTTAGGATATACATCTGGCTTCGGAAAAATCACCTCCAGTGCAATCGTTGATGGTCAGAAGAGGTCAGGGGACTTTGACACGCAGTTTGAATACGCCGGATTGGGTTTCAGTAACGGTTTTCTTCTCAAATTAAACCGTAAAACCCAAATGGCCTTTGACTTGGGTCTGGATCTCCTACCATTGACAGCCTCCTACAAAGTCGAGAGCAAGGAGGGTACTAAGAAGTATAGTTATCTCAAAGCGATCTCCTGGCATGTCCAAATTGCAAGCTACTTCTCGATGTCGCGCGAAACCGATTTTTCGATTTCTTCGCGCTATGAAATGACAAAACTCTTCGACTCCAAAGGCGATTCAGTTCGTATGAATGTTGCACACATCAACCTTGGTTTTAGATACAAGTTCGTTTCCGATGCCAACATGAATCCTGAAGTCCGACAAAAGCGTCGTGTACGTACGACTTCGCGTCAACGCCGGGATAGAGAAGTGGCTTATGAGAATTAAAAAAATTAAGGCTCGAGAATTTTGCCTGTCAGCAGAACTCTCGAGCCCTCATTGCTTTCGAAGTCGAGCGAAAGAAATTTATCCCTTCAAACGCCCACCGGTGAGCAGCTGGCGCAGAACCTGTGAGCCTTCTTTCACCATTTCTGTACTGCAGCTGAACGAGAAGCGGATGGCGTCGGCACAGGTTTGTCCGAAGGCATCGCCCGGGGAACTGCCCATTCCGAGTTCTGCGAGAGTGTTGGAGAGGTCGTCTGCATCTTTTACCCCGAGACGTGTGTAGATGCTCTGGTCGAGAGTCGCCCACACAAAGAAACTACCCTGCGGAACAAAAGGCGTGAGTCCAGGAATTCCAGTGAGAGCCTCAACCATAATATCGCGGCGGGTGGCGTACTGATTGAGCATATGAGTGACGTAGGTTTGATCGCCCTGGAGAGCAGCCACGGCGGTCCACTGAGCCACGCTGTTTACGCCGTTGATGCTGCAACGCATGATTTTGTGCAGCCGCTCCATCAGGGTTTCATCGGTAGCGGTCAGGTAGCCAGTGCGCAAGCCACTCATGGCGTGGCTCTTCGAGAAACTGAACACAGAAATAATGCGGTTCTGGTATTCAGGAGCAAGAGCTGCCAGCGAAACGTGTTTTTGTGGTGGGAAGATGACATCTTCATAGGCTTCGTCGGAAACAATCCACAGCCCGTGCGCCTTCGCCATGCGGATAATTTCCTGCAGGGTTGAGGTCGGCAGAACGGCTCCGGTTGGGTTGTGTGGAGTGTTCAAGAAGATAACGCGGGTTTTAGACGTGATACGCTTTTCAATTTCTGCAGGAAGATATTGGAAGCCTGTTTCTTCGCGCAATGGAACTGCCACCGGAGTTCCGCGTGCGACTTTGACGTTCTCTACGACCTCAGTCCACATCGGGTCGGGAACAATCACTTCATCGCCAGGCTGCAGCAAGCACTGGAAAGCACAGAAAAGCGCATGCATGGCGCCGTTGGTGACAAACACGTTTTCCACCGAGGGAAGGTGGATTCCATTTTTGTCGGCGAGTTTTTTGTGGATAGCTTTGCGCAGCTCAGGAATACCAGCATTTGGAATGTAGTGTGTTTTACCTTCATCTGCCGCTTTTTTGAGTTCTGCTGTAACATGCGGTGCGAGGCTGAAGTTTGGGTCGCCCGACTCAAACCGAAACACCTTTTTGCCATTTGCCTGAGCTTTCAAAATCCGCTCGCGGATCTGAACAATTTTGCCAAGGGACAGTGCATCCAGGAGATGAGTGCCGTGCTGCTGCATGGGAGGCCTCCGGTCGATGGGTGGTGGGAACGTTATGCGAGGTCTGCCCTGAAGGCTTTGGGGCTGTCAATGGGGTGACTCCCTGTTCGCATACAGCGGTCATTGTGTGCTGGAGTGGTTCGGGATGAAGCGCATCTTGAGGAGGCTCGGATGTTCCCGTGGAATATTGTTTTTTCGGGTCCCGTGAGAATGGTTTTGGTCGTTGCAGCGGCCAATTGGGGTTGCACGCAAAACGCAGCAAGGATTGGAGCGCCGCAAGCTCCAGTTGCCGAACCTACAGCAAGCGCAACGGCTCCCGGCAAGAGTGAGCAAGGGCTCCGTAATGAAAGTGAGCCAGCGATTCCCTTCGATGGCGCAAGGCCCGAGGCGATCTCGGTTGCTCAACCTGCCAACAATGAAGCACTCGAGAAGGCGCCGCAGTTGGGTGATGTTTACGCTGAACTCACGGCACAGTCGCTGACCTGCGAGGAGACACAGAACTGATGTGCACAAAGCCGCTGAGTCTTGCGCTTCAAAAAGTTATTGCAGGTGTGTTTTTGGGCTTCATGCTGGGGGGATGTACTCAGAAGTCTGGAATCAAGTCGATTAGCTCTGATGATTGGTTTCGGAAGGGTGTAGATCGTTTTTATCTTGCGACCGTTCCAAGCTCGAGGCTTCATCAGGGTGCGAGCACAGTGAAGGTAGGGCAGGATCTGCTCGTTGGTGTTGGATGTTTTGGTGAGGCAAAGGAGCCTGCCACGCTGGCACCCGTGATGCAGCAGAGTTGTTCGAGCGGCAAGGGCAAGCTGCCTTTGAATGAGCGCATCCGGCTTCAAGATTTTCTAATGGCGGCGAACCCCGAGAAACCTCAACCGGGCGAGTGTGTGTTGCTGCTGGGACCTAAAGAAGTTGTTCAGCGTGTTCAAGAGCAGCCTGAAGAGTTTGTGAGTGGCCCGGCTGCTACAGCAGCTCTGAGCGCTGCAACAGCCACCAATGCCTGCGGTTTGAGCCTTGCAATTGGACAATCATTCTATCTCCAAAAGGCGGTTGTGAAAGGCAGTGTGAAGTCCGACAAAGAGGCCATCGACTTCGCCCGTAAGCTGCTCAACTTCTTTGGAGAGAACAACCTTGTTCCTTCTCTCTATACCGGTGAACATCCGGTTTATGCCCTCAAAGCCAACGAATCTTTGCAGGGCAAGCAACCCTCAGAAGTTGCTGCAAGTGAAAAAATCGTGGTGGGGCAGGCTGTGCTTCCTTGCAGTGAATTTAAAAGTTCTATTTGGGATGTACTTGGGATTGCCGCCAAAAAGGATGGCCGCAAGGTCTTCTTCCGGGCCTTGGCCGAGGCCGACAGGCGTGCTGCGATACGTATTCGCCAGAGCCGTTTTTTTGCCGAATTCGCAATCGCGCTGCAGCGTGGCGACTTGCGCACTGCTGCTGGGATTTACAATCCGATTTTTGCATTTGAGTTCAACCGTAATGTGGACGCCAAAGCCTCACAGGGGTGGGGTGGTTTTGGTGTACAGAAATTTTTTGATGAGATTCGTGCTATAAATAAGGAGCTTTCTGCTCTTTAATTTATTCAAGTTTCAATGAGAACCTGACGCTAACTCCACCGTCTAGCTGCGGCTCAAACGCAAAGCGAACTTTTTTCTCTTCGGGTGGCGGAGCCATTTCGGCGCGTCTTCGCGAGCTTCCGCTGTCGAGATTCATAAACGCATCAACGACACCCACTGCGTACAGAACGCCAGCACCAATAAATGCGTAGAGTGCTATGTCGGAGGTTTTTTTGATGTAGGTTTGCCGTTCGACCTCCTTCGCATCGATGTCCTGTTGAGCTGCACTACTGTCGATTTCCGCTTGTCTGTCGACCGCAAATTTCTTCTCGGCGTCGGGAATTTGTTTGAGTTTCACAAAGAGGCCGTATCCGAGTGCGCCTGCTTCCGACAGCAGAAAGAAGGTACCCTTTCCGTTGTGGTTGTTCTGAAACTGCCCCACACCAAAGGGCAGAATGGCCAGCCCGCCGCTGCCGCCGGAGCGTTTGGAGCGTCGCCTCGAGCCACCGGAAACAGAGGGTGATCCGCGTCCGTAGTCACCCCGCGGCGCATCGATATCACCCGCCTCATAATCTTCTTCGTAGGGATTCGGTGCTCCATATCCCCCTGAGGGTGGATAAGCGGGAGGGCCGTAGGGATCGGGTGCGGGGTAGCCATACGCAGGTGGTGGAGCAGGGGCGTACTGAGGTGGTGGCTGGTAGGGTGCAGCGTAACCCGGTTGCTGGTAGGGCGAACCATAAGGTGACTGTAGTGGATATGGATATTGAGGCTGCTGATAAACGGGTGGCTGCTGATAAGCCGGGGGTGGTTGATAAGCAGGAGGCGGCTGTTGATAGGCCGGTGGTGCATAGGGTTGGTTGTAAGCCGGAGACTGTGGCTGCTGCGCAGGCTCCTGAAAATATTGATCGGCTAGACTCTTTCGCTGCCGATTTGCTTTGGCTGTCTGCTTGTCTTGCGGAAGCTGCATGTTGAAATCGACAGCGCGTTTGGGTTTTTTGCTGGAGAGGTTGTCGGCCGATGAATTCCGCGACTGTGTTCCTTGTTTTCTGTCGCGCCCCTTTGCGGCAGCAGAAGCTTTGGATGCTTTTTCCTGGGCGCTCAGCGCTTTCTTCATGCTGACAACAATTTTGTTACTTTGCCCTGACTGCACTTTGATCTTCATTTCAATGTTTTCATAGCCCTCGGCGCTGATAGTGAGTGTGTGTTGGCCTGGGTCGAGAGAAATGGGCTGATTTGCAGACCCCACAAAAATACCATCGGCGAAAACAATTGTGCGAGGTGCATTGGAGGTCACTTCAATTCCTGTGAAGGCGGTCTTGGCTCGGGGAGCCGCTGCACTGCCACGAGCCGCAGGAGCAGGAGCAGGAGCTGACTTTGGGGAAGCTTTGCGCGCAGCTGGCGCGGCAGGAGCTTTTGCAGCTGCATTGTTGGAGCCTGATTTGCTGGCACTTGATTTGGCTGGGGATCGCTTTGCTTTGATGTTGGCAAAAAACGGTTCTATTCCTGGGTCAAGGATGTAACGCTTGTCGAGTTTTGCTGCGGGGTTGTTGCGCGCCAATTGCTCGAGAGCTCGTTCGGATTTGGACTGATTCCCCAGCATGAATTGTGCAATTCCATACAACTCAAGTGAGTCGTTTAATTCTTTTCCCTTCACACGCGCCTTTGGATAGAGCTGTGTCTCCAGGAGTTGAGCTGCGGTGTTCAGGTCGCCCTGAACAAATGATCTGCGTGCATCAGAAAGTGCCGAAGCCACTGCTGTGGCAGACCAAGAAATTGCGATGAGCGACAAGACAACAAACAGAAGTCCAAGGGCACGTATGACGCTCCCTTGGGCTGTGTTCTGTTTGTTGACACGGGTGCTCATCGGGTCACTGTTCCTTTACTGCATCTGGATCAAGGGCATTGAGATTGATAACTGGCAGTTCGAGAGTTTTTCCGGGTTCGATTTTGAGGCGTCGAGTGTACTCCTGATATTTTTTTCCATTGTGTTCTTGTTGCGGGATTTGCAGCAGCACATTGCCTGCAGGCACGCTGAACGAGCGAGAGAGGCCACTGCGTGAACTTAGGCCTTCAAACACACCATTGATGTAAATGGTCATCTCTCCGGGTTCCGTGCGCACCACAATCTTTGTGGCAGCAGCGGGAGCTGCAGTTTGGGCTATAGATGGCCTTGTTACGGGCTGCTTGTTTACTCTTGCGCTCCCTGCATTTTGGCCTTGCACAGGAGACTTGGGCGTGCGCACTTGTCGGGGTTTGCTCGGAGCCGAGGGCTTTTGAGGCTTTGGCTTATTTTGCGTATTCAACCGGGGCGATGGCTTGAATGCGGGCGTAGACACAGGCTTTGGCTTTGGCGTGGGCGCCGGAGTGGGCGCCGGAGTGGGCGCCGGAGTCTCAGGCACAGGAGGTGTTCGCAATACGGTGGCCGCAGCTGTCGGCGCAACCGGTGCTTGAGTTGCTGGAACACTGTTTACCACTTCATTGCCGCGCTGCGCGGAAGGCAATGAAGTGGGCTGAGTTTCTCTGTTGCTCAGATAATCTTGAATACGCTGGCGCTCACGGAAAACGAACGACAAAAGCAGGGCAGTGACAGTGAGTGTCAGCAAGAAAAAAGTGAGTATCCCTTTGTTGCTGCTCCGTTCACGAGTGCGGGAGTGTGCTGCTCCCTGTGTAGCTGCATTGTTTCTTTGCGATGTATTTATCCGCGCCTTCTTTGGCGACGGTGTCTGCACTTTCTGTCTCAGGGATGCCTTGTCTACCAGAATCTCTTGCTCTGGTTGTGCGATTTCTCTTTCCCCGATTGCTGGAGGAGCCTGCTCCTCAACCTTTGCGCCGCGCTCTGCTTCGATTGGAGCCTGTACATCAGCATCGGCTAGGATTTTGGTTTCGTCTCCGAGCAAGGGTGAACGGCGAATTGTGGAAGCAAATAGCATCGGATTTTCGAAACCATCGGCAATCGCGCGGCGCGAAGGCACAACCTCTTGAGTGCTCAAATAGCGCATCAGCTCTGCGACAATCTGCTCGGCCGACTGAGGCCTCTCTGTGGGTTCAACGCGCAGGCAGCGGCGAACCAAAACATCGAGGTCGAGCGGAACGGACGGGCGGAGCTGGTTGAGCGGTGGAACTCTAGCCTGGGTGATTTTGAGTGCGAGATCTGTTGGGTTAGACGAGCGGAACGGCAACTGACCTGTCAGCAGCTCGAAAAGAATAACTCCAAAAGAAAAAATATCACTGCGTGCATCAACCTTGCCGCTCTGAATTTGTTCGGGGGATGCATACGTGAGTGAACCAATAAACTGTCCCACCTGTGTCATGGCGGAATCGAATGGGCGCGCAACTCCGAAGTCGGTCAGTTTTACTTCACCGTTGCTATGCACAAGCACGTTGTCGGGCTTAAGATCCCGATGCACAACCGAGTGCCTGTGCGCAGCCTCGATGCCTTTGGCAATTTCGAGAGCCACCAATGCCGCAAGCACAGGGTGCAGTGAAGGGCTTGGTTGACTTGAGTATTTTCTCTGCGCCAGTGTGAGGCTGCGCCCATCAACAAACTCACTCACGATGAAGAGTTGTCCTTGATTATCGATGCCGAAATCGTAAATGCGCACCACGTTCGGATGATCGATGCGCGCAGCAAGTTTGGCCTCCTGTTCGAAGCGAAAGCGCAGCTCAGTCTGATTGCTGAGATGTTCGTGGAGGATTTTCAGAGCGACAATGCGTTGCAGCCGAAGGTCATAGGCTTTGTAGACGGTGGCCATAGCCCCCGACCCCACCCGACCTTCGATGCGGTAGCGCTCGTCTTTGTTCAACTCTTCGAGAGACAACCTCCAACTCCTTTGAGGCGTGCAAGACCCCAATAACAATCGGAAGAAATTCAGAGAACTCAAGTTTCTGGCGAGCGGATCGAAAAAAGGAAAAGTTTGCCTTCCAGGGAGTGGGTATGGGAGTGCGGAGCAGTCTTTTCAGGGGCTTGGGTTTTTGTATAGTTATTCTCTGTGGTTGTTGGCCACAGAACAATAAGTCCCAGGACTCCGAACTGGATGCCATCACGGCGGCCAGCAAGCGCCTTTTTGGCCAAAACGTCCGTGGCTACATGTGGGCTCTAACCACCGACAGCCCGGCAGTTTTTGCCCAGGCTCCGGTCGGCCTGAAGGTGGATTCCTCTCCCGGTGTTGTTTTCTACGACCCGTTCGCGGTGCCCAACACACTGCCAGACGCCGACGTGCCCCAGAGGGCTGCTGCGCCTGCAAATCGAAAACCAACAGGCCTCCCGGGCCTGGCTGCAGGTTCCAAAGAGGGCTCCGCCTCTTCCGTGAACCCATTTGCGGCTGAATACTTTCAATGCTGGTATTACGCTGAAACCGAAGTCTACGAGAAGCTTGAGGGCGACGCCCTCAAAAAGCTGTTTCTCAACAAAACGAAGACCAAGAGGGTCAACAACACTTTTCTTGACGTGAAGCACCTCTACAAAGATCTCGAGCGCACGGAGGCTCTCAAGCATCTCGAATCGTTTGCACTCTCTGCACTTCCCGGAACATGTTTTCTGCTCAACAGTATTGGTCCCCTGCGGGGTAAGGCAAAAGGTGCTTTGTCGAGCGCATTTTGCTCAGTCTCGCTTGCGAGTCTGGCAACCACCCGGAAGCCAAGCGGTGACGGTTGGGGGAGCGATAAGGCAAGGCAGCACATTCAAAATCAGCTGAAAGCAAAAGTGAATGAGCTCGATGAAGTGAATTGGGATGTGCTGTGGCAGCTTAAAACGAAAGTTGCCGAGTTCAACTCGGCAAGTAAACACTCAGAGACAACTCAGGTTCAGTGTCCAGCAAATGAGCAGTGGGTATCGACACTGATGGGTTCACCCAAAAACTAAGTCATCAGCCTTTGGTCGTGCCAGTTGCTGCTTCTTCGGCGCCAGCCTGCTGGACTGACTTTTTGATTTCCGCCTGGAGGTCTTTTTTCGCGTACTTTTTGATTTCTTCCATAATGAAGTGCTTCGTCTGGTACTGTGCGTCCTTGACGATAACCTGCTTACCCGTGCGGTTCTTCAGGTTGAAAACCAGAGGTGCTTTCAGGTTTGCACTCATTTTTTTAGGGTCGGAAGGAATCGTAACGATGACCGAGATGACTGCATCGTCGGGAGACTGGAGCTTCAGAATGGAAATTTCCTCTTCCGTCACTTCCACAGTGTAGTCAGGGCGGAAGGTGAGAGGGCTAATGACCACAAAGGCCATTGTTCCATCGTCGAGCGACTGCAACCATTTGAAGGGTGAGTCAGCATCGTGGTCAAGGAGCACATAGCGCACGAGCTCGGGAAAACCTACAAGCCCTTCGGGCAACGTGATAACGTCGGCATTATCGACTTCGATTTCGCCAAAACGAGATGTCTGTACTTTCAAGAGACCTCCCAAAAGCCAATGCGTCTGCCGGGCGTTGCCAGAATGTAACATTCCTGACTCTGGCACCAAGAGCATCTGTTTTGTACAGAAACTCATCGGAGACTGACGTTACCATCACTTGACTTGATTTTTCACTTCTCAGAATAAATGACAAAATCAAGTTTCGCAACATCCCGGTGCAGAGTTGTTTCCTGTCAAAGATTTGTTGGTAATTTCAGGGACCAAGCCAAAGTCATCCAGTCGACCCGGCAGGTGTCTGGGGTATTCTGCCGCCCTTTTGAGCAAGTGGTCCAGTTTTCCTGAGAAAGCGGTCTTTTTAGGTTACGAACGAGCCCCAAAGCGTATGTGCTACTTGGATTATATGAGAAAAAATAGCTCGCCCCTACAGTCATCAGGACACCCTGAGTGCCTGGGTTGACCTCGAGGGGAAGGCGAAAGGCCGGTAAAGCGCCGGCGGGCGAGCGATAATAAGTAGCACCGTAGTGCCCTGTGAGCACACCTTCGTTTTGTAAAATCTGAATATCTCCCCCCAGGGCTCCGCTCCAGGCGGGAGTTGAATTTGCACCGAGGGTGTTTGAAACACGTTCGAATCTGAGGGTTGCTGCGCTTTCTGGAGATTGCCACCGCATCTGCGACTGAAGAGAAAAGAGTCGCCACTTGCTCTCAGATGAGCTTTTGCTCTCCTCTGTTGCGTCTGGTCGGTTGCCTGTGAGCTGTCGCAATTTACCTTGCTGATCCGTGTACCATTCCAGACCCGAGGCAATTGAAATTTCGAGTCCCGGCAATTTCCAGTTGAGTTTAAGTCGAGGACGTGTGCGTTGGATTTCAATACGTTCTGCACCATTGCGGGGCTCGTCCTGCAGTGATGACCACCCATGTTCGAGCTCGAAAGCGGACTGCAGGGCGTCGGGTGTAAGCTTTTGTTCGAGCGGATGAATGGCAACAGAAATGCCCGAAAATAATGAACGGGTGTTGCTCTCGATGAGAAGTGAGCTCTCTGCAGGGAGTCCAGCGCTCAAAGACACACTGCGCATTTTTCCATATGTGAGCCATGCAGATTCAAGACGAGGGAGCTCTGAAGCTGCTCGGTACTGAAGGGGTGCGAAGCGTTTAAACTCCTGCGACAGCAACCAGGATGACTGCACTTGCCAATTTTCCGAGAACTGAAAAAGTGTGTTGAGATGAGCTGTTAATCCTGCAAAAGTTTTGTCCGTGGCTGCGCTTCCGGCTTGCCCGGTCAGGCGCATTGCAGCGGCCCAGTCGGGACGTGCAAGCCGCTCGAAGTAATCACGTCGCAGTTGGTTGAGTTGTGAGCTTCGTTCGGTCAGAAAAGTTTGCTTTGATGCTTCGCGAGTCAGTGCAAGAATGTCCTGAAGTTCTCTGTCGCGCCGCGTTTCGAGGGGAAATGCGTGTGCGTGGGCGAAAGGGAGAGTCAGCAAAACAGACACGGGGAAAAAAATTCCCACAACCCCTCGTCGGGATTTCAGGTGTGTTGTCCGATGCCACACAGACAGGGCGGAGGACACCACCGTGGCAGAGCAAAAATCCTCAGAGCAACTCACTGAAGAAAGTCTAGAGCTGACGCGTGCGCTCACAGAATTGAACGAGTGGAGTGCAGAGCGCAAAAGAGTATTGGATGAGTACCAAGGATACATTCAACACGCCCTCTCCACAGGCAAAATGACTGCGCGGCGCAGCGCAGAATCTGGGAAAAAGTACCTGAGTGATCGCATGATAGCCACGATTTCCCTCGATTGCAGTATGTTCAAGCGCAGCATTCTGATGATGGCACACC
Source organism: Betaproteobacteria bacterium (assembly GCA_016868315.1). Taxonomy (GTDB): domain Bacteria; phylum Bdellovibrionota_B; class Oligoflexia; order Silvanigrellales; family Silvanigrellaceae; genus RFOM01. Next base: position 101,111 of record VGHE01000002.1, read on the forward strand.
GAGAGCGGCAAATACGCCAGCGTCTTTCCGAAATTGCCCAGGTAGAGACTCCAGCCTCGCCCGCTTCAGATCTTTCCGACGAAGAGAAGAGCGCCTGAACTAGGAGTTCAGAGTTTCGCTGCGGTGCGCCTCACTGGCTGCGGTGCTTGCCGCAAGTATGTCTTTCAAGATGACACGGGGCACGCCCAGGCCACGCAATGCTGATGAAACCACGTTGGCAATCGACTCTTTGAGTGCAAGCACCTTGTGTCCGTCGCGTTCAACATACACAGGCTGGTGTGCATCGATAAGCACGATAGCGTCCGAGCCGAGTTCCATCTTCAGGTAGTCGACGCTGGGTTGAACGTTCTCGATATAGAATTGAAAACGGCTCAGCAGTGACGCCTCGTCGTCGTCAGCTCGGCCGCGATGCTTTGCACGCTGGATCATTTCTTGCCGAGAAATGCTCAGATGAAGAACCTTTATGACAGGTATATTGAGGCGGCGGAGAAACTCGAGCAGGTGTTTTGCAGCTGCAACCGTGCGAGGGTAGCCATCAAGAATGAAGGGGCGAGAGCGGAGACCAGGTGCATGTTCGATATGTGCGGCAATGAAATTTTGCGTCCAGCGGTTCGGGACAAGCAAGCCATTCATGGTGCAGAATTCAAGCCACTCAAGCTGGCTGGTGAAATTTTCCATCCCGCTGCGGCCAAAGTACTTTTCGAGCTGAGGAAGGTAATTGCGTACCTTTCGAGAGAGATCATCCGTGGTGTCGACGCACTGGAAGATGTTTGAGTCGGCACTAATTTGATAGCGCTCTGCTAAAAGCTTTGCGTAACCTGCGTCGGACTTTGCATTCTGGAATGCATTGCGCAGTATTTCTCCCATCGAGAGATGATCTGTAGGCGCAATAGACATCACCCTGCAGAGTGCCGCTGCAACTTCGCCTTTACCGCAGCTCGAGGGACCAGTCAGGATAACTACTCCGGGGTGGCGCATTGAGATTTTGTCGACTCGGATACAGGAACTCAGTTCGTTCGAGGTGATCATCCTTGATGCACGCCTTTCAGTGAGTTGAAGGTTTTAGTTGAGATGCCTTCAATCAGTGTCATTTGAGAAAATCGATTCCGGAGTTTTTGACCTTTTCGATGGCCGATGCAACGGTGCGGATATCGCCTTCCTCGAGAACGGTGAGTGGAGGTCTCAAGACGTTGTGCATGACGCCCATGGAATGCAGTGCCCACTTCAATGGGATTGGGTTGGGAGCACAGAAAAGTTGAGCGTTGATAGGGTAAGAGTCCAAGTGCAAGCGTGTAAGGCTCGACAGGTCACCTTTTTGCGCAGCCTTCCACATATTTAGCATTGCGCCAGGAATAATGTGGGTCGTTACGCTAATTACGCCGCTTGCTCCGCAGAGCAAAGCCGGTGCAAAGGTGGGGTCATCACCGCTTAGAATACTCACGCGCTCGGCGAGCTGAGCCTCCCGCAGGGCAAGGCTCATTTCAATTATGACACGCACATCACCAGCGGCCTCCTTGATGGCAACCACGTTCGTGCAGGACTGAGCAATATTTACGAGTGTTTTGGGCTGCAGTATGCAGCCTGTGCGGCCTGGGACGTTGTATAGGCATACGGGCGTGTTTGGTACAGCACGTGCAACGGCCACGAAGTGCTCGGTGAGGCCGGTTTGGGTTGGTTTGTTGTAGTAGGGGGTGACCACCATGACACCCGCGGGAGTCTGGTTGTGTGCTTTGAAGTTGGCAAAGTGGCGCGAGGTTTCTATGGTTTCGGCTGTTGAATTCGAGCCCGTACCCACATAAATCCTGAACGTGTTTGATTGGAATTCGAGTGCTGTGGATACCAAAAGTTCTTTTTCAGCCAGGTTCAGAGTTGGACTTTCGCCGGTTGTGCCGCACACAACCACGCCATGCAGGCCGCTGTCTTTCTGTAGTTTGAGAAGTTTCTTGAGGTCGGCTACGTCTACCGAAAGGTCTGGGTTGAAGGGAGTTGCCAGTGCGGTGAGAACCCCTGTAAATGGTTTGCTGGTCATAACTTTCCTTTCGGGTGACGTGGAATGGCTTCATTCTTGTTTAGTGCAAATGATTTGAAAATGCATCCGTTCTTCGCTCGAGATACATTTGAAAACTTCGAGCAGCAGGTTAGGCCGCTCATCCTTTCGTTTTTGAAGCGCACTGGAGCAGAGAGCCCCGAACTAGAGCAGCTTCTGCTGAATATTCGTGCAAACATGCGAGAGACATTGCCAGCACACCTCACAACTTCGTCAGTTGTCCTGAGCCCCGATCGGAGCGAGCTTCTTTTTCTATTCCACAAGAAGATCAAAGAGTGGGTCTATCCTGGAGGTCATGCAGATGGTGATTGGCATCTGCTGCGCTCTGCACTGAGGGAATGCTTCGAGGAAACAGGACTCCCTGCGGTTGAAGTTATTCCTCCGCACCTGTGCGCAGAGCAAGCCTCGGCTGCGTCGTGTCCTCACCTCTTTCAGAGGTTTGAGATTAAGGCGACAGCGCTTGAGCCTGCACACGTCCATTACGATGCGGTGTTTGTCTTTCAAGCGGATACGCGCCAAGTCGATTTTGAGCCACAGGAAAGCAGCGGTTCGCGGTGGATGACTATCGCCTCATTGAAGGCGCATGCGCTGCGTCCCGAAGGTCAGATAGTTGATGGTTTTGATTCGCTCACAGCTCGAGTCTGCCTGTCGGCAATGCAAAGCGCCCTCGGGTCGGTTTGACCTCGAGGGCGCTCATGATGTTGACCTGTAACAGTGGCTGGTTTAGCGTCTGAGTGCTGGGCCTGTAGCTAAATGGTTACGGCAGCGTGCTCATAACACGACGATTTGGGGGTTCAAGTCCCTCCAGGCCCACCAATCCATCCTTACTTCGCCACAGGCGCCTTGTCTTTCGCACTTGCTGAGTTGTCGTTGGTTGTGCGCACAGCGCCGGGGAATGATTGCGTCAGAACGTCAATCAGAACTGCCGGGTTGTTTGGAGTCACAATGCGACGGCCGCTAGCGATATAGGTCGGTGTCTTGTCGGCGCCGGACGCTTTCAGGTTGTTCACAACTGAAGTCAGCTCATCCATACCATCGCCACTTGTCATGCACTTCTCGAATGCCTTGGCGTCGAGGCCTGCCTCTGTGGCAGTCTTGATGGCTTGTTTCTGCACTTCATCCACACCTGCGCTCTTCTGGAGAAGGTAGTAGGGGGTGTTGTATGCACGTTCAGAGTACTTCCAGAAAGCATCGTTGCTTTGGCGTTTTGCGCAGTACGCGCCCGCAGCGAGTTGAGCCATCGGAGTTTTTACGTCTTCGGTGGTAATCACCTGCGTGTAGCGGATTGTGTCGCGGTGTTTGTCGAGGAAGTTTTCTAGGTCGCTCTTGAAGTAGCGGCAAGATGCGCAGAAGAAGTCGCCCACAGCAACCAGAGTTTCCTTTGCATTTGCATCGCCACGAGTTGGGAACTTGGCGAAGTCCATTGCCACGCGTGGGCCGCAAGGGCTAGGCAGCATGAGCTGGTAGGCTTTCTTGTCACGCAGAGAAGCTATGGTCTTGCGAATACCATCTTGGTTGCGCTGAGTTTCAAGGTGAATGCGCAGATTTTTTTGGAGTGTTTCAAATGTCATGTTCGGAGGAAAGCTCTTCTTCTGAGACTCATAAAAGCTGCGCACATCCTGGTCGGTGACTTTCTTGTCGGACAGGAGATCTGCCAATTCTGGAATCTTCGAAGGATTAACCATGCCGCCTTTTTCTTTTGCGAGAGCAAAACGAGCCGCATATGCTTCGAGAAGTTCACGTGCACGGAGATAATTCTGCGAGGTCAATTCGTAGAGCTCTGCTCTGACATTTTCAGGAAGCTCAGCGCCAACAACCGTTTGGTTGCCAACTGCAATCACCGAGCCTTCGAAGCTTGCGTGCAGGTTTGCATCGCATCCAGCAGGTGCTTCGGCTTTTGTGACGCCGATGCCTCCGGACAATGGACCACGCGCAAGACCAAAACCAATTAGACCACCGATGACGATTCCACCGAACCCAAGCAATGCATTCTTGTTCATGTCTTTACCTCACACTTTAGGCCAATCTTTCGTCTGCAATTATGCACGTTTTTTGTAATGGTGTGGAGATGCGGAAGGGCAAACTGAGGAAATGAGTCAAAAACTCGTCGAGAAATGAAAAAAGAGGGTCACTTGGAACCCTCTTTCGTCACTCTTAACAGCAACCCAGCTCAATCTAGGTCGGAGTAGTTTTCTTTGCCCGGATGACCAATGTACTCGATGGAGTCGAATTCAGGCGACTCACTTCCCAAGCCGTCGAAGATAGTGAAGGCCGGGTTACGCTTCACGCGTCCTGGTTCAACCTTGACGTTGCTCGAGGCAGCGCGCTTCTTGAGCTTCTCAACGAGCGTTGTGCGGTTCATCGAAAGCAGCTGAGCAGCGCGGTTCTTGTTGTGGTTCGTGCGGCGCAGTGCTTCTGCAATCAAACGGTTTTCGAACTCTTCCACGACCCGGTAGAAGTCGATACCGCTGCCAAGGTCGATATCCTTCTTAATAAACTGTTCGATTTCGGTGTTCTCATCGTATTGTGAGGACATTCCCGAACCAAAGTTGCCCGGATTATTGTACATCGGGTTGTAAGCGGAAGGATTCCGGTTCTGTCCCATGTAGTTCATGGTTGGAGTCACTGGAATGTTCTGCTGTGCAGGTACCCGGTAGTTGTTAGGCGCATGCTGCATCATGTTCTGGTTCATCGGGCGTTGCTGAGCGGGCTGGGCATTGCCTTGATGCTGTGGTTTCTGCATCTGGGGCATTTGCATCCGCTCGAAGAACGTGTCGATGTTGTCGGTCACGAGGTTACGCAGGCGCGGCGGAAGGTCGTTCACTTCGATGCTGCCGGAGTTCTTAAGAACTACGATGCGGTCGATGAGATTTTCCAATTCGCGCAGGTTGTGCGGCCATGTGTGTTGCAACAAGGCGCTCATAGCGTCGGGAGCTACGCCATAAATGGACTTGCCTTTAGCCTGGTTGAACTTCTGAATGTAGTGCTCGACCAGCGGTGCGATATCCTCGCGGCGCTCACGCAGCGGCGGAATATAAACAGCACAACCTGCCAGTCTATAGTACAGGTCTTCGCGGAAGCTTCTCTCGCGGACAGCGAGGTCGATGTTCACGCTTGTCGAGCAAATGATGCGCACATTCGATGTGCGTGTCGATTGTGAACCGACAGGAGAGTAGGTTCCCTCTGTCAGAACGCGCATCAACGCCATTTGTAGACGAGCCGAGAGCTTCGACACTTCCTCGATGAACAGCGTGCCGCCATCGGCGATCGCGAGGCGACCTTCACGCGCCTGGTTTGCACCAGGGAACGCGCCCTTCTCGTGACCGAAAAGTTCTGCCTCGAGGAGGTCATCCGCGATAGTACCGCATTTCACGGGGACAAAAGGCCCCGCTGCACGCGATGACTTCTCATGAATGGCACGCGCCACTATTTCTTTGCCTGTCCCGGCTTCACCGGTAATCAGGACTGGCGCCTCCGCTTCTGCCACCTTCATGATTAGGTGTTGCACATGGCGAATGACAGTGCTTGAGCCCAATAGTGCGGACACTACGCTCACGAGAATCTCCTCATCCCCGCTCCCTGCGGACTTAAAGGTTCCAGAACCACGAGCAACCGCAATTCATCCTTGAACTACAGACCACCCGAATCTTTTTATATTTTTTGGATTGCTCGGTCAGTATGACAGGAGGCGAGACGGATGACAAGCACGATCAGGTCGCCGCCCCAGAGGTTTTTGTTTTTAGAAAAAAATCACTTCGCCTTTTGATAAATCCTGTTCTTCATTGTTTTGCGAACTTCTGGGGGGAGCCACCCGTGTTGACGCGGGGTTGTTGCTGCTGATGGAACCACTTTGCCCTGCTGTCAGAGTCGTGACGGTCGTGCTCGGTTCGGCTCTTGCCGGCGACACAGTGGAGGCTGCGCTCAGTGTTGTGAGGGTAGGTTCCCTGCAGCCGACCCGAGTGAGCAGTTCCTCAACGTTGATCTTGATGCGCTCAAGTGGCTGCATTGCATTTTCGATCTGTTGCTTGGTGATGTCCTGGAACTGAAGGCTCAGTACGATTTGGTCGATGCTCTTGGCTACGCTCTCTGAGCTCGTGACCGCATTGGCAATGAGTTTAGTGAAGACCTCTGTGCTGTCTTCAGCAATCTGTACAAGCTCACTGACGGCTTGGTCGACGTGCGACTTCTTCTCGGAGTTCTTTTTAATACTGTCGAGGAGGTTCTTGCTCATGTCGCGGATGCTTGAGTTCACCTTACCGACAATCTTAATAATGCTGTTCGAGGCTACGCTCGTGCGATCCGAGAGCTTTCGAACCTCCTCGGCGACAACGGAGAACCCACGGCCATGTTCGCCTGCCCGGGCAGCTTCGATGGCGGCATTCAGGGCAAGAAGGTTGGTCTGGTCGCTGATATACTGAATCTCGTCGCTGATTTTGTTGATTTCCGTTGTGCTAACGAGAATCTGTTCGATAGAGCGCGACGAAACGGCATTGAGCTGTGAATTTTCTTCAAGCATTGAGATCATCTCACGCAGCAAGCCTAGACTCTTGTGAATCACTTCACTCAGGCTTGTGCTCGAGGGTGAACTCCGGCCACCGGTGAACTGCGCTGAAATCTGGTGCGATTCAACCAGGTGCTCTTGAGCTTTTTCGTAGATATAGCGCACTTTGTCGCCAATCTCGATGGCACTTGATTCTGTTTGCTTTGTCACTTTAAAAAGCTGGTGCGAAATTTCTGGGATGAGTGCCACCATCTCCTGAAGGAGGCGTTGCTGCTCAGAAACGCTCTGTTCGTGAACGTTCACTTCACCCTGAATCCGTGCCAGGCGTCCGGACAGCTCCTGAAAGCGTGTGCTCGCAGATTGCGCCCGGCTTTCGAGTGAGCGGTTGAGATTGTCGAATTCTTTTTTCTGCTGCTGCAAGCGGCGTGACAGATTGTCGGCCTCGAGTTTCCAGAATTCAACGGACTTGTTGAGGGTCTGAATCTTGGTTTCGTACTCTTGCTGGTTTGCCTGGAAGGTGTGTTTCTGGTTCTGCTCTTCCTGGGTACGCTGATGCACCTGTGTCGTAACGGTGGCTTTTGCAGCAATGCGAGCGGCACTTGCCTCCGCTTGGAGCTGCACAATTTGCTGTTGGAACTGTCCAATCTGTTGTTGGAGTGTTGCAGCGTTCTGCGCGGCTAATTCACACTTCTGATTCAAGAGGCTACGCTCTTCTTCCCAGTTTCTGCGTGCCAACTCGGACTTCTCGCTCCACTGGGTTTTCTCTTCTTCCCATGTGCGACGTGTCTGTTCGATACGCTCGGTAAAGGAACTCTTTTCATCGTCCCAGGTGCGGCGTGCATTATCGAAATCCTGGCTCAATTGCTCATAGTCGCGCCGTGCAAAGTCGGCTGCCTGCTGAACATCGCGAGCGGCTGACTCGCGGCTGCGCTCGACTTCTCGAGTATAGACCTCGCGAAGTCTTTCCACGTCTGTTTTGGTCTGCTCGCGCAGCCGATCCAATTCGCGTTGTGCTGCATCACGAGAAAATTCCGCCTCTCGCAGCGCAGCCTCAAATGCGATTTGCGCATCGTTGAGCAATCCAGCTTTCATTTCCTCTGCTTCGCGACGGCCGCGCTGGTAGGCATCCTGGAGCTCTTTCTTCTGACTTGATTTGAGAGCCTCGAGTTCACGTTCAGCCTGTGCCTTGAGTGATGAGTTCTCAGTCTGTAGTTGTATTAAAGTTCTATTGGTTTCTTCTTTGCCACGTTCAATTTCAGCCTGTGCGCGTGCTCGGGCGAGCTCGATGGCTGAATCCGCCTCTTTACGTGCCTGTTCGAGGGATTGGACAGCCAGAAGAACACGCTCTTCTGCCGAGTTCTTCATGGTTTCTAATTCTTCAGCGTGGCTCTTGTTGAGTGTGTCGAGTTGTTCTTGCAGTGGAAGGCAGGCCTGTTGGATGGCTTGGTCGCGCAGGTCGCGGGTCTCCTGCAATTCGGCAAGCGCAGCATCACGGATCTGATGCGCAAGTCTAAGGTCGTCTTCACACTGAAGGCGGATTTCCGAGATTTCGCGCTCTGCCGACTCACGCGCTTCCTTGATTTGGTTTTGGGCACTTTCGCGAATTTCGTGAAGGTGAAGTGCTGCAACCGTGCCCTTGGAGTTGGCCTGTGCCAAATCAGATTCGAGCTTCTGGTTTTCACTCTTCGATGAGATGAGGTCTCTTTCAAGGCGATCCAATTCAGAACGGAGTCGCTCTTGCTCTTCTTTGTAGCGCGCAAGCTCATTGTCTGCTGGGGCATTGGCGGTCCGTAAGTCTCTGAGCTCATTTTCAAGCTCAGCCATGCGGCGCTTGTAGCGCGTCTCGATTTCCGAAACGACTTCCGCACGCAGTGATGCAGCAGCACTTTCGGCGAGGCGGTCGAGCTCAACCGTCGCACTTTGTGCGATTTGGTTGCATCTTTTCCAGAACCAAGCAGCAAGCAGCGACAGAGCTGTTACGTTGACGGCGAGTGCAAGGCGATAGTCTGAAAAAATGAATGTTCCCACCACCACAAAAACAAAGAGGGCGGCAAGAACCAAAATTACAGACAGAGGACGGATGCGCAATTCTTCCATGACAATGTCCTTTGCAGCACCTACAAACGCCGGCGCGTTCCAATTTGACCGCTTTTGTATCGTCCCAGTTTTTTCGCCATCCGACGGTGCATTCTGGCACCACGTCAAGAGCCTGACGAACGAGCTGCTGCAAATTTGGCCGCGTCAGGAAGGTGATAAGGGAACATTCTCGAGATTCGGGGCTCGTGGCATGATAAGGTTATATAATCACTCTGGGTCATGGGAGTTTTGTGGGACAGAGGATAAACAGTTGGTTTAAAAATTTTAGTGAGACAATCCAGCAAAAGCTTGATTTGTCTCAAGCAACGTTTCCTCCATTTTCAACTATCCTCAAATGGTTTTCGATTATTGCGGGAACCATTTTCGCGTCGGCTGCAGCGAACTATGCTCTCATTAGATACGTTCTCTTTGTAGAGATTAAATCGACGAATCCTGCGCGTTCCGAGACAGGTGCTGTCGTTCTTGTGAAGGCAACCGACTCGCTTAAGCCAGACGACTTCAAAGCCGTTTGGAAACGCAATTTATTCAACTCTGAGCAGAAAGAAGAAGTCGTAAAAGACGCAAATTTGCAAGCGGTGTGTACTGCTTCCAAATCAGATCTTCCGTTGCGATTCACTGGTGTTATTTATGGTGGCACCAAAGAAACAAGCCTGGTGCTTTTGGAGTCGGCAGCGACCAAGCAGGCTGATACTTTTGTCTTGAATGACTACGTGCCGGGTGATGCGAAGATTGTCGATATTCAGCGAGACAAGGTCTTGTTCCTGCGTGGTGGAACGGGTTGCCCTGAGTTCCTCGAACTACAACAGCCTGAGGTTGTTAAGCGCCGTGTTCCAAATCAGGCTCGTTCTCGATCGGCTGCGCCTCAGGCTTCGGGCGGCACAGGTGCATATGAGTTTGTTGAATCAGGATTTGCACGCAGCAAGGATGGCAATATCGTTGCCGACCGCCGCTGGGTCGATAAAGCTTTGGGCACCGATATGGCCAAGACACTGCAAGATGCAAAGGCTAGCCCGAACCTTGTGAACGGAGAAGTGAAGGGTTTCGTGCTCACCCGTATTCGGCCTGATAGCGTCTATGAAAAAATGGGATTTCAAGATGGCGATGTGGTGGAGCAAATCAATGGCATTGATTTGAATGATGCAGCACGAGCTATACAAACGCTAAACTCGCTACGCAATGAGGCTGGTATTGAATTGATGCTGAAGCGCAACGGTGTTGCCGTGCCTCTCAAGATTCAGGTGAAATGAATGAGTGGTCGTTGGTACGAACCAAAGCAGAAGAGAAGCCTAAAGCAGGTCATACGCGAACTTGCACAGACTCTGCGTCTGCGTTTGTCGGGTGGGCGCAGAGCTGGTTCTGCTGCACGCCGCCTCTCTCAGTCGAAGTCCTTTACGCAACTGAAAACCAAACTGTTCAATTGGACTTTGGCTTTCGGGCAATGGTTTCAGGTCACGCTTTTGCCTGTCCTACGGCGCTTCAACTGGAAGATGATCCAGGGGCTTCTTGCCGTTCTGGTGGTCTCATTTTTTCTTGCCAATTCAATAAGTACCTTTGCAGCCAATGGAATCTTGTCGCTGACTCGAACCGACACTGCAAAGACAAAAAAGAAAGCCACTCGGGCAGGATCTGATGATTCTTCCGAGCAACCCCGGATGCTCGGCGGTGTGGCTTTGGGGAGTCCTCAGCTGGCGAATACCGGTTCGTTTAAGAAAGATATCCTTGGACGCAATCTTTTTAATGCTGATGGTAAGCTGGCACCCGAGCTTAATAAAGATGAAGCGAAGACCGTGCGCAAGGATCTGAGCATTGACTTTGAAAAGGAGCCTTGCACGAGTGGCGAGATTCCAGTGTCCATCAACGGGACGATTTTCACTGGTGATCCCAATAAGAGTTTTGTTATTCTAAAAGACCCAAAAATCGCCGACGCAGATATCTATAAGCCCGGTGATGCCATCATAGACCATGAAGACTATGAAGTTTACAAAGTTGAGCGTGGTCGTCTCGAGCTGCGCAAAGGTAACACTAAAGTTTGTGTTGCAATCAGTGGCTACGGTAACCGCGACACAGCATCCCTGGGTGGTGAGTCATCGCCAGGTTCCACCAAGCCAGCAGGTGAGTCGAAAGAGTTTGAGTTTGACGCTGCATTCATTTCCCAAGAGATTGGTCCAGGATTCGCCACGATATTAAACTGTGCGAAGTTGATTCCGGACATTGACTCCGCCGGCAAGATGCAGGGCTTTAAGATGATATCAATTGCCACAAGCTGTCTGTTTGATCGTATCCAGATTCAGAACGGAGATGTTGTGACAGAAGTTAATGGTGTAAGCCTCAAGGATCCAGGACAAGGGTTTAAGCTCTATCAGTCGCTCCAGGAAGAGCGCACAACAACTATAAATATTGTTCGAAATGGTGAACCAATTACTCGAATCGTGCGGGTGAAATGATCATGAAAAATGGGAATCGTGCTGCAGGAATAATGAAAAGGGCGACTCCGGTTGCAGTTGCGTTGTTTGCAGTTGCTGGGGGATCAGACATCATTCCCATAAATCCGATCCATGCCCAGGCACAAGATGCTCCGCCTCCTCCGCCGCCTCCTCCTCCACCACCAGAGGACAATCCTCCGCCGGTTGACGATTTCCCGCCGAGTGATGGTGGTGGTGATTTTGACTCGGGTGGTGGCAGCTCTTCAGGGAGCAGCAAGCCCAAAACACCTTCTGCACCCAAGGCAAGCATTCCTGCGAAAAAGGTGCCCCGTGGTCAGGAATTGGTGAGTATTGACTTCCCCGAACCCACGCCGATCAAGGATATCATCAAGGCTGTTTCGCAGTGGACAGGCAAAAACTTTATTCTTGGCCAGGGTGTTTCTTCGGGAGCCAAGGTTGCGATCATTTCGCCACAACAGGTCACCAAAGAAGAAGCATACCAAGCTTTCTTGAGTGCGTTGAACGTTGCTGGTTACACAACGGTTGACACCGGAAAGGCAATCAAAATTGTCCCGACCCGGCAGGCGACAGCATCCAACATTAAGACTTTCTATGGTGCCAGCTGGGCGCCTATGACCGATGAAATCATCACGCAAATCATTCCCCTGAGCTACATTGATGCGCAGACGGTTTCAAATCAGTTGCGAACCATTTTGCGCGAATCGAACCCGGTCCCCTTCCAGACCACCAACTCGTTGATTGTTTCCGACACGGGGCACAAGATTCGCCGCTTGCTTGAAATCATTCGCCTGCTCGACGTGAAGGGCAATCAGCCACAAGTAGCTATTCTTCCGATCAAGAACACCGATGCAAACGACATCGGTAAGAAGGTTCAGGACGTCTTTGGTTCGCGCGGGGGCGGTGGCGCTCTGTATCTTCAGAAAGTCATTGTGGATGAGCGCACGAATAGCCTTATTCTGATTGGCCCACCACGCGGTCTCGATGATGTTGCTCGCCTGGTAGCTCGCCTCGATCGGCCACTTGACGATGCTGGAACGCAGGCTCAGATTCACGTGCGTCCACTCGACTACGCGGATGCCGAAAAGCTCGCAGGAACCTTGCAGGCACTCGCGCAGGGCACGGCATCGTTGCGCAATCGCCGCGGAGCGACCAACAACAACGCACCTGCGGTTCCTGCGGCTGGTGGCAGTGCCACTGCCGACCTGGGTGGTGTTAAAATCACCTCCGACAAAGCCACCAACTCACTCATCATTCAAGGCTCTAAAGCAACGTTTAATGAGGTTGACGCAATTATCCGTCAGCTCGATAAGCGTCGCGACCAAGTGTATGTTGAGACCGACATCATTGACGTGAACCTTGGCAACCAGATGTCACTCTCGACTTCGTTCCTCGCCGGTGCAACTGCAGCAAACGGAAAGATCAACACACCGCTGGGCTGGAAGCCAGGTGGAATGGCACCGTTCGCGATCACAAACCCGAACGCAAGTACCAGCGAACAAACGGATTTGCTCAGCAAGGCCATTCCTTCTCAAGCCCTCTTGGGTGTTCTGAGTAGCAAAAAGGTCAAGATTGGTGGAATCGAATTGTCGCCTGGTGCGTTTATTTTCGCTCTAAAGCAGGACAGCAATTCGAACGTGTTGCAAACGCCGAGTTTGCTTGTGGCAGACAACGAGGAATCGACCTTCGAGGCCACAGAACGTGAGAACATTCTCATCAATCAGGAAGATCCTACGACCAAGGTGCGTACCCAGAAAATCGAAACTCTCGATGCAACCCTCGGTGTAAAGATCAAGCCACAAATTTCTAAAGCTGACTTTGTGAGCATGGAAGTTCAAATCAAAGCCGAAAGCTTTGGTCGCCGCAACTCAGAGAACCGTCCAGAGCAAACCAACAAGCGCTCTTTCAATACCAAGGTGACAGTCCAGAACCAACAGACCATTGTGGTCAGCGGTTTGCAGCGTGACCTTGAAATCGACGGCAAAGACAAGGTTCCTTTGCTCGGCGACATTCCAATCATTGGTTGGTTGTTTAGAAACTCGTCGACAACAAAGGCCAAGACCACTTTGATGATCTTCCTGACCCCTCATGTTGTTCGTTCATCGGACGATCTTGAGAAGATTTATTACAAAAAGGTTGAAGCACGTAACGAGTTTCTTGAAGCATTTTATGGAAGTAATTATAGGAAAAAGGATGTCTTCAAGCGTCTGCGCACGCTTGATGAAGGTCGGGTTCCTAAGAAGCCTTCAGATGCGTCAAGCTCTGATGCTGGTGCGAGCACCGGCACCGATGTGAAGAGCGCTGCTCCTGCGGCGGCAACGGAGAAAGTTGAGGAAAATAAACCATTGCCGAGTAACGACAGTAACCCAATTATTGTTCCTGGTGCAGCCGGCGGAGGCGGAGGCGGAGGCGGTGGCGACTCAGCACCATCTGCACCACCACCACCACCAGCTCCTGCCGGAGAGTGAGGTCGAGTTATGGAGAAGGCGCAAACTGCAGATCCGATTTTTTCGGTTCTCAACAAAGCGAAAGTGAATAACACTTCGGGCGAGGCGGGACCAGGCCAAGTCACACAGTCTATGCCACAGCGCTTCGGTCAGAGGACTCTGGGTGAGATTCTCGTTGAGCGGAAGAAGATCACCGAAGAACAGTTGCGCGAGGCTCTCAGGATTCAGGCACAGCGTGGCGGAACACAAAAGGTGGGTGCCATTCTGATTGAATCGGAGTTGGTCGACCAATCGGACATTCTCCAAGGTCTGGCCATTCAGCTCGAACTACCTTATCTAGACCAATTGCCCATCAACGAAATCGATGCGGAATTGGTTCGAGATCTCAGCATTAGTTTCTGTTCGCAGAACCTAATTGTGCCCATTTCTCGTGACGCCACCGGTGTAACGGTTGCTGTGCACGACCCTCTAAATATTTCTGCAGTCGACGATCTACGTCTTATTCTTGGGAGCAACATCTTTCGCGTGGTGTGCCCAAAGGCAACCATCGAATCAGCTATCAACAGTGTGTTCGAGCGTCAGGATATGTCGCGGGAGTCCACGCAGGGTTTGGCCTCAGACGACGGCGACGATCTCGCAGGTCTAGAGGAAGCAACCGACCTTCTGCACGACACCGAGGATGCCCCTGTTCGACGCGAGGTGAGTACCATTATTCGCCGTGCAATCAGTGAGAAGGCATCTGATATTCACATTGAGCCGTTTGAAGATCGGGTCTCGGTGCGATTCCGTATCGACGGTGCGTTGCGTGAAGTGCGCGTTATCCCGAAAAAGTATCAAGCCAATATTTCCACACGCATCAAGATTCTCGGTAAGCTGAACATTGCCGAGAGCCGAATTCCGCAAGACGGTCGAATTTCCCTTCGCGTGGGTGGCCGTGACTGTGACGTTCGTGTGAGCTCGCTGCCAACTAAATTCGGCGAGCGCATCGTGATGCGTATCCTCGATAAGAGCTCCGGTGTGCGTGAACTCGCTGGGAGTTTGCCCGATAAGGTCTTCAAGCCTTTTGAACACCTCATTCACTCGAAGCACGGTATTGTTCTTGTTACGGGGCCAACGGGCTCCGGTAAAACATCGACCTTGGCTTCGTCGTTGATGCATATCAACAAGCCAGATATTAATATCATTACTGTTGAAGACCCCGTCGAAGTTGCTCTGCCCGGTGTAGGGCAGGTCGAGGTGAACGAGAAGGCCGGTCTGACCTTTGCTGCAGGTCTGCGTTCGATTCTGCGCCAGGACCCAGACGTGGTTCTGATTGGTGAGATTCGCGACTCCGAAACGGCGCAGATTGCTGTGCAAGCGGCCATGACGGGTCACCTTGTGCTGAGCACTCTGCACACAAACGACACAGCCTCGAGTGTGACTCGTTTGGCTGACCTTGGGGTTGAGCCCTTCCAAATTACGACAACGGTACTTGGAGTGCTGGCTGTGCGTCTGATGAGGAAGGTCTGCTTTACATGCCGTGAACTGGCGACCCATACGCCCGAGGAGCTCGCATTGCTCAACATTGCTCCCGAGCGTGCAGTGGGCAAAAAGCTGTATCGTGCCCGTGTAAACGGATGTTCTTCGTGCAAGAATCTCGGCTACTCTGGCCGTGCCGGTATCTATGAACTTTTGGTCTTTGATGAGTCCATCCGTCAGCAGATTGTGAAGAGCGTTGATGGTGCAGCTTTGCGTAAGATTGCCATGAGTCGTGGTATGATGACCCTACGCGACTCGGCAGCCGAGCGGTTTCTGAATGGTGAAACGACTCTGGATGAGGCGTTGAACAAGACTCAGGTCGATGAATAGTTTTTTCACAGCCTGATTTAATTTTGAGGAAAGAACGATGCCGGTTTTTGTCTATACTGGACAGAACGCGCAGACAGGTAAAAAAATAAAGGCGACTGTCGACGCTGATTCGCTGAAAGATGCGAAACTCAAATTGCGTCGCCAGAATATTCTTGTCATCGACATAAAAACACAGGCTGTCGGCTCAAGCTCGGTGGGTGGCGGGCAAAGTTTACTGGAACGCCTCAACGAGAAGAAAGTCACTCCCGAAGAACTGGCAATTGCGACCAAACAGTTTGCCATTCTAACCAGAGCTGCGGTCGATGTTTCTGAGGCACTGCGCTCTATTTCTGAGCAGGTTGAAAGTCCAAAGCTGCGCGTGGTTTATTCAAAAATTCGAGAGTCGGTTTCGGAGGGACGTTCCCTCTCCGATGCGCACAAAGAGTTTCCCGATATTTTTCCCAACGTCTATGTGAACATGTTGGCGGCGGCTGAGAAGGCAGGAGCGCTTCCTGTGGTGCTGCGCCGCTTGGCGGAATTCACAGCCTGGCAGATTGGCATCAAGCGTAAGGTTGTCGGTGCGCTCATTATGCCTGCTATTATGATAGTCGTTGCGATTGGCGTGACGCTTTATTTGTTTGTGAATGTTTTGCCGAAAATTACCAAAGCGTTCTCGACACTCAATGTTGACCTTCCTTGGTATTCCATAATGCTCAACAACATTTCAGCCTGGCTTCAGGATAGATGGTGGCTTGTTGTTATTGCGATGGTGTTGGCCGTGTTTGCATTTTTCCGTTGGAAAGCCACTCCAAAGGGTCGGCGGCAGTTCGATAAATTCACATACACGATGCCTGTCTTTGGTCCGCTGGTACAGCGGGTTGCGGTGTCCCTATTTTCAAAGACCCTTTCAACGGTCTTAAGCTCTGGCGTGCGTATTGTTGAGGGTCTGCAACTGACCCGCAATGTTGTAGACAACGCAGTGCTCGAGGATGCCATCGACGAATCCATTAAGCGTGTTCAGGATGGTGAGAAGCTGGCTGCTGCAATTGAGAAGACCAACCGTTTTCCCGTCATGGTTGTGCATATGTTGCGCACAGGCGAGAAGACCGGGCGTCTGGAAGAGATGCTTGCGAATATTGCGGAAGCATATGATGATGAAGTCGATTACAAGATTGAGGCGACAACCAAGCTCATCAATCCATTGATGATGGTGATGATTGCGGGCATTGTAATGCTGATGGTGATGTCCGTCCTTGGTCCTATGATGCAGGCGATGAACAGTTTGAGATGATGAACTTAGAAGTGAGGGATCTGTCATGATGAATAAGTTTGGTTCGCGGTTTTTGGGTCAGTTTCGTGTTGCAAGTGGTCGCTCGGCGTCGCAGGCTGGTTTTACTCTTCTTGAGATCGTCATTGTTCTCGGCATTTTGGGAACACTGATGGCAGTGCTTGTGGGAGGTATTGGTTCCGGTGGTGCGAAGGCGAAAATCAAAGAGACCGGTGTCAAGGCCGCCAACATTCAAGCCAAGCTGCTGCAGTATCAATCTGATGTGGGTAGTTTTCCCTCGACTGCAGATGGCTTGCAGTCACTCATGACCAACCCAGGTTCCAGTGCCAAGTGGGGCGGTCCTTATTTCACAGCTGAAGATGACATCAAAGATGCTTGGAATAATCCGTTTGAGTACGAGCTTACTGCCAAAGGTAACAAGCTTGTTTCGGCTGGAGCTGATGGCCAATCGGGAACCGAAGATGACGTCGCTTTCCTGAATGGCCGTGAAGTGGAAGCTGCGGCTGCACCAGCTGCAGGTGCCGGCGAAGGTGGGCAGTCGAACCAGTAATCGTTGTGAAGGCTTGATGCCCGCTTGAGGAGAAGAAGGTCGTGAAGTTTCGTTCAGGTATGAACAAATCGCGGCGGTGCTCTCGTCAAGCGGGCTTTACTTTGCTTGAAATCATTCTTGTGCTCGGAATTTTTGGATCCGTGGCTGCGGTCATCCTGCCAAATATTGGCCTCACCATCGGTTCACGCATGTCTATGGCTCTGCGTGAACTCTCTGGTACTCTCCGCGCGACCTACGACAACGCTGTGCTGAGCGGTCGTATCAATCGTTTGGTTCTCAACCTCAAAACCAGCGAGTATTGGGTTGAGGCTGCGCCTCCTGGTTTCAATGGCCGTCCGTCGGCACAAAGCATCGATCGTTCCGCCTCAGAACAGCGGCTGGAAGACAGCCGTGCGCGCTTGTTGGAGGAACTTGAACGTGCGGCCTCGGAAGTGCGTAAGGCAGGGGGTGGCAATTCAGAGCGGAGCTATTCCGTTCGTTCGATTTTGGTGGCACAGCGAGGTAGTCTCAAAGAAGCGAAATGGACTGAAATAGAAGATGCGATTCTGACACGACGCAGACTGCCAACTGGTTTATTATTCTGGAGTGTCGCCACCGAAGGGATGCAGCGCGCCGCCAGCTTTACTGAACTTCGGGATGGTGAAACGGCTTTCATTTATTTTTTCCCTTGGGGAGAGGCCATCCGTGCGCAGATTCAACTTGCCTCGCAGCTTCCGGAGGGGGGTGGACTGGATGAGAGAAGTCCCAAAAACACTCTGGCTTTGGATTCTTTGTCGGGCCGGAGCAGTATCCTTGAAGGACTACAAGAAGCCGAATTTATCCGCGAGCGCTAAAACTCTGCGCCATTCGGCCGGCTTCACTCTGCTTGAATCACTTCTTGCTATTGGAATTCTGGTGACTGTGTTTTCGCAGATCGTTGGCGTACAGGCGAGTGCACTTTCTGTGGCGCGCAACAATAAGGCCAATATTCAAGCAACTTGGGCATTGCGTTCGCTCGCATCGCAAATCGAATACATCGTCGATGTGCGCGGAGTGAAGGCTCTGCCGACCAATTCATCTCAACCCCCGTCGCTGAAGCTCAACGGGGACGATAAGGAAAGCATTAGCTTCCAATATACGAACAAACAGGCTTTGATCAGTGCCTCGAAGTTCCTTCAGGTCTCCATGAATCTTGGGATGAATGTTGCAGGGGGAGGGGCCGAGGAGGGAGGCAACGAGCAGTTTAAACAATTCGGTGAATTGCTCGATTCACAGCTTCCCAAAGATATTTATCGGAGCATAAAATTGTCCGCGCTTTGGAAAGACGGTGAAAGCCAGCGTTCCACGGAATTGGGCTTGTTGCTGATTGACCGCAAAGCTGTGCATATTGGAATCCCGGGGCTGACCCAATGAGTAAGCAACAGAGAGATGCTCAACAGATGCAACGGGATAAACAATCGGGCTTCACGCTTATCGAAATCATTATTGCAATTGGCATTCTTGCCTCGTTGTCTCTGTATGCCGTAAACGCCCTGACCAATCAGCTCGACACGCGCAATAAACTGCAACGTTCGAATGAAGCAATTCATGCAGCACATGCTGCCATGATGCGCCTCACCGACGACCTCAGGCATGCATATTTGCTGAGTGGCAACGAAGAGCAAGTCGCGCGTTCGAACAGTGACGTGATCGGCCGTCCACTTTTTGTGTTCAACAGTAGCCCGCGTCTTCTGCTGATGACCCAGGCACATCAATCACTCATGGCTAATCGTGCAGAATCGAATTTGGCATATGCACAGTACCTCGTGTGTCCTGATCTTTCGGCGCCATCGGAAGTCTGTCGGCAAAGTGAGTCTTCGGCTTCGGTCAAACAGCTTGTCCGGATTGTTGACCCTTCGGTGAAAAAGGTCTCAGACGATGCCGTGATCACGGGAACGACACAGGTGCTTGTTAACGACCTCAAAGAGCTAAAATTCACCGCCTGGAATGGTCAAGATTTCGTTCCGGAGTGGAACACAGAGCGCAGTGACTATGGCAAGCGGCTCCCAAAAATGGTGAAAGTCGAATTGTCAGTCTTCATGCCCGAAGATGATCTTGTAAAGCAGGCACGGCAGGAGAACTCTTCGAGCGTGGCCACTGAAAGACCATCCATGGCGCTCAGCACAATTGTTTATCTGATGTACAGTGCAGGACAGCCGGATCTGAAAGAGGCGAAGGCTGAGCCAGGGTGGGTGCAATGAAAATTGGACCAAAAATACCCCTGTTAAAGCAATTCTTCAAACGCACTTTTAGCCGTCGGGGACGTCAAGAGTCGCAGCGCGGTATGGCGCTTATTTTTGTTTTGTCACTTGTGGGAGTCATTATGGCTGTCATGGGTGAAGTCTTTTTTCAGGCACAGATCACGGTGCGCAGTTCGAATGGAGAGCAAGATCGTATGCGTGCCGAGGCCGCTGCGTTGACCGGCGCGCAGTTTGCACTGTTTCTCATTGCACTTGAGGCACAGGTCAACGACGTGGGCGAAAATAAAAACCTTCCTCCTGCGTTGTCGTCTCAACTTGCAGCGATTCCGGCCATGGTGAAGAGTCAGCTGGGTGGGAAGAATCTCTCAGAGCTGCTCAATGGATTTCCAATTGGTTCGCAGGGTCTGGAGAGCATCAAGGATCTCTCTAAAATCAACCTCAGCGCGAGCCTCGACGAAGGGCTTTTGGAAGCTCTACAGAACATTCAGGGATACTTCGTGTTGGACGTCTCCAATGAGAGTGCCAAGCTTAACTTGAATTTGTTTACTTATCAGCCCTCGTCAGATGTTGCTTTTGAGGCTTTGTTGCGGATTTTCTCGATGCCGCGTGAGGCTCGCTGGCTTGAAGAAAAGGGCTACTCACCCAAACGACTTGCTGCAAACGTTAAAGACTATATCGATCGCGATAAAATTGATTCCGCTGATACAGGAGATGAAGTTGGTCAATACGGCGACGGTCCAGGGCGTGTTCCAGGGCGTCCGAAAAATGCTGCGCTTGAATCGCTAGAAGAGTTGCGCAAGATTCCGGGCTTTAACGACGATGAGATCTTTCGTGTGTTTTCGCCTTATTTCACCATTTGGCCTCTGTCTCCAAAAGATAGTAAATTGCTCGACTTTAATGTTGCTAAAGTTGAGCTGATTTCAGCTCTAGTGACGCCACCAGGCAAAGACATTGAAGACACAATTGTCGACCGCATTGAAGACAAACGCGCTGAGGGTGCTGTTGTGAGTAAGCCGCAGGAACTCGACGATTTGATTTCATCTCCTGAACGGATGACGCGCGAGATCCGTTCGCGTTTGTTCTTCTGGAAGAGCCAAATCTATCGCGTCAATGTGCGGGGGATTTCAGGCAACGTGGAACGAACGTATCAAATGATTCTCGAGAAGAATGCTGCTGCAGTTGATAACCTCCGCAAGGATAAGAAGCCGAGTGCGCCTGCCGCTTCACCGGCTGCTGCAGCGACTCCTGCCGATCCATCTGCCGCCCCCCCAACAGACCCCAGCGGGGCACCCTCCGCGCCCATTATGGATTCCCAAAAATCGCCTCTCAGGATAGTCTATCAGCGTTTTCTGTGAGGTGTTTTCGTGTTTCTCAGGCTTGTTCTTGCCATCTTAGTCTTTGTTGCCATCACCACGCTTGTGCACATGTACATTTTTCAGCGCCTGGTTGCTCCATTTTTACAACCGACCGAACAGATTGTCGGTATGTCAGCTGTCGGTGCCCTGTGGTTGATGACTATCGTTGGTTTTCCTTTGGCTCGCGCTGTGCCGCGCTCGCTGCGCAGTCTACTTGAAGTTGTCATGTTCACCTGGATGGGCTTTGCCTATTTGTTGATGCTCGTGTGCGTGCTGACGTTGCCCGTCAGTGCTGTGCTTCATTTTTCAGGCCGCTCTGAATCAGTTCTGGCTGTGTTTGTTTTGGGAATTGCCTCAGTGTTGGCCTGGCGTTCCATTCACAAAGTGGTGCGTCCGGAGAAGCTCAAGTATCAAGTGATACCCGTAGACAAGCAACTACCTCAGGCGATTGAAAATTTAACAGCAGTCGTGCTTTCGGACGTTCATGTCGCAGGTCTTGTGGGCGGTGGGCGTATGCGGCGCCTAGCACAGACGGTCAATTCACTGAAACCTGATTTGATTTTTGTGACCGGTGACCTCGTGGATGGAAGTGTGCGGCAGTTGGGACGAGCTGTTATGCCTCTGGCTCACATGAAGGCTACCTACGGTGTTTTTTACGTGACCGGTAACCATGAGTTTTATAGCAATCCGAAGCAGTGGCGCGAATTCTGTGCCCAGAAGTTGGGCTGGCGGGTGCTGTCTAACGACTCGCAGCAGGTTCAAGTCGGCGAGCATTTTATAAACATCATGGGCATTGAAGATCGATCTTGGCTGCGGTTGGCCAATGGTAAAATCCGCGAAGACAATCGTCTCGCTCAAGCTGTCGCGCGTGTCCCTGACTCTGCGCGAGCAAGTGCTTTGAATGTTCTGTTGGCTCATCAACCCAAAGATACCCGCAGCACATGCCAATATCCTTGGATTGATGTACAAGTTTCAGGTCACACTCATGGTGGCCAGTTCTGGCCTCTGCATTTTTTTGTTTACCGGGATCAAACCTACAATACTGGGCTTTACACAATTCATGGGACACGCACGAAGCTCTACGTCACCGAAGGCACCGGCTTTTGGGGGCCGCCCATGCGGCTGGGTACCAATTGCGAGATCAGCATATTGCGTTTCGTGAGTGCGATGTCGCAAAATTCGATTCCACCGCTGCCCGAGGAGTCTAGCCCACCTCTGTAAAACTTGAGCTTATTTCGGCTTCTGAGCGGTGTAGAGATACACGATGCTGCCGCCGAGCGTTTTATATTGTGCCTTGACGTATCCCGTCTCAAAAAGTTCAGCCACGAACTGCGCGCCCGCTGGAAAAGATTCGACGGTCTCGGTGTAGTACCTGTAAGCAGGCATGAATCCCGAGATTCGCCCCCCAACAAAGGGCAGCAGTTTTGAGTAGAATTTGTATGCAGCGCCCACCGGTTTGAGTTCTGGTCGACCACTTTCCAGCACCACAAGCGAGCCGCCAGGTTTGAGCACGCGCAACATTTCTCTCAAACCCTCTTGGAATGGATTAACATTGCGGATGCCCCAAGAAATGGTGATCACGTCGAAGGTGTTGTCGGGAAAAGGTAGATTTCTTGCATCCCCGCTTTTCACGTCGACTGCGGACGCGTGCAACGAGGCTTTTTTGTCGAGTTTTTCCCGCGCCACTTGGAGCATCCCTTCCGAAGGATCGACTCCCGTGATGTGCAGGTCGCCACGAACTTTGAGAATGCCTAGAATGACATCGCCTGTTCCTGTAGCCACATCCAGCAACTTTCCGCGTGAAGGTGCCAGTCGCGCGGCTGTGCGGCAGAGGCTGCTGCGCCACAGACGGTGCAGACCCAGGGTCATGGCGTCGTTCGCGAGGTCATACGCGGGTGCGATTAAATTGAATCCAGCAACAACGTTATAGTTCTTTTGCACGGTCGATGTCTCCCGAAAAAGGGTCTGCCCTCAAGCCTACAATCTTCCGAACAGGCTTCAAGCGGGCGCGGGGTCGCAACTCCCCTCCGGGGCGTCTTGACAGACTCAGACCGAGCAGATAGGGAACCCTCTGCCTCGTGCGCTCGTAGCTCAGCTGGTTAGAGTATCGCCTTGACATGGCGGGGGTCCCCTGTTCGAATCAGGGCGGGCGCACCATTCATCTCCCCGAATTTTCTGCAGATTAACCATTTTTAGTCATGAAAAGTTAAAAACCTCCGATAGCGGCCATATTCGGGAGGTTTGTCATGTTGCACAAGGCAAACGCGAAATTATTGATTGCGGTTCTTGCCGGGCACTCACTTGTACTCGCGAGCCTCCTCGCCTCATGTTCAAAGCCCGTAAACAGCAAAGACGTTGTGATCACAAGCACCGTGAACAAGCTTCAGGCGAAAAGCGGCGATTCTAACCCGCCAACGGCCAGCCCGACTCCCTCACCCACACCTGTCATTCCTCTCGACGACAAAACGGTCATGCTTATGCTCCGTGAGAACTGCCATGCGTGCCACGGGATGGGTAAAGATAAGAGCAGTTTTTGGCAGACTCCTGCCGAATTTGAGCATCCCAACGCAGCGGAGTTGGCTCTCCTCAAGGCTCAGGCTGTTGCAGAGAACAAACCAGAGCCGACCGTGGAGTCATTTGAAAAGCTGCTCGAGTCTCAACCCAACATTGATAAAATAATCACACGCATGGAAACCGACCAGTTCTCTGTTGAAGTGTTCCAGACCATCGAAAACAAAATCCTCGTCGATGATGGAAAAATCATGGAGTCGGCCGCAAACCCGAAACCGATGCGCCCCAGCATGGACGACGGCACGCGCGTGCGCTTCGTTGCGTTGATGGATCAGTTGTTGGCGCCAGCGCCAGCAGCGTCTCCCACGGCCGCAGCATCGCCGACACCGACGGCAACTGCGACAGCAGCAGCGAAGGTAACTCCCTTAACACTGACTGAAGCCAAATCCTGGTGTGTTGGATGTCACTCTCCTGGTGGGAGTGCCGCGGCTGTTTGGAGCAAGGCCAATGGCACCGAGCAAGACTGGCGTGCGTTTGCAGCATCAGCGAAGGACTCAGTACAGGCTAAGCGAATGCCTACAGCAAAGTTGAGTGCACCCGATCGCGACAAGTGGCTGCGGATGTTGGTTTTCTTCCAACGCCGTATGCCGAGCGTTGTGATGGAGGCTCGTGGTAAATATCACGGCAACAAGGTCGAACTGGGTGTTCCCGTTGATGTGAATTACAAGTGCAACACTCTCCGCACGGGGCGCGAGTATCTTAATGAGCTCACGCTCAATGCACTTAACAGGCCGCCCACCTCAGCAGAGCTAGCTTTGGTTCCCGACGATTCGAAACCCGTGACCCGTGAAGTGCGCCGCCTCTTGGTTGATAGACTCAACAGCCAATGGCGTGAGGAGTTTGTATCGAACGGCATTCGGAAGTTTGCAGAAAAAGTAAGTTCTGCAGACAAGTCGAAAACTTCAGCGCTCCTGAGCGATCAGGGTTTAAAAAACGATATCGCGGGTGAATTCTACCAGCAAATTCGTGCTCACGTTGCATCGGGTAAATCGTATAAAGAAGCGCTAACATCGGATAAAGTGTTCGCAACCAAGCGCACGGGTCCTTTTTATGGAGCGGCCTGCACGACTGCGACGGCTTCCTTAGCTGACGGTCAATATGTTGAGTGCGACATGAAGGCCAATAGTGCGCCGCGCTCAAGCTTTTTCACGACTCTCGGTTTTCTCTTTTCAAAGTCTTCCTCGGTATTTCAGGAAAACAACAACTACGGCCGCGTGGCTGCTATGAACGAAGTCATTCGCGGTGAGCCACTCAAAGCCAACACCGCCGGAGAGAAGGGCGAGACAATCAATCCGCTGCCTTCGTGTCTCAAGTCCAAAGACTGGCGCGTGATGCTGCAGGGTGACACCCTCGCGCCGAGAGGCACAATGACCGTGCCTGCAAGCGGAAACTTCTGCCAAGGTTGTCACATCCGTCGCAACCTGGCCGCAGGATCCATTGTCTTCCGTCCGTTTGGGCCTGTGGGTGAAATACTAAACTACAAAGGCATTGACGACCTGCGTGCATTCGCAAACACTTCACCCGGGGAATTGAAAGAGCATGAGTCAATTCTCGTGAACCTGATTCGTGACGCGACCGACCCTAGCAAATGGGCAAACCTCCCTCCTGGTGCAGATGCCTCACTGAAAGAAGTTATTGATGTGAACTACTTCTCTGGCCTCCTCGCCGTTGGGAAGGGCAGTGGGCAGGAAGTGGGATGTGTTGTCGACCCGATCTCGCGTGAAGTCGTAACGGTCTCAACCGTGGCAGAGTTGCTCAATCATATGATTGCGGACGAACTTGCGCTTCCTCGCGGACTAGCGCGCATCATTCCGAGAGCGCTGAGCAACCGCAACTCGACCAACCCCGAAGTGATTGATGCCATAACCGACTCTTGGAAAACCAATAGCGGCCAAATCGTACCTTTGATGCAATCGTACTTCATGACAGACACCTACGCCTGCAAAAATGAATCAGGAGGCATGTGATGAGGAAGTTCCCGTTCAATTCCACTCGGCGTCGGGCAGTGCTCGGGCTCTCTTTGCTTCTGGGAGTTGTTGCTGCGTGCAGTACCGAATCCATAAAGCCGATTGGCTTGCCTGCTGGAAAAGTGATTTTGTCGCAGCCGCCAAACACTCAGACTCAGGGCACTAGCGATCAGACTCCGGGCAAAATTGAGCCAACAGTCAACGGAACTGTAACAGTGGTGGCATCTGAACCACTGACTTACAACATCGTCGATCTGACTTCATCTGATAGAAAGAGAAAAACCGCTGAGCAATTTCAAAAATCCATGATTTTGTGTTTGGGCGCAGAGAGTCAGAGTGCACCAGCGGCTGGTGGCTCATCGTCGGCAGCGAACTTTGATTCAAATCTCGCTAATCCTGCCATATTGAAGATTTCGGCTGACATGATCATTTCAACCAGCACGACTGCTTTGAGTGAAGGGCGTGTTCGCTTTCTTCTTCAAGACAGCACGACCAGTAAAGTGGATAAAAATATAATTGATCTTGAACGTGGTTTCCTAGATTCGGCTTCGGTGGCCTCAACCGGTACGTATGCCGACACGCTGGAAGATACTGTGTATCTCAACTCGCTCTTGACTATTGCAAGTGTGGCGGCCTTCAACTGTGATGTGCGCGCTGCATCGAACACAAATTGCAACTGTTCCACGCGTGAGACTGCTTCAGCCATGCTGCAACGCTGTTTGCCGCTGTTTGATCCGTCCACGGATGCCTTCAAAGATGCGCTCGATAAGCTTTCGAGTGTTGAGAACTGCGGAGCACCAGAGACTGTAGACGGTTTGTTGAAGAGACGGCGTGCGATTGCATCGCTGTTGTCTTCGTATGCTTTTGCGACTGCTAAATAACTTTCAGGAATCAGGGAGAGCTGAGATGAGTCACCGAGATTGGACACGCCGGGAGTTGCTCAAGTGGGGATTGGGAACCGTAGCAACAACAGCAGCGCTTGAAGGTTTGGGTAACATTCTTCATGTTCCAGGATGGCACAAGTTGCTGGGCGGCAGTTCGCTGCCCAACCCACATTGGTCAATCAAAGACTCGTTTGAATGTACTCGGCATCTTGGTCGGATGGGCAGTGCTGCTCAGTTAGCAGCACTCCTCCAGCTTCAGGAGGCTGCTGCGCAGAGTGAAAATGACCCCTGGGTTCTGATCACAGTCAAGGTCTTTGATCAGACCCATGCACCTTTGGTTTTTGCGTTGGGTGAACTTGATACAGCGGATCCATTGCGCAACACCAACCAAGAAGGTCAAGTGAAGACCTCCAATGTTGCAGATGCAAACCACTTTGCAACGCGTATGGCGAGCAATGCCACGCGCCAGCACCTGACCGCACAAGGAATAAAGTCACTCAGCCAAAATCCGCGTCTTGCGAAGTTGCGCTTCAATGAGTGGTTTGGCAGCCGGTTGTTGAACGGAACTTACGATGGCGTAGTAACGAAGGCAGCGGGTAATGTGTTTGGCTACACCAACTACGTCGGTGCATTTCCTGAAGATGTTGCAATTCAGGTGGGCTTGGGTGTTCAGCCCATGGATAATATTCCGGTTCACCAGCTGTTCCTGGGGAAGATGCGGCGAGATCTGTGCGACCTCGCGCACTTCGCAGCTCTCAAAGGTTTGGTGAATAGCCCGCTGGGTATCACTGGTTTCATGATGGGAGAAAACTACGACTCCAACGGGAGCATGCTCAATAACGTTGTGTTGAGTGGTTTGTCGGCTGCAGACAATGCCAAGTTCGACGTCTCTGGGCGCAGTCTTTCCCAGATTGTTGCAAACATCGACCAGAGTTTGAATGATGGCTTTGGCGATTATCGCGATAAAAACACATCAAACCTCACTTATCTTTTTGACAAGCTGAGTATCAGTAGCCCGCAGCGGCGCAGCGCTCTGCTCGACAATCGTCAAAAGGTTAAAAATTCAATCACCCAGATGAATGCTTTGGGAACACTGGAACGCACGAGTCACATTGCCTCCCCGGCAGCAGAGATCGCCAACCGGCAGGCATTTTTCGAAAATGGAACCTATGTGGAGCGCGCGGCTCAGCAAGAATTCCTCTCTCAATGTGCGTTCGTCGCTGAGACAATGAAGATCGACACTCTGCCCTACCGTAACTTCTCTCTTTTTCTGAACCTCAATGACCTCGATGGCTCGAACATCGACAACCCAACCAATGGCTCAACCTCCTTTAGGGCGAACTCTCTCAATTACGTTGAGGGTATGCGGCAGTTGGCAATGGGATTGAATATGCTGGCTCGTTCCATCAGCGGCAAGAATGCTTTGATTGTGGTGGTGACCGACGGTGGACGCTCGGTGAACATGGGCGATGGCAGCGGCCCCGGAATCGCAATGCTGATGGGACCAAAGAAGGCGGGCTACCTCGACGATGCCCTGCACGGACCAATGGACAGGATAAATGCTCCCGACAACGCTACGAACCGCGACTTCATTGCGGATCTTGGCAACAAATCGACGGGTTTGCCCTGGACAACAGGAAGCTCCGTGGCCGGTGATATATGGGGGTTGTGCGACAACTTTGGTAGCCGGGTCACGGGAATGCAGGTCAACATGGGTGATTGGCAGGTCGGTGCGCTCCAATTCATGGCCGAGAAGCAGCGGCGCAATGTGATTGCGCCCGAATTGGGTCGCTACGTGCGCTTTAAGCGCAGGGCGTAGCGGTTTTTGCTCTGCGTTTGGATGCGTAAAGGGTTCCGGGAGACTCGGAGCCCTTTTTTAATGCTTCGATACGACAGGGAAAGTTTGGAGGAAATGGTTTGCCCTAAAGGTGGCGGCAGATTCTGCCGACTCTGACTTTAAGTAGTAGGAGGCACGTCGATGACAGAGAAATCAAACGAAACCAGACTCGCGTCCGAGACACAAGTGAGCGAAACCGTTGTTGCTCATCCCCAGGAAGTTCATGCTCCTACGAATGGCTCTCGTCGCTTTGCTTTGAATGCCTCTGTGATGGGCGGCCTCGCTGCGCTTCTTGCAGCCTGCGGGAAGTATACGAGCAAGTACGATAAGAGTACGGGTCTTGTGAAGGGTAAAGGCGGTGAGGGTGACGCAATCACCAAGTCGCCTACTCCCGGCACTCCGAATCCCAACAATCCAGACCCTAATCCCTCACCGACGGCGGCTCCAATCCCTACCGCGACGCCCGATGTGCCACCGCCGCTGTGCGTCGATACATCAGGCGCCACTCCAAAGACTCCCACCGAATTGCTCCTGCTGAGCGGTGGACAACCTGTCTTTGCGCTGTATGGATCCATTTCGAGTGCCCTTTTGGCATTGAAGTTTAAATCATCTGGAACAGACGCGCTGGGAGTGGGCGACAGAGTTCATGTGCTGTCGAAGAAGATGAATGGGAGCATGATTCTCGGAACGAGAGTAGTCAGTGCGCGAGATTTATTTTCGGTGCCATCGGCGGGCTACGGGCTCGTTTTCGAGTCGCTCGACTTGAATGGCGCGCAAAAGATTGAAGTTCTTGTGAGTAAGGCCGGAGCAGGAGCAATGGTTCTGAAAATGGAACTTGATTACAATGCCGCCACTTCATTCAAGAGGTCTTTGAATACAATGCCGGTCATTGACTTGAGTATCGCGCGCGGCAAGGAGGCTGCCGAAGTCACCTTGCTTTCAGAATTTACATTTGGCCAAAACGCACCATCCATGGCAGGTACGTCGGACATCGGCAACTCGGCAACTTTGGGAATCATGGACCATGGAGGCGCCTACACGGCAGCAACTCCATTATCAACCTGGAGCGCGGGCTCGCTTCTGAATCCTGCGGGGAACGAAGAAGTCATTGTTCAGACTATTTTTGGTGAAACAGTGACACCTGCCAACAATCATTTTCTTGAGCATCAGTCGGTTGTTGTTTATGCGCGCAGAACACGCTCGATTGCAGGTGCAAATGTCACTGGATACGTACGTTATTTTTTATACGTTGGTTGAAGAAAGACAGGAGAAGAGCAATGACAACAGTCACAACAAAAGTTTATCAGCTCGAGCGCCGCACCTTCTTGAAGCTTTCTGCAGCCGCAGTGATGGCTGGCGGTATTCTTGATTTGGATGCTGCCTACGCCCAGGGTGTCTGCAAGGTGATTAGTGACCCCATGTCTCCTGTGCAGAAGCCTCTGAGTGGTGCCAATTCAGCAGCAGACTTTAGGCTGCTGTACTGGATTGATGGACCAATGAACGATGGTCTTCCTGGTTATTCGGGTGGGCTTTTAACACGCGCACGTCTTTCCGTGACCATGAAGTCCGACCAGACCGTGAACAACGGTTCGACCGGCGCAGAGTACATCGAGTCGGTGTCTTTGGTTCAAGTTGACGGTGCTCAGAAGAATCTGATGGCGCAAACGTTTTTTGCAGCCAACACACAGACCGAATCGGGCAAGGCACCCTATGCTGTGTTCGAAAATCTGGATTTGAGCGCAACAGGTATCTATGAAATTTACGTGGCACAGGTCGCCAACAACATGACCACGGTGTACAGGCACACTCTCACTAACCCACGCCCCAGCCGCTTTGACTACAACCATGTGATTGGTGGTGCGGTTCCGGCCGAGTTTGCGCAGAGCTTCATTACTGACCTGGCTGGCGACATTAAGGAGTCGAACCAGTACTACTTCACAGCTCAGGGTACGGTCAACAACGGCTACATCAACACACCCTTTGGTGTGTCCATTGGTGGTCCTCACACATGCCGCGCACGCATTCTTGAAGTGAAGACCGATGGTGACTTCCGCATTGAAGTGGATTTCATGCATGGCGACGCAGATTCTGCGCACTACATGCGCTACTTCCTGGTGCTCGACCCCGTGGGACGTGTGTTGGGAGGTGTGCGCAGAATATTTGGTGATGGAGTGAGTGGCAAAGTTGAGGTGCGTCGGGGCTTCTTTACACCCCTTCATCCAACAGCATCAGTGGGTGTTAATCAAGAATACCTCGATGCGAACAACAAGGGCTATGGTCGGTTGCATGGTCAACGCATCACAAGCCGTGCGAATCCAGCGCTCGTGGCAATCCAGCCTCTCAATGCGGCACAGACTGCAGATTATATCGGTCGCTTGAGTATTCTCGATTGTCCGCACATTAATATCTACACCGACGACCGCTTCCATGCTGTCGCTCGGGCAAGCATCAAGCTTCGCTAAGTTTGGAACCATTGCAAAGCAACTGTCATTGCTTACATCCTGTTTGAACCGCCTCTCTTCGGGGCGGTTCTTTTTGTATCTGTGGAGTGGGAAATTTTCGCCTCATGTCAGCTCCCTCTTCTGTTCCCCGGTGCGGGGTGTTTCTCTCCGGTAGTACTCTGGGAAGAGTTGGCCAAGGAGGGAATGCATGAGCGTTATGAATTGTCTGATGAATCGTCGTGTGGGTCTGATGAGCAGTGCCCTTGGGTTTCTCCTCACAATCGCTGTGTCTTGTGCGCGCGATGATTCCAACCTGAACTCGAAGCCCACTTCAATTGGTGCAGGTGGGAATGAGGCTGATTTTTTTGGTCTCGAAAAGATCTCATTTGAGCAATGGTGCACACGCTGGGGGCTGATTTGTCCGAAGCCTGAACCTAAGAGCTTTGCAACGGAAACTCAGACATCGCTGAGCAAAGACGAACAAAAGTGGCGCGCGATTGCAGAACTCACCGACAAGGCGTTCAAATCTGGCTCGAACTTTACAATTGAGCAGCAAGAGCTCAACTCTGCCCGCATTCGGATTTTCATGAACCAGCTGGGATGGGGTGATGTGCATGGAGACGTGCTCGACGTGCTCAATAAAAGTGGGCTGAGAAAGCTTGTGCTCGAGCCTACGGGGCAATTGCGCTTCGAGGCGCGTACGACTCTCAATGGTCAATCGGGTACAGTGCGGGGCAACAGCGGAATGAAATGGGCATTCGCCAATGAAGGCGAAGTTTCAGTGGGTGCGCTGGGTCAATATATCTTCAAGGGGCTTGAGTTTTCTGCTGCAACTTCGTTTGAGTCAGATGAATTTGGTCAGCTGCACTTCAACGAATCCGATAAAACTTTGTGGAGCGGAAATGCTCTGGCGGTGACTCATATTCCCGATGGCTTCTTCATCAAAGACATTCCTGTGCGTTGGGAGAAATTCAACGATGTGAAGCGGGATGTACTTGTGCGCAATGCGACCGAAGCTCGCAACATTATTTTCAGCCCCAATCGAATTGTGCGCTTGAATTCATCCTTTTTTGATACGGCTGCAAAACACTCTGAGCTCTTCGTAGAAGATGACAAGATTAAGACCGCCGTGCGCCAACTCATCAATGCATTTGGGCAAATGGAAATGAAGGCTCCGAGCACGAGCAATCCTCTTGCTCAAGTTTCTTTGCAACAGGCTGGGAGTGTTGTGTGCCGCATTGAAATGTCAGGCACCCCTGCAATCGATGTGACACTCGATAAACTCTTTGGCATTCAAAATGTTTTCACCAACGAAAAAAGGAATGCACAGATCGACCTCTATGGTATCAACATCAAGGCGCGTGTGGGGATTCCTATTTCCTTTAATTTGCGTCGGGTAGATATTGAGCCGACCCGTATCGTCATCAAAGGCATTCCTGTGGTTGGCGAAATCTCCATTCCTTTGCCTGGAAGCGACAAGAAGCTAGGTAAGGAGCTCAAGAAG
Organism: Betaproteobacteria bacterium; assembly: GCA_016868315.1. Lineage (GTDB taxonomy): Bacteria > Bdellovibrionota_B > Oligoflexia > Silvanigrellales > Silvanigrellaceae > RFOM01. The sequence goes on from VGHE01000002.1 coordinate 133,087, forward strand.
CTCGAGTGCTCGGAGCGCTGAGGATCTGATTTGATGTGGTTTGGGGACTCTCCTCAAACCACATGGCACGCCGACAATCAACGTCGCCGTTGTAGTTTGTCATGATTTCTTCGCCAGGATGAATATCTCGAGCAGCTATGAAGCGGATGGAATGAGTTTCATAGCGCCGGATGTAATGCGCGTTGGCATGATGTGTTGAGTGGTTGTAAATAGATCCGTTCCCCAAACAGATAGCACAAGTCTCCTGTCCTTCGAGTTTCCATCGGAAATAATATTCAAAAAGAACAGTCCCCTTGATAAGAGACATTTGCTCGGGTGGGATGACGATCACGGGTGCATCTTCGATGATCTGACCCGCAGGAATGAAGCACGTCGCAAACACTCCACGGCCTTTTGAGGTTGTATAATCAATCTTCAACATGCTCCGGATGATATCAAACCTGCCGGCCTGCTCCGAATTGTTTTGCAAGGAGTGAACGGAATGTCAGATTTGTGGCGCGTTCGAAGGCTATGATGCCACTGACCGAGCATGCAACCACACCTTGACCAGGAAAAACCGTGTCACCCATAAGGAGCAACTTGGCCGCTTTCTTGGAGGGATGTTGCACCTGCGATGGCGTTGCGAAGAAGAGAAAATTTCGAAGCGACAGACGGTAGCCGCCAACCTGTCCTGCAAGGCGTCCGGTAAAACGCTCAAAAGTTCGAGGCAGGGCAGTTTCCAGATTTTCCAGTTCGACGCTGAGTGCAGCGCCAATTCGGCTAGCCAGGCGCTCTGTGTAAGTTTGCCGTTGAGCGTCAGTGAGCACGAGGTTTTCCAGGTGAATGGTGGCCGTCAGCACACGCGAGCCGGGAGGGTTGGCCGGATCGTTGCGCGCAGGAATGGAGACGTAAAGTGAGCTTTGCAGCTGTGCGATTTCCTCTGTGGAAGGAAAGATCTGATGAAAATGTGGGGCGTCTGGCCAGTCTGCATGATCAGGGACAGTGGCATACAAAGCAAAAGCACCCCAGCCCTGTTCGCGCTGTGCCACTTTCTCCCATCGGCGGTAAACACTCGTTTGACGCAGAGCATCTGATTCCGGAATGAGGCCTGAAACCATATCCCAAACAGTCAGATTGAGCAGTGCCGATTCGGTTGCAAGATATGAACTCTGCGTTTGAGTTTTGGTATTTAGACTGGTGACAAGAAAGCCATTGGGATGGGTTTCTATGCGGATCACTCGTTCATTGGGGTGATAGAGACCACCTCGTTCTTCGAAAGAGGTCAAAGCAGGGCGAAAGTAAGAGCGCATTCCCTTGCGGCAGCGATAAATTCCACGGGTGAGGATGGACATTCCCATAGATGCCGCGAGCCAAGGTGACTTCTCTGGACTGGATTGCGTTGTGTCGACCAAAAGACCGCTCAGCACATCGTTGGCGAGACCTGCATGGCGTACACCTGAAAAACTCATGAATGTGCGAGCGCTGGAAAGAAAGAGAAAGGGAAATAGAATTTTTTTCTGCAATGGGACTTTGAGAAAAAGCACAAAAGCGCGGCGCAGGTCGGCAAAGCTCTGAGGAGGAAAGCGTGGGATATCATTCAGCAGGTTCCACATCCATGCAGCTTCTTTCTGGCAGCGCTGCAAGAACTTTTCCAAAGTTGCGAGTTCCTTGTTTTCATCAACAGTCGCGGCTCGAGCTGATTGCCAGGTAACTTTGCCATCACTGTGCAAGACGATTGCGATTTTGCGTTCGGGCCAGTGCTGAGTGACGGTGGGAATGGGCTCGAAAATTTGCTCAGCAGATGGCTGATTGGTCGCAGGTGCCAGCGAATAGAGCCTCTCTTGCAGAGAGCCGGTGGCACATTCTATCAGCTGTGTTGAACCCGCATCGTGAGTGCGTTTGGGTCGCCCTCGCGAAAAATAACCAGCACAGCCGCCAGGCTCATTGTGTTGCTCAAGCATCAGAGCTTTATTTGCAAGTCCAGCAGCAGCAAAACACTTCGCAGCTGCACAACCTGCGGCTCCAGCACCGACAATCAAGTGAGGAATCGATTGGTTCAAGCCAAGACGCCCCCGCTTAGAGTTTGTTTGTAGGATTTAGCCCGGAGGCCAGCGCAACGGACGTCCACCAAGCACATGGCAATGTAGATAGTCGACCGTTTGCCCGCCATCGTTCCCGTTGTTCATCACAAGTCGATAACCTGAAACATCGATTCCAAGCAACTGAGCCACTTTGCGTGCGGTCAGCAGCACGTGCCCCAGGATTTCCACATCTGCATCGTCGGACTGCGCGACGTTGACGATCTTTCTTTTGGGGATCACCAGCACATGAACAGGCGCTTGAGGGGCAATGTCGTGAAACGCCAGAGTGTGGTCGTCTTCCCAGACTTTCTTGCACGGGATCTCACCAGAGAGAATGCGTTCAAAAATTGTTACACTCATTTCTTGGTGGCCCTGAAACTCACAAGAACATAAAACCGGTCGTCGTTCCCGAGTGCACCCATCAGAGCCTTGTAGGGTTCGATACCAAAGTCAGTGAATTTCAAAGAGCCAGCAGCTTCGACCTGAAGTTCCTCTCCTTGCAGGCTGATGTTTGCAGGAAAGTCTCGATTTACAGTTTGGCCGCGGATGGTAAGTGCCACTGTAGCCTTTTTGCTGAAGCTGCGTTCTCCAATTTTTTCCTGAGCATCAACGATTTTTTCGATTTTGGCAGAGATTTCTGGAAATTTCTCGGCATTGAGCTGACCCGAGGCAAGCATGTTTTCGCGGATAGTGTCGCGGTCGGAGTCCTTGAGTGCTTCGAAGGGTTCCTTGAGCCAGCCGAGTGATTGAACGGTTGGGTACCAACGCTTCTGCAATTCTGCGCGATCGACCTCAAGATCGGTTACGCGGGTTTTGAACGAGAAGGCGCCGCTGGTTGGATTTTTTGAGTCAGCACTCAGCTGTGCATCGAAATCACGAGCCACAATAAAATGGTTGTGTGCAAGACGAGCTGCGACCCCTGATTTACGTGTGATGATTGCAAACACGGAATCGTCTTCACGCACCTTGAAATTCCAGATGGGGCTCGCAGTTGCCGTGGCTGTTGGTGCAACAGAAGCTGCAGCTGGTGAGTTTTTCTTTGAGGATGATGTCGACTTTGCCCAGGCGCTGTTGGGGAGCGCAAGGCAAGTGATGGCACAGCTGATGAAGAGAACAGAGGCGTTCATTTCGGATTCCCCTTGGCTTTTGAATTGTGTTGAGATTTTAGCTTAAGTGAAAATAAAGATTGCGATTGCAAGCACAACGAAAATCAAACCAAACCAGACAAACCCTGAGCCTTTGGCTGGAGTCGCTGGCGCCACTTTCCCCTCGAGCAACGATGTTTTTTTCTCCGCAGGTGAGGTCTCAGAGTGTGCGTCTTTGGCGTCGCTGTGCTCATCGCCCTTGTGAGAAGAGGTTTCTGCGGCAGGTTCGCCGTGTTCTGCTGGAGGTGCTGCATGTGGGTCACTGGTGTGGTTGCTGTCGTGTGCCGCGTTTGCAGGTTTATCGGGAGATGTTTTTTCTACTGCGGCTTTTTCAGGTGTAGGCTTCTCTGTTGATTTGTTTTCTGCGGCCACTTTGGGCTTCACAGGAGCCGCTTGCTCAGGCTTGTTGGATGCACTTGGGGCAACCTTTGTTGCTTTTTTGGGTGCTGGGGTTGGTTCGAAGGTCTCTTCACCGAGGGGGATTTCTGGCTTGGGTTTGCTCGCGGCGTGGAGAGCTGCAGGAGTCATGCTCAAGAAAGTCGTAGCAAGCAGAGAACTCAATGCAGCAAAAGAGCTTCGTCCTCGTCCTGATCGCACAGCTCACCCCTCACAAGCAGTTTTTCTGATAGTACATCAGGCGGGCAGTTGCGGCCATATGTCAGTGACAAGATTGACCCACGTCGATTGATCGGTGGGCGTCAAGCCTCGGACATCGAGGAGCTCAATGTCCAATTCATGATCGGTTGCATTCACGCGCGGTTTGTTGTCGGTGAGCAGTGTGGTGACAAGCTCTTCAGCCCAATTTTCAGCGGCAGTTTCCTCTGGATTGCTGCTTACAAAAAGTCGTACCTCGGTGCGCACAAGTGCCTTCGCTTTGTCGCCAATCTGTTCAAAGAAGGTGAGCATCTCGGCTTGGGCTGCAGGAGAGGGTGCTTTCAGACGCAACAACACGCCGTCGCGCCGACACGCAACAGGGAATGCTTCGGCTCCGTAACAAAAAGAGCCGAATATAAACCACAGATCGACTGTGAAATGCGACCGCTTAAGCATCAGTCGGGTTACCTTCCAGATTTCAGAATGGCCACAATAAGCCACAGCCCAACCAAGGCTGCAACTCCAAAGCCCAACAACCCAAAAGTTGCTAAAGAATCGAACAAAGGTCCGGTGCGGTTGAAGGTCAGAAGGCTACTCCCGAGAACCAATGCGCCCAATATAAGAGCAAGGCTGAGCCTCTGGCCGGCCCGCTCGATTTCTGTAGAGAGGCGTTTGACGTCGGGCGATTCCAAAGTCGCAGCGAGGTCACCTTGCTGCAGACGCTTGGTGAGTATCCTTAGGGTGAAGGGCAATTCACGTATGAGAGCCTGTGAATCGCGCACCATGAGAAGGGAGTCTTGCTGAAAGAGATTGCGTGCCAGCGCACCCTGCGAAAATGTTTTGGCGTAGTCAGAGGTCTCGCGCAGAACCTCGAAGTCTGGGTCAAGACTTCGGCCGAAACTCTCTAAAGCAATGAGACCGCGGAAAAAAAGCACGAGGTCTCGACTCACAGGTGCGTTGTGGCTTGCAGCAATACGCGCGATGCGCATCAGCAGTTTGCCCAGTTGCAGTTCCCGCACGGGAATACTGAAGGCAGCATCGACGTTTTCTCGGACTTGATCTTCGAGGCTTTTGCGGTCGATGTCGCCACGGGCTTCGGTGAGCTCAATGAATAACCGTGAGAAAGTTTCAGTGTCTTCGTTGACGAGAGCAACGAAAAGGTAAGTCATGGTGACGCGCATCTCGCGTGTGAGGCGGGCAGTCAAACCGAAATCGAGAATCGCCAGCTGTCCTGACTCCATCAGGATGAAATTTCCCGGATGGAGGTCGGCATGAAACATTCCATGTTTGAAAGTCATGTCGAGAAAGGCACGCACACCGGTTGAAACAAGTCCGTTGTAGCTTTCGCTGCGGTCGAGTCGGGTGAGTTTTTTACCGACGATAGCCTCCATACACAACACGTTGCGCGTGCAGAAGGTTCGAAGGATTTCGGGAATGTATACTTTGCTGTCATGCTCGAAGAAGGCGCGCATGCGTTCGGTGTTTGCGGCCTCACGGAAGTAATCGAGTTCGGCAAACAGAGATTTTTTCAACTCCTCAACGACCACACTGGGGCGCAAGAGGCGAATTTCAGGAATGGCACTTTCAAGCACTGAAGCAAGACCAGCAAGAATAGAGAGGTCGGTTTTGATGATGGATTCGATTTCGGGGCGTTGAATTTTGAGAACGACATCACGACCATCTCGCAGCCGAGCTTTGTGCACTTGGCCAATGCTGGCAGAACCGATCGGTATGGCCTCGATGAATTCAAAATACTCGTCGGTTTTGCCGTGATACTCTTCGTCGAGAATCTTCTGCACCACGTCCATGGGCACAGGTTTGGCTCTGTCTTGAAGGCGGCGTAATTGTATGATGACGTCACGCGGCAGAACATCCTCGCGCGAGGCCAGCAGTTGCCCCAGCTTAACGAATGTTGGTCCCAGTTCCTCAAAGGCAAGCGCCAAGCGGCGTGCTCCCGAGAGTTCGGTGGTGTTCTTCTCGGTGCTTGCTTCGTTTGGGCTTGCATCAGCCTGTGCGGGGACTTCGGTCACGTATGACGCCAGTTCGGTGTCGCGGAGCTCTTTGCTGAACCCGTACCGGCCGAGAATATTAACGATCTGGCTCAGGCGGCTCACATTTCTGAATTTCTGTGCAAAAGTGGTCGCCATAGATGATGTTCCGATACAACAAAGGGTACCGCTCGGGCCCCATCATAACAGCGTGTGGTTGTTTCGTTATCCACCCACAACACGGTGAACGGCGGCCAGAAGTTTTTCTGGCACGAACGGCTTCACAATCCAAGCCATGATCCCGATTTCTTTGCCTTGCAAGGTCATTTCCTGGCTCGACTCGGTTGTCATCATGAAAATTGGAATATGCTTCAGGCGTTCATTACTCTTGATGCTGCGACACATGTCGAGGCCGTTCATGTTTGGCATGTTGAGGTCGGAGATAATGAGGTCAACCGCATTTTTCTCGAGCGCTTTGAGGCCTTGTACGCCATCCTCAGCTTCGATGATGTTGTACCCGCCTTTGCTGAGAGCAAAACGGGTCAGGTGCCGAACAGTTTGTGCATCATCGACAATCAGAATCGTCTTTGCCATAGGAAGCCCTCTCAAACTCTGCTGAGCATCACACGATGCCTCTGCTTGTGGAGCTATCGTGACGTTGGAGGTTCTTCTTGAGGAGTGGAAGCGGGTGTCCAGGTGTCAATAAATAAACCCCTTGCTGGAGGGTGGTTTCAAGTGTTCGAAGTTCTTCGACAAGGTTGAGAAGTTCGTAAAAGTTCAAATTCAAACTAAATGAACCCGTGAAGAGGCTGAGACAGGTTGAGAAGACTTCGGTGATGCGCAATCGTTTGCGCGTGCTCCAGTTGTAACGGCTCGATCGCTCCAAGATGAGCTCCTGCATTTCGCTCGATAACGTAACAGGCTTTGCTTTTTGCCACAGTGTGGTTTGCACAGCAATGAAATGCTCCGCCCAGGCTTCGGGCTGATTTCTGACCGCGGCAGACCATTCTTCACTCACTCTCCTCATGATGTGCTGATTTTCCTCGTCAGCCTCTGCCCCAACTCCGCTGTGATGATGCAAGAGGGAGTCCATGAGGAGGAGAACCGAGAACCGTTCGAGCAAAGGACCACTCAATTTCTGCTGGTATTTAAGAGGTGCCCCGACCTGGCAGCGGCACTGTACCGTGCGGGAAAAGACATATCCGCAGGCGCAGGGATTCGTTGCCGCCAGGAGCAGGAAGTTTGCTGGCAGCTCCACTCGGCCGCGTGCGCGCGAGAGCGATATTTTACGTTCATCGAGAGGCTCGCGCAGTGCCTCAAGCGTAGGACGCGGGAATTCAGCAAACTCATCGAGGAAAAGTACACCATGATGTGCGAGAGAAACCTCCCCCGGCTGCAATAAGGAGCCTCCCAGCAGTGCAGCACTTGATGCGCTGTGATGGGGAGTACGGAACGAGCGCTCGCGGATTTCGTTGGGTTCCCGGTTTTGAATGAGTGCTGTTTCGATTTTCTCTTGAGGTGAGAGCGGAGGCAGCAGGTTTTTGAGGTGGCGCAGAGAAAATGTTTTTCCGCACCCGGGTGAGCCCGCAAGTAAAATATGATGGCGTCCAGCAGCAGCAATGGAAAGTGCCAGTGCGACACTCGGAGTTTGTTCGAACTTAGACAGTGTGGAAATGATGCGCTCAGCTTGAGAGGGCTGAGTTTCGGCTGTTGAAGCACTTTCTCGTGCGGGGAGGGTTCGATCCGCTTCACTGAGCGCTTTTACTTCAGTGAGTTTTTCATGGGTCGATGAGTTGAGGTGTGGATACATCAGGAGTTTCAAGCACTCCTGCAGGGATGCGACCTGATGAAATTGTGCAGCAGCGTGGGATGTGGTTTTTTCGGCTCGCATGCGACACCAAAATGCAGCACGCTTTTCTTGATTTTGCAGAGCGAGAATCTCAAACGGCAGAGAACTTTCAAGAGGAAGGAGCTCGCCCGAGAGAGTCAATTGACCTGCAAAGTACAACTGCTGCCGCGAAATCTGTTGTGAAAGAAGGCGGAGTGAACCGGAGGTCAGGCGGGGTGGGTGTTGCTGGTCTGCAAGGGCAACGAGAATGGCCAGAGCACAGGGAAGGTCGAGATGTTCCAGACCTGCTTTAAATTGTTTTAAGGTTTCGCTGGGGCGGACAGAGACCAGCAGACGCCGCGCTGGCAGCGGGATGCCGAGGCTCTCGAGCGAAGCGCGAATACGCTCTTTAGCATCCCGTGCATAGTCGTTGGGAAGGCCAAGAAATTGGAGTCCGGAAAAGCCTGCGCCGATTGCGGCTTCGATGGTTACTGGAACGACCTGCAGCCCAAGAGTTATGGCAGAATGGATGATGACGCTCATGAAAAAAAACACCCCCTGAATGCAGGAGGTGTTTATCGAATTTATATTGGACTGCGAGTGGCAGATCGAAAAGCGATCAGATCAACTCAAAATCAGACACGTGCCGCGGGCTGAGGGTTTTGCGCAGGCGCAACGTCTTCCCGGGGAAGATTGCTGAGGTCAGCTTCTGCATGGAGCGCAGCAGCACCCGAAAGTTCACGCTGTGCACGCTCTTGAGCTTCACGCTCCGCCTCGGCAGCAAAACGTTCGGCGAGGTTGGGCTGCAGCCGGAAGAGGGTCTCGAGGGTGTCGGTTTTGATTGCTGCAATCAGACGCTTGAACAGTTCAAACGCCTCACGCTTGTATTCTTGCAAAGGATCTTTTTGGCCGTAGCCGCGCAAGCCAATACCGTCGCGGAGGTGGTCGAGACTCAGCAAGTGGTCTTTCCAGTATTGGTCGATGGTCTGCAGCATGACCCAGCGTTCAACTTCACGCATCTGATCTTCGCCAAACAGCGTCTCCCGTTGCTGATACGCTGCCTCCAGCTTGCTTAGCAGCAAGTTGGTGAAGTCCAGACGGGTCAACTCGGAGTTTTGGCGTTCCTCGGCGGTGAAATTGAAAACCGTGTTCAGGCGCTGAAACAGCGCTCGTTCGAGACGCGGAAACTCGATTTTAACGAGCTCTCCGGGAACACCCGTTGCGGGTGAGTAATCTTCGGCGATGGCGCGGCTGAGCTCCTCGAGGGTTTCATCGAGAAGCATGCTGCGCACATTGCTTTTGGCAAGTATCTGGTTGCGGGCTGCATAAACAGTTTTGCGCTGGCGGTTGAGCACGTCGTCGTATTCGAGCAGGTGCTTGCGTAGGTCGTAGTTGTAGCCTTCAACGCGTTTCTGAACATTGGCAATCACTCGGGTGAGCATTGGGTCGGCGAGAGCTTCGTCGCCCATGGTGCGCTCCATGAGGAACTGGTTTGCTTTGTTATTAAAGCGGCGCATGAGGTCGTCTTCCCAGGAGAGGAAAAAGCGGCTCTTGCCCGGGTCACCCTGGCGTCCCGCACGACCACGCAGCTGGTTGTCGATTCGGCGGCTCTCGTGACGCTCGGTACCAATCACATAAAGCCCACCAAGATCCGCAACACCCGATCCGAGGATGATGTCGGTTCCGCGACCTGCCATGTTGGTTGAAATTGTGACTCGTGCGCGTTGGCCAGCTTGAGCGATGATCTGTGCTTCCTGTTCGTGGTGCTTCGCGTTCAGCACGCTGTGCTCAATGCCACGCTGTTTCAGGAGGTCGCTCAAGAGTTCGCTCTTCTCGATGCTCACCGTTCCGACCAGCACAGGTTGGCCGGCTTTGTACGCCTGTGCGATTTCATCGGCGACGGCTTTGAATTTGGCACTTTGGCGCAAATACAGAACGTCGTCTTGGTCGTTACGAACCATGGGGCGGTTGGTGGGGATCACCACAACTTCAAGCTTGTAGATTTTGTGAAACTCGACCGCTTCGGTGTCGGCAGTACCGGTCATTCCGGCGAGTTTGTCGTACATGCGGAAGAAGTTCTGCAGGGTGACTGTAGCAAGGGTTTGGTTTTCCTGCTGGATAGGCACATTTTCCTTGGCTTCGAGTGCTTGATGCAGGCCATCCGAATAGCGTCGACCATGCATAAGGCGTCCGGTGAATTCATCAACGATGATGATTTGGCCATCACGCACGATATAGTGGTCGTCTTTACGGAACGCGACGTGTGCCTTGAGCGCCTGGTTAACGCAGTGCACAAGCTCCATGTGTTCTGGGTCGTACAGGTTGGACAGACCAAGGCGTTTCTCGATCTTTTGGATGCCCTCTTCGGAGAGTGCACAGCTGCGCGATTTTTCATCGACCGTGTAATCGATTTCGCGACGCAGACCGCGCACGGCGTCATTGGCCGTGAGGTATTTGTCGGACGTTTGGTCGGAGGGGCCGCTGATGATGAGTGGGGTTCGTGCTTCGTCGATCAAGATGGAGTCAACTTCATCGACAATCGCAAAGTGGTGTCCGCGTTGTACGAAGTCTTCGAGGCGCACTTTCATGTTGTCACGGAGATAGTCGAAACCAAACTCATTGTTGGTGCCGTATGTGATGTCGCAGGCATAGGCATCTTGCCGCTCGCGATCTGAAAGGCCGCTGGTAATGACTCCAACGCTCATTCCAAGGGCGTTGTAAACGCGTCCCATTTCCTCGGCCTGGCTACCGGCCAGATATTCGTTGACGGTCACAAGGTGGGCGCCCCGACCCGTGAGGGCGTTCAAATAGAGCGGAGCCGTTGCGGTGAGTGTTTTTCCTTCACCAGTGCGCATTTCGGCAATCTTGCCTTCGTGCAGAACCATTCCGCCAAGAAGCTGAACGTCGAAGTGTCTTTTGTTGAGGACTCGGCGCGAAGCTTCGCGGACAGTTGCGAATGCTTCAGGAAGGAGCGAATCGAGTGATTCACCCTTCTGCAGCCTGTTGCGATATTCAGCCGTTTTGCCGCGCAGCGCTTCGTCAGACAGTGCTTGCAGCTGGGGTTCCATCATGTTGATCCGACGCAAGATGGGCTCCAGTCGGCGCAGCTCTCGGTCGTTCTTGGTGCCAAAAAATTTCTTGAAGATATCGAGCATGACGAAAAAACCCCTTTTTGCACAGACTCCGCGGGAGACCCGCTTGAATAGCACAGGTTTGCACTGATGCCAATTTGACCACACGCAGCAGAAGTCGTCCTCAGGCAGCAGGGAGGCAGGCCGATACCTCCGGCATGGAACGCAGGATGGTTTGGTTCCATCGTTTTGGAGTATGCAATGAAGAACGACTATCGCGGATTGTCACTGGAAGTGGGTCAGGAAGACGCGGGTGATGAAGTCGTGATCAGCACCGAAAGCCAATTTAAACTGGCGGACGATGCATTTCTAGATCCGCACCTCGAGAGGCAGATTGGCAATCTTCTCGAGAGCATCACGCGGATTGGTGGCGAGGTGTGCCGACTTAGAGCTGAAGTGGATGGATTGCTGGAGCAGAATCAGGGCTTGACGACATCTTTCGACCGATTGCGTGAAGTGATTACGGAAAAGGGTCACCTGAATCTCGATGAATTTGATTTAGCCTGTGATGTGGTGCAGGCGACCATGAACGACTCGCATTCTTACCAGAAAAAAATGTCGAACTGATTTTGGATGTGAATGAAAAGACTGTGTCCGGGCGGGGAAGTCTCGCTCCGGGCGTTTCATTTTTTCTCGAGCGCTCTGCGGATGTGTTGTTCGAGAGCACCGGCCTCAGCGCTGAAGATCCACTCAGGGTTGCGGCGTATGCTGCGTGCAGGCGTGTTGAATCGAGTGCGCACAGTGGCTGGCTTACCATTGAGAACAACCACCTCATCTGCCAGCAAAATAGCTTCGCGAGGGTCGTGCGTCACCAAGACGGCTGATTGTCGCAGGCCATCGACCAGATCGAGCATCCAGCGCTGAAGGTTGAAACGGGTTGTTGCGTCGATGGCAGCGAAGGGTTCGTCGAGCACCAGAACTTTGCTTTTGAGCATCATAGTGCGTGCTAATGAAATGCGCGCAGCCATACCTTGGCTCAGCTGCCATGGAAAAAGTCTTTCTGAGCCAGACAATTCGACACGTTCAAGCAATTCGAGCGCGCGTTTGTGCGCGGCACTGCGAGGCTCATCTGCGGGAGCAGCAAGAAGAATATTTTCAAGAGCATTCTTCCAAGGTAACATCAACGGGGACTGTGGGACGAGAGAAAAGATGCTCTGTGACGTATTCCACTCCTTGAGAGAGATTCCGGGTTGGTTGTCTTGCTTGAGCTCTCCTTCCGAGCACGGCAGAACTCCAATCAATCCCTTAAGCAGTGTCGATTTCCCGCAGCCAGAGGGTCCCATTACGGCCACCAGAGTTGCCTCCGGAAGACCGAACGAGATGTTCTGCAGAATTGGGGTTTGGCCAAGGCTGAGACCCAAACGCGATATTTCTATCATTTGTTCAGTCCAGATGTTGGGTTGGTCGGCAAGAAGGCGTTGCTCACAAAAAGCTGAGCATCTTCATTCAGGGAGTGAATTTTTTGCTGATTCGCCCAAATTCTGTAGGCATCGAATTTCTTCGTATCTTGATAGCCCCAATATGGGATTTTTTTTGTATATTCTTTCGCAAGATATGCTGCTGAGGCTTTGACGAGTCGGGCATCGGACTCCGGCACTTGCTGCATAAAGAGTTTGGCCGCAGCTTCAGGATTCTGCACTGCAAAACGGTAACCCTCACTGGCAGCGCTCAGGAATGCTTTGATGAGCTCAGGCTTCTCTTTGCTCAGTTTGTTTGAGGTTATAATCAGTGGTGATGGATGGTTGAAAATGGGGTCAATGTCACGCAAGCAGAGTGTTTTGAAGTCGACGTTTTCGAGCCGTGCGCGCATGCCATCCCAGCCCATGTAGATCCACATGAAGTCCGCGTTGCGCGCCGTTGTAGGAAGGAAGTCACTGACTCCTGTGGTCACCATTTTGAGTTTTTTAAAATCAGCACCTGCTTTTCGCATTATGAAACGCAGAGTCGCCTCTTCTTCGGGTGAGCCCCAGCCGCCATAGCGTTTTCCTTCAAAGTCGATGATAGAGGCGATGGGTGTTGTACTGCGCCAGGCAAAACAACTGGTGTTTTCGGGGATGATTCCTGCAACCGACATTACGGGGATTTTTTGAAAGCGTGCATGAAGCACATCTGAAACAAAGCTGATGCCGAACTCCGCTTTGCCTGCGCCAACGATTTGCGTTGTGCTGGTCTGCTTCATTTGCACCAACCGCACATCGAGATTGTGTTTTTTGAAGAGGCCGTTGGCCTTTGCGACGTACAAGCCAAGATGGTTTGTGTTTGGTGTCCAGTCGAGAGCCACAGTCACCGGTATCAGTGAGGCAGCGAGTGCTACATTAAACATTCTTTTCCACCTTCCAATAAAGAGCCTTTCGGGCAATTCTATTCACTAACCAGATGCAGAACAAGCTAAAGAAAACAATGACGATAACGACGGCCATCACCCTGTCGGTGCGATAAGCTGACTGGGCGCGGGAAAGATAGACTCCCAAACCCGCTTCGCTGCCGATGAGCTCCGCAAGCACAGAACTGACAAAGGCATAAGTTACCGCAATTTTCAAACCCTCGAAGAATTGCGGGAGTGCTGCAGGTGCATAAATTCTTTTGAGTGCTTTGTTTTTGTTGAGTCGCAGCACTGCAGCTAGAATGCCGAATTCCAGTTGAGCGTTGCGCAGACCGTTGAGTGTCAGCTGTGTGATAGGAAATGTGCAGGTCAATAAAATGAGGATAATTTTGGGTGCTGCACCGAGACCAAACCAAAGTAACAGCAACGGGGCAAGAGTGAGGTAGGGGATGCTTTGGCTGACGACAAGGGTGCGGTTCAGGAGTTTTTCGAAAGACAGGCTTTCAAATGCCAACCAGCTAAGTGCGAGAGCGACAAAGGTCGACAGTGTCAAACCCAGAGACCATTCAAACAGCGTCTCTTGGGCGTGGAACCAAAGGATACCTCTGTCCTCGAGGAGAGTTTTGAGAACGGCTCCGGGGGAGGGGAGGATATAGGTAGGAATTTCACCCAAAGTCGTGATCATGTGCCACAGCATGGCTACACCGGCGAGCCATACCAAGCGTTTGATTCCTTGAACCAGTGGAGATTGTGAAGCACTCACCTTCATTCTTCCTCGTCGTTGAGCCTGTCAAAAATCAAGCCTGCAAAATTTCACGTCCTGCCCCGAGCGTCGCTGATAAACAATAGCGATGTCTGGAAGATAGTAAATACGCATAGGGGGTGAAATGGGCTTCTTTGCCGACACAGCGGGAGCGAGGCGATGGCTTCTGAAAAGTGGGTTGTCGTTTGTTTCGATGTGGACATTGCAAGCACAGGCAATCGATTTCAAAGTCGAATTTCCACCTCAGGAGGGAGTCCTTTCGCCCGAGGACTCAATGTTCTTCGATGATGCTTTGGCGGTCTCCGAATCCCAATCGGATTCCCCCTATTTGCGCGGAGACAAGCGCATGAACCCGGAGTTGCCCAGTCTGGAGCCTCAAAAGAAGGCCGGCGGTACGGCAGTCCAGAATCGAGTTCCTCCACCCAAGCTCCCGGAGGCTGAGAAGGAACAAGCTCTGCAGAGAGTTGTGGCTGAACCTGTTGGAGCCTCTGCGCGAGGTTTCGAACAAACGAAGGCAAACGGAACATCAACGATAGCCCTGACCGCACGCGGAGCTTTTCCTAACTTGAGTTGTCTCAACGACAACGTCAGCTTTTGGAAGAGGGTCTATGCAGAGGTGGATACCCATGAAGCGCTCATTCACGATCGCGATGAACTCGACAAAGTTTACGCCTCAGTGCGATTGGGCGGTTCCGAACGTCAGCGTCAGCAGTCGATCCGCATGCTCAAAGAGCATTATCAGACATCGATAAGAAGCCTTGCTGAAAAAGTCTCTGCTCCCAAATCCTGGAATCCGACTGAACGAACCATTGCCAAGATCTTCAAACCTTCAGAGCTGACCCGTTCGAGACTGTTGCGCGCAGCGGACAACGTGCGTCTGCAGCAGGGGCTTAAGTCGCGCTTCAATTCGGGTGTGCAGCGATCTTTGCAATACCTTCCCACCATAAAAACTATCATTCGCCAGCAGCGCCTTCCGCTCGACATTGCCTATCTTCCACACGTGGAGAGTAGCTTTGTGAACCATGCCAAGTCGAAGGTTGGCGCAGTTGGGTTGTGGCAAATCATGCCCTCAACAATGCAGCTGTTGATGGGTAAAAATGCAGTCAGTAAACGTACCGAACCCCAAACAGCGACCCAAGCCGCAACAAAGTTACTCAAACAGAATTACCAAGCTACTGGTTCATGGCCCCTGGCACTCACCGCCTACAATCACGGATTAGGTGGCGTATTACGTGCGATACGACACACGGGTAGCAATGACCTGTGCAAAATAATCGAGCGCTACAACTCACCTTCGTTTCGATTTGCCTCAAGCAACTTCTACGCTCAATTTCTTGCGGCGCGGCAGATTGCATTGCAGCGCTACGCCGAACTGTCTAAGAATAGGGAGGTGGGGCCGATCGTTGCCCCGTTGCTGGCCAGTCGTGACAAGGGAGCTCTATGACGTCCCCATCGCCTTCCGCGTATTTGCTCAAAAGAAAAGTTGTGTTGTTGAATCGTGCTCCCGCGGATCTCTCCTCGGCCGCCATCGTTCGCGTGATTGTTGATGCAGAGTCCGATCCCAATGCACAGCCCCTGATTGAGCGTGCACGCGCCTTGCATGGCGATTTGAAACCCAAACAGCTGTACGCTTTACCTGCCACCGACTCCGATTCACCGCGCTATTTGGCCGTTTTATCCAAAGAGCCCGCCAAACGCCTTGCTGGAAATCCTCCTGGTGCTGCCCATCAGGCCACTGTGTGGGGTGCTCAACTCGGTGCTTTATTGCTTTCGCAGTCTGCACTTGCCGAATTTCCCTCCGTCTTTGTGGATGCTTCCGCGACACTCGTGGCTCGCTTAGAGGGGCAGCAGCAACATTTTGTTGTGGGTCTTCTCGAGCGCTCAACTTCCCTCAAAATCAAAGAAGCAACTGCGTTTGAAACGCTCGAACGCAAACCACTGAAGATTTGGTGCGAACATATCGGTGAGGAATCACGCATCACTGGCGAGAAAATTGCAGGCGCAATGCTCATGACACGCAGTCTCGTGAACATGCCGCCTAATATTCTCAATCCTGAAAGTTTTGAGATGTTCGCGCGTGAACTTGTGCGGCGCGAATGTGACCTAGAAAACGATCCCAACAAAATTGCTGTTGAAGTTTTTCAGCGCGATAAGCTCTTGGCAGAAGGATGCGGGCTCATCAATGCGGTTGGCCAGGGGAGTGATGTGCCCCCGCGCCTCATACGCTTGACTTACTTTCCGCGCTCATCTGGTAAGCCGTTGAAGCACGTCTCACTCGTTGGCAAGGGAATTACCTTTGACTCCGGTGGCTTGGACATCAAAGGCTCGTCCTTTATGCGCAATATGAAGAAGGACATGGGTGGCTCTGCCGCCGCTCTTGGAGTCTTTATGGCTTTGGCGAGGCTCGGCGCACCTGTGCGAGTGACCTGTTACCTTGCGCTGGCCGAGAACATGATCTCCGGTCGCAGTATGCGTCCAGGCGATGTCTACAAAGCAAAAAACGGATTGACGGTAGAAATCGACAACACAGATGCTGAAGGACGTTTGGTTCTCGCCGATGCACTTTGCTATGCGGCAGCGGAAAAACCTGATTGGTTAATTGATTTGGCAACCCTCACTGGTGCGGCGCGGGTTGCACTTGGTCCGTACGTTGATTCGCTCTTTTGTTCGAACGGTGAGATTGAGAAACTTCTTGTAGAGACGGGACTGCAGCTTGGTGATTGGGTCTGGCCGCTCCCACTTGTTGAAGATTACGAGACTTGGCTCGACTCAACCGTGGCAGATGTTGTCAATTCAGCCAGTTCAGGTCATGGCGGCGCGATAACGGCTGCCACGTTTTTGAAAAAGTTTGTCGGGCAGACCAACTGGACACACATCGACACGTACATGTGGAGCGATAAAGTCACAGAGCTGAATCACGAATCTGGCGCAACTGCAAAATGTGTCCGGTTGCTGACGCATGCCATTGGACTTTGGGCCAATCAATGATGATTCTTCAAGAGTCGCAGAGCTTCAATCAGGCTCCGCGCGTTCTGGAGAATCCACATGACCCAAGAATCACGTGAAGCCGTCGGTCAAATCAGCATCAGACTTCGTGAGTGGATTCATGAGGTAAACAATGCGCTGTTCATCACAAAGGGCTTCCTTGAAGAAATTGAAGCAGACGCAAAGACTCGTGCCTATCTTAAGCCCCACTTCGATCACGATAATTTTAACGAAATGATTGAAACGGTTGTGCGCAGTGTCGATAGACTCGATCGCAGTGTTCAGAAGCTGCGGCGCTACGCTAAAGAGGAAGTCTTTAGGGAAACCGGGGTTGAGTTACCCCTGCGTCGTGGAGAAACCACGCTGGGGTCCTGAATCATAAAAAAAAAGAATGAACCGGCGGTCTGTTCGGTGGCCGCCGGTTCGGTCGTCCCTCGGAGGAGGGAAAGTGATTGGAATTGTATTGTGGGGATACTTTTAGAGGCTGGAGTTCATTGGGTAGGAACTAACAGTTTGGGAAGGCGTAGACAGCATCCGAACGATGCAGTCTCCGGGGAATCCGTTTGTTAGGGATATTCCTGTCTGGGGCTGTAACATGCAGGGGTGCCCCCTGCAAGAGATTTTCTGCATGAATTTATAGGGTTAATTTAGCTGGTCAGCCAAAAGCCAGTGAGCTGTTCGGATGACACTCAGGGGATTAAATCCGGCCGCGTGCTCGCCCCGCTCGAAACTTCACGGGAAGCCCGAATGATCACTCCCACCGCAGAATCCGAATTGGCATCGACAATCCGAGCCACTGCGACGCTTTCACGATCCATGAATTCGTCCGAGTATCCGAAAGTTCCAGCCAAAGGCATGAAAAGTTCAACGTCATCACCCACTGCGAAGGGGTTGTTGCTGTTGATGCCCTGCAGGAACACCGCCATGCCCGGACCCGCGTGAATTGCATTTCCTTGCTCGCTGGCCAAAACAAAAGCTGGGGCATTGTTGGGACGCCCAGGAGCGCCAGGTTCAATGGCCACGAGTAGGCTCTTGTTCAAAGGCAAAAGCAGATCATTGGGAGAAACGAAAGAGTTCGGGTCTTCGGCGACTAACACCGCATTTCCATCTGCACCGGCTCGTGCCACGCCAAGAACACCCGTGTAGTTATAGAGGTCCATTGTTGAATACTTGCTATCCATTTCTTTCAGCACAGTTGAGTGTCGTACGGCCACAAAGCGTTCCCCAGGGCTTGGTGAACGGCCGTTGAATGAAGCAATGATTCTTTGTCCTTGACCAGCAATCAGGGGCGAGTTGGGTGTCGAGAGAATCTCGCCCACGGAGTCGATTTCCGCGTTGGTCAAGAAACCTGGCAGTTGGAACAGATAGGTCGCGGTGGCTCCTTGCTCGCCTGAGGTCAGAAGATTTTGGTCTCCCGGTATTGAAGAGATTTCCATGATTTCGCCATTTTTACCCGTCCAGCGCTCGGCCTTCAGGCTAAACGTTTGCAGGGTTGCCGGATTAATTCGGGGTTCGCCAAAGGGGTTGAATTGTTCTTTGATCACGAGCTCTGGCGCTTTACCCGCATCGCTCGGGTAGAAGAGCAGTTTGAGACCCGGTTCGAGTTTGTCTGGGTCTGTCACCTCAGGATTGAGAACCCAGAGCCTTGGCCACCACATCGGGTCGTCGAGAAGCTGGTCGCTGATATCCCAAAGGGTGTCTCCCGGCTGGACTACATACTCCGGAGGCCCTTCGCCCGGACGCAGTGCTGGGATGGCTTCGGCGAGCTTGCGTGCGACATCGAGTTTTTGCTGTCGTCGTTCCTCTCGGCTTAACTTTTTGGGACGCTCGCTTTCTGCGGGTGGCGTTTCCGTCGGCTCCTCCGGAGCAGCACCGGCTGTTCCATCAGGTGACGGTGGAAGAGCTGGAGCATCATCTTCGCCGGGTGGCTCTGCTGCATTCGGGGGGAGTGCAGCATCCGGTGGAGGAGTGGCTGTGGTTCCATTGGTTGCTTTGTTGCCACCATTGGTGAGGGGGAGGGGGGTTGCCGTTCCGGTGTTTTTTCCGGTCACGTTCCCAGGTGCGCTCGGTACGCCTGGCAGAGAGGGGGTCGAGAAATTGTTGCGGCCTCCACCATTGTTCAAACCCACATTTCCATCTCCACTAGAGTTCAGTGGAAGAGAATTGTTTGGGTTGCCGTTGCCATTTATTCCTGAGTTGTTGCCTGTGTTGCCGTTGGTACCCATCGCGTTATTGAGGTTGGAGACATTTCCACCCCCATTTGAATTCACACCAGGATTGGAATTGTTCCCGAGGCCATTGGAATTCATGTTGTTTGAATTTGAATTAAGTTCCTCGTTGTCGAGAACCTCATTCGAGTTGTCCTCGATTCCGTTTGCAGCGTTGATGTTTCCGAGCTCGTCGGCATTGTTCTGAGCACTTGCTGCCGTGGTCACACAGCAAGCGACCACGGCGAGAAGCGCGACCCCCGCTCTGCTCATCATTGCATTGTGCCTCCGTTGATTCTTTCAAGCGCAGCGCGCGCGCGCAGCGCCGCATCCGACTGCGGTGAAAGAGCAATCACTTCGCGGTAAAGTTGTGCTGCTTTCTGGGGTGCCTGGAGCTGTTCCTGCAAGCGCGCTTCGAGCCACTTTGCACGATACATTTGCACGTCGTTCGGGTGTTGGAGGTAGAATGTGCGCAGGTGAGGCAACGCTTGTTGTGGACTTTTCAGTTCAACATAAGCTTCTGCTAAGGCGAGCTCCACAGAGTTGCTCAGAGGGTGGCTCGGAAAACGCTGCTGAAACCCCTCAAGTGACTGCGCAACTCGGGCAAAATCACCTTGTGCAAGATCGCTCAGAGCACGATCTACGAGCTTCTGTGCGCTCTCAGTCGTTAAGGCTTTCTCGTGTCCGCTTCTTTCAAAGTCAGTCTCGAACCGATCGAGAGGTCCAGCGCTGCCGAGCGGCGGAACAAAATTCTTTTTCGGCTCTGCATTTTTAACAGCAGCTTGAATGCTATCGATGTTTTCCGCTTCATAGAGTCCTGACCGTTGTGCTTTCAAGACCAACTCGAGCTTTCTTTGGACGCTCGCCATTTTTTCTTTGAGCGACATGATCTCTATGCGCATCAGTGCCAATTCAGAGTCGCTTGCGTTCTGTTTTGCTTGAGCCATTGCCGCACCCTTCTCCGGGGATGCCGGCACAGGTGCTGAGCTCAAGTCTGTCACTTGGGGAGTAACGGCCGGTGCGTTTGTTGGCGCCTGTTGCGTGGGAGCTTGAACACCCGTAACTGCTGCTGCTGGGCTGCTGACAGTTGGGTTGGACTGGGCAGGAACTGCAGTGGCTGGAGTGGCTGCGGCCGTATCTGGCGACCGGGTTGAAGCGCAGGCCGAGAGCAGTGCCAGAGCAAAGAGACCAGCACAGGAGCCAATGAATGGCGTTTTTGCTGGGATAATCACTGATTTTGAGCTGTCTGTTTTCATGCGCTTCTCCTCAGACATCTGGGTCTCAGGTCAGATTTTAGTGGAGAACATCGGCCTACAAGATGGACTTCTTTGCCCCGTTGTCATTTCCTATTTGATTTGTCAGCATTTGCGGGTTCAGGGGAGGCAGAGTTGATGCACGATCAAGAAAAAAACTGGATTTTGATGACTGGCGTAACGCGTGGCATCGGCAGAAGTCTTGCCGAAATCCTCCGCCAGCGAGGAATTTCTGTGTGTGGTCTCGTACGTCCGGCCAAGGTGCAGCAGGTGAGTGGATGGCTAGATGCTGTTGTGCCTTGGGAATTGGAGCTGCCCTGGGCAGAGAACTCTGCAGAAACTCTCTTCAGCACGTTGTCGGGAAAAAGGGTCATAGGATTTGTTCATGCGGCAGGTGTTCTTGGTCCGATGGACGACGTACCCGATGCTGGCAACGTGCAGGCCTGGGTGCGGTGGTGGAGTGCCTCGGCAGCTGCACATCGTGTGAATCACGCCTCTGGAATGGAGATTCTCACAGCCGTTCTTCCAAAGCTGTCTGCCTGGAAAAATACAACTGGCAAGCGTTCATCTTTTGTGGCGCATTTGTCGAGTGGTGCGGCGTTGAAGCCATACGTGGGATGGAACGCATACTGTGCTAGCAAGGCTGCTATCTTAATGGACTTCAAATGTCTTGCGGCGAAGATTGCTGCTGGGCAAACAACCGTTTTGTCGGTGGCTCCAGGCACTGTCATGACGGACATGATGAAGCAGGTGCTGGCTTCAGATCCTTCTGCGTTTCCAGCGCTACCGAAATTCAAATCGCTCGAGCAGTCGGGAGGTTTGGTGGCACCCGAAGTTCCCGCTGGACAGATTATCACCTGGATGTTGGATTCGTCACAACAACAGATTGAAGCGTGGCATGGCGAATTTTATGATGTGCGTACCAATAATTCATTGACCAAGTGATTCAAGTTCTTGAAATTATGAGAGCCCAGTTTTTGGCCTGAATACTGTGTCAAGAGCTCTTGTAGGCTGTGTAGCTCGTGCTGACAGTCCTGCGTGAGTGACTCTGCGGTTGAGCGTGCGCGTTCCAGACCAAGCAGGCTGACTGCAGTGAGTTTGTTTTGGTGTTGATCTTTTCCTGCTGTTTTTCCAAGCTGTGCTGAGCTCTGCGAAGCATCCAAGATGTCGTCAACGATCTGGAAAGCGAGCCCCAATTTCATTCCAATTCTTTCCGCAGTTTCACAAATTCGGTCGAGTTGTTCTTGATTTAATTCCTGTAACTCAGGCTCGCGTGAGAGTGCGCAACCGAGCAGTGCTCCAAGAACGAATGAAGCCGCCAGCAGTGCGCCCGTTTTTAAATTGTGAATGCTGACAAGGGTGTTGAGGTCTGCTGTTTGAGTTGATTTCTCGAATGCGAGATCAAGCCACTGGCCTGCGATCATTCCCTGAGCACCTGATTTTTGCGCAAGCACGGCAGCACAGCGCAATGCAATAGCGGGCTTGATGCCAGCGTCGGGCAAGGTTGCGAGCAGAAAAAACGCATGAGTCAGAAGCGCATCGCCGACGAGAAGTGCATTTGCCTCACCAAAAACCTTGTGGGTGGTGGGTTGTCCGCGACGAAAATCGTCGTTGTCCATGCAGGGGAGATCATCGTGGACGAGCGAGTAGGTGTGCACAAACTCCAGCGCCGCCGCCGCCTTGATAATGGCCTTGTGTTTGGGATCTGCTCCACAAGCCTCTGCCATGCGCGAAACAATGACAGGCCGAACCCGTTTTCCTCCCGCCTCAATCGGATAGGTCAAAGCGCTACAGATGTTTTTCCACAGAGCGTGGAGATTAGGATTGCTTGCAGTCAAGCGCTGTTGGAGCGCTTCGAAGCAGCGCAACATTTCTGTCTCGAGGTCTGCTTTGAAATCCGGGCTCATGCGGGTCTCCTCAATTCTGTTCGAGGAATTCTTTTAACCCATATTTTTGCTGAGTTCATTCACCACGCTGGTCAGGCCGTTGAGAACGAATTGAACCGAGACTGCAGCTAGAATGAGTCCCATCAGGCGCGTGAGGAGGTTCAAGCCTGTTTTTCCGATGACTTTATAGAGCAGCGGACCGAGTTTGAGCACTAGATTGCAGAGTGCAACAGCCGCAACAATCGCCACAATTAACATCAAGAGGCTGGGTGTCGACTTTGCCTTTGAGGACTGAAGCACGACAGTTGAGATGGCTCCAGGGCCTGCCAAGAGTGGCGTAGCGAGTGGGAAGATGGAGATATCATCGCGGTTCAAACTCTCGTCGCGTTCCTCATCCTTGACCCGGGTTCGATTTGCCCCCAACTGCTCGAGAGCAAGTTTAAAAAGCAGCAGCCCCCCTGCAATTTGAAACGCCGGCAGCGTGGTTCCAAAAAAACTGAAAACAGAAATACCGGTCAGTGCAAATAGACTCAGAATCGCGCAAGCAACGATGGTGGCCTTGCGACGAATCTTGCGCAGCACCTCCTCGGAGTAACGGTCTGTTAAGCCGAGATACACAGGAATGACAGCAAAAGGGTCGACGATAACGAAGATCGAAATAAAGGAATTCAAGGCATCAGTAATCAGTGCGCTCATCTCAGGCTCAACAAGTCGGTCGCAGGATTTGAACGCATGGAGGCCGCGTAGAGGTCTCCGAGCTTACTAAAGTACTGTTTGAAATCGCCCGCAGGTGGTTGTGTCCAGAGAAAGTCGGGATGCAGTGGCGTAATCCATTCTCCACCAATGATTTCACCCGCGGCGTTGAGTTCGAGCGCATATTGGTAGCTGATTCTGTGGTCACCCACATCCTGCTGGCCCGTTTCGTTGAAGTTGTGCACATTGGGTGGGTCAATTTCAATCTTGAGACGAACGTCTGTTTGGATTTTGATTTCGCGCACAGTGCCTGGAGCAGCTGTTGCGGGTGTTGGAGGTTGTTCTCCGAGAATATACGACCTGTATTCGTAGACCGGATAATTCCAGACCTCGGCACCGTTCACTAAATCACCGACCACTGATTGTCCCCATTCACCGATGTAGTTGGCGAGTAGGAGGTGGAATGAACCTGGATTGACATCCTGGCATTCGCTGAGTCCACGCGGAAATCCGGTATCACCAGTTGTTTCCCAGCCCGCTTTTGCTGTTGCGTTGCAGCGCGCACCGACAAGGCGAACCCCGCCGTCGGCGAACTGCGCCATGTAGATAGCCAGTAGAGCTTTGATGTCGGAGGCACCGAAAGGAATTTGAATCCCATCGGCACTCGTCATCACAACGGGTCGCGGTTCTTTATAGTGAGCCGCTGCAGCAGCCCAGCCGTTACAGAGTCCCCGCCATTTTTCGTCGCTAGGATTGTTGCGTTTGCGTTCATAATCAGTGAGCGGGAATGTCCAGTTGCCTGTGAGGATGTCATATTTCTCTGCAGGCGAGAGTTCGAGGCGTTGCCGCATCGACATCTTTGCCACTTGTTCCTTCGTGGGAAGCGCAGAGTTCTTAAAGTCACCCGGGTTGCTGCTATTCCAGCGCCAGGCAAGTCCGCCGCGGTAGTTGGGCCAGTAGCTGTCAGACCAAGGCAGTTTATCATTCGGGACAACGGCAGCCATTTTGAGCCTGTCGAAACGCCGCTCCAGAAACGAATTGCGTGGCAGGATGTTGTTGGGGTTGTTGGCTGCATCCCAACCTTGTTGCGGTGCATTTACATTGTTGGAATCGTCGATCAGTTTCTTGCACGCCGTAGGCAAAGCTGCGCCCACTATTGCGAGAGTGCTGCAGAACACTTTCATTCGCGAAAATGCAGTTTTCATTTTCCAAACCACTCCCGCCAGAAGACGAATTTCTATTCACCTCCAGTGTGCGGGGGGGAGAGTTTGGGCGGAAGTGCCCTACTGGTGTGGGGCGTCACATCCTCGACGGTGCAGGAATTCCCAAGAGTCCGAGTCCCTGCTTCATGACACGGGCGGCTGTCTGAACAAGCTGCAATCTGGAGTTGCGCAGAGCGCCTTCACTGGAGCGGATGGGGCAAGCTTCGTAGAAGCGGTTGAATGCCTTGGCGAGGTCATAAAGATAACCCGCCACCAAGCTGGGGCGGTGCTGAGCCGCTGCCATCTGCGCAAAGTCGTTGAAGCGGCTCAGGTGAAAGAGCAGTTCACGTTCCTCTTGAGCTTCCAATTGTACTACGCCACTGTATTCAGGATGCCCCTGTTTTTCGAGGATATTGCAGCAGCGCGCGTGCATATATTGAAGATAGGGGCCTGTATCGCCATCGAGTCGGAGCCAATCTTCCAGCACGAAAGTGACTTGGGTTGAGTTGTCGACACGCAGCATGCCGTACTTCAATGCTCCAATAGTCACATCTTCCGCGGTTTTCTGGATATCTGTGTCGCTCCATGCACCACGGTAGCGCTCAAGGTAATCTTGAGTCACCTTTTGCTCCATGGCTCTGCGCAAATCCAGAAGACGCAAGCCCGTCATGGAGCGTGAACTGAAGGGCTTGCCGTCGGCCGTGTTGACGGTTTCATAGAGAAGTGTGGATGATTTACTGGCTTGTGGATAGCCCATCAGTTCGGCGGTTTTGTAAAGTTGCTGAAAATGAAGTTTCTGGCGTTGGTCAACAACTACAATGCTCGAGGTGACTTTGGGATCGGCAAACTTGCGACGCAGGAGTTCGAGGTCTTTTGTGATGTAAAGACCATTGCCGTCGGATTTCAAGAACATCGCAAAGCCGAGCTTCCATGGGCTGAGGTCGATGCCAATGGCGCCCTGATCCTGAATGAAGAACCCCTCCTCAAATTTCTTGCGCACGAGTGCACGGGAGGGTTCGTCGCATTCGCTCTCATAGAGCCATTCATCGAAATGTACACCGAGCCAGGAATAAATGGCGCGCATTTGCTCCAAACTCCACTCGCGCGACTCAAGCCAGAGGTCGTAAGCGGAACCGTTTTTGTTTTGCAGCTGGCGAAGGATGTCGGCAATCTGTGTGCGGTTTTGCGCTTCTTTTTCCGTGCCTGTGTCTTGTTTGATGGCGTCATCCGCCTGAGCGTAGATGTCACCCAGCCAGTCGGCTCGACCCGTTTCGGGAGTTGTTCCGGTGTAGCGGTTTTGTAAGTACCACAATGTTTTCGCAATGTGCGCACCCAGGTCGCCGGGATAGGTTGCCTTGACGACATCGTGACCAGCATAGTGCAGGACTCGGCACACAGCATCACCGAGCACGAGACAGCGCAAATGTCCCACGTGCATTGCTTTGTGGGTATTAGGCTGCGAGTACTCGACCACAATTTTCTCTTTGGCTGAGTCGGGAATCTTCTCTTGCTTGAAATAACTTGCAGAGTGCACGCGTGCGAACAGTGACGCAGCGACTGCAGGTGCTGACTGGTGAAAATTCAGATACCCCTGCACAGCATCCACTTTCTCGATAGCAGAGCGTGTGCGCTTCATGATGCGCGTGGCAAGTTCCTGCGCGATAAGCGGAGGGGCTTTGCGCAGTGACTTGGCGAAGCTGAAGCAGGGAAAGGCAGCTTGTCCGAGATTAAAATCAGGTGGAATTGTCAGGAGCGCGGCAATCTGTTG
Source organism: Betaproteobacteria bacterium (assembly GCA_016868315.1). Taxonomy (GTDB): domain Bacteria; phylum Bdellovibrionota_B; class Oligoflexia; order Silvanigrellales; family Silvanigrellaceae; genus RFOM01. The sequence continues at coordinate 158,913 of VGHE01000002.1, forward strand.
CGTTTGCAGAGTCTGCTCACTGCCCCATTCGCGCCCAAGCTCTTCGAAAGTTTCAGCGACGAGAGTCACAATTTCTTTGCGGAATGGGTCGTGGCTCCAAAGGCCTTCGGACATGGGAGAATCTCCTGATTCATCAGCGCATACGTACAGCGAGGTTTGAGAGTTTTGTCACGGCAAAACGAAAAGGCGTTCGACCGTGAGTTCAAGCATCGTCTGGTAAGGACCTTCATCACCCAGAAGTCCTGCATTTTGCAAGCGGCCATCGTTCCAGCTCAGGCTCAGGCCGCCATAAGGCATTTCGTCGGCACGCCAGCTCGGAATTTCATTCCAAAGGACGGTTCGACAGGGCAGGCTTTCATAGATTTGGCGCGCTCTTTTGCTCTGGTAGGTAAACACCGAAGCGTGAATGTTGGAATCGAAGCGTTGGACGATATCCTGGACTTTGTCTTGGGCGGTGTTGGGTGGAACGCGGTGCACACACAGGATGGGTGCGAAGGCCTCTTCGCGGGTGAGGCGGATTTGATCGAGGGTGCGCGCTTGGGTGTTGGGGTAAACAACCAGCGTCGGTGCAAGGTGATGCTCCACGGGGTTGTGTTCGCCAGCGCTCCACACCTGAGCCCCGCATTCGAGAGCTTGATTGAGAAGATTCAGTGACTTGTCGAACGCAGCGCGCCCAACCAATGGCCCCACAATTGTCTCTGCGGACTTGGGATCCCGCGCACGGCTGAAATTGGAAGCTGTGTGCTTTAAATGCGCGATAAAGTCGTCGCAAACCTCGTTTTCCAGGACAAGATGCTGCAGTGAAACGCACGATTGTCCTGAATTGCCGAACGCACTCCGTGCCAGGTCTTGGCTGAGGCGCTCGAGCTCCCATTTGGGAACGTCTTGGCACACGATAGCCGTTGCGGTTGAGCCGAGCTCGAGAATAAGACGCCTGTCCCAATACTTTTGCTTGAGCTGGAAGCCGACTTGGCGGCTCCCTGTGAAGCTGATGAGTGGTGCAGGAAGCCTATCGAGTGCGCGGCTGACGGCTTCATTGGAGGCAAAATAGAAAGCAAATGAGTCGCTCTCAAGACCACATTCAACAAGCCAATCGTTGATTAGGATGAAAAGCTCAAGGCTTTGAAGTGGCGGTTTGCAAACGAAAGGCAAACCAAGAGCAATGGCTGGAGCGATTTTGTGGAGCGTCAGGTTGAGTGGGAAATTGAAGGGCGTGATGGCAAACAGGGGTGCGAACGTAAAACGTTGCGACATGGAGGTGTGACCTCCCTGGATGGCATCAGAGAAGTCGTACGCCCTCGGTTCGCAAAGTTTATGGGCTGCGTCGCGCGCCTTCTCCAGGGTCTGAATACTGCGCCGTATCTCGACCAGACAACTACTTAAGGGGCGATGGGTCTGCTCGACCATCATTTGAGCGAGCTGATTTTCATGAGCCTTAATTTTTTGAGCGAGTCCCTCGAGAACGGCGGAGTTGCGCGCGACCCGCTGCGACGTTACAGGTTGGTTACAAGGACGTGCCAGGACACCACGCAGGATATCCATTGTTTTCTGGAAGAGCTTTTCATCGTCAGTCTGATTTAGGCCATTCAAAATCATATGTACATCCTGCGCTACCGGGAGGGACGCGAAAACAATGGCAGAAAAACCTTCATTAAAGCAGATCTTGGAGCTTTACTATGCCCTGAGAGCTCAGGGTGTGCAACGCTTTCCGCAGCCGCGCACACCTGGTGGTGCTCAGTCGGATCGCACATTGCGCTGCCTTTTTTTGCTCGACTTTAATGCGCAGGGCTCGCCTTCATCTGTGGTTGGAGGCGATTCAGTGCTTCCTGCCTTGCTCAAAAGATTGTTAGACAGGCTTCCCTGGCGTGATTTTGTGGATCTGCATGTGGTGTTCGATGCCCCGCCCAAGTCACCGCAGTTGCACCCTCTCGATGAAAAAACTCTGGCTCCTGTCATGACTGCTCTGGCCTCTGAGAGGGTGGGGCGGTGCGTGTGTTTCGGCTGGCGTGCAGCTCAGGTTTGTGCTGTTGCTTTGGGCATTCCTTTCGCCCTGCCGCCTGAGGCTTTTGAGCCCGTGCAGGTCACGCTGGAGGGAGACAAAGCGATGGAGATTCTGATTTTACCAGATGTGCGTGAACTTGAGGCATTTCCTGAGTGGCGCGCAAAGGTGTGGGAGAGTCTGCAGACCTTCGGTGCCGCGCGTTGACCTGAGGTTACAAGCTGGTTTAAGCAGAAGACTTTGACCCTTGGAGAATGCGCGTCGCAGGCGCGGCTCTGTTGGCCTTATTAATTGTATGAAGTGAGAGAATAGCCATGACCACAGCTCAAATCGAAGAAGTCAATAGCACGCGCCGCAAGTTTCGCATTGAAGTCGCCTCCAACACCATCAAGACGGCTTTTGAATCAGCTGTGAATGAAATCCAGCAGACAGCCGAAATCAAAGGCTTCCGCAAAGGCAAAGTACCACCTGCGCTGGTGAAGAAGTTTTTTGCGCAGGATGTGGTGAAGAAGGCCTATGAACGCGCAGTAAACGATTCATACGGTGAAGCTATTAAAGGCGTTGATTTCCAAATCGTCAGCTTTCCTTCAATCGACGTTGAAGGTCAGTTTGAAGAAGGCAAACAGTTCACCTACACGGCCACTGTAGACATCAACCCGAAGGTGGACATTCAAGGTTACAAAGACCTCGTCCTCAAAACCACCGAACCAGAGCCTAACGTTGATGACCAGGTTGCACGCACGTTGCGTCAGCTGGCATCTGATGCCGACGCTCTGACTGCAGAAACTTCTGGTCGCTCGGCTGCGAAGCAAGACGCAGTGAAGGTGGACTACAGCATTTCACTCGACGGTAAAGAACTCACCGAACGCTCGGCAAAGGGCATTACCCTGCACCTCGACGGCAGTACTCTTCCCGAACTCGAAGCGGGAATCTTGGGTATGAAGACGGGTGATTCCAAGAAAATCAAAGTGACCTACCCAGAGACTATCGGTGATGTTTCTTTGAAAGGTAAAACTGCCGAGTTCAATCTGACTTTGAATTCAATTCATGTTCTTGACGTCTCAACCCTGACGGATGACTTCGCCAAGAAGTTTGGTGCAGAGAACCTCGATGCTCTGCGTACGAATATGAAGAATTCAATCGTCAACATGAACGACCGCAACAAGGTTGCCAAGTTCAAAGATCAAATCATCAAGTCCATTCTCGACAAAAACAAGTTCGATGTTCCTGAGAGCCTCGTTGAGGGCACAATCGACCGCGCTGTGGCCGATGCCAACAGCCGTCGTGAGAAGGGTAACCAGCTCGACTCCAACGATGAGAAAGTGCGGAGTGAGTATCGCGAGTGGGCGCTCAATGAGGTCAAAGGCGTTCTTGCGCTTGGACACATTGCACGCCAGGAAGGCCTGACTGTGGACGATCAGGAAGTCGGTCAGGAGATCACCAGCTTTGCGATGCAGACCGGTATGCGTCCTCAAGACATTATCCGCAACTACGGTCAGCAGGTCATCGAAGAGTTCCGTGGCAAGGTTCTGGTGGACAAGGTTTTGAAGCACCTTTTGGGTCTGTCGAAGATCGAAACCGAAGCAAAGGCCTAAAGCGCTGGAACGGTGGTGGGTAAATTTTGCAACTTCCCACCGTCCAAATATTGCAAAATAATTTCGAGTGCGGAATAAATATATGCGTCGGGTCGTATTCCCCGCAGAAGTTGACCAAGGGGTCTTTAGGCATGGCGTCGAAGTCTCGTTCAACTTTGAACAATTGTTCATTGGAGGTTCTCATGAAGCTCGCTCTTGTCGCTCTCGCATCCGTGTTCGCATTCTCAACCGCTCTGGCTAACGAAGCTGCTGCTCCTGCAGCTGAAGCTCCTGCTGCTGCTCCTGCAACCGACGCTGCTGCTCCAGCTGCTGAAGCTGCTCCTGCAGACAAGAAGGCTGCTAAGAAGGCTAAGAAGACAGCTAAGAAGGCTAAGAAGAAGGCTAAGAAGGCTGCTGCTCCTGCAACTGACGCAGCTCCAGCTGCTGCTCCTGCAATGGACGCTGCCCCTGCAGCTGCTCCTGCTCAGTAATTTGGGCAAAGCTTGCTCCGCCACTCTGTGTCGGAGCACAGTTGAAAGAGAGTCGGGTTCATCCCGGCTCTTTTTTTGTTTTTTCTTGAAATGCAAGCCGTGCTGGTGGGCATCGTATGTCCCAGACAACTTTACGCCTCTGGAACTAACTTGCGCACGGCCAGAGTCCGCTCTCGTTTTCCGGCAAACCCGCTCACCTTCTCCAAGATGAACCCCTGATTTTTCAAAATCCTCTTCAAACCTGTGCGGCTCGCATAGCTGGCAAAGACACAATCGCTCGCGCAGAGCCTTGCGACTATTTGTTGGAGCAGTTCCTCGTCCCAAAGGTCGGGGCTCGAATCGGGGCTGAATGCATCAAAAAGGACGCAGTGACAGCGCTCTGGTGGGAGTGAAAGATTCTCGAGGGAAACAGTCTCGAGAGCGCCCGTCATCTGAAAATTTTGACAGCAGAAAACATCATCCAAGTAGTGCTGAAGCGTACTGCTGGGCAGAGAGAATTGGGCGCTGATCTGATTCAGAATGTTGTCATAAGCTGCGTTCAGGGCAGGCGGCAAAAGAGTGGTGTTGTTGTGGCGAAACTTCATTTCGAATGCAGAGCGGAGCTCAGGTTGGCTTTCAAAAGACACAATGAAAATATCCTCAGGTCTGCGCCCCAGGCGGAGGGACATGGCCACGCTCAGAAGCTCGTTGTAACCGAGGCCTAAGCCGATGGAGGCAATTGAAATGGTGTGGCCTGGGGGCAGGTGTTCAAATGCCCGAGCCAGAGCGGGCTCATACACATGCAGCGTTTCCGACCAGGCACCTTTGGAGCTGTGCATGGGCTCGGTCCAATGAGCAGAGGTGCAGCTGCGGTACCTGAGAGATGGGCTACCATCAGCTGTGCGGATCAGGTTGCACTCGAGATGGTCGAGAGCAAACCGAGCCTCGGGAACTCCAAGGTGTGAGGGGGGAACCTCAATCTTCGACATGGGGATGTGCTGAGTTTTTCCGCGGTGCCAGCGAGACAGCCGGAGCAAGAAGAGCTGCGAGGCCTCCCTTGAGGCTAAAGGCCTTGCAGGGGGTGAGGCGGCGCAAAAGCTCGGCTGCTTGCAGACTGCGCTGTCCACTGCGGCAAACACAAAGAATGTCGAATGCAGCCTTCTTTTCAGAACACTCCACAAGAAATTGCGGCAACCGCGACAAAGGCACCACATCGAAATCGACGTGAGATTTTCTTTTCTCTGCAATTTTGCGTGTGGTCTTGCTGCTCAACAACTCGATAAGAATTTCGTCGAGGTGACTGGTTGCTGATTCAAAGGGCTCTCGGACATCAAGCACCAAGAATTTCTTGTGGCGAAGTTGCGCCATGAGTTCTTCGCGGGTGCATTCGATGCGTACTTCAGAGCTAGATTGCTGCTGAGTGGGTGCAGGGAGCGAAGTTGCTCTTTCGCTGCTTGGAGTGCCAGCGGTTGCTCCGGGCTCGTTTAGTGCAAAGGTCAGCAATTCGTAGGCAGATAGAGGCGTAGCTTCGTCAGCAAAACAGGCCAAGGTGGTGCGAGAGTGAAGTAAAGAGTTGACCTCGGCTGTCCGCCTGACCGCATCGAGACAGGAGCGTGATGCGCAGAAAAGCAGGGGCGTCTTGGTGGAGTTGGAATCGGCAAAAAGAAGTGCTTGCCCTGACTCGCTTTTGATTGCGAGCCAGCCATCGGGTAGCGGTTGTGAATGTGCACTGTGGTCGAGTACCAGCACTTTGCTGCGTTGCAGGCCGCGGCAGGCCAATTTGTTTTGCAGCTCAATGAGCGCTTTGTCGCAGTCGGCAATCAAGTAGCTGTCGGTTGTTTGAGGGTTTTCTGGGCTAATGAGCCACGCGCGCGTGCCTTGTGAGGATCGCAGCTCTGAAATTCCAGGCCCCATGTTCTGAATATTCTGCAGTGCTTGCTCTGCGCGGGCTGGGAGATTGGGAATCATGCAGCTTGCGCGCAGAGCCTCTCCAGCGGATTTGATCGCTTCACAGGCCTCATCTATTTCCTCAACACTGTTTCCTGGACCAAAGGAAAGGCGGATGGCATTTTGGGCACGCCAAGAATGCAGGTGCATGGCCTTGAGGACGTGACTCTCAGAGACTTTCCCTGAACTGCATGCAGAACCTCCGGAGACGCGCACACCGGCAGCATCGAAGGCATTCATGAGCTCGCGGCTCGAAACACCTTCAACAGAAAAATTCAGCGTTGTGGGCACGCAGAGGTTCAAATCCACGTTCCAAACCAAAGTCGGAAAGCAACCTCGCAAAGTTTGAATGAGTTTCGTTTGGCAGTCGACCAGCTCTGAGTGTTTGAGGAAAACGCCAGGTTTCTCTTCATTGAGTGCCTGAAGGATTTTTCCGAAGGCTGCAGCTCCGGGTAGGTTTTCGGTGCCCGAACGCATGCCACGCTCTTGGCCACCGCCCACAATTAAGGGTGTGTAAGGAACTCCGGTGCGCACATAAAGAAACCCGATACCCTTGGGTGCGTGGAGTTTATGTCCGGAAAAACAGGCGTAGTGAGCTCCGAGAGAATGGAGTTGGAGTTGCATCTTGCCCAGAGCCTGAACTCCATCGACGAACCACAGACAGCCACGTCCCGCGTGAGTTTTGAGGAGCTCAGCCAGAGGGTTGAGTGGCTGTATCACTCCTGTTTCGTTGTTCACAGCCATGGTGCACAGCAGCGCGGTTTCATGCAGACGTGCTGAAATGAAATCGAGATCGAGCAGTCCTTGTGCATCAACCGGAATAGCCTCGATGCTCACGGGCGCGTTCAGAATTTGCGCCCAGTGCTGCAGTGATGCGGGAACCGCCTTGTGTTCGGTTGAGCCGTAGAGCATGCGAAAGCGACGCTGACCCGAATTGCCTTTATCACGTTCTGTTTGAATCAAATGATGCAAAACCGAGAATACTGCAGACTGAATCCCCTCGGTGGCACCACTGTTGAAGATAATTTCCTCGCTCGAGGTTGCACCAACTGAAGTCATGGCGGCATCGCGGGCACTTTCCAGAAAGGATTTGGCATGGAGCCCAGTGATGTGTGTCGAGCTTGGGTTTCCGTAGCAAAGCTCCATAGCCTCGCGTGCGGCCTTAAGTGCGAGCGGATGAGTGAGTGTGGTGGCGTTGCAGTCAAGATAAACCGTTCGTTGGTGCTTGCGGTGGCCTGAGGTGCTGCGGTCGGACAATGTCATTGTAGCTTCCGGCGTTGGAAAGTCTGAAAGGATCTCGGGCAACAGAAATGGCTGCTGTTCGACTGACAGCAAATTCGCCCAGGCAGGGGGTGTGTGTCAATTCTCCAACCTCCGGAATCCGAGCGTTCCGCTGAGCGGTGGCCGGGATCGACGCAAACATGGCAATATCTCTGAATAAGCTGTTGCAACCGACAAGCATCGAGAAGGAGCTTCTGGTGGTAAGGAACAATTTGCCGATGTGCCCGTCCGGTCTTTTTTCCTGTGCGCTGTTTGCTCTCGTTCCGTCGGTGTTGCTGCCTCTGGCTGCCTCTGCTGGGACGTATAACCGTTGCGAGCAAGATAATTCCGTGGCTATCGATTGTTTGCCAGGAAGCGGTGAAGTGAAGCTCACCGATTCATTTAAGATAAGTATCGATGCGAATGCCACAGTGTCCGAATCGGTGTTCAATTGGAAGGTCAAGAATTGTAAAGCTCGGACAGGCTTCCTGCGCGGCAAATTGGCCTTGATTCTCGACAACTCTTCCAGTGCAACTGCAACCGATCCCGACGCAACGCGTTCGGGTGTGCTGAATTCTTTCATGCAGAATTTTGTCCGCAATTCCTTCAGCTCGGGTGTGCCGACAAATGATCCGGGCTATCCACAGCTCGCGCTGGTCAACTACAACGGCCGCGCTGGGGTGGTCTCTACCTCCAGCCGGGTGGACGACTACAATGCAACGTTCACACCGAGCTTCTGTGCGAATGCGTCACCGGCCTTTCCAGCACCTGCGGCATTTACCCGTTGGAATGAAACGAGTGGGAGCGGAAAACTCTCCATTTGTGAATTTCTTCCGTTGCGAGCAACCACAGATTACAACACCGTTTCTGAGCTGCAGCAGTTCTCAACTTTTGCTGCGGCTGAACCCCGCGGTGAAACTGACTTCACTTATTTTTTCAAGGCGGGCGGTTCGATCTTTCCAGCAAACGATACGAGCACTATTGGAAGGCATGTTTTGTTGATTACGGATGGTCTGCCCAACGTTCCCAAGAATGTGGCTGAGTCAATCTGCAAATCAACACCACGCTTAAGCCAAGAGAAAACTGTCTCCGGTTCGCTTTTCGGAGTGCAGCGTAACTACTGCATCGACCGTCAGGCTGTGCAGGAAGTTGCGCGCGCGAACACAGAGGCAATTAAGTCAGATTACAGCAAAATCAATTTTCATCATGTGCTCTATACTTCCGGTCAACGTGCCTACTTTGATTACGACGACAATGGTGCGCTCAAGCTGAGCCCAGCTGATTTTTTGATCGAGAACAGCGCCCGTACAGGTAATGGCAAAGTTAAATTCTCGTATGCTAAAGAGGAAAGCACCCTCGAAGCAGAGCTGAACCAAGTTCTGGAGATGATGGATGCGAATGCTCTTCAGTATGTGGATGTGCGGGTGCAGCCTGCAGGCGGCGGTGCTCCTCTGAATTATCGGGCTGTTTCACCGGGCGCGCCTCAGCAGGATTTCTCTATTAAGTTTGTTGGGCTGAAAGTGGGAACAAACACAGTGACCATCACTCCGGTTTATCAAGATGGCACTCAGAGCAGCAAGACCTTCACCGTGGTTGCCGAGGCAGCTGCGGCAGGTGCAGTGAATTGTTCACTGGCAGGTGATGATAAGACCGTCGACGGAGATCCGATTGGTTCTAAGACCCCCAAGGGAGACGGCTTCTACAACAAACCCACCAATGGTGGCGACTTCCGTGACTACCGCAATGCAGACCCTGCAAATAATCTTGCCGAGCGCGAGTTTGCAAGTGTTTCGGATGCGCAAAACTCTGCACGCCTCACCAAACTGCGTTTACAAGGTGGCACCGGAAATTGTGGTGTTGTTGCTGCGGTTCAAGGAGCGCACAGCCCGTCTCGCTCGCTTTGGAGTCTTCTGCTGTTGTTGATGGCTCCGCTGGTTGTTTTGGGTTGGAGCAGACGCCGCTCGAGAGGAGCTCTTTGAGATGAATAGCAACTCACCCTCAAACATGAATTTTCTGTTCCCTTTCGGGAGAGCTGCAATGAAGACTGGTCGAATCATGCGTGCCTGCATTTGTTTGAGTACGTTGCTTGGCCTTATGAGCAAGCAAACAACAGCGACAGCAGGCCTCAATGCCGAAAATTATTCTCCGAGCGCGAACGGCGATTCTCCGCTCTTTCATGACACACCACACCCTCTCAATGAACAATCTTGGATGCTTGGTCTGACCAGCGACTACGCCTTGCGTCCGGTTGAGCTCGGCGATGGAAGTGAAAAGCGCGAGGAGGTTTTGGATCACCTCTGGATGACGCACTTATCTGCGGGCTATGGCTTGTTTGGACGCATGGATGTCAACGCTGTTCTGCCTTTTGCGTTGGTCAACTCGCTCCGCAATCCTGAAGGTTATCTCCTGCAGGTGGGGGCTGGGCGCAGTTACTTTCTTCTTTCAGATATGCGCCTTGGTGCGAAATATAAGTTTTTGGAGTGGGGCACGGCCTTTGCAGGAACTCATGCGCTTGCCGTTGACTTCCGTGTGCCCACAGGCAATGTCGAGGCAATGCTTTCCGATGACTCCTTGCGCACCAAGTTCTCCCTCCCGAGTTCCCTTTTTTCGACAGCCGGCGACTGGGAAATTAGCTTGAATCCAGGGGTCATTATTTGGGGAACGCGTGAGCGCGTGGTGGGTGACACACAGTTCGCTGGTGGACGGCGAACGCTTTTAGCACGCTCTTGGGCAGCAAGTTGGGATAGTAGTGTGCGTTGGACTTTGCTCGGAACTGCGCGCCAGGCAGGGCACGTTGCGCTTGAGGCGGGCGTGCGCACGGAGTTCACCCAGGGCTTTATTGCGTTCAACAGTGGGGGCAACCCTTGGGAGTGGGCTGCAGGTGCACGTCTGCAACTGACAGACGATTTGAGTGTGCATGGCTCTGCCGGTACGGGATTTGGACGGGGCGTTGGTGCTCCCTTAATGCGTCTGATGGCTGGCGTGCGTTGGTCGGGCGGTGGTCAGCAAGAAGTACGCACCGAGGAGACGATTGATCTGCGCGAGGCTGGCAAGGATTACAGCGATGTTGAGCTCGACAGAATTCTGGGTGAGAGCCGAGCCGAAGATCAGCCGCGCCAACTTGCGAGCGACGAGAGTTTGCTGCGCTTGATGGTGGAAGGCCAGGTTGTAGATATTGGCTATGTGCGCTTCAAGTTTAACAGTGCAGAACTGACACCTGAGGCTAATAAGGTTATCGAAGATCTGTTTCAGCGGCTTCTTGTTGAGAAGCCAAGGCAAATTCAAATTGAGGGTCACACCGACTCGGTCGGCTCGATGGATTACAACCGCGCTTTGTCGAAGCGTCGCGCAGATGCAGTCAAAAAAGCTCTACTGACCAAAGGTATCGAGAGCAATATCATTACAACCTCGGGTGCAGCATTCCGCTTCCCAGTTGCAAGCAACGCAACCAAGCAGGGGCGTGCGGCAAACCGTCGTATCGAGGTTTCACTCGACGGTTCTGTATTCAGAAAGTCAACGTTCACTCCCGATGAATTGAAGAAAATGCAGGAGTGGATTGCTCCTGGCGGACGGCGTCCTAAGCGCGATTGATTGAAGGACGTGAATGGGTAGGGCTCTGGTCGAACGAGTTTGAGGCTGCGTTAATGATGCTGACCAATGCACTAAGGACATGGATGGAGCAACGCGAGGCGGCATTGCAAAAGAGCCGCTTCTCCAGACTGGCGTGGCCGCATTTGTCGCTGATTCTGCTCACACTCACGGGTTGTCAAAATCGTTTGAAAATCGGCACAGGAAACGTTGAGGTTCGCCGTGCCCCAGAACGCGCCGCTGCACCCGTCCAGGCTCCTCCGACCAGCATCAATTTTGACCTGCTCGAGGCGCTGCGGACGCCCAAATCGGTTTTGATTCTGGCTATCGGCCATGCGGAGGGAACCATTAATGTCGATGGAAGCCCAACAAAAGCATATTATGGTCATGGCGATTCGGGTTTTCGCAATGTGGGTGTTTTTAGCTGTATTGCATGTGGAAATCGTGCTCCAGAAGAGGCGGATGTTTATTATCTGGAGAACAAAATTAAGCCCATGCGCATGCGATTTGAAGCTGCGGCACGCGGAGCTCTTTTGCCTGCAAACCATCCGATGCTTGCAGCAGCTTTCTTCACCTTGTTAACCCAAAGTCCGCAAGCAGCCACAGATCGCAAGGGTTTTCTCGAACGCATGGCATCATTGAAAATACTGGGCATCAGCCTCGATAATTTGACCCAGGTTTCCGTCGACTCATACCGCGATCCTGATTCCAACCGATTTGAAGATGTAGCGCGTTTCGACAACGATGAAGCGCGCATCCGTGCCGACCAAAAACGTCGGCTGACCAAGGTTGAGGCGTTTCTCCGTGGTCGTGGGATCGAACTGTACCCCCGTTACTAGCAGCGCTGTTCGCTGCGCGAGAGGCGTTGGCTAGCCTCATGGCGCGTTATGTTGAACATCTGTGCCACTGTTCTTTGGCTTGGGTTTTGATCGCCACTTTGGATGCGCAGGACTTGAAGCAGGTGCTCAAAGACGCTGTCGATGATATTTTCGAAATTCAATGGAAAGCTGGGTGTGCACAACTGTTGCAGCGTTGGTGGGAGTAATGCGCTTTGTGGCGTGGAGTGTGCGTTCTCAGGTGTGGGCACACTCGCTTTTGCGGTCGTCGATTCAGCACTGCGGAGAAGACGCTGCGGCAAAAATTCGAGCGAGATAACGCCATCGGTCGCATCGACGCTCATAGCCTGAAGTGTCTGCCAGAGCTCACGAACATTGCCTTGCTCCCAAGATAGATCTGTCAGAACCGACAGGCAGCTGCTTGTGAGCCGATACTCTTGTCCATCGACAGGGACTGTGGAATTGAGTCGACCAAGCAGTGCCTCGATGATCTCCTGACGCTCGATCTTGCTTCGAATGCGCAGGGGAGGCAGCGTGATTTCGTAACCTCGCAGTCGCGAGAGCAGGTCGGCACGGAACTCACCACGCTCAACCATCTGCTCAAGAGGTTCGTTGGTTGCAGCGATCACCTTGACGTTGACGTGCCGCAAACGGCTGCCACCCACCGGACGCACTTCACCATTTTCGAGCGCACGCAGCAATGCTGCTTGTGCAGCCAAGCTCAGCCGAGCAACCTCATCGAGAAAAATCCAGCCTCCATCGGCGGCCTCATACAAACCGATTTTCGAGTGATTTGCCCCTGTAAAAGCGCCTTTTTCATGACCGAAAATCTCTGATTCAATCAGATTGGATGCGAGAGATGCACAGTTGACTGCAATGAATGCTGTGCCGACGGAGAGCTGGGCATGCAGCATGTCTGCAACCATCTCTTTCCCAGTGCCACTCTCGCCGGACACCAGCACAGAGCGTAGAGATGAATTCAAGACCCGCGAAAGCCGTTGCTGTACTTCGCGCATTGATTTTCCAGTGATGTGTCCGGGCAGATGGCGCGGTGCATTGGTTTGCTGAGTTTGTAGTCCTTTTCCTTGAATGAGCCGAGCCAAGCGGAATGAGAGTTCGCCCTCATCAGTGTTTTTCGAAAGAAAATCATTCGCACCAGCGCGCATGCAATCGAGAATGGTCTCGGAATTGCTGAGCGCAGACATCATCATTACAGGTCCACGATATCCGCCGTCTCTGAGCGCGCGCAGAACCTCGAGGCCGCGGTGTGTGGCTCCTCCAAAACTCAAATCAAGCATCACTGCATCGGGATGCAACACGTCGAATTTGTTTTTGAACTCATCGCTCGAGCTCGCGTGATGATAGTTGATGTGAGCAACGAGCGGAGAATTGCGGAATGAGAGGGCGCAGCGGTGAAGAAAAAGGGCGTCATCATCAAGATGGAGAACTTGGATCATGGGGTGTGGGCTCCATCGGCAGACGCAAGAAAAGGTTCGATGAATATCGAAAGGTTTGCATAGCTCGCACGCAGCTGTGCTGCGATAAGCGCGCAAGGCGGCTCGGAGCCATCGATGGGTTCGAGGAGTTCGGATGCCCACTTGATGGAGAGCAGAGCGGCCTTTAAATCATGCTTTTGTGCTTCACTCATTGGAACAGAGGTCTGCGAATTATTGTCGTGCTGATCGGAACTGCTGGGCATTTTGATTTTCTTCCTCGAAGCGGGCGGCATCGGACTCTGCACTTCGCACAGAGCGCACATTCACAATAGGCTTGCCATCTGGATTCACGCCCGACAAAGTCAGCTGCAACGGCGAAATTCCCCGCTGTGTAACAGGTCGGCCCTCACGCGCAAAGGTCTGTGCATCATCGAGACCGTGACAACTCACACAGCGAGTTGTGTGCACAGAAGTTCGCTCTTGATCGACCACTTTCTCATTCAATGAAGCCAAATCTTGGAGAGCGATGTCATTGGCCAAAGGAGTTGCTTCGAGGTCAACATCGCGCAGCAAAATGCGTGTTTCTTCATTGATTGGTTGTTCGCTGCCAACCCGTGCAGTTAGCGCTGGGTTCAACAGCAATGGTTTGAGAGTCACCGTATTTGCGGTGCGATCCCACTGCAGCGATGAAGTCTGCAGAGCAACCCGTGAAAGCTTTCCAGATTGACGTTCCCAACGGTAGAAATGATGCGCAGTGCCGACCCCCTCGGTGACGTGAGCACGAATGCGCATCAGATTCTTCTCAGAGACATTTTTTGCAAAGAACGCATTCAATGCTGCAGGTTGACTCTGCAGTGTTGGATGTGTTGCTGGAGTGTTGCTGGCGTTTTTGAGAACGCGGCTTGTGTTGAGTGTTTGCTTCAGAGTGTTCCATTGTGCATCTGGAAATTTCTGTTGCTGGAAAAGCTCCTGAGTGTTGAGAGCATTGTTCCAGGCTCCAACGATAGCCGAGCGTCCTGCCTGCGATGCGTTGAGGTCAAGCAGAGCTCGCGCGTAGGGAAGAACTCGGCTATCCGTCTTCACAATCGAGACCGGTTCAACACGGCTTCTCAGCGAAAGCTCTTCAATAAAATTCTGATTCTGTTTCGAAAGGAATGGCCAGCTGAGGTCAAACGTCAATTGGAATGCATGGTCGAGTGAATGAACAAAATCATCTCGACCGAGTCGTTCGCTTAAGCACCAGGGTTGCAAAACAACATGGAGCTGCACTCGTTGCGCAAGATCGGTTTCACGTTGCAACGCAAGAGTCTGCCACGCAGTAACATTGCCCGGTAAATCGACTTCATAGAGTGACAAACGTGCCGTCGTGACGCGCCACGCATCTACCGCGCGGGCACATTGAGGACTTGAAAGAGTCAGGATCCGGCCATTCTCACTGTCGTTGAATGCCTCAGTAAGAATGGATTGCCAAAAGCGGGTTGAAACACCGAGGCTGCCCAAGGATGGGAGTTGGGCGACATCAGCGGCTGTTTTTGGGAGGGGCCAATAGGGCATCAGTGCAGCTGCCTGTGCTTCTGTTGACTTGCGCAGACCACCTGCATTCGAGGAAGTCTGTGCATCGTTGAATGCGCGTGGCTTGCACGAGATGAGCCCAACGGTCGCAAGAAGTGGAAGAACCAACAATGGAGTTGGCAAACGCTTAGCCAAACGACGATTGTTCATGGTCGACCTGTCCCCAGAGATAAAAGCTGATTCCAAGCCTTTATTTTGCGATGAGAGTCAGCTCAATGCAACGCGCCAAAAGCGACGGGGTTGGTGGAAGTCCGGTTTGACATCGGGTTTATGTTGTGTGTCCCAGCACTCAGGACTCCCCGATTCTGCCCAATGCGGTGCAAGCAACCAGCTTTGATTGCCGAGGCTAAGACACGGCTGAACCAGGAGTGCGCCATCGTGGATGAGCGGAGCGAGACGTGAGTAGCTGAAGTTTATAGAGAAATACTGCCCATGTTGTTCGAATTGAAAATCAGGCCAAAGTTCTCCCGTAGGATGTAAGTGCTCGGTTTTGCGTGCGCGTGGTGCATTGAAAGCAAGAGCGATCCAGTGCCCCTGGGGTGTGCATTCGTACTCGAGATAATCGGTTGCTCCAGGTTTTGCGCTCGCAATAAAAAGCTCGGAGACACTGCTGTTCCAAAGTTCGTCGACAAAGCCCACGGGTACTTGCGGTTGGATAGGAAAAAGCTCACTCCAACTTTGATTCGGATTTTTCTTGTGGGTTTCCCAGCGCAGAAAGGGTGCGTCTGGGTTGCGTGCTGCATCTGCGCACGATTGGAGTTGCACGAGGCGCACGGAAAGTTCGGGTTGCCCCCGGCCGGGTGTGCGGAAATAGTCTTGGAAAGGGGCAGCAAGGAGAATCTTCTCGCAGGCTAAAGAATTTTTGTGGTGGTTTGCCACCGTGGGATGCCAGTGCAAACCGACCCAATGGGCAGATCCCTCGGGAATCAAGGGGCCAAGCCGCTCGAGCGCACAGCGCTCGACAACTTCGTTCGGAAAAAGACCGATAGGTTGAACCTCAAGTTCAAGATCCGCTTGTTTTAATGTTTGAGCGCGCTCCCGCATGTGCCCAGCCAGGCCGAGCATGTCGGCTGCAGTAGCACCGCCCAGGTTCCAAACAAAATTGGCATGGAACTGGCTCACCTCTGATTGTCCGATGCGCGTACCTTTGAGGCCACACTCATCGAAAACCTGTCCGCTCGGACGGCCAACAGCATAATTGTTCTTGAAGGTTGAACCACAACTGGGGTGTTCGAAATGGTGCTTGCGGTGCCTGTCCGATTCACATGTTTCCATGATGTTCAGAAGTTCATCACGGGGCGCAGCGTGCGGAAGGTAAAGCCGTGCAGCCACGACCACCTCAGGTGAATCCATCAGTAGGGTTTTCTTGTAGCCGTGGAAAACCTCTTGGCCGGAGTGGATTTTGAGTTGTCCTGTCATGTTCATGGTGAATATTTCCGTTGCAATCTGGGATATTTCACCTCCATAACAGCGGGCATTCATACGAATCGTTGCACCGAGTTGGCCGGGCATACGGTACATCCAAGCAGCACCGGCACGACCCGCGTCGAGGCAGATTTCTGCCAGTTCGGTGTTTGTAATTCCGGCCTCTGCATAGAGAGTTGTCTCGGTTTCCCAGTAGCTCGTTGTGAGTTCGGCGAGAGTGATGATGACACCCGCGAACGTGTCATCTGCCATCAGTGCGTTGCTTCCGCTACCGAAGATACCAATGGGCAGTGGCTTTGCCTGTGCCCAGCGGAGGCACTCGGCAAGTTCTTTAAGTCCACGTGGACGTGCATAGAACGCCGCGTTTCCACCAATTCCATAATAGGTGGTCAAGCCAATGTTTTGGTTGGCTGTGATGCACGCAGGAGCGTGATTCATGATCCGAGAACCTCAGCAACCTCATCTTCGTTGCAGTACTTGGGACCGCCTGCGTAGCACACGATGATGTTGATGGCTTGAACAATCTCCGGGAGTGCCCAGCCGCAGTCGTGCAGCTCACCTGCGATTTCACGAAACAGTGTTTCCGTGCGTTGTTCCATGAACGAAACGTGACTCATCTGACTTGGATCGGTGAACCGTTTGTGCAGGTCAGTCACTGCAAAGGTCTCCGTTGGCAAATGTCCCAAACGCGTTTCAATTTCACGCAGCTCGAGGATTTTGGCATGAACAGATTCGGGAACGGTTTTGTCACCAACCACGGCGGGTGCGGGGACTGAATTGTTTGATGCGTTCATGGACGTTGATTCTCCGTATTCGGCGTAAGGTGTTCTTCCTCTTCATCGAGAGTTAACCCGAGCGAGGCGCGCTCTTCCTGCGAGAGCAGCTGTGCAAAATATCGACGCGCAGCCGCGCGCGAAACGCGGATTTTAAAATGTGCGTTTTCATCGGTCCACTCTGTAGAAAGAATGCGGGAGTGGGCATAGATCGCCGCCATGAGCACGGCATTGTCGTAAGCGACCTGAAGTGAGAGTTCCAACATGTTTTTGCTGAAATGTTGAAACAGGGCTTCCCGTAACTTGCGGATGTCGTCGGGCTGCTGTGCACTCAAACACACCGCATTTTTGTAGGCACGCGCGAGAATTTTTCCGAGCCGCGGTTCGCCTTTAAGGGAGTCGATTTTATTGAAGACATACATGCGATCCACATCACCTGCTCCGACTTCTTTGAGGACATCGTCTGTGATGCGGATGTGGTCTTTGTAGCGAGGATGGCTCACATCGACCACATGAACGAGAAGGTCGGCGCGTGCAGCTTCTTGCAAGGTTGAGCGGAAGCTTGCCACAAGGCCATGCGGAATGCTGCGAATAAAGCCGACTGTATCGGTCACGAGAACCTTCGGGTTGTGTGCTCCTTTCAGAGTGCGGACGGCGGAGTCGAGGGTTTCAAACAGTGCATCCTTGGCCGAGAGTTGGCTGTCTGTTAGGGCATTCATCAGGGTGGTTTTGCCAGCATTGGTGTAGCCCACAAGCACAACATTGAACTCCTCGGAGCGGAGCTTACGCTGCGTGCTGCGTTCTGTCTGGATGCGTTCGAGTTCCTTGCGCAAAGAGATGATTTTCTCGCGGATGCGGCGTTTGTCGAGCTCGAGTTGAGTTTCACCTGCACCTTTGAGGCGAGTGCCACCCGAGCCACCGCCGCGCTGACGTTCGAATGCGATCCAGGAGTTTGAAATTCGTGGTGCGAGATATTCGAGGTGCGCAATTTCCACTTGGGTTTTCGCTTCGCGGGTTTTCGCATTTTTGCGAAAAATCTGCAGAATAACGCCAGCACGATCGAGAACAGGGCGTTCGATAATTGTCTCCAGGTTGCGCACCTGTGAGGGAGAAAGCTCTTGGTCGAATACAACGTAATCGATTTTTAATTCCTGCGCTGAAGTGCGCAATTCCTCAGCTTTACCGGTTCCAATGAGTGTTGCAGGCACGATGCGCGATCGCTTTTGCACGGTGACACCGACGGGCTCATCGCCCAAGGAACGCACCAGGCTGCCCAGCTCCACGAGGCTCTCCTGAACTTCTTGTGGGTCATCTTCAACGAGTTCAAGGCTTACAAGGTATGCGTTCATTCCCCCTTGGGCACGTTGCTCGAGTTGAAGACGCGCTTGCTCAAGCGCTAAAGACCGTTCGACCTCAGACAGTTGGCTCATGTCGTCGGTGCGAAAGTTGATAGACTTGGCGTCGGGGACGAGTTTGTGGCTCAAGGCAAACCCTCAATGAAGGTGCGGATGTCAAACAGCTCTTCAGCGCAAAGCGAATGCGCAACGCCTTTGTAGGCTTTGGCTGTGACTTGAGTGAAACCGAGGTGGTTGAGAATATCGAGCGTCTCAAAATGCTGTGCCGGAAAGACAACCTGATCGTGCAGGCCGTGTGCTAGAAAAATAGGCAGCTGTTTGCGCTGTGGTTCGGGAAGTGTGATGCGGTGTGCTTGAGCAAGGTAGCCGCTCAGGGCAACAACGCCACCGAGCTGCTGGGGAAACTCCAGAGCCGAAAGGAGCGAAACAAAAGCTCCTTGAGAAAAACCAAAAAGAAAAATCCGGCTCCAGTCGAGCTTCAATTCTTTTTGAACAATGCTCAGAGCTGTTTTGACTTTCTCGAGCGATGAGCGCAGTTGGGTATGAGGTTGGCCAAAAAGTTCATACCACTGGCCACCATCTCCGGGGAAGGGGAGCATTTCAGGAGCTTGGAGGTTGACCCACAGTGTGTTCTTGAGTCCCAGTTCGTTCGCCACGGATGAAAAGTTTCGCGCGCTGTCGCCGTAGCCGTGCAGAGCAATCATGAGACGTTCAATGCGAGTACCAATTTGGACAACACAACACTCGAGTGGAAGCTCTACCGAGTGTCTAACCTCACCCGAGCTCCAATTCATGGTTTTTGAGATATTTGCGTGCAGCACAGCCAATCCCCTGACAGAGGCCGGGCGGGCATCGAAACGGTGTCGCCTTTGACAGCATCCGCCTGCTCAGCCTGGGTATCTTACGCTAAATTCAGAGGAGAACAAAACCTGGAGATTCCATGCTGAGAGTTTTGGCCAAGGCCCTGAGTCGCATATTCTTTCGCAGAATCTCAGTTTCTGGCACCCCCTATGTTGGCCCGCATGCCATCTGGGCAGCGAATCATCCGAGCGGAATCGTTGATCCAGCCATTATGATGGCTCTCGCACCGATTCCCTTGCGCCCGATTTCCAAGCACACCCTTTGGAGCCATCCGGTGATGCGCCCTTTGCTCCAACTGGCTCATGCCATCCCGGTGCGCCGAACACAGGACATGATGATTGATGCGCAGGCTTACAAGCAGGCCATTGCGGGTGGTAGCTCAGAGAAAGAGTGGCGCGTGACCGCAAACTCGGAGGCATTTCAGGCTGTCTCAGAGGCACTCATAGCTGGCGACCGCATTCTGATATTTCCAGAAGGCGTGAGTCATGACCTACCATACTTGCAAAAATTCAAAACGGGTATTGCGCGGATGGCTTTGCAAGCGATGGCGCACTCGAAGAACGAGAATTTCTCTCTCGTGCTGCAGCCTGTTGCTATCGATTACTTTGAGAAGGATGAATATCGGTCAGACATTGCGCTGCACTTCTGCGAGCCAATTGCGGTCACGAGCAGCGAGCTATCGGTCGATGATTTGATGTCTTCGCTGCGCAACTCATTGCTCGATGCTCTGGCGCAATTTTCAACCTGGGATGAAAAAAGAAATTGGCTTTTCATCTTCGAAATTGCATATGGACGCCCCCCTCAAAGTGCGCGAGAGTTTCGAGTTTTCGTCGATACCTATCGCCCCGAGTTCGACAAAGACCCGGTTTTTCTTGCGCGCGTTCAGACCATGCGGCGCATGCTTCTGGCAATGAACATCAGCCCGGCACAAATCATCTGGGGCGAGTCGCACGAACAGAAGCGGTCATTCTTCAAACTGATCCTCACTCAGGGAATGTTCTATTTTCTTATCGCTGGTCCGGTTGAGTATTTGAGTTTTGTGGTGTGGTTCATCCCGCAGCGCATTGCAGGTGTCTTGGGTGAGCTCAGCACGCGTGACCGCGACGTTCTCGCAACTATGAAAATCGCACACGGATTCTATGTTTTTGCAGCCTGGATCGCCCTGGGAAGTTTGAGTGTCAGAGCTATTCTTTTGTCTCTGTGGCCGGAGCTCGACAGCGTACTTGCCTTCCTCATTGGTTTAGCTTCAGGTCCGTTGATTCTGTTTATGGGATTGTGGTCGACCGAGCGACATGACCATTTCCCTGCCTATTGGCGCCTTGCGAAATTGCGTCTGCTGTTTCCGCGTGGATGGCGAGAGGTTATTTCGGAGTGGCGCGGTATGAGCGAGGCCGTTGTTCAGAAAATTGATTCAGTTAACCAAAGAAAAATTGCAGATGAACGTCAGCTGCGGATGCGACTTGGTGCCCTGGCTGGCACACAGCAGAATGCAGTTGGTGGCAGCTACGAGCAGGGGTAAACAAACATGGCTCAGCAAAAGAATTCACAGTCTCGGGACGATAGCAATCTTCCGAGTTCAGCAGTTCATTCGAAGCGTTCTTCGCGACTGCGCAGCAGAGCTGTACCCGAGTCTGCTTTCAATCGTTATATGAAATCCCATTATGCGGAGCATTTTCGGCGTATATCTTCCTGGCGGCGTGCAGCTAAATGGTCTTTGTTTACCTACCCCGTTGCATCCGCCCTGGCATTGGCAACACCGTGTGCTGGTTTGTATGCTGGTGTCCAGCAACTCTATCGTTTGCAGCCAGGGTGGTTCAGTAATTTTCTCTCGCCAGAAACACAATCATTTGTTCTTCCAGGATTGTTAATTCTCTGTGGAGTTGCTCTGTTCTTTGGATTAATTCTCGGTATCGGTTTTGGTATCTCGCGCGCTCGAATGTTGAACTTTGAAGCGGAGAGAACTGAGCTGAATGTGCGCCACAGCTATTTTCTTCGTCGCATTGCCCGCTCCAAAAAAACAGCAGCGCGCCACATGGCTCACCATCAAAACTTCTGAGCAGCAGATTTTTACTTTTTTTTGATGAATTGCTTCTTGTCAGCCAGATCTCCTGAGCCTATTCTCCGCCCGTTCAAACTTCAGGAGATCAAAATCATGAGGCCGTTCATGTGTGTTCCTCGTTCGTTGTCATTTTTTGTTGCGTTTTTTTCAATTTCGCTGGCCGCGGCAGCAACAGCTCCTGCCACTCCCGCGGCATCTGTTGAGGCAGATTCTCTTTTCACAATTGAAGGAAAAGGTTATCGCGTTGGCGATCTGAGCCCCGCCGAGCAGATGCGCATTCATGAACTAGAATTGAGTCGCTTCCGAGCTATTGAGTCCTTGGCTCGTCAACGTTTTGTGGATGATAAAACCAAACCTTTTGAGTCATTGAAAAATGCAGATAAGCCATTTGCAGCGGAAGAAAAATGGCTCAATCAGAGTTTCGAGCCGAGTGCAAAAGAAATCGACGCAGCACTCGAAAACTTCAAAAATGAAAAGCAGTTCCAGGCTTTGCCGGTCGAGGAGCGTGGCAAGGTTATCCGCCGTTATCTTGGTCAACAAAAACGAATCAAGGCTCTGACGGATGCAACAGACAAGGCTCTGCAGAAAGGTGAAATCAAACTCGCGCTGCGTGAGCCCAAGGCGCCTGTGATTACCTTCACCAAGAGCACCCAAGCATCGCTTGGTGACGCCAAGGCTCCCGTTCGTGTGGTTGAATTCACTGACTTCCAATGTCCTTACTGTAAAAAGTTTGCTGCCGTGAGCCAGGAAGTGCTGAGCAAACATGGCAAGAAAATTCATTGGGAGGTGCGCCATTTTCCATTGAGTTTTCACAAGCAGGCACGTGCAGCGGCCACTGCGGTTTACTGTGCAGCAGCGCAGGGTAAGCTCGCAGATGCAAAAAAGTGGATTTTCGATGCGCAAGACAAACTCACCCAAGAAAATATTTACAAAGACCTAAGCAAGTCTCTCAAAATCAAGTCAGATGTCTTTGATAAATGCCTGAGTTCCGAAGCAACAGAGAAAGCTATTCAGGCAGATATCAGTGAGGGTGAGCGGGTTGGCGTGCAGGGAACTCCGACCGTTTTTGTGAACGGGCGGAAATTCGAGGGAGATGTGCAATCGTTGGAATCTTGGGACAAACTCATTCAAGAGCTCGTCAAGGACTCACAGAGTTCAAAGACACTGTGAAGAAATCAATGGGCTCTTCATGCCCGGGCTGGAAGGTGGGGAGCCTGAGTGTGATGCGGTAGCATTGCTCAGGAGAGCCTCCGGTCAACTGCACATTCACAAGCGCATTGTTTGCTTCGAGAAGGCGGCGGAAACAAAACCACTCCGCGTGACTCATGTTGTGGTTGGCGTTGCTGCTGTCTGGGTTAGCTGTGTTGTCGAGATAGCTTGGGTCGAGAGCAATCACTGCTGGAATGCAGATATCCACGAAACCCTCCGCAATCTCCAATTCTAAGCGTATCTTTCCTTCAGCTTCGGGATGCTGCTTAGCCGGAGCGCGGTGCAGAGAATGCGCTTGGGCGCGGGCAGTATCGCGCAGCAGCAAGAAAAGGGCGTATGCGATTTCCCAAGGGTTTCCTCCCACGAAGAGATCCCGCGGAGCGGTGTCGCTCACAAGTTCGATGTTGAACTCAGAAAGGCGATTTCGTGCTGCAATCAGGCATAAGTCCAAAATGGAATGGAGCGATGCGGGTTCCTGCGAGGCTGTCGCTCTCTGACTCTGGTTGATGGACGTTCCCGTTGCTGAGCGCTTCAAAAGGCCAGCTGAGCGAATGAGATCTTCGGCAGAGAGGGACATATTCAGCGCGAGTCGACGCAGATGAGTGACATTCAGTTGAGGGTTCTTGAGTGATTCGAGGATATCTAAACTTCGGGCACGAAGAACCTCTGTGAGCATCAAGAAGGCGATGTTTTCTTCGGAGCACAAATCACCTGTCAGGTGATTGCTTGACTGCAGCGGTGAGTTCATCTTCTTCTCCGTCAGAATGACTTGAAAAACTGAGCTTTGGTCTGTTGTGTTCTGATGACGCATTTCGCAGACGATTGACTGACCGGCAAGTTGCCTGGCCAAATCTTCCGAAGAAGAAAGAAAGCCCCTCCGAGGCGCGGCCAGGGGAGGGCATTTGAGCTGCAATTTTAAACCGCTACAGTTTTTAAACTTCCAAGGATTCCTTGCCATTCCAAGCAGCTGAGACAATTTTCTCCTGTTCTTTGAGGTGCTGCTTCTCGAGTCCCACGGCTGGGCTGGCTCGTCTGCTGCGGCCAACATATTCGAGCTGAGACTTGCCGGCGTGCAGCGCAGCAATGAGCTTTTCAATTCTGGGCATGATGAAGGTGGCAGCCCCCATGTTGCGGGGTTCTTCCTGAACCCAAACCAAGCTTTTAGCTTTGGGGTAGGCCTTCAAAACGGCTTCGAGTTGCAGCTCAGGGAAAGGATAAAGCTGTTCGATGCGCACAACAGCTGTGGTTGCGGCACTGTTTTTGTTTTCTGGTTTTTCGGCGGCATCAAGTACATCGTGTGCCATTTTTCCTGTGCACATCACAACCCGTGTCACCTTTCCAGCCTCGAGTTCGGCACGTGGGTCTGCCAGAACCTCCTCAAAGAAGCCCTCTGCAAGATCCGCGAAGGTTGTGGTTGCGCGCGGATGACGCAAGAAGCTCTTGGGTGTCATGACTACGAGAGGTTTGCGGAAATCGCGCAGTACCTGGCGGCGTAGAGCATGATAGAGCTGCTTGGCATTGGTGAAATAACAAACTTGAATATTGCCTTGTGCGGCCAATTGCAGAAAGCGTTCCAGACGAGCGCTGGAGTGTTCTGGACCTTGCCCCTCATATCCGTGCGGCAACAGCAGAACCAGGCCTTGTGACTGCCCCCACTTGCTTTCCCCTGAAACCAGGAACTGGTCGATGATGACTTGCGCGCCGTTGGCGAAGTCACCGAATTGTGCTTCCCAGAGCACCAGAGCTTTATCGTGCTGTGTGGCATAGCCGTACTCGAACGCCATCGCGGCTGTTTCAGATAAAAGGCTATCCCAAATTTCAACCTGTGAGCCTTTGTCTGCGCATTGACTCAGCGATGTAAAATGGCGAGCAGTTTCCGCATCTGTGAGTGTGCCATGGCGGTGGCTGAATGTGCCACGGCGTGCGTCTTGACCGGCGAGGCGCACACTGTATCCATCTCTAAGAAGAGTTGCGTATGCCAGCAGCTCGCCCATGCCCCAGTCAATGCGTTTCTTTTCATCGACCATGTCGCGTCTCTCGCCGAGAATAATACGCGCTAATTTTGCGTTTGGAGTAAAGCCTTCAGGAACCTCAACGAGTTTGCTTCCAAGCTCTTTGAGAGTCTCCAGGGAGACTTTGCTTTTGAAGGGTTTGAGCATCTCTGCGCTACTGACATGGCGACGCAGTGAATCGAAGCCGCGATGGGGCTGGGTGCTCTCAAGTTTAATGTGCTCGTTCTTCACTTCATCATATATGGCATTCATTGCGGTTTTGAGTGACGCATGAATCTCAATGAGTGCTTCGGTCGTAAAGCGCGCATCGAGACCCTGCTGCGATAAAAATTGAGCATAGGCCTCGTAGGGCGATGCTTTTGCGTCGACGCGTTTGTAAAGCACAGGCTGGGTGAAGCGTGGTTCATCGGTTTCATTGTGGCCATGACGGCGGAAGCAGATGATTTCAATGATCACATCTTTTCCGAAGCGTTGGCGATACTCGGTTGCGATCTTCATCACACCGTGAACTTTCTCAACATCATCAGAATTTACGTGAAAAATGGGAGACTGCACGGTCTTGCCGATGTCGGCAACGGTGAGTCCGGAGCGTCCGTCTTTGGGGTTGGTGGTAAAGCCCACCTGGTTGTTCGCAATGATGTGAATGGTGCCCCCGACACCGTAGCCGTCGAGATTCATCATCTGCAGGGTTTCATAGACCACGCCCTGGCCAGCAAACGCGGCATCGCCATGCAGGACGACAGGTAGAACAGCTTTTTTGTCGCCGCCGTGATGGAGAACTTGTTTGGCGCGGGCTTCGCCCATAACAATGCCGTCTACGAATTCGAGATGGCTTGGGTTAAAGCACAGCGAAACGCGAATGGGTTTGCCGTCGCGCGTCGTGCGTGCGCTCTCGTATCCACCGTGGTATTTAACGTCGCCGTCACCCTGTAGACCATCGTGCGGGTAGCCCTCGAATTCAGCGAAGAGTTGTTCAAGTGGTTTGTGAATACAGTTGACAAGAATATTAAGACGACCCCGGTGCGCCATTGCGACAGGAAATTCCTTCGCTCCGAGAGCTGCACCCGTCTGAAAAACAGTTTCGAGCGCCGGGATTTGAGTGTCCGCTCCTTCAATCGAAAAGCGCTTCTTGCCGATAAATTTGGTAGCGATGGTTTTCTCGAGTGAATCGGCTTTGGCTAGCTCTGTGAAGAGCGCCAGACGTGTGTCCGAATCGACGCGTTGGCTGAGCCCCGCAAGTGATTCGTAAAGGAACTTGCGTTCCCCGGGATGAGCGATGTGCTCGAATTCAACGCCGACAGTGGAACAAAAGCGGCGGGTGAGTTCGGCGAGCAATTCTCCCAGCGAAAGCGGAGCGAGCCCAAGCCTGTTGCCTGCTGCAGTGATGCGGTTGAGATCGTTGTGCGAAAATCCATAATTTTCGAGCGCGAGGGCAGGGTGCGCGGCGGGTTCGAGTCCGAGTGGGTTGAGGTTTGCTTGGAGGTGACCGAAGCTGCAATACGCCTGAACAAGTTCAGCACAACGCTGTTCAAAAACCATTTGTCCGGGTGAAGCAACCTGCTCAGACGTTCCATTCAGGGCGTGGCCATTGCCATTGTGCTCTTCGGGTTTGAGCCGCACGGCAGTTTCAAAGCCTTCGTGGAAACCTTCAAAATAGGCGCGCCAACCCTCGCTGACAGACATCGGGTTTTCGCGGTATTTGAGGAACATCTCCTCAACGAATGCCGCGTTCGCTTGAAAGATGGTTGAGAAGTTTTCGTTCACCGTCTTTACCTCCGCACATATCCCGCCCAAGGGTGTGGCTCTTACTCTGTTCTTTTTGCCCAGCCGGAGCTCTCGTAGAGCTTCCGTTCCAATTACATTGCGTCAGTCTTCCGCGTATAAGGTTGCTGTCAATGCATCGTAGCTCATCAAGTTCACGTGTCTGCACCATTTCAGCAGAGCCTCGAACTGGACGTCAGGATCTTCAAACGGAAGCATCATGACAATCTGTTCAAGCGCTATAGCCTTTTCAAGACCTTCGCTCTGCTTTCCTTTAACAAGCTCGTAGATGGACGCAACCAGTGGAAGATTCAAACATGAGTCGCGTAGAATTGCTCGTCGAAGGAGCGGATCTTGTTCCTCGGCAAAGGAGCGACCGCGCTCGGTCAAAACAAGGCGAGTTCCCGGGGTGAATAGCAACCCGAGCAGTTCGCCAGATGCCACAGCAGGCAGAACGAGGTCGACACTCTGTCCCATGTCGTCCGCAAGGTCATAAAGATCCATGCCGATTTCCTCTTCTGCGAGTCGGGTCAGCAGACCTTCCACAAGCACGAGGCTTGTGTTGATGAGTGGTTTTGTGCGGCGCGGGCGCTCGGTCTGAGGAGCCGCAGGGGCACCCGAAACAGGGCGTGCTGATTTTTGTTGCGGTTCTTTACTGTCCTGTGGAGCAGCGCTGATGGGTGGATGATGGTGTTCCTCTTCGTGGTCGGAAAGCATCCGCCCCAACTGCAATTCACCGAAGAGCCGTGCCAGATCATCCTCGAGTTTACGAAACTCGGGTGAGTTTGAGTTGCGCGGTCGCGGCAGTGGGATCTCAAAGGTTCGATAGATCATTCCTGGGTTGGCCTGAAGAATGACGACACGGTCGGCGAGCTGCATGGCCTCGTCGAGATTATGTGTCACGAACACGGCCGCGCGAATATTGCGGTCGGGTTGCATCCAGAGTCGGCCGATTTCGGCGCGCAGTGATTCACTGGTGAGTGGGTCGAGGGCGCTGAAGGGTTCGTCGAGATACAAGACCATGGGTTCGCCCACCATGGCTCGCGAGAGCGACACCCGCTGTTTCATTCCTCCGCTCAGTTCACGCGGAAAAACATCTTCGTAGCTGGCAAGGCCAACGAGCTCTAGAATGCTGTCGACACGGGCAGTGCGCTCGTGTTTGGGAAGATGCCTCACCGCGATTTCGACATTTTCACGCACGGTCATCCATGGAAACAGCGAAAAATTCTGAAAGACAAAAGAGACCAGTGGGTCTTCGGGTTTCTCGGGCTGTGCGTAAGTGACGCCGCCGCGTGTTGGTTTGAGCAAGCCGGCCATACACTTTAGCAATGTGGACTTTCCGGATCCCGATGTCCCGAGGATGGCCAAGAACTCTCCGTCGTAGACGTCGAGGTTCATACCTTCGAGAACGGTAACCACGTTGCCGTTGGGGCGGACAAAATCTTTGCACAGCGAACGGACAGAGACGACAGTCTTGCGCGTCTCTTTTGCGGGTTGCACAAACTGTATGTTTTGCGCAGGTCTAATCATGCGAGTTCCTGTTTTGTCTGTCGCAGTTCATCATGGTTTGAGCTCCTCAACGTATTGATGCAGAGAGCGCCAGACAGTTCTGTTCAAAATAATCAGCGCGATAGTGATAACAATGATGGCTGCGACTAGGCGCTGATAATTCCCATGTGTTGTGGCCTGAGTGATTTCTGCGCCAATTCCTGTCGAGTGCAAGCGTCCATCGGGGAATTCCACGATTTCTGCCACGATGCTGGCGTTCCATGCGCCTCCGGCAGCCGTAATCCAGCCTGTCAGCAGCGAAGGGAAAATCGCGGGGAAATAGAGTTTCGTGAAACGATCTTTGAGCGAGAAACCATAAACTTGAGCAACAATCTGCAGGTCTTGAGGAATTCGGCTGGCTCCGGAAATGATATTGAAGAGCAGATACCATTGGTTTCCTATGGTCATCAGCAGCGTTGCTGCAAGCAAAGGATTCATGTTCGATTGAGCCATGCTCATGGCAATCAATGGAAAGAGTACGGGGGCGGGGAACGCCGCCAGATTCTGGATCACAGGTGCGACGCGGCGGCTGATTTTTGGTGACATGCCAATCCACAACCCCGCAGGAATTGTCCAGAGCGAAGCGAGAAAGATTACCCCCAAGACCTTGAGGAAGGTCAGTGCCAGCGCATTGATGAGCTCAAGCCAGTCGGAACGTGTCACTTGTGCCATGCTCATGGCCAGATTTGGAATTGCTGGCAAAAGAAGGAACGCAACAATGCCTAACAAGAATCCAGAGAGCCATCGCGCAAGGGCGATAAACTGCGCGCGTGCCTTTGTTTCCAGAAGTTGATTTGGCTTGACCACCTGCCGCCAGCGTCCCAGCGCTCCTGCCTTTTGTTCTGGGTTAAGCGTGGGCAGGGATTCTTTTAGTTTTTTCCGCTTACGGAATTCTCTCAGGTTGCTCATCGCTCTGCCGAGCAACTCGGAGAGATTCTGCGTTATGCGAGAACGGCGTAAAAGATCGAGAAAGACCGAGCGTGCTCCGGAAGGATCAACTTCTGAGGATTCGCGATAGCGCATACTCCAAGCTATCAGTGGGCGCCACAGCAGAAAGTCCACACCCCAGACCATGGCTATCAAACAGGCAAGTCCCGCAACGAATGAACCATACTCTTGGTTTTCAAAGGTAACACTGAGAAAGCTACCGAGTCCGGGAAGCCGATAGCTTTTGTCGCCAAGAACGAAGCCTTCGCATAACGTGAGGAAAAACCATCCGCCGGCCATGGACATCATGCCGTTGTAAACTAATGGACCAAGCCCGCTGGGCAGATCGAGACGCGTCAGTCGTTCTAAGGGCGAGAGCCGCAACAGCTTGGCGTAGTCTTTGAGCTCAGCATTTTGCCCACGCTGACTTTCGTAGTAAGCAAAAACGAGATTCCACACCTGACCGGTGACAATCATGAGAATGCAGGCGATCTCGAGTCCCCAACGGCTATTGGGAAATAATTGGGTGAGTGCAAGCACAAAGCCAGGAAGAAAGGTCAGAACAGGAAGGCTTTGCAGCACATCCAAAATTGGTATCATCAGACGTTCGTTGCGCTCGTTGCGAGCAGCGATTGTTCCGTATGCAATTGCAAATGAATAGCTGATGATGAGTGCGAGTAGGCTGCGGATTAGTGAAAGTCCGGCGTATTTGGGAAGTGCGCTGAGATCGGAGCTGATGACCACAGATTCTGTGTACGGAGCGCTTCCTACGGAAATAAAGTGCCCCAGTGCGAGCCCCACAAGGATGACCACACCGAGAGTGAGCAATTCAGCAGCAAGGTATGAGCCATGTTCCACTACGGGACGTGAGGCGATACGCATGAGCCCTGACTCCAGTCATTTTCACAGCTCCGAAAGTCGCGCATGGAGTTGCGCCAACGCACAATGTGCGACAATCGAAACACTATTTGCCAGGTTCAAGCTTCTCACACCGCGGTCAAACATCGGTATCGTAACAAGATGCCCACGTTGGTTTTCTTTGCAGTCGGATAAAATATGCCGGGGAATGCCCGTGGTTTCGGCACCGAAAACAAGAAGGTCACCGGGCTCGTAGAGAAATTCAGAGGGCGAAGTTTGCCCACCCGTTTCGATCAGAACGAGGCGACGAAATGGGCGTGTGCGCAGGAACGCATCCCAAGATTCGTGCACATACAACTCAACAAATGGCCAATAATCGAGGCCGGCTCGGCGAAAGCTCTTTTCTGAGACGTCAAAGCCGAGCGGTTCGATAAGATGCAGCCGGCAGGTCATTGCAGCGCAAAGACGAGCGATCGTGCCCGTGTTGGGAGGGATCTGTGGTGAATAGAGAACAATTTCTGGATGGAAATCCCTGAGCTGGGCAACCGATGATTCCGTGAGACTGCCATCATCCTCGCGTTCGAGGCGGGGTAAAAGCTGTGTGGGGGGCTGGTTTTGAAGACGTGAGAGGGGAGTGAGCCCCTTGAAACTTGCCTCAGTTGCCGACCTGTCGAGTGGGTCTTTACGGCGCGCCCTGCGTTCGAGACGCAGGCGTGTTTCTTGCGTTTCAAGACCCAATTCGCGGCTCATCAGAGCGATGGTCTCTTCAAGAATATCGTGAACTGGATTCTCTGCACGCGGTGTGTCGTTCATGCTCTGCAGAATCTGCCCGGTCAACGTGAGAACCTGTGCGCGAATGTCATCGCGTGAAAGTTCTCGTTCGGTTGTTTCGAGTGTCCGGGCGTATGTTTTGATGGCCTGAGCGAGCCAGCCGCGCGCGGTGTTGCGACTGCGTCGCCTGAGCTTCTTGATTGTGCGGTCAGTGCTCATACGCGGCGCGGTTCATTTTGCAGAAGTCCGGCGAGGCCGCTCATGACTTCCTGCATTCCCATTTTTTGAAGAGTACTTGTTGTGACGACCATGCCGGGAGCAAGTCCCAGCTGTTTGTTGCGCTCTCGAATCACCATACCCAGTTGTGCTTTGGTAAGTTTGTCGCATTTGGTGAGCACGAGCAGCACGTTCAGGTCGTGATCAAGGAACCACTGAGCGAGGTTGATGTCTTCATCGGTGACTTCGCGCCGCACATCCATAAGGAACAGGATGCCGAGTAGCGAACTTCTTCTTTCGAAAAAAACACGCATGGCATCTGCCCAGTGCGCCTGAGTCTCACGGGGTGAGAAAGCAAAGCCATAGCCCGGGAGGTCGATGAGCCGAAAGACCCCACGTTCAGCGCTGAAAACATTCATGAGCTGCGTGCGTCCGGGTGTCGAACTGACACGAGCCAGCTGCTTTTGCCCTGCTAGAAAATTAAGCAATGAGCTCTTGCCAACGTTACTGCGTCCAACCAGCGCCACCTCAGGGAGATTGTTCTCGGGAAGTTCCTCGAGCTTGCTGGCTGAAGTCACAAACTCCATGCGCAAGGGGATTTTTCTCAGCATCAGCTGTTGGATGAAAGAGTCAGGAACGGGTGTATAGCTCATGGGGTGTAATCCAGCGGGTGAGTTGCCTTTTTGGGTCGGCGGGTCTAGATAGCAAGCCCGGGCGGCATTGGCCCGCGTGTTATGACCCAGGAGAGTAAAAATGTCCACATCTTATGATCTCGTGGTGATTGGTAGTGGCCCTGCTGGCTACGTTGCAGCTATTCACGGTGCCCAAAGTGGCTTGAAAACAGCGCTGATTGAAAAGAAAGACTGGCTCGGCGGAACCTGTCTGAATGTGGGCTGTATCCCGACCAAGGCGATGCTCCATTCGGCAAGCATGTACGAAAAAGCCAGCAAGCTGGCCTCATACGGGGTCAAAATCACGGGCGCCGACAAACCCGGCGGCATCACCCTAGACTTTCCACAGGTGAACAAGCGCAAGGACGAGATCGTCAAGCACGTCAACGGCGGCGTGGCGTTCCTCATGAAGAAAAACAAGATCGACGTCATCCGTGGTATGGGTCGTCTGGCTGGTGCTGGTCAGGTTGAAGTCACCGCGGCCGACGGAAGCAAAAGCAAGCTGCAGGCGAAAAACATCATCCTTGCAACAGGCTCAAAAGTGCGTGAATTGCCGCACATCAAGATCGACGGCAAGGATATCCTGAGCTCCGATCACATCTTGTATCTCGATAAAGTCCCTGAGAGTCTTGCTATTCTTGGTGGCGGAGTCGTTGGTTCTGAATTTGCATCTTGCTTCGGCCGTTTCGGTTCGAAGGTTGCCATCTTTGAAATGAGCGAACAGCTTGTTCCGAGCGAGGATTTCGAAACTGCGGCGGAACTGGCGAAGGCTCTCAAGAAGCAAAATGTGGAAATCTTCACGAGCATCAAAGTGAAGAGTATCACCGCTAAGGGTGGTAAAGTTGAAGTGTTGGTTGAAGGTGAAGCGGCGCCACGTGTGTTCGAGAAAGCCCTCATCAGCGTGGGCCGCGCGCCTGTGACCGAAGACATTGGGCTTGAGACTGTTGGCATCAAGGCTGATGCACGTGGTTTCATTCCTGTGGATTTGAAGAACTACAAAACCACTGCAGCAAACGTTTATGCGGTTGGCGACATCATCCCAACGCCTCAATTAGCTCACACAGCATCTGCCGAAGCTATGTTTGCGGTTGATATTATCGCCGGCAAAAAGCGCACTCCTATCAATTATCTCACCAACCCAGGTGCAATTTATACCTATCCCGAAGTCGCCAGCATCGGCTTGCGTGAACAGGATTTGAAGAAAGAGGGACGTGAGTACAGTGTTGGCAAATTCCCGTTTTCTGCGATTGCTAAGGCGCGGATCGAAGATGCCTCCGATGGTTTTGTGAAAATCCTGACCGACAAAAAATACGGCGAAATTCTGGGCGTGCATATTGTGCATGCCAAGGCAACTGAGCTCATTGCAGAATTTAGCTTGGGCAACAATCTCGAGATGACCATCGATGAGCTGGCTCACACCATTCATCCTCATCCGACCATCTCAGAGACGGTTCTTGAAGCTGCTCATGCAGCAAAAGGACACGCGATCCATATCTGATTGGAGAACAGAGACACATGGCCACCAATGTATTGATGCCGCAGATGGGTGAATCCATCAACGAGGGAACGCTGACCAAGTGGCACAAAAAAGTCGGTGACAAATTACAGCGCGAAGAGATTCTTTTTGAAATCTCGACCGACAAAGTCGACACCGAAATTCCGTCGCCGGTGAGCGGTGTGCTTGTTCAGATCCTAGCTAACGAAGGCACGGTTGTGGCCGTGAACTCGGTTGTGGCCATTGTCGATGAAAGCGGTGCGGGTGCATCGGCTGCAGCTCCACAAGCGAAAGTTGCACCAGCAGCCGCTGCGGCACCTGCAGCAGTCAAGCCAGCCCCTGCGGCCGCTGCTCCAGCCCCTGCAGCTGTCGCTGAGGTTGAGGACTCCAACCGCAATGTGAAGAGCAGTCCGCTTGTGCGTAAAATGGCTGCGGAACACAACATCGATCTCAGTAAAGTTGAAGGCACCGGTGAAAACGGCCGCATCAACAAACAAGATCTCGTCACATACATGGAAGCTGCAAAGAGCACCGGCAGTGGGTTGGTGGCTTCGGCTGCGCAAGCTGCATTCTCTGCGGTGAAGACAGCGTCTGCTGCGGCGGTGGATTCCACCGGAGGCCAGATCTCTGGTCTTGTAGATGGCGTTCGTGTTGAGCGCGTGCCCATGACCCAAATGCGCAAGAAGATTGCTGAGCATATGGTCATGAGCAAACGCACCAGTCCTCATGTGACCAGCGTAATTGAAATTGATCTTCAAAAGATCGTCGACCTACGTGCAAAATTCAAAGACAAATTTGAATCACTGCACGGCTTCAAACTGAGCTTCATGCCGTTCTTTATGCACGCAGCTCTCGAGGGTATTAAAGCTGTTCCGATCGTGAACGCATCTGTCGATGGTGACACCATCGTCTACAAGAAAGACGTCAACCTCGGTATTGCCGTCGCTCTCGACTGGGGTCTGATTGTACCGGTCATCAAGAACTCCACAGAACGTAGTTTTGTGGGTCTTGCCCGTGAGCTCGAGTCGCTTGCAAACAAAGCACGCAACAAAAAGCTTGCGCCCGACGATGTGAAGGGTGGAACTTTCTCGATTTCGAACTTCGGCGGGTTCGGCACCATCATCGGTCAGCCCATCATCAACCAGCCTCAGGTCGCGATTATGGGGATTGGTGCCATGGTCAAGAAGCCAGTGGTGGTGAATGATGCAATTGCGATTCGCACAACCTGCCACGTTGTTCTGAGTTTCGACCATCGTGTGATCGACGGTTCCGACAGTGGCAAGTTCCTTTCTACGGTTAAGAACACCCTCGAAAATTGGTCCCTGCCGGTGGTGTGAGAAGGTTCGAGTGACCAAAGAGAACCAGTCTTCAGTGAGGTTTGTCTCCGGAGGAGCGCTTTGGTTCTCTGTGCCATTGCTGCTTTTCATCGACCAGTTCATCGTTCGTTCTTCGGGCATGAGCTGGTCTGATTTTTTGAGCT
Source organism: Betaproteobacteria bacterium (assembly GCA_016868315.1). Classification (GTDB taxonomy): domain Bacteria; phylum Bdellovibrionota_B; class Oligoflexia; order Silvanigrellales; family Silvanigrellaceae; genus RFOM01. The sequence continues at coordinate 193,016 of VGHE01000002.1, forward strand.
GGCGGTACTGGGCGAATCAAGTCATCTCGGCAGTTTTTCTTTCCGGTTTGATCGTTCTTCTCGGAGCCTATCTAGCCTCGCTTCGCAAGGCGGGACGCATCCGCTGGTTTTGGTTTGCATTGCTTATCAATGCAGTTGAGGTGGCAGCTCTTTACAGCCTCCAAGTGAATCATTTTTTAAGTTATCAAAAGCCATTTAGTTCATTTGGCGTGCGCTTTGTGTTTGAAAATCCCAATCTCTTTCTTGAGCTCATGCGCGAAAACGTCGAGCTGCTGCAAACCGTGTTGCGTGTGGTTCCCTCGGTGTTAGTTTTTGCATTTGTGCTGCATGGATTTGCGCAGAGCATGCGGGTGTCTGTGGCTCACGTGAGCGCTGGTGCTGTAAGTCTTCTGGCAGCGTTGGGAGTGGCTACTTTTGCGTGGGCTTCTTCGCCAACAATGCAACATTCTCTGCTGAGCGCGAGTGCTGCATTCATGGATCTGCTGCGGATGCCGAACAATTTTTACACGACAAAGATTCCGGGCAATCGCAGTTTTAATGAACTCCAATGTCAGAAGCCTACCTCTGGAGAGACTCCTCCCTCGGTGATTTGGGTGGTGGGAGAAAGCTTGGTCGCAAAGCGCATGTCGCTCTATGGATACAGTCGACCAACAACCGATTTTCTAGTGCTGGAGTGGCAGCAGGACAGGCTTGTGCGATTCAATAACGCAGTGAGTATTGGCACTGTGACACGCGTTTCACTTCCATATCTTTTTTTCGGCATCCAGGGGCCAGATAGCCACGGGCGTATCTATAGAACACCCTCGGTTTTCGATTTTGCGAAGGCTGCGGGATTGCACACTGCGTTCATCGGCGCTCAGGAATTACGCTGGGGCAATCAAGATAAAATTATTATCAATCAAAATGTTGATTTGTATAAATCAGGAACTGATTTCGAACGCTCTGCGGGTGTTTCCAAGGGAGCGGAGGATTTCAAGGTACTCACAGAAGGTGCTTTGCCTTTTCTCAATTCAATCAATAAGCCCTTCTTCTTGGCACTACACATGGATGGAAGTCATTACCCCTATGCGAACCATTCGTTGCCGCGCTTCAAACGATTCCTTCCTGAATTGAGCCCGAACGACGACAATGCCTACGACAACACGGTTGTGCAACTTGATGCCTATATGCAAGAACTCATGGGTGTTGTGCGCGCGAAACATCCTCAGGCATGGGTCTTCTTTTCTTCCGATCATGGCCAAAATTTAACCAAAGAAGTTCGCTTCAACTCAGGCTATTCTGACAATGTTATTCGCAATCCACTCTTCATCTTGCCGCCAGCCAGTCAGCTCGAAAAATTAGAGCAAAACAGCGGAGCACCTGTGTCTCAAGCTGATTTGTATGCAAGCACCTTGGCGTTGTGGGGCTGTACTTTACCTCAGCAATTGCGTCAGGATTCATTGTCTTTGTTTGATACGGTTCCTGCTGATCGCATCCGAGTTGTTTCTGGCTTGATGACATCTCACTTTGTCGACGAGACTGTCGCTGTGATTTTGCCCAATCGGCGAAAAATCGAAATAGACTATTCTAAAGGAGCGGTGACAATGCATGACGGTCGCGTCGTTCCATTGTCGTCGTGGAACACACCTGCGCGGCGTTTTGTTGAACGCTTTGCTCAGCCTGATCTTTTGAGTCGCGAATCAATCCCATAAATTCATGGAATGTGCGGAAGGTCCTGGGGATAGCCAGGGATATTCTGCAGGAAGAGCAGCATGCGCGTGCGCTGTTCATCGCTCGCCCATCCACCGACGGGCATTGGTCTCGGATGGTTGCGATCCCGGAGACGGTTTGAAATGTTCACCGCATTGCTGCGGTAAACATCCTCGCTGAAGCCGTCGTGACAGCGTACGCACACGGCACCCGTTTCGAGCCATACAAACGGGGCAAGCGAGGTGTTTCCAACAGCTGTATGGTTGTTGCCGTCGTTGTGAAATCGCACATAAGTCGGAACAGGCTGGCTCACTTGATTGGTTTGCGATGCAACAGCATATCCCCAAACGCAGACAGTTTTGATTCCGCCCGGGCTGAAGCTGGCCTCGAGCACGGTTGAAGTCGATATGGGTGCGCTGCTGGGAGGGCGTTGTGCATCGCAATTGTCAGATCGGTCGAGAGTCACCGCTTTATAATGAGTAAGCCCTGCTCCACTGATGACGAAGCGACGCACATTATTGACTGGAATTGTCGAGGAGCCGCTGCGTGTAACAGCAATGGGTTGAATTTTCACGCTTGCCTTGAGTTTTACTTTTTGAATCACTTTTACATAGGGCGAGGCCTGTATGATTCCGGCTTCGCTGCGTGTCAAAACACAGAGCGTTTTTATGCCATCCGATTTTAACTCCACTTTAAGTGGAGTCGCTGCGGCGACGTACGCCGAATACATTGGGTTCGCACAGTCCGAAACCCCATCGAGCAACGCGTGCTTGTATTCGAAAACCTGTGCCCCCTTAATAGTGAACGTAAGCTCCTCGCTTTGAGTGACTCCACCTGGGAGAGGTAACTCATCCATCACAGGTCTAATGGTATCGCGTGTCCAGGTATGAACGTGAGGCTTCCTATTGCGGTTACCGAAGCGGTCGCGCACGTCCAGGCAGAGACTCCATACGCCATCATAGCGATAACGTGCCTCGAAAGGTGTTTCGAGACCTTGCCAAGAAAGGTTTTCGAGCGTTGAGCACGCAGTTCCATTGATAAATGCAGCACGATACTGCACAGCGTCGCCGCTGTTGACAAGAATGCGTGCCGCTGAGCCTGCGGTGAATGCTGCAGGTCGCCCCGCCAGGGTATACTCCGGGCCATCTTCAGGCGCGGCTCTTTTGCGAAATGGAACGACCACAGCATCTCGGGCGACGTTGTTCTTATCTTTTTGCTGCAGGCAAAGTGTTTTGGGACCATCCGATCCGAGGTCGAGTTTCAGCAAATCGGAAACAGGCCGATACTCGCTCCAGTTTTCGCAGGCCGCCGCCTCTGCATGCACCAGTGCGAAGCGGTACGACACGTCGCTTGGAGCGTCTATTCCCGTTACGAATGAGCTTAGACTCGTTTCCGATGGAGGTGGGCTAAGCAGCGATAACGCTGCGCCTCCATTTTTAACGATCGCGTCCGCTGAGGGCGCCTCACCGGAGCGCGGCGTAGTTTCGTTTTTGCTTGTCTGCGAGAAATCCTGGTCATCTGGACGACCCGAACATCCAGAAGCGGCCAGGCCGGCCGCTAAAATCAGTAAGTGACCGTAGATATGAGAATTGTTCCGTCTTCCCATGCGCTAGCCCTTAGCCTCTCCTGCGATACTTAAGACGCTATCGGCAAAACTGTTCTGTCGTGTGAATTGCGTACGTGGATTGTTAAAAAAAATATTTGTGTGCGATAAAAAATATAGAACTATCGGAAGCATAGCTCAAAAGCCCGGAGCCGTTTAACGGTTTCTGAAAAACGTGGAAGGAAAGTCTGCATGCGATTTCTGATTCATTGTTTGCCCCTTTTTCTGTTGACCGCAGCCTGCGTCTCGAAGCCGCTCATGGAGGAGAGTCCTGCCCCCTTCGGCAAAGATGGTTGCCTGGAGAGCCCTTTAGTTGGTTTATGGGAAGCGCAGTTTCCTGAAGGTGAGCGCATCACTTTCAACCAGGATTGCACCGCAGTTTCGGTCAAGTGTCAGAGCCGGTTTCTGTTTCCACCAAATGCGACCAAGGTGGGAATCGTGAACTTGAAGGTGCTGGAGTCTGATGGTCCCAAAGGATGCTTGAAGTCTGGAACCTACCGCTGCTCGGTGAGCCTGATGACAAATTCGGGAACAATAAGTTGCGAGGGAACAACGCTACAAATCAAAAGGCTCTGACTTAGTTTAGAGCAGCAACCCCATGATGGCACCGCACATCGCTGAGGCAAACATGCCCGCAAGCATGGCCTTCACACCGAGTGCGGCGAGCTCAGATTTCTTGCTCGGCGCCATCCCACCAATCCCTCCGATTTGAATTGCGATTGAGCCGATGTTGGCGAAGCCGCACAGGGCGTATGACATGATCAGCGCCGAGCGTTGATCGAGTGCTTGGCCGTTTTTCGCAAGGTCAAGATAGGCAACGAACTCGTTGAGGATAATTTTTTTGCCGAGAAGTTGGCCGGCAAAGTTCATGTGTTCAGAAGAAACGCCGAGCATCCAAGCAAACGGGGCAAAGATCCAACCCAGCATCAGCTCAAGGCTGAGTTTGCTGCCCAGAAGCTGAGAGAGACCCGTGCTATCGCTGAGCCAGCCGAGTGCTCCGTTGCCCATGGCCATGAGAGCAATGAAAGCGATCAACATGCCTCCAACCGTGATTGCCAGTTGCGTACCTTCGAGCGCGCCATGTGCAGCAGCATCAATGCCGTTGGTGTAAATAGACTTGCCCGAAAGTGAAACTCCCTGAGCGAGCTCTGGTGAGCGCGTTTCAGGAACGATGATTTTTGCGAAGACAATTGTTGCGGGTGCAGACATGACGCTCGCGGTGAGTAGATGACCCGCAATGTCTGGTAAGAGACCAACGAGCATGCCCACGTACGCAGCCAGAACTCCGCCTGCCACGTTTGCGAAGCCACCCACCATAACGCACATGATTTCACTGCGTGACATGGATTCAATGTAGGGCTTAACCAAAAGGGGTGCCTCTGTTTGCCCGAGAAAGATATTGCCCGCAGTTGAAAGTGATTCAGCACCGCTCGTTCCGAGGAAACGGCGCATCACCCAGGCAAATGCATTTACAATTTTCTGCATAACGCCGTAGTGATAGAGCACGGCCATCAGTGATGCGAAGAAAATGATTGTCGGCAAAACCTTGAAGGCAATAATAAAGTCGCCAATTTTTTCAGGCTGAGTGAGCGGTCCGAAAACAAAGCCAGAGCCTTTGTCCACGAATGCAAGACTGGCAATGATGGCATCGTTCGCTGCCGCAAAAAACGGAGTCAATGGGCCGGAGAACTGGAGCGCAGGTATTCCTGCAATAAACACACCCAAAACGAGTTGCATGAGGGAAGCATAACCGACCATTTTCCATGGAATGGCCTTGCGATTTTCACTCATCAGCCAGGCGACACCAATCATCACAGCGATGCCCACGAGTCCTGTGAATTGAGTGATCATGGAAGCTCCCGTGGTTCACTTCTGTTGGTTTCGAGGGTGCCAAGTTTGATAAGGCGTTCACTGAAATAGAGGAGAGCTGGCGATGCTCCTGGCTTGCCTTCAGGGACTTCGAGGTTGAACTGCTTGTAATACCTTTCCCAGAAATCTTTCAAACGAACGAAGCTCATGGGTTCAGGTTGCAGTGGGATGTTGAGAAATGTATTGATGAACTTCACAACAAATTCAGCGCAGTAAATTTTTTCTATTCCCTGATCGTCAACGTTGTCCCAAAGAAATTCATCATCAAACTTTGTTGGTGCAAATTGACGTTTAAAAACAGCCCTGAGATCTGATTCAGAGGGTGCGCCGCCCTCAGAAAATTCCAGCGGTCGCATGTGGAATAGCTTTTGCTTTTTCTCGGCACGCTGGATGATTTCCGAGAGGGTTGTCTTTCGGGTTGTGCCCCAGGCTTCATAAACATCGACGTCTGCAAGATTGTCTGCCGCGTTTGCAACGACAACAGAGTGGGAATAGGGAACGCCAGTTTCCTTTTCGATTGCATTGCAAACGTAACAATTTAAAGGAACGAGCAGAACGTCACCCGGTTGGAGTGGCGTGGCAGAATTTTCTGGATGTCGTTCCTGAGCAAACGAAATATTTTGAGCAGCGAAAAGAGCGAGCAGCGACGCTGCAACAACGGGAACCGATGCGGCAAGCCGAGGGAAGTTTAGGCACTTCAGATTCAACATGGTGTGTTCCTGTTACTAAAGAAAACCGGGCTATTGTGCTTTCTCGTTCGGGTCAAGGAATTAATTAAAGAATCTTGAGATTTCATCAAATTGTGGCCTTGAAGCAACGCTACCTTTGCCCCACATTGCCCCGAGGGTTTTCTCGCGAGCAACAAGAATTCGAAAGGAGGCGTCATGAAGCTTCATCCGGGGTTGATGTCTGGTTGTGCTTTGATTTTTGCCGTGTGTTCGGGACAAGCTGCCAATGCAGCAGAGCGTGCTGAAATAAAGGAATGTGTTCTTAAGTACGGCAAAACCGCGACCGCCGTTCCCATGAGGGATTTTAACGACTGTCTTGCAGCCTACTCTGAGCGCAAAGCAGAGATTGAACATTTTCATTTACTGGCAACAACGCATGCGGTCGGAGCGTTGAAAAAGAACCTTGCGCTTGCAGACAGTCGCATTGCAAATTTGAAGAAACTTCTCACGGTTGATTTTCCAAATGCGCGCATCGACGCCCTCAACGCCGGTCCAAGCGCACATCTTGGCGATGCTGTTCGGATACGGGTCATGGCGGTCAAAATTGAAAAAACTGCCGCTCTTGAAGAAGGCATGACGCCTGTGGTCACCGAGGAACGCCCGCTCCACACAACAGCAGGCGCTGGTAAAGAGTCTGGCGATGTTCAGGTTGAGCCTGCACCCGGTGAAGGGGCACTGCCTCGCGTGGCTTTGACTCCAACCGTGAAAGCAGAAGAGTCGCGTGAGAATTTTGGACGCATTGCTGCGCGCATGGGGCAAGATGCAGATCGCGACAGCGACGAGTCGTACCCTGCTATCGGCTTTGAAGCTGCCTACGTTCGACCGAATACGGGCGCTCAGAATGTGCGCACCGAGTTGGGTGGTACTGCGGCTTCGATGTCGAAGGGAAGTGACCTCATGCGCAGAGCAAGTGCTCACGCTCTGGTGGGTGCAGGTTACAGCATCTCCGGTGTTGTTATCGGCGCGCGCCTCCTCGGCGGCGGCGTTTGGGATGAAGCAGAGAAGTGGCGCGATGATTTTGGTGGAGAAGGGCGACTTGGCTTCGAGAACGGCAACATCTCTATCTTTGCCGGCATCGGCCGCACCGACAAGACGTCACGCTTTGGCCTTGATGTAGGGCTTAGGCTCTGAGGCGGGTGCAACGAGTCGATGAAAAAGAAAACGTCCGCTGATTCAGACAAAGAATCAGCGGACGTTTTCATGTTTGTGCCAATTATTGTTCCAGACCGGATGCAACGCGCATGTTCCGCGCTGCTTGTGATGCATTCGGGCACGCAGCTCCAGGGCGCTTGCCGAGCTTGCGCAAAATGCCTTCTGGGTTCTTTTGATCTCCGACGCGCACAAGCGAGCTGAGTTCATCGGCCGTGACCACCGCTTCCTTTTCGATATCGGAAATTGCTGCAGCAAATTCATCGAGAAATTGCTTGTCTGCTTTGAACAACGGTGGTGGCTTCTCGGTGCCTTCCGTCCACATGTTAACCGAGCCCTGGATTGCTGCTGTGAGGGTGGTGACGAGCGCCGTTACACAGGCAAGACCCATGACGCGTGCCGTTTTGGGATTGCGGAAACAGAATTCATGGGCTTTATCGAACACTGAGTAAGCCGAGTTGGCAATCAGGTTGCGCGGGCCAGCAAGTTTGGTCACCACCGCAGCGTTGCGGAATTTGGACATGGCGGAATTCTCGGCAACGCGCTGCCAAAACTGCACTGCCTTTTCCTTTCCAGCGAGCAATTGCTCGGCGCTCATGTTGCCGAGTCTGTCGTTGAGGAAGGCCTGACTCGCGATTGTGCCACCGATAGTGGCCACATAAACCGGGTTGGACGTGAGGTTCGAGAAGTTGCGCTGGCTCGCTTCGGTGAGGCGCTGTTTGGTGTTGTCATATTGTGCGCGCATATTCTTTAGCGATGGGTCGCGCTTCATTGCGCCAATGAGTGCAGGCGTAGGAACATAGTTCTTGGTAATTAACTCGGCTCCCTCAACAGCATCGGCTTGGTCGGCAGGGAGGCTTAGATTGATATTTGCAAGGTCGATTTTCTTTTTACGCACATCTGTAGCTCGGACGAGATACCAGCATTGCCCCATTTTTTTGAATGCAGTGGTCACCGCATCCGAGGTGTCTGCAGTGTCAGCTGAGGTATCGGAATCTGCAGACGCAGGTGAGGTCGAATCTGCCGAGGAGGTTGCGGGTGTTGGAGTTGTTGCAGGCGCAGCATCAGCAATGGTGTCGTTGTAGGGAAGCAGGAGTGCTTCGATGTTGCCGAGCTTGTCTTTTTGAACGAAGGTGTTGGTTTTGGATTTGCTGAAAAGTTGGCACCCGCTCAAGCAGGTGCTGACAGCCACGAGCAAGGACACGGGAAGAATCCGGCAATGGGATGAATGTCGATTCATTTGAGCTCCTGCAGGCGTTGTAATTGCCTACAGGATACCCAAACTCAGGGCGTCGCGCACCCGTTGGCGAACTGTCGCTGCTATCGTGCGCGCCCGTTGGTGCGAGGGTGCAAGAACCTGCGCAAGTTCGCGTGGACTATTGAGGTAGTGTTCGTAAAGCTCTCGTTTTGAGCCAAAAACTCGCTCGTGTTCGTCGATGAGGTCTTTTTTGGCGTGGCCGTATCCGTATCCTGTGCCCTGACGCAATCGCTCTTCCATATATGCGATGGCCTCCTTTGAGCCAAAACTCTTCATGATTTGAAACACGGCACAGCTTTCCGGATCTTTGGGGTCGTCGAGACCTTTGGAATCTGTCTTAATTTCTTTGATTTTCTTTTCAATTTCCTTCTTGGGCGCAAAAAGCGGCACGTGGTTGCCGTAGCTTTTGCTCATCTTGCGTTCGCCATCGATACCAATCAGGAGTGGTGTGGGTTGAATCTCTGCTTTGGGCTCAAACAAAACGGGTCTTCCGACCGCGTTGTTAAAAAGCTTGACCATGTCCGACGCATATTCAAGGTGTTGGGATTGGTCTTTGCCCACCGGAACAACCTGTGCATCGAAGGTCACGATGTCTGAGGCCATCAGGATGGGATAGTTGAAAAGCCCAACGGTGGGCTCTTTGCCGCTCCCGAGCGCGTCTTTGTAGGCATGCGCACGTTCGAGCAGACCCACGGCACTCACACACGAGAGATACCAAGCCATTTCTGGAATTTCTGGAATCTCACTCTGCAAAATAACCATGTTGTTTTCGAGGGAAAAGCCCATCGTTAAATAAGTTGCCAGCAGGGACGCTGAAAACTTTCCCGGCTCCAGGATTTTGGCGCGATCAGTGAGACCATGCCAGTCCACACACATCAGAATGACTTCCTTAGCGGGGTCATGTGAGGCTTCTATGGCCGGACGAATGGCGCCGAAATAGTTTCCAACGTGAAGGTCGGCCGTGGGTTTGGCACCCGTCAGGACACGCACTCGCCCTGGTATATGAGTTGTGTGGATGGGCTGGGGTTGGGTCATAAGCCCACTCCGCTTTGGTAGCTGAGACCCAGCAGGAACATCACAGTGACAATCGCCAGCATGACACGGGTGAGTCCCTCAGAGGGTTGACCACTGCGGCGCTCCTTGAACATTCTGATTTTCGCCACAGCCAGTAACACAACCAGGAGTCCCATTTTGGCGTGGAAAATGTGGGGTGGATATCCTTTGGCGTAAGGCATCCATTTTACGATTCCAAGGCTGGCGACGACGACAACAGCCAACATTTGGTACAGCCCGAGCCAGCGGCGCCAGGAGGCCACCAGTGCTTCGGGCTGCAGGATTCGTGAGCTGCTCGAGCGGACAAAAAACGCGTCTGCAATAACGGCGGCGAGAAGTGTTGCGGCAAAGAAACCGTGAAGAAAAACCAACATGGTCGGGGTCTCCTAAAGTGTCGAACGACGACACTCGCTGTTTAACTGCAGACCGTGCGCTCGGCAAGTTTGTATCTCCCCAAAACCCGTGAAATTTCGTGAATCTCGGCAGGATTGGGAATTTTGACAGGGGAGGCGTTGTGGGGGGCGATAAGGGTATGAAATGATGAAGCCTAGTTGACCCGCTTGCTTCACGCGGAGAGAGGATAATTTGCCATGACACTCACCAAAGACCGCCTTGTTGAGACCATCCGCCAAAGAACGCAGTTTTCTTCGCAAGAGGCGAAAAAGCTCGTTGAGCTGATGCTTGAGACAATGAAAAATAAGCTAGAGCAGGGTGAGGAAGTTAAAATCTCAGGCTTTGGCAAGTGGACCGTGAAAAGTAAGCAGAGTCGCCCTGGCCGTAACCCGCATACGGGCGAACGCATTGAAATCTCGGCACGCAGGGTCGTGACGTTCCATCCTTCCGAAAAGCTGCGCGATGCTGTGAAGAATGCCGACCTCGATGACAGCAAGCTGACCATCGTTGGTCCAGGCATGGAAGACGACGACGAATAATTGCTCTGCTGTAGACCTAACACCTGCTTCTGCGTTGGCCTTCAGCGAGAATTCTGTGGGTCTGAGTGAGTCGAGCAACCCAACCAATGTTCTACAGGTGCCTTGAGCGCAGCAGATTCGCTGCGCTCATTTGCTTTTTTAACATATTTGGCAGTGGTCGTTATTTGTTTGTGGTTGAGCAACCGTTGGATGAAGCCGAGCGGCACACCGCCCTTGTGGAGCACGGTTGCGACTGTAGCACGAGCGCTGTGTGGGCTTAGGTGCTTGTTGATGCCCGACTCACGCGCTGCGTTGACGATCATGGTATAGACTGCTGTTTGTGAGATTTTCGTGAGTCGTGTGCCCGACTGAACTCGGACAAAGACGGGCTGCTCGGGGGAAGCCCCGGTGCGCGCGATTTGAATGTAATGGGTGAGGATTTCGGCAGCCGCGTCGGAGATGGGGGTTACGTGTTCATCGCCTCCTTTTGTGATGAAGCGAATACGTGCCGGTTTTGTGCTCAGTTCGACATCTCCAAGACGCATTTCACAAAGCTCGTCGACGCGCATGCCGACCGCAAACAAGGTGTGCAAGAGCGAAAAATTGAGCAGTGCTGACCGCTCACGACGCAATGCATGAGTGCCTTGATGTTGTGTGTCGAATGCAAGAGTGTGCAGATGCATCATGAATTTCTCGACTTCATTGACATCGAGAGCTTGCGTGGTTCGACGCGGAACGGCCTTAGGTCGTTTTATAAATTGGCATGGATTTTCAGAAATCCACTTGCGTCTCTCGCAAAAGCTAAAAAAGGAACTCAGGCACGCCAATTTGCGCGCCCGAGTGGTGTTTTCTTTAAACTGTTCGAGCCAAAGCAAAATGTGCTTCTCGGTGGCTTGACCCAATGCGAGCTCGTGGCCGTCGAGGCGCTGAGTCCAGTGCGCAAAAAAACCACCGATGTCGTTTTTGTAGTTACGCCGCGTGTGTTCACTCTGAAACTGCAGCAGGAAGTGGTCGAGCGTATCCTCAAGAGATGCACTCTCTTTCGTCTGGAGCCAAGCGTTCAACGCCGGTGATGGCAATGTGCCTGAGGCACCCATAGAATTGCTCCAAGAGAGAAGGAGTGGGACATGAACCAGTTCGATACTAGCACAATTGTGACCGCTCTCGCATATCCGTTGAGCATTACCATTTTGGTGGGGCTCGTGTCTTTGGGGGTTATTCTGCGTGGCTGGACACGGAGTGCGCAGAAGAGCCAAGAGGCAAAGCTACACGAGCTTGCGCAGCAGCAAAGGGTGCTTGAAAATCAGATTCTAAAACAAGCTGAATTCATGGCCGCTCGGGTCGACAATTGGAGTCGCGACGTGCACTCACAATTGGGAGGCCATGCTCAGCAGCTTAAAGTCATGAATGATGCCGTGGGGTCCCTCAAAACGGCGCTTGTTGTACCTCACCTGCGTGGCCGGATTCTCGGTGAAACGGCTTTGGAAAGACTTTTAAGTGATGTGCTCCCTCCCCATGCCTATGCCTATCAATATGACATCGGTGGAGCACGCGTGGATGCCGTGATCCGCTTCCCTCATGTGGGTCTGATTGTTCCCATAGATGCCAAATTTCATTTCGCAGGTGCGCAGGTTTTGCTCGAGGGGAGCACCGACGAGAATCTGATTAAAGAGTCACGCAAGCAGCTTGCTCAATCAATTCGTGGCAGTGCGCGTGAGATTGCCAAGAAGTATGTTCGGCCTGAACTTGGGACAACCGATTTCGCGTATCTTTTTGTCCCGTCGGAAGCCGTTTTTCAGGAGATTCTTCACGATGTGGACTTATGGCAGTCGCTGGTTGATGAGCAGGTGCTTGTGGTTTCGCCGCACACTTTGTTCGTGGCCTTGCAGCCTCTCTCACATGCTGTGCGCTACTACGAAATGTCTTTGGGCGTGAATGAGAAGATTAAATTGCTGCAGGAGTCAGGTCGTACCTTGGAAGATCTATCGGGTCAGGTCAGCGAACAGTTGACCAAAGCTATGCGCGCACTTGAGCAGTCGCAGCGTATGATAAGCTCTCTGCCGCATCTGGCTTCATCGTTAACCACGCCTGAATCCAACCCTGTCGCCCATGTGGCAGGAGATGCGGGATTCACTTCTCCGCACGCAGTTCCTCAGTGAAGAGAAAGCGGGTCTCTCCCTGCTCCATGCAGGTAAACTCCGAACTTGGAAGCGATTTTATTTTCGTTTCAGTCCTCAAAAGTTCGCAGGGCTCATCGATGGGTTCATCGCTGAGTTGGAATGTTCCGAAATGCATCCCAACACTGGTTTTTGATTTGACATCCAAATGAATAGCGACAGCTTCCTCCGGATTGTTGTGTTGATCCTTCATGAAATCGCGCTGTGCGTATGCTCCAATGGGAATAAATGCAAAATCGGGTGATCCAACACGCTGTTGGATTTCCTTAAAGAGTTTTGGATGATATCCGGTGTCTCCCACGAAGTAATAGGTTTTCTCTTTGACCTTAAAGTAGTACCCACCCCAAAGCGTTGTATTCCGTGAAATCAGACTCCGCGTTGACCAATGCTGCGCTGGAACAAATGTGATTTCCACGCTGTTGTTGAAATTATGCTTTTCCCACCAATTCAGCTCAATGACATTTTTGAAGCCGGTGTCCTCTAGAAGAGGCTTGTTGCCCTTTCCTGCAACAACCACGGGATTGTCGCGTTTTGCGAAGTACTCGAGAGTGGGCAAATCCATATGGTCGAAATGATCGTGACTGAGCAAAATGAGATCAACCTTCGGCGTTTTTTCCAGGGAGACTCCGGGCTCAACCACTCGTTTAGGACCCAGGAAACCGCCAGGGAAGATTTTCTCGCTGTAAATGGGATCCATGAGAATTCTTAAATCTTCGAACTCAACGAGGAACGACGAATGTCCAATCCAGGTGATGGCTGCCTGTTGGTTCTTTAAAACCTGTCCGACGCGCGGGCTCTGCTTCAACGGGCGCGAGGTTGGCCAGACTGCTGGTGTGCGGTTCCAGCGCCAGCGCATGGCAGTCCAAAAAGACTTGGGTGGGAATGGATAGACGTTGTCGAACTGTTCCGCGGCTTGAGCTGCCGAGGTGGCGCTGATGAGTGAGGTTAAGGTCAAGACTGTAGCAAGGCGTGTCGTGGTTTTCATGAAGAATTGCTCCTCGGAGTCGAAAAAAAATCAATAGGTCGATGCGCAGCCACTGGATGTGTCTTTGAGCCAATCCCCCAAAACCTCCAAGGGGAGTTTATTGTATCCGAAGTCCGATGTAGCCATAGGATTCAGCTCGAGATTTGCAAGGCGATCGGTGGTGGTGTTGAACTTGGCTTTGCTTGTAAACCAAGACAGGTCACCGTGCATGGTCTGATTGGCAACAAGTGATTTACCGCCGTTCGTTAGATATCGGGCTTCTGGTTCAAAGCCGAGCGTATTGAAGGACACACCAGGTATCGATGCATTTGCGGAGAGGCGTTGATTCACATGATTGAAAACGTATCCTCCAATCACACCTTGGGAGATGGGGATTTTTTGATCAAGGGTACCGTGCATAAATAGAACTGAGCCTTTGCCCCCGGTGCTCCAATTTCGGAGCGAAGAGAGAATCAATTGTGAATTGAAAGTGGCATCGCGTTTTTGGATTCCGAGGGCAGTTTCCTGAGCACTGGCACCCTCACGGTAGTCTTTAAGGAAATTGTTTAATTGGGGAGCCGTGGGCAGTGTGAAGAACCCAGTGGTTTCGGCTTTGCCTCGCACAGCAGCCTCCAAATAGACCCGGAATTCTCCGAAGGTCAGCGAGTTGGGATTGATGGCTGTGGCCGCGCAGCTGAAATACTTCGCCTGTGGAAGTCCGGCACGGCGTAGGGATTCGTTCTTGGCATGCGCGATGAGAGACGCCATTCCGCCGCGAGATGTTCCAACGGTCGCTGAAACGGGTTGTCCGGCAAAAGTTCCTGTGAGGCGACGTTTGATTTTTGCCCGCACACTCAAAAGAAATGCTGGGACTTGCTGGGTATCAATGAGGCAGTTGTGCGCAGCCAGCAGATCTTCAGCATCGGTGCTGTAGGGCTCTGAAGTACCAACGGCAGCAAAATTTTTCGATGCTGTGATGCTTTCTCCCGGAAAGGCCGGTGCAACAATAATGTAATTGAGCTGCTCGTCTCCGAAGACTCCAGCTAGTTCAAGTTGATTTAAACCTGCATCACCCGCATGAGCATAGGCAATGATAGGATAGGTGTTGATAGCATCGGGGACAGAGACAATCGCTCCATTGACAACAGTATCAGTTTCACCGCTGGTTGTTTTGCGTTTGTAGCTCATGAGATACCACCGCACGCCAGCGAGTTCAGAAAAAAGAAACTGCGAGAAATTAAGCTTTTTTGCGCTTCCCAGATCTTCAAATCCAGTGACCTCAGCACACTCGGTGCGCTGTGCGGTTCTCAGGTGTTCAGTGGCAAGTTCGGTGGTAAGAGCATCGTGCAGGGCATGGCTTTCAGGAATGTCTTTAAGAATCAGGCTTGGCTCGCGTAAAGATTTTTCGTTTTTAGATTCTGAAATTTTAAGCTCGCGCCGCAAAGCATCCCAACGTTCTGTTTCAGCAATGAATGCGCGATCCGCTGTAGGGTCTGGTGCCAGATCTTTAAGAGGGGTGGGCAGATTCGAGTTCCCCGGTGTCTTTCCGCATGCGACGAGCATCAGTAATGCAAGACCGGGTGTGGAAAGTCGTGCACAGCGGGGGAGCTTTGCAACTTGGTAGGTCATGCCGTCACTCCAGATATTCAGTTCAAAAAGAAAAAGTCACAGGGATATTAGCGTTGACCTATCTCTCCTGACAAACCGGAGGACAATTTTTCGCCCTTGTGGCTTTCTTCAGATCGTTGCATCCTTTGCTGAGAAATTTCGTTCGGCGATAACCCCACGTTCCTTTGCGGCGGATGTCATGATCTTTTCTCCTTTTCGTTGGCCTCTTCATCTGCCTCTTGCGGGCGTCGGATGCCTGTTGTCGGCACTCATTTCGCAGACAGCCATTGCTCAAG
Source organism: Betaproteobacteria bacterium (assembly GCA_016868315.1). GTDB lineage: Bacteria > Bdellovibrionota_B > Oligoflexia > Silvanigrellales > Silvanigrellaceae > RFOM01. Next base: position 208,321 of record VGHE01000002.1, read on the forward strand.
ACAGCGGCGCTGCTGAGGTGTCATCCACTGCATCCATCCCCGGTGAAGCTAAAACTCTTCCTCAAGGTGTCTTTCGCTTGCGCGCACTCCATACAGCAGCGCGCTCGGGTTCAGGATTCAGCGCTTCAGGTCAAGCGGAAGATGGGGGCTGGAAGGCGGCTTTGGATTTTGGTGCACTGGTTGTTGAATATGGCTTTCGCCCAGGGATATCACTTCAGTTTGTCGCTCCCGCAGTGTTCCGTGCCGAGCGATCGCTGGATGGTTTGAAGTTCAAAAGTTCCTCTTTGTATGCGCAGGTCTACGAGGAAAAACTCAAACAATTGGTTGATAAACTTGTAAGCAGCAAGCTGTGCGCCGATGTCGCTTCGTGCAGGAGTGCGATCGCAGACAAATCAACGTCGTTTCCTTTCACCACAGTTGTGCTCGATACCGGTGAAACTCTGGAGTTGAAGACGGCAGTTCCCATAAAAAGCGTTCTTGGTGCGTTGGTTGAGAATTCTGCTGTGCCTCAATCCGGCCGGACGGGGAGAGGTGATATCGAGCTTGGAGCACTGGTTGCCATTGCAGATCCTCAGGTGGGTTTCGTGCAGCACTGGGGAGTGAACGTCTCGCTTGGTCTGGGTCTGCGCATGCCCACCGGTTTGTTCGAGGACGTTCCTGCCGCACAGCGTCCAACTGGCCGCGGCAGTTGGGATCTCGGCGTTCGTGCAAACGTCGACAAGGTCTTCTCAGAAAGTCTGGTACTCTCGTGGCAGAATCAGTCAGAGTTGACCCTGCTGGCCGGCAAAAAACGAAGAACTTCGCTCCTCGATAACACTCAACTGAATACGGCCGATCCGAACGCGGAAGGCGGCGATGGCAAATCCAATGTCGGAAGTTTCCGCCGCGATACAATGCGACAGGTTGGTTTTGTGAAGCTCGCTTTGGGGGGAGAAATGCTTCACCATGGTTTGAGCCTCTTCATTTTCAATGCTGCATTCAGGTACGATTTCGACTCTCCCGGCTCAGTGGATGGACAATCACTGGGTTCAGAAACATCACTTATGTCTGCACAGGTGGGAATCACGTTGGATGGACTACGCAAGTCGCTTCCGTTGCAGCTCGATGTTGACTACAGCCTTCCTGTGACCGGAAAGAACATTGCTTCGGCGCCGTCTGTGCTGACCACAGCACTCAAAGTTTACTTGAAGCACTGAGACGAGCTCGCTCACAAGGTCGGTTAGAAGCTTTGATTGTGTGACTTTGAGTGCGGTGCCGCGTTCATTGTGCGTGAGGCTTTCTCGCACTGATTGATAAGATCCTGACCCATCCAGCGGGTGAGTGCAAAACCCATGCCCGCAGAGGCCATTTGACCAACCACCGGAACCCATTTTGCAATTTCTTTCCCAGTCATTCGCCCCGCCTGACGTTTGATAAGAGAAATAATGAACTCGCGTGTTCCGTATGCAATAAGCCGGTTGACGAGGGTGACCTGCGCGGACGACAAAGGATGCCGTTTGAGTTGTTTCTTCATGTGTTCTTCATCGAGCTTGTAGCAGCGCAAAATCCACTGATTCATTTTTACAAGAATAGCGACATCGGTGACCACATCTGCGCCTGGTATCGGATTAAATCCGTTAACTGCTGCCATTCCCGAAAAGAGCAGCACGTGTCTCTCGGCAACCTCGCGCTTGCGGATGAGCTGCTCGTTTGTGTAGGCCTGCGCCGCAAAAATAAATTTGTCGCGGCGAACTTCATCGAAGTCTTCCAACAGCGAATCGCAGAAAGCGGGAAAGTCGTATTTTTCTGGGTGCCTGTTAGAGACCATCCAGTATCCTGTGCTGACTCCAAATTTGCTCTCGAGATCCTGGCGGATGCGCGGCAATACAAGCTCAGGTGAGAGGCCGTCATGTTGGGCATTTTCGATATCTTGGTCAATCATGGTGCGCACAATATGAATGCGTTTGCCAGTGCGTCGTTTCAATTCCTCGTAGAGATCCAGGTCGCTTTCCAGAATGCGTTTTGAAACAACGAGAACGAAAGCGTCGTAGAGTGCTACTTTAACAGTGTCCAGGTATTCATCGAAGGGAAAACGGGTTGTTCCTCCGCCTGGCAGGTCAACGAAAATCAGACCATTCACGTTAAACTCTTGTGCCTTCAGAGTGGTCTCAACCACACCTGAAACGGCCACACGTTCCCCAACGAGTGCATTGATGAGACTTGACTTTCCTGTTCCAGAGCGACCAAGCAAAGCAATGCGCACTTCAGCATTGTCGAGGTGACGCAGCTCCTCTTCAATTCGGTCTGCAGCAGTTTCTCCGGTCAGAAATTCTCGGACGAGTCTAAATACATCCATTGTTGGTTTCCTATTCCGGCATCCAGGGCGTGGGAAGAAAACTCACCAATTGAACTTCGAAGTAAGTGTTTTCAAATGAATTGAATCCCTTGAAAATATTGTTGCCTGCGATTTTGAACCGCAGTGGCAATGGAAACTGCTTTTGTTTGAAAAGCTCTATGGTTGAAAAATAAAACCACAGTGCGTGCTCGAATTGCTGCTTCTCGGTGGCATCCATGAGCAGGCCATAGTTGCCCGAAAGCTTGCCTTTGATTTGGTCGCGCTCATGGCGTTTCCAAGCCAAGCGGTATTGGGGCTGAAACCAATTGAATTTTGCGTCCACAACTGCGGTCATGCCCCAGTCGATTCCAGTTTGCACCTGAACGGTTGTGCGACGTGATGCCGGAATGATTGTTTCATCGATTTCGGGAATGCGCATTTTTTGCTGGCTAGGCAAATAGCCCATAATGTTGCTCTCGAGACTCAAGCTCAAAGGATTCAATGTGTAGCTGGGTGTGATGCCCAGACCCAAACCCCAAGCACCTGTACCGATTCCCACATCGGCCAACACATCGGGATTATCGACGTGCCCCGTGGGTATGCTCACGAAGGTTTCACCCTGCAACGAGAAATCAACGGCCTGAGTTGGTTCTGCAGGTGGAATAATGTCGAAGGTAACGCCAGCGATGACGTCGGCGAAGTTAAAATAGCGCCATGAATCGACGCCTGTGTACTCGGCTGCTTCGACGCTTGCCTTCACATCACGCTCGACCAACTGGGCGGCCTGTGCCAGGCCACTGCGGAGTTCCTCAAAGGCCACGTTGCCCAGCTCGTCGCGGATTGCGTTGGCATTGTTCTGTCCACTCAATTTGAAAGAGGTCTTGACGTTGATATCTACCAGAGGAGCTGCAACGAAAAAGGTGCTGCGTGCCGGTAGTCCCAATGCAAGACCAAAATAACGGATATTAAGTTTTGCACTGCCACCCACATTCAACGTGCCCAAATCGAGGCGTTTCAGTAGGCTTGTGGGGTTGTTGGGGTTTGGGTCATAGCGTTGCAACTCTTGTGCCAACGATTGCAGCTTTGCACCACCTTCTCCGCGCAGCAGATGTTCGCCGTCGAATCGGAGTTTTGCACGCTGACTCAGTGAAACTCTGTTGCCTTTGCTGTTCCAGGTATTCAACTGATCGACATAGGAACGGTGTGCACCGACAACTGCTAGGACTCCCTCCGGCACGACACCTGCGAACTGCGCCCAAGCTGTACCCGGCGCACTGAGGCCCAATGCAGCGCACATGCACTTTCCCATTGTGCGCAGACGCCTGCTCATGGAAGAGTGCTCCGCTCAAATGCATCAAGCTTCTGCTGGAGTGCTGTTTCCATTTTCTGCACGGCAGACTCTGCGGCTGTGCCAGAGAAATGTTTCAGGAAGAGGGAAGTCGCAGATTTGAGCCAGAGCGCCTCTGTGAGGGAAAACGCTGCGGTGGTTGCTGCGGCTGGCTGCTCTTGGCGCTGAGCCAGCCCGTTTGCAAGCTGCACAATGCGCCCGCGCAAATACGGACTGGGCATCACACTTCGCTCAGCAGTAATAAGCGCGGCAAGAACTTGTGCATGGTCGCGCAATGGCAATTCCTGTCCTGCCGATTCGCTCGACACCAGTGTCCATGGTGTTGCGGGAGAATCAGCTTCTTGTGCAACGCGCGCTCGAAGATGTTCGGCAAGAAGTGTCTGGACAATGAGTTGTGCTCCCCGTTGCAAGGCTCGAGGCGCGGCTTTGAGTTGCGAAGTTGTCTCAGATGAGACTTGTAAATCATTCACGTTGCTCAGCTCCTGGCTCCACTCACTTAGCGCGAGTAACAGAGTGCTGAGCGCCTGCGGATTCGCTTTGCTACGTATAGCTTGCGACACGACACCCACCTGTGCACCGATCAGTGCCCCCTGAATCGCCCGGGTATTTTCATCGATGAATCTTCCCCCAAGTAAGGAGTCGATTCCTGGCAACACGAGGAGTGCAATTTGGTAACCTTCATCAGGAAGCAACGTTCCAGGTAGATAATATTGCGAGAAGATCCCACGATTTGCAGGTCGAAGCCGATGCAGCATGCGTGCGGCAGTCCACCATTGCAAAGCCTGCTCGACAAGTGGAACAGGGGTATTGCGCCAGCTCCACTTTTCTCCACCAAAACGTGCGAGCGAGAGCGAATTGTTGCTCGGCAGAGTCAGGTCGAGGAAGCCTGTGAGGAAGCGCACTTGATTGAACGGTTGGCGTGGGTCGAATGCTCCCGGGTTGATGATTTGGAGATCGACGGGGAGTGTGAGGCCACCCCATTGGTTTCCTTTGCCATCACCACCTAATCCAAAAAGATACTCGCCCTCGGCCAGAACCCGGAGCAGTTCAAGCCAAAGGTAGCCCTTGTCTGTGCTTGTATTACGCAGGTTCGACCACGGTCCACCTTGGGAAAACACAAGAGCCCATCGGCTCCACACATCAGCCAATTGAGTCCATCGGCCGGCGTTCAATTCCTTGGTTCCGGGGAGTGGCACAAAGGCATCGAGGTGCAATCGCGGAGCTCCTGACGCAGGGCTCCAGTCTTTCTCAACCACATTGATTTTTGCCAACAATGCTTTGCTAACTTCATCGGCAACTGTCACTTCATCCGCAAAAATTCCACCAACAATGTTGTCGATGGGGCGAGGCACGATTTCGAGGATCTTCAACTTGGGGTTACCGAGGATTTCGGTGCGAATAGCAGGAGTCAGTGCCTGTGGCAGCGCACCCCGGTTTGTGTTCAATGAAGTTGTCAGAGACGTTTGCAGAGCCGGCAAACAATCGCAAACAGCCAGTGCAAACCAAGCATCAACGAGCGATGCATCAGGAATCTTCTTGGTCAACTCGGTGCGCTCGGACAGCGGCACGTAACTACCAAGAACGAGCTGTTGTGGCAGCGCTTGAGCATCACCCGAGGGTGGCTGCGCTGGAATCTGGCTGGGCTGCTGTGGCGCGCTGGCAGGCTTTTTTACACACGCTGCGCCGAAGAGAAACATCGCAAGTGTTCCTCGCAACCACAGCCTGTTTTTTCGCCTTGACTTGCTCATCCCCTGCAGGGCTCCCTCGACTTAAGCCAAAGAATTGCTCCGTCGGCGGAGGTATCGGAGTGACTGGCATGGAACGAGATGGGCAGGATTTACCGAGCCAGCTGCTGACTGCTTGCGGATGATTAAAGCCCTGCGGTCGGCGGATTCAGCCCTGCGTGCGGACGATTTCACCGCAGATGAATGCGCCATTCACTTCTTTCATAAGTTGTGGAGCGAGTTTGGAATCGACCACAAAAACGTATCCAAGACCCATGTTCCAGACAGTGAAGGCCTCATCTTCAGCAATGTTCCCAGCCTCGGCGATATACCGAATGACTGGAGGGCAGGGGATGGCAGATTTGTCGATCCGGTAGCCGAATCCGTGCGGTAGCACTCTTTGAATGTTGCGCAGACCGCCACCAGTGATGTGTGCCATGGCTTTGATTTCCACCTTCGTGAGAAGGGACTGCACGGTGCGCGGATACAAAGCTGTGGGGTGCGTCAGTGCCTCTCCAAGAGTCTGTCCGCGCAGAAGATCAGGTCGCGCGCGGAGATCAAGGTTTTTGTCGGCAATGATTTTGCGCACCAGTGAGAAGCCATTTGCATGGAATCCTGTACTCGGTAGGCCGATGAGAACATCGCCCTCGCAAACACCATGACCATCAATGAGAGCTGCGCGGTGCACCTCGCCAACAGCAAAGCCTGCAATATCGAATTTGGGTGGCTGATAGAATCCCGGCATTTCGGCGGTTTCGCCGCCGAGTAAAACACAGCCACTCGCTCGGCATGCCTTTTGAATGCCATGAATCACGCGGTGAGCCTGTTCTACATCGAGCTTGCCGCACGCAAAATAATCGAGAAAAAACAGCGGGCGTGCACCACAAACGATGAGATCGTTGACGCTCATGGCGACAAGGTCTTGTCCGAGATCTTCGAGACGATCCATCTGCAAACTCAGTTCGATTTTCGTTCCGACACCGTCTGTGCATCCGACGAGGAAGCGTTCGTCGTCGAGAGGAAACAAACCTGCAAATCCACCAATGGTGGGATTGGTCGCACGGATCTTTTCAACCAGTTCTTCACCGGCAGCAATGTCAACTCCGGCACGTGTGTAGGCAGGCGCAAGCGGTTGGCTGTTGGTGTGCTGTGTCATTGGCGAAGTCTCCTTGAAAGTAAATCGACAGATTCAAGAACGGCAGACACTTCATGGGGGTGTGCCCGCTCGCGCAAAGTTTCGAAAGAGTCGGTCGGGTAAAGGGGAAGGGTGCGGTAGGCCAGCAATGGCCCTTCGTCGAGACGCGCTGTCACTTGATGCACACTGATACCCCAGAGAGGCGCGCGGTTGCGCAATGCATGTAGCAATCCGTGAGCACCTTTGTATTGGCTCAATGGTGCTGGGTGCAGATTTGCAATCTCTGCGCGTGGCCAAAGCGCGCGCACCTGCCTCAAAAAATCATCCGAGAGCACGCGCATGTAGCCAAGCAGCAGGATGATTTCAAAAGGTTCACAAAGTTTGAGTTGCGCGAGCAGTGCTTGCTCGTGCGCCTGGCGCGAGGGGTAAGCTGCGTGTGGAATACAATGCTCTTTGACTCCCAGGGTTCTGGCTTTATTGCGCACGGGAGCGTTCTCAACATTGGTGATCATGTCTGTCACCAGATGCCCGAGAACTCTTGTCATGGCAGCAAAGGTTCGACCTTCACCACTGCAAAGAGAAACGATCATTGCACCGCATCCACCTCATGGAATCCCGGAAAAGAAATGTCAGTTCGATAGTGCGGATGAACCGCGTGGGCATCTTTGAAGGAAATCTGCGCGAGTGCGGCATAGGCATGCGCCACTGCGTGCTCCTCTGTGTTTGCAGCTGCTAACACTCCCGCAATTCGGCCGGCACGCGTTGAGTTGTTGGCATCCACTCCCGAAGGAATCCACGTCGTGTTTGCAGGCCAGGCGCTCGGAAGTGCAAGCGTGCGTTGCGGAGCATAACCCTCGGGGTACTCCGGAGACGCAACAACAACGAAACAACGTTTTAATCCATCGTGCTTCAGGCGATGCGGCGCCGCAGGGTTGAGCCAGGGGTTTGCAGCCCACGGTTCATTTTTCGCAGTCAGCCACATGCCGACAATCAGGTCGCGCCCAAGGCCAGGCAAAATGACTTGTGATTCCGGATCGCCCATGCGGCAATTGTATTCCAGAACCTGAGCATTTCCCTGACCATCAAGCATCAGCCCGGCAAACAAAAAGCCACGGTAATGCGTACCGGTATTCTTCAATTCTTTCAGGGTCTGTTTGAAGATTGTGTGGACCTGCGTTTCAAGAGACTCAGGCAATGACACGGGGCACACTGCACCCATGCCTCCGGTGTTTGGTCCGGTTTGTTGGTTGTTGCGCCGCTTAAAATCCTGCGCGAAGGGCAGCAAAACGTAATCTTCACCATGGCACAAGGCGATGGCAGAGATCTCTTTGCCTGGCAGCAAGCGCTCCACCAGAAATTGAGCCTCTCCGGTTTCCCGGGTGTAGGTTCGAACAGGTAATGTTTCGAGTTCGCGCATCCAGCCTGGAAGGTTTGATTCAAAGTGCGCGACGGCTGAACGGAGATCATCCTCGTTCATCACCAAACACACGCCTTTACCCGAGGCAAGCGACTCATATTTCAAGACGTAGGGAAAGCGCTGTAGTATCTCGGCGTGCGCATTCTTAGCAGTTGGCAAAGCCGATTTTTTGAGTTCTTCCCAGCCGATCATCCAGGCTTCAGGTGTTGGGCAATGAGCCTGGTTGAGGATTTTCTTGGTGTGAATTTTTGAAACCTCAAGCCTGACCCCCTCGAGATCGGGAGCCAAGCAATGAATTCCAGCCTCGCGCAGTTGCTCGGCAAGACCCTGGGCAATCGGCATCTCTGGTCCAAAGACGGCCCAGCCGATGTTCTCTCGGCAGCATTTTTCAATCAGATTCTTGCTACTCAATGCGCCCAAGCTGAGTTTTTTCTCCCCGTTCCAGCTTTCGCGCCCCGGCCAGCAATACACCACATCCACTTCAGGCTGACGCTCGAGCAGTTGAGCGAGAGTGTAGTCGCGGCCACCACTGCCGACCACAAGCACCCTTGCAGGAAGCCGCTGCTGAGCTTCACTGCGGCGCATCTGACCGGGGTCAACGGGCCAGGGAATGAGGTGAGGTGCGACCAAATCCCAAGGCTTCATTTGCGGGAAGAGTCGCTCAAAAAGAAGCTGATAACGCTGCGCAGTACCTTGGGCGAGTGCGTGAGTGAAATTGCTGTCAGCCCATATCGAATTTAGGACAAATGGGAGGTTGTTGTCCGATTGCACTGCGCTGGATGTGCGCTTTGAAAGCGCTGCTTGAACCTCCTCACGCAGCCACTCTTTCGAGTAGTGCTCGATGCGTCCTTGCTCAAAGGCTTTCAGGTCTACGAAGCGTGATGCATCAGGGGTGTGGATTTCATCGACCAGCATGAGCTGGCCTTTTTCATCGAGCCCAAACTCGTACTTGGTGTCCATGAGAAGTAAATTTGCTTCTGAGCACAGCTGTTGACCCCTCAGGAAGAGTTTCTGCGCCGTTGTGGCAAGACCACGTATGAGTTCCTGTGCTTGTTTCTCTGCTTCCACATGCGCACACAGATCGTTCTCGTTCAACCATTGTTGCACATGCATACAGGCTTGTGCTGGGGTGACGAGTTCATCGTGACCATACGCGGCTTTGGTTGTGAAAGTCACCAGAGGTTCAGCGAAGCGGTGGTATTGTTGCAATCCTTCAGGAAGCTCGATACCCCACTTACTTTTGATTTCAGCAGCACCTCCTTTCTGGTAGCTGCGCCAAAGACTTCCTGCCAATACCCCGCGTGCAATCACCTCAAGCGGCAGAACGCGTCCCGATTTTACAAGCATGCTTTGTGCATCGAGACAGCCAAGAAAATGGTTGGGGATGATGTCACGTGTGTTTGCAAAGAAGAACACCGACATGGCCTGCAGAATATGGCCTTTATTTTCAATTTCCAGGGGAAGAACACTATCAAAAGCCGACACGCGGTGTGTGGAGGTCAGAATACGTTGCGTTGAATGGATTGCAGTATTGATGCGAACTTTCCCGAATTGGACTGCAAAAAGCGACGTATTCATGAGGGTCTCCGAGCTTGTGAAGTCAAAGAGTCGAGTTCAGTCTGCATGGATTCGAATCGCTGCTTCATTTCCATGGGCTTGATGTTTCCGCCCTCACAAATGCTGCGGCTGACAGGAAAAATAATGTCTTGTGCCAGCTCACGGGTCAGAGCCGTTGCCTGTGCGAGTGTGACGCCCTGTGCACCGACACCCGGCATCAGCAGGGGCGAGGTGTTTTTCTTAAAAATAGGATGCGCAAGCGCATCAGCTCGATTCGCACCAACAACAAGCCCGATGTGCGGCGCGAGGGCTCCGCTCGGGTCGAGTGCCAGATGGGTTTCGGCACAGGCCTCGGCGATCTCGGCATAACTCTGTCCGAAGGCTGAAAGTTTGTTTTGTGGATACTCACTGGTGGCGCCCAGCACGAAAACTCGTGCAGTTTCACCACGCATGCTCAGTGCCTTTTGGAGTGAGGAACCAATAATGTGCTCTCCCATGAAGGGGTTCACAGTGATGCCATCGACGCAAAGATGGTCAAACGCAAATTCAAGATACTGGTTGAGGCTGTTGCCAATCTCGCCAAACTTGCCATCGAGAAGAACCTTTGTGTGAGGCGACAATAGCTCGCAGGCGTGTTCGAGCTTGTCCATTCCCAGGCGCCCCCAACGAATAAAGAAGGCGAGGTTGATTTTCACCCAGTGTGGTTTGGTTTCAAGAAGATCGAAGAGCTCGACGTGGTTCTCATAGCAATCGAGCCAATCCTTTAAAAGTCCCGACTTGGGCATCGGGTCAACGCCCAAGCACAAAATACGGTTTCGACTTTTTCCAGATACTTGAGTTGTTGGCAGATTCATGTGGAGGAGCCTCGCGGTTCGGAAGGGAATGTGGAGCGGAGAGACGCGATGGTCTTCAGGTTTTGTTCAGCATCGTTCGCATTCAGGATGACGTGACCCATCTTTCGGCCGGCACGAGCCTCCTTCTTTCCGTAAAGGAGAGCTTCACATACGCTCCTGTGGCTCAGAAGCTGGCTCGGCCAGGAGACGGTTTTTTCAAAATCATTTGTCTGCAGCCAGAGGTTACCTAGGGTGTTCCACATTGCCCACGATCGATGGGGTTGAATGGGTTCAGTTTTGAGGGGCAAATCAAGAAGAATTTGAGCGAGGATGTCGAACTGACTGCGGGTCATTGCACGGCGCGTCACATGTCCAGAGTTGTGAGGCCGTGGGGCAACCTCATTGACCAAGATACGCGTTTGAGAGTTTACATCAACGATAAAAAACTCAACGCACAATAGACCACGAACGTCCCATTGTTCAGCAATGTTCAGTGCGATTTTGCGCGCTTCATTTGCCCATTCGTTTGGGACTCGCGCTGGAAAAAGAGTTGTATCGAGAATGCCTGCGTGGTGAATGTTTTCGAATGCGGGAAAAACACACGTTCCGAGCTCGGGATGGCGCCCGACAATAATGCTGATTTCCATGCGCAGGTCGCACATTTCTTCCAACACCATGGGAAAGAGAAGTTGCTTTCCTGCAAGATAATCGAGTGCTTCGATCCAGTCCTTTTCACTGGAGAGTCGCCATTGCCCTTTGCCGTCGTAACCGCCAGTAGCTGTTTTAAGAATGGTCGCTTTGCGGTTGCTCAACCAAAAATCCTTCTCACGCTCAAGGTCGGTGCACGATTGAATTTCTCTCCACTCAGCGAGCGGAGCGCATGCGGCAGCAAGTGCCTTTTTTTCAGATATTCGGTTTTGTGCGTATTCCAGAACGCTCACTGACGGCCATAGTTTGCCTGCGTCTTCTTTGTTTTGCAGCACGGTGCGGAGAGCCGCAGTGGGGATGTGCTCGAACTCATAGGTGACACGATCGCAGCGATTGAAAAATGCGTGCAAGGCGTCCACGTCATCAAAACGTGCGCGGGTGACAAACGGAGTTTGCAAAGCAGCGGGGGCATTCTCGGTGGGTTCGAGAATAATTACATCGGCTCCAAGTGCCGTAAGAGCATGCGACAACATCAGCCCCAACTGTCCGGCGCCGAGAATTCCGATGGTTTTGGGGCGCTGTGGCAGGCCGCTCATGGCTTCATTTCTCCCAGCGGAGGGGATGACCGCTTTGTGCTTCCACCTGTGTTGCTTGTTCCAATGCTTCGCTCTCGATGGCTTGCTTGTGCTGTTCAATCCAGCGCGCAATGGGTTCGGATTGGAGTGCAAGAATCTGTAAAGCAAACAAACCGGCATTGCGTGCGCCAGCCGTACCAATGGCGAAGGTTGCCGTTGGAACACCGCCAGGCATTTGAACAATGGAGAGCAGGCTATCGAGTCCTTGGAGTGATTTCGATTGAACCGGCACGCCGAGAACGGGAAGCGCAGTGAGGCTTGCGATCATGCCGGGCAGGTGCGCAGCCCCTCCTGCTCCCGCAACAATAACCTTCAAACCACGAGCTGCAGCAGTGCGGGCGTATTGAAAAAGCCTCTCCGGAGTGCGGTGAGCGCTGACCACTGTGCATTCATATGGCACACCACAATCGTTGAGCACCGCCAGTGTTGCACTCATGGTTTCGTAATCAGACGCACTGCCCATGACCACACCCACAACGGCTGCAGAGTGGGGCGTTCCTACTGAGGTCGAGTGATTGCTTTGAGAGACCATGCTCTTAACCTCCCACCAATGCATTGGGCTCTTCACGCAGACGCCGCTGTGCAAAGTTGTCGGAGTAGCAGCCGCTGAAGCATGAGTCGCACAAGCCGCTGCCTCCTTCGCTTGTCCGCTGCTTCTGCGGAGCCATCTGATGTAATGTATCGATAGATAGATATGCCAGTGAGTCGACCTGCAGTTCTTCGCGCATTTCACTCAGAGACATTTGCTGAGCAAGCAGTTCACGGCGCTTGGGAGTATCGATGCCGTAAAAACAAGGAAACTTCACGGGGGGTGAACCAATCCGCATGTGAACCTCTTTCGCACCAGCTTCACGCAGCAACTCGACAATCCGGCGCGAAGTCGTGCCGCGCACGATACTGTCGTCCACCACAACAAGTCGTTTGCCTTCAATAACGTGACGCAGTGGGCTTAATTTGAGGCGCAGACGAAAATTGCGGATGGTTTGGGTCGGTTCAATAAAAGTGCGTCCGACATAGTGATTGCGGATGAGACCCACGGCATAAGGAAGTTTTGAGGCACGGGCGTATCCCATGGCCATGGGTACACCGGAATCGGGAATGGGGATCACCAGGTCGGCATCAACAGGTGCCTGCGCTGCGAGTTTCTCACCCAGTGTTTCACGAAACAAAAATGTCGACTGTCCCCACAAATAAGAATCTGGTCGGGCAAAGTAGATGTGCTCGAAGACGCAGCGGCGTGGCTCCGATTGTGCCAGCGAACGCACCTGCGGCAGGACGTGCGTGCTGCACTTGCCCGTAGCAAGTTCTATTTCAATCAATTCACCCGGCAGAATGTCGCGTTCGAAACGCGCATTGACCAACTCGAACGAGCAGGTTTCACTTGCCACCACCCAGCACTCGGGCGCGTCTCCGAGGAAAGATTGCGGTTCATGATTGAACTTAGCAAGAGAGAGTGGTCGGTATCCGAGAGCATCCACACAGGCATACAGGTGGGTTTGAGTCATGAGCACAAGAGTAAACGCTCCTTCGAGCAATCCACTGATGTGTTTAAGCTTGGCACCCATGTCTGCACCGGGAGCCTGAGCCAACAGATGCAGGATGATTTCAGTGTCAGCGGTGCCCTGGAAAATTGCACCCCGACGCTCCAGATCCTCGCGCAGTTCAGGCGCGTTAACCAAGTTGCCGTTGTGGGCAAGCGCAACATGCTGGCCATTGACCCGTGCTGCCAAGGGTTGAATATTTGCACGAGCGTCGCCACCCGCGGTGCTGTAGCGCACATGACCCAGTGCAGCTGTTCCGGGTAATCGCGATAGAATATCGGGGCTGAAGATATCAGCCACCAGCCCAACGTCGCGGTGAACCGTGATCTGTCCTTTGTGCAGGGTCGAGAGTCCAGCACTTTCCTGACCGCGATGTTGAAGCGCGAACAGGCCAAGAAAAGCCATGTGGGCTGCTTCTCGATGATGGGTCAGTGCAAAAATTCCACACATGTTCTGTTCACTCGAAAAAGGGTTTGAGAGAGTCGGAACAAGCGCGATGGATTTTGTCCCAAACGCCATGTTCTTCTTTTGTAAGCGCAGCGGGAGCAATCATCTTCCCGATTTCGATGGCTTCGAGATTGCTTTGTTCGACAATTGCAGCAAAGCGTGTGTCCGTTTGCGGCGATGATTGGAGGCTCACAAGCACACCAGTCTGTCCTTCGGCGCAACACTCGTGAAGGCTCATGTTTAAAGCCTTTTCATTCCAAGCAAAGGCAAATCCGCTGCGCGCTGCGAGAGAGAGTACGGTGTTGAGGAGACCACCCACACCCACGTTGGAGCACGCTGCAAGGAGTTGAGCAGAACGCAACAGAGAGAGAGCACTCCAGAGCTTTTGCTCGTGCTCGAAATCAACCTCAGGAACTGGTCCAGCATTAAGCCTGAAGATGTTCCACGCCCACTCAGAGTATTCGAAACGCGAAAGACGCGCGATGTCTTTGTCACGTAGCCAGTAAACCCGAGCGTTGAGGGCATGGTTCTCTTCAATGAGCTCAGTTGCTCTGTCGAGAACTCCAACCATACCCACCATGGGGGTCGGTGGAATAGGGGTTTGTCCGGTCTGGTTGTTGAGACTGACGTTACCGCTCACAATGGGAATACGCATGGTTTTGGCAACCGAGTTGATCCCGTCGATCGCATCTGAGATTTGTCGCATCACTGCAGGTTGGCGAGGGCTGCCGAAGTTGAGGCAATCGGTCATGGCGAGTGGACGTCCACCACTCGCTGCAATCCGGCGCCCGAGCTGCAGTGTGCTTTGAGCCGAGCCATTGAGAGGGTCGATTTCAATCCAGCGCTCTTGGCAGCCAGCCACAAGTGCAATGGCAGGGACTGACTCGGCACGAGGATCTTGTTTCATGTTGAGTGCACAATAGGCATCGTCGAGGCGCACGACTGCCGCAGCAGAACGGCGTGGGGTTTGACAACCTGCCAGAGTGTTGCCCTGAACCGTGGAACAGTAATGACGGGTCAATGGATCTTTTGAGACGTTTGCGGGCAATGCAAACCAGTCTGGCAGAAGTGGGAAAATTTCTTTCCAGGCTTCTGCGAGTGTGGTCTGATTTGATTCAAACAATTGCGCCAGCGTTTGTCGCGTGGGTTCGGGCAAACTGAGTTGCAGTGTTTGTTTCGCAGAGACGCCTCCTGGCGGAGTGGATGATGCACTGCACGGCTGGCTGCGGTTTTCAATCCGGGCATGATCTTTCAAATAAGCACTTCGATCTTGGAGAGGCCAAGTATATTTTGGTGCATTCTCGGTGAGGACATCGACCGGCAATGCGCATGCAACAGTATCGTTGTGGATGCAGATGAACTCACCGGTGTTGTTGACGGAACCAATGATTGCCGCTGCAACCTGATGCTTTTTGCAGAGCTCGAGCACAGCCTGTGCTTTTTCCGGAGTCACAGCACAAAGCATCCGCTCCTGTGACTCTGAGAGAAGATATTCATATGCTTTTAAACGCGCGGTGCGGGCAGGAATTAAATTCAAGTCAAGTGCAACACCACAGCCGGAGCGTCCGGCCATTTCAACGCCGCTGGATGTGAGGCCTGCGGCTCCCATGTCCTGCAAACCGACGCAGAGTTTTTGGTCGAGTAGCTCGAGAGTCACCTCAAGCAGTTTCTTCTCGGCAAAAGGGTCGCCCACTTGCACTGTGGGTTTGAGGGTTGCGGAAGAGTCGTCAAAAGTGTCCGAGCTCATCGTTGCACCGTGTACACCGTCACGTCCTGTTGCGCTGCCGAAATAGAGAAGCAGGTTGGCGCCGTCCGGAAATAGCTCTTCACGCTTGGCGTGTGTCAGAGCAGTTCCGGGAATCAAGCCACTCGGCTTTTGGGTACCCGTCGGGGTGTTCTCGTTTTGTAGCTTGCCGCGGAAGATGCCGTCGGCTTTCACCAGTCCGGCTGTGAATGCATTAACAAGGATATTCTTGCTGTAGCCAGAATGGAATCGGGTTTGCCCACCCACAGTGGGTACGCCCACGGAGTTTCCATAATCGCCAATCCCACGCACGGTGTGTTTGAGAAGGTGAGCATTGTATTCGCCCTCGCCGTAGCGCAAGCAATTGAGATTTGCGACTGGCCTAGCACCCATGCAGAATACATCGCGCAAAATTCCGCCCACGCCTGTGGCTGCGCCTTGGTAGGGCTCTATGTAACTGGGGTGGTTGTGGCTCTCCATTTTGAAAGCAAGACCCACTCCAGGTGCGATTTCGACGATACCGGCATTTTCACCGGGTCCCTGAAGAACCCAGCTTTCCTGTGTGTGGAATCGCGCCAGGTGGACGCGTGAAGATTTGTAGGAGCAATGTTCACTCCACAGAGCACCCGCAACAGCAATTTCTTCGAGCGAAGGGGCGCGTTTCAGGCATTCTTTGAGGCGCGCGAATTCTTCGGCCGAAAGTCCGAAGCCCTGAGCCAATTCGCGCCATTTTTTATCATCAGCAGATTCGTGAGCGACTGTCATGGACGGTGGTTCCTCGGAGTCGATGTTCAACGGTTTTTTTCTTTGTGAGTGCTCCGCCAGATCGCCAGCGGACTGCCGGTGCGCACAACAATTCCGAGATGCCGCGCCAGCGCATCGAGCATGTAAAGCCCATCGGTTGCTCCCAGGAGTGGATCACTCGCACGCTCGGGATGAGGCATCATGCCGACGATGTTGCCCTCGGGATTGGTGATACCTGCGATGCTCTCAAAGCTGCCTAGCAGATTGTGCGTGTAGCGAAACAGGATGTTGTACGCATCGTTCTTGCGGGGTGCGACGAAATTTCCCATGCCACAGGAGATGGGCAGGTTCAGGAGGCGTCCACTTTCCACGATGCTTGGGCTCCAGGGTGAGACGACCTGGGTTTCCACGTGGACAGTGACAAACTCATGGACGTGCTGACGCACAATGTTGGGCGCTAACGCGCCAGGCAGCAATCCGGACTCACACAGGATCTGGAAGCCATTGCAGATTCCCAGAACGGCGACGCCACGGCTCGCTTGAAGGCGCACCCAATCCATCAGAGGCGACCGTGCCGCAAGTGCGCCAGCACGGAGATAGTCACCAAATGAAAACCCCCCGGGCAACACGATCACGGAGGTGTCGCCAGGGGGGAGTCGTTCTACGTCGTCGCGCGAGCGCACAAGCTGGACGTCGAGTTCAAGGTTCCTCGACAACCATCGCACGGTGTCGTGGTCGCAGTTGGTTCCGGGAAATTGAACTATGGCAGCAGTTCTTCTGGTCATTGAATGACCTCCACCTCAATGGATTCCATGACCTCATTGCGGAGCACAGATGAGACATAACGTAACAGAGCGTCTTTTTCATCAGGCTGGGGCAGACTGATGGTAAACACTTTTGAACGCTTGAGACGTGCTTGCAGTCCCTGGTTCGCCATGTGTTCTTCGATCGTCTTGGCCTCAGTATCCAAGACATCGGTGTGAAGTGCCACGGTCACTTTGTAGGTCGTCTGGAGTGCTGGCACGGAACTGGTGCAGACCTGCCCTGAATGTATGCGAGTGACTTCTTCCGGGGTGGTTCCGAACACCTGCAGGAATCGAGCTGGCGTATGAGCCATGAAGCGGTCGAGGTTAAACAAACCTTTCAGCGTTTCGCGGCCGAGCAATTCGACCACAGCTGAGTGACCTTCGAGTGCACACAGGAAGGCATCTGCAGATTGGTTTTCCCGCGCAGCTTGAGCACTCAGAGGAAGAGCAATTCTCTGCACGAGTTCGTATGCCTCCGTGCGGTTCATGCCTGCGTTGGTGAGTTGTGTGAGAACGCTTTGGCTCGCCCAAAGTCCGCCAAGCCGATCGAGATTGCGCTTCATGACATCCGGCTGAACGACCATCTGCTCGATCAGCTGAGCGCAGCGCGCTGTCATGAAGTCGAGTGTGACAAACAGGTCAGGCAGCGCCATGCGTTCAACGCTGCTGTGTGAAATGTCGCGCTCGTGCCAGAGGCTGGTATTCTGTGAAAGCATGTTGACGTAGCCACGCACTGCTCGTGCGAGGCCGCAGAGATTTTCAGCAAGCACAGGATTCTTCTTGTGCGGCATGGCTGAACTGCCCTTTTGCTTTGAGCCAAAAGGCTCAAGCACTTCTTGGAGCTCAGTGCGCGCCCAGTGCCGCATGTTGGTTGCAAAACGGTCGATGGCATTGGCGAGATTTTCGCAGGCGTGCGCAGCGACAAGAATACGGTCGCGTGGAATCACCTGGGTCGCGATAGGCTCAGCGCGCAAGCCAAGTTTGCCGAGCACATGGCTCTCGTATTCAGGCGTGAGCTGTGAATACTGCCCAACAGCGCCGGAGAGTTTTCCGGTGCGGCAGATTTTTTGAGCTTCAATCAATGCGAGATGCGCGCGCTGGAATTCTTCAAAGTGTCCTGCAAGCACTTGCCCGAACGACAGTGGCTCCGCATGAATTCCGTGCGTGCGTCCCATGATGGGTGTCTGGACGTAGGCGAATGCTTTCTTCGCCAAGTCGACACGAAGCTGTCTGAGGGGGCGCGAGAGCAGCTCCAGAGACTCGCAAACGCGCAGGCTAAGTGCAGTGTCGAGCACGTCAGAGCTCGTTAGTCCTTGGTGCAGCCAGCGGCCAAAATCACCCATTGCGGCGCCCACTTCAGCAACGTAGGCAATCACATCGTGTCCAGTTTCCTGTTCGCGACGCGCGTAGTCTTCGCTTCCTGTTGTGCGGATTGCGTTGTCGAAGGCGTTCAGAACAGAGGGATTCAGGCCGCGCCTTTCGACCAGGCCTTCGAGGTGAGCTCGTTCGACACGTGACCAAGAGGCGTATTTTGCCTCCTCAGACCACAGTTGGGACATCACCGGGCGGCTGTAACGCGCAATCATAGGGTCACCTCACGAGTAGGGGCAATTTCGGGTGAGAGTCATACTTTTGCGAAACGCCCCTCTCATAGTCCGTAATCCATAAATATGACAAGCCCCTGGGAAAGCGTGGGGCGAGAATCGTGGTGGGGTGGTGTCAGCCTTTTCGACACGGCCCTGCAGACCCATCTAAAGTTGCCACTGCGCACTCCGATACAGCTTTGAATAGTGAAATTCCCGAAAACACTGTGTTCGGGAGCTTCCGTGAGCTTGGGAGAACAGAGGATACCGATGGCTTTGAAGAAGCAAAATCCGGTAAATCAGGATGTTGAGGATTCAATTGACTACCTCAACCTGCTGGTGACTTCTGGGCTGGCGCTGGGCGAGGTGGCCGATTCCGATGAGTTACTCAATATGATGGCCGAAACGGCCATGAACATGGGCAACTGCGAGGGCTGCACGGTCTACGAAGCAGACGAAGGGCTGCTGAGGTTCCGCCTCACCCGCAACCGGGTTTTGGAATCGCGCGGAGTTAAGGCACCTCTTAAAAACTACACAGTTCCAATTGACCTGAAAACAGCTGCAGGCTTTGTGGCGACATCCAAAAAGCCGCTCAACATTCCTGACGTGTACAATCTGCCCCCGGAATCGCCGTTTTCCTTTAACCCATCGTTTGATGTGATGACCAACTATCGCAGTCGGTCGATGTTGGTGATTCCCATGTGTGACTCACGTGGTAATGTGCTCGGCGTGCTGCAGCTCATCAACCACTTGGTGGGTGAAAACTTCAGCGGCGATGTGACTCCATTTCCGCAGCGGGTTGAAGCTTATTTGAAGGCACTTTCGAGCCAGTGCGGCGTAGTGATGCGCAATATCCGTATGGCGGAAGAGCTGAAGAAATCGCGCATCGAGACTGTTAAAAAGTTCGTGAAGGCCTCCGAGTATCACGACACAGACACGGGCGGTCACATCGAGCGTATGAGCCGCTACAGCGTGTTGTTGTACCGTGAGTTGGGATTCGATGACTCCTCCTGTGAGGTGATGCGACTGGCGTCGATGCTTCACGATGTTGGCAAGATCTCCACGCCTGATGCCGTTTTGAAGAAACCTGGTCGACTTACGCCCGAAGAATTTGAAATCATGAAATTGCACACGGTGAAGGGATATGAGGTGCTTAGGGGCGCGGATTCACCCTTCCTCGATATGGGCGCGACTATTGCGTACACACACCATGAAAAGTGGGACGGCTCGGGCTATCCGCGTAAACTCAAGGGCGAAGACATTCCACCAGAGGGTCGGGTCGTGGCTCTCGCTGATGTGTTTGATGCGCTGTGCTCGCGGCGTGTTTACAAAGAATCATGGCCCATTGATAAGGTTTTCGAAGAACTGAGAAACTGCAGTGGCAGTCATTTTGATCCGCAGATTGTTGAAATATTTTTTGATAATCTGGATGAAATACTCGAGATCAAAGCGCAGTTCCCCGCAAGTGATCCGCCTACAACCGCGGTGCCTAGCCCCGCAGCGAAAGTCGAGGCGCAAACCGAGACCACAGCAGCTCCTGCAAGCGAAGTTCAGGCCGAAATCAAGAAGGCGTCTTGACAATCGACGCGAGACCACTTACCCTATTATGAACATTTTTCATCGCGGGGTTGGCTTATGTCGTTCGCTGGAAAGAGCGATCTCAGACTCGAGGCAGGAAAGACTGCCGACCTCCATGGTATATTTTTAGAAAACCCGCGTTGAGCGGGTTTTTTTTTGGCCTGATTTCGTCACCGTCTGGGGAGATTGTTGCGCATGAGTTCTTACATGAAAGTGTCATCGTACGAAGGTCGCAAAGGTGAGATTCGCAAAGTTGTTCTTCTCTATTCTGGCGGTCTTGACACCAGCGTCATGCTCAAATGGATTCAAGATGAATATCAGGCTGAAGTGATCGCTTTGACCATTGATATCGGTCAGCAAGCTGACAACCTCGAAGAGATCCGCCAGAAGGCACTGCGCCTGGGTGCAGTGAAGGCTGTTGTTGTTGATGCCAAGAATGAGTTTGCATACGAATACCTCGCCAAGGGCATCAAGGCGAATGCTCGCTATCAAGGTGATTACCACCTCGCCACACCACTCGGACGTCCGCTTCTGGCCAAACTTGCAGTTGATGTTGCGCGAGCCGAAGGCTGCGACTGCATTGCCCATGGTTGCACGGGTAAAGGGAACGACCAGGTGCGGCTCGAGGGCAGCATTCTCACGCTCGCACCCGAAATGAAAATCATTGCACCTGTGCGCGAATGGGGCATGGGTCGCGATGAGGAGCTCGAATACGCCCGCAAGAACAACATCCCAGTGAAGCAAACAGTCGATTCTCCCTACAGCTACGATGACAACATGTGGGGAATCTCGGCAGAGGGCGGAGAAATCGAGAACCCTGCTCTGGTTCCCCCGCTCAAAAATATTCTCCAAATCTGTAAGCCCATCGAAGAGACACCCAATGATGCTGTGACGGTCACGTTGGGCTTCCTGAAGGGGTTGCCCGTGCAGCTCAACGGCCAGGATCTCGGTTTGGTCGCTCTTATTGCTCAACTCAACGAATTGGGTGCCTCGCATGGTGTCGGTGTGACGCATCACATTGAAGATCGTGTTGTTGGTTTGAAAGTGCGTGGCATCTACGAGGCGCCGGCTGCAAGCGTTATTGTGCGTGCGCACGAGACTCTCGAAAAATACGTGTGCACCCGCCAGGAAAACGAATTCAAAACCATTGTTGACCAAAAGTGGGGCTATCTCTGCTACGGCGCGCAGTGGTACGAACCCCTGATGCACAACCTCAATACATACATTGATGCTGTCAACGAGAAGGTGACTGGAACCGTAACTCTGCGTCTGTTCAAGGGACGCGCAGAGCCTGTAGCTGTGGAAACACCCAACAGTCTATTCGACGAAAAACTTGCGACCTTCATGAAGAGTAATGCATTTAATCAGAATGCATCTGCTGCGTTCACGGAAATCTACACAATGCAAATGCGTATGGCTCGCGAGACCGAGCGCTATGCGCTGATTTCAATTGGCAGCATGGAACAGAAGCAGCGATTCTTGCCTTTGGTTTCTAAACTTGCAGAAAGTGGTTTTGTTCTTTTCGCAACTGAAGGAACACACGCTGTGTTGCAGAAAGCAGGCGTGCCTGCTGTGTGTGTCTACAAGGTCTCTGATGCAAACAGAAAGCCCAACCTGCTCGATCTCCTGAAGCAGAACCGCTTCGACCTGATCGTTAATGTGATGAGTCCGGAAAATAATACAGTTGAAGTGCGCGATGGAACTGAAATTAGAAAGTGGAGCGTCATCAACGGCGTTCAGCTTGTCAGCGAGTACGATGTGCTTATGAATATCTGTGAACGCTTCAAGAATCAGGTTCGTAAGCCAGCTGCAGTTCGCGGTGAGCATCATAAGCCAGCGCTTGTGAACGGAGTTTGAAAATGCAGTGGATGCCTTTGGCTGCGCTCAAGCAGAAGATTTTGGGCGCTGGCGGTTTCGTTAACGCCCATGCGCACTTCGATCGTGCTTATTCCGTCACGCCTGCTGATCTTCCTGGTGCAAATGCAACAGTTGAACGGGCGCTGCAGGAGAAGTGGCAGTTGGTTGATGCGTGGAAACGCTCAACCTCCGAAGACGATTACTTCTCGCACATGACCTCAGCGCTGCGTGGGCAACAAGAATTTGGTGTGCGCACCGCGCTGACTTTTGTAGACTGCGATCCGGTCGCAGGAACGCGCGCTTTGAGTGCTGCCATGCGTGCCAAGGAGTATGCTGCAACACAGCTGCAGATGAGGCTCCTCTTAGCTTGTCAGACCCTCAAGGGCGTTCTTCACCCGGAGGCGCGTCGCTATTTTGAAATGGCGCTCGAGAAGGTAGATGTGATTGGAGGTTTGCCCGGCGCAGACAAGGGGCGTGAGGAAGAGCATCTCGATGTTCTTCTCGCAGCAGCGAAATCCAGCAAAAAGCGCGTTCATGTTCACGTTGATCAAAACAACGATCCGGCCGAGCGCGAGACCGAACAGTTGGCACGCGCAGTCATACGGCATGGCCTTGAAGGCCAAGTGACTGCCGTTCATGGCATTAGCATTGCCTGTCAGACCAAGGCTTATCGCCAAGATCTCTACAAGCTCTGTCGTGACGCCGGCTTGAGCTTTGTGGCGTGTCCCGGCGCGTGGCTCGATGCGCGCCGCAATGAAACCCTCACCCCCACGCACAATGCTGTCACTCCCATCGATGAAATGATCCCTGCGGGTTTGTGTGTGGCTCTTGGCTCGGACAACATCTCCGACATCTACAAACCGTTTGCCGACGGTGACATGATGACCGAGTTGCGCATGCTGCTTGAGTCAACCCATTTCTACGACACGCAGGAACTGGTGCGTATTGCCACCGACAATGGTCGCAGGGTGTTGGGTCTCGACTAAAATGTACAACCCGCTTCTCAGTTATGAAGACAACCTGCGCCAGGGACCCTCACCGGAGTGGAATGCGGAAGGAGTTTTTCCGCGCATCCACTTCACCGACAAACCGAAGTTTTCCTGCCTTGGGATTCCACTTCATTTGCCATTGGGGATGCCTGCAGGTCCGCTTTTGTCGGCTGCTTATGTGAAGGTTGCGTTGGAGGCTGGCTTCAGTATGCCTGTGTACAAAACTGTGCGCAGTGCTGCTTGGAAGAGTCATCCCTGGCCAAATGTGTTGAGCGTTGAGAAATTATCCGACGCATCACCTCGCGTGCGTCCGCTGGCGCAGGTTATCCCGCTGTCGAAAAATGTTTTGGGCGAGCAACTAAAAAACGGACGACTCAGCATCACCAACGCTTTTGGGGTTCCGAGTGCTGCTCCTGAACAATGGTCGAAAGACTTTTCATCGTTGCCGGACTTTGCATTTTCAGCGGGAGCTATGAGTGTTTTGAGCTTTCAGGGTTCGCGCCGGAACGGGCAGGGCTGGAAAGAGTTTCTCGATGACACAACTCTCTGTGCCCGTTTGGCCGCAGAAGCGGTTTCCGCTCGGGGTGGAAAGCTCCTCGAAATGAACGTGAGCTGTCCGAATGAATCGGGTGCTCCCATTTACACAGATCTCAAGGCTCTGACTGAAGCTCTGGATGCCGCCGCATTGGCTCTTCAGGACTTCCCTGCGTTGCGCCTGATTGTAAAGCTCGGACAGCTCGAGCCCGAGGCGGTGTTGGCAGTGGTCGAACGCGTGGCTCAGCGCGCACATGGCATATCGGCAATCAACACTCTCAGTGCAAACATTGTTGATTCAAACGGTCAGCGCGCACTCGGTTCAGGAGCAGAGCATGGTGGTATCTGTGGTGATGTCATTCGAGATGCTGCGTTAAGCTCTATGCGAAATCTGAGCAGGGCTCGCCAGGCTCTTGGTCTCGACAAAAATGAATTTGCTCTTGTTGGAGTGGGTGGTTGCTTTACTGCTTCTCATGTTTTTGATTTTCTTGAGGCGGGCGCCGACGTTGTTCACGCGGCAACCGGTGCTATGTGGAACCTCCAGTTTGCATCCGAGTGTGCGCGCAATTTTGGGGTGAGTTTTTCGGATGGGGAAAAACAATGATGAATACGATTCATGATGAAGCGATCCATGGGATTGTCGATCTTTTCTTTGCAGACCAAATCATCAAGGTTGATTCCTCCAGCCCTTTTCTTCTTTCAAGTGGTGCGAGAGCGCCCATTTACCTTGATCACCGCCGCGCATTTACCCGTCCCAAATTGCGCCAGCTTTTGGTCAAGACCTGGGCTGTAAAGCTGGAATCTGCCCTCAAGGAAATGAACGTGCGGCCTGCAGATGTGGTCTGTGTTGGAACCGCGACTGCGGGAATCGCGCCAGCTATGGCATTGGCCACGCATTGGAATGCTCCATTCCTTTACGTTCGGCAGAAGCCCAAAGGGCATGGTCTGCAGCAGATGGTGGAAGGGGCTTTCGATCCGGCGGCGCCGCATTTGGTTATCGATGACATGCTTACAACCGGGCAAAGTCTTTTGAAGTCTGTTGAGGTTCTGCAGCATCTCAATACCCGACTTGTCGGTGCAACGACTCTGACCTCGCATTCCCTTGTCAGTGCGCATCGAAAATTTCAGAACTTGAACCTGCCGTTCGTGAATCTCCTGACCACTTCGGATATCCTGCTCGTTGCCCAGAGTCTTGGGCTGATTTCACAGGCTGATGTCCGCACGGTCATGGCCTGGCTGGAAACGCTCAGCATGGCCAACGATTCGCTCGATTGAGGAACCCAATATGTTTTTAATTGGATTTGATGTGGGTGGCACTAAAATTGAAGCCACCTTGTTTCGGCTCTCCGATAAGCCAAACCCGTCAGGAAAAAGTGGGACTTTTGAGTGTGCTCATCCCTCGCGCGGCGTGTTGCACGGAGAAACGCTTGCGAGGCTGCGCGAACCGACTGAGCGTCACAAAGGATACGATGCGATTGTTGAAAAAATGGCTCGCCTGATCGTGGAAACCTGCGCAAAGGCGCAGGTGCCGATGGCCGAGCTTCATGGTGTTGGGCTGGGCTTGCCGGGCTCAATTGACCCTGTTTCGTTGAAGATGCTCAACGGAAATACCATGGTTCTGATTGGCCGCGATTTGGTGGGCGACATTCGCAGCAAAGCGAATCTTCCGGAAAAAACACCGATGCGCGCAGAAAATGATGCCAACTGCTTTGCTCTTGCTGAGGCGCTGTGCGGTGCCGGGTTGTTGCATGCACAGAAGTCAGGAATTCCAGTGCACTCGCATGTTGCGGTGGGTGTCATTCTGGGAACCGGCTGCGGCGGCGGAATTGTTATCCAAGGCAGAACCTTGCAAGGAGCTCGCGGCGGCGGCGGCGAGCTCGGTCATACAATTCTCTACAAAGAAGGACATCAATGCTACTGCGGACAATCGGGTTGTGCAGAGCAGTATCTCTCGGGTCCTGCACTCGAGTCACTGATGGCAACCCGCCACTACAGTCAGCTGGGTGCAGCTCCTCTCAGTGCAAAAGAAATTTTTGAAAAGGCAGATGCGGGTGACCCGGCTGCACTGGCTGTTTTGATTAAGTACAGAAATGATTTGGGTCGTTTCCTGGGGAGCCTCACATCGATCTTCGACCCTCACTATTTTGTGTTGGGGGGAGGGTTGAGCTTGCAGCCCGCAATTTACCAGAACCTCTCTGCAACACTCGCCAACCATACGTTTTTATCCGACAGTCACATTCCCGTTTATCAGCATCAACTGGGCGATTCTGCAGGAGGATTGGGGGCAGCCCTGTTATCCCTTTAAGAGTCCTCAAGTCGCTGGTTGTTTTGCCGATTCCCTCCCTCGGACATAACCGCACGGGAGCGTTTGCATGGCCGAAAAAGGGCCGCAGAAGGAAGACGCGACGGCTGCAAAGCGCGTTCTTCTGATTAGCAAAAAGAACTCAAATGGAGCGCTGTATCGGCGTGCGTTGGAAGCGGCAGAGCTTGAGGTCGAGTGTGTTGATACGCTCGTAGACGTTGAAGAGCTT
Organism: Betaproteobacteria bacterium; assembly: GCA_016868315.1. Lineage (GTDB taxonomy): Bacteria > Bdellovibrionota_B > Oligoflexia > Silvanigrellales > Silvanigrellaceae > RFOM01. Next base: position 234,286 of record VGHE01000002.1, read on the forward strand.
CTCGCCGAACGTCCTGCAAAGGTTCTCGTGCATGCGCTCGAGGGTTTTGAGCGGAATCAGACTACTCAGTTTCATTTTCGTTTTTGCGCGACTCCCATTGCGGCACAGATGCATCGGTTCATGATTTATCGTGGAACCAACATGCGCGCAGTGGCCTTCTCGCTCGATCTTGGAATGCAAAAGGCCATCTCGCAGGAGCGTGCGGCACACACGCTCGGTTATGCTGTTCGAATGTGTCTCGAGGCAGGTCAAAACCGCGATGCCTTGCAGGAGCAGGGCCTGGGGATTGCGACCTCTGGGCGCCGCGAGCTGACTCCAGATGAAATCAATTTGGTTGAGAAGGTTTTTCGAGCGTTTCCTAACGACCCACTCATCCGTGTCGCTCAGGCGCGCATTTTGGCAGCGCGCGGCGAGTACTCCGTTGCGGTTGAGTTGAGTCGCCGAACTCTGCTGGCAGAACCATACAACGTCCGAGCCATGACCGTTCTTGGAGAAATCGAAGCCAAAGTCGGGCAACTCGACCTCGCACTGAAGCTGCTCAAAAAGGCCGAAGAACTCTCGGGTGGAAATCCGGAACGTCTCGCGGCACTCGCCGATGTGTCTGTGCAGCTTGGGCTTTACAGCGATGCAAAAAATTACCTGCTCACCGGACTTCGGCTTTTTCCTGAATCCACCCCATTGCGGCGTGAAATGGTCAAGATTCCACTTGAGGCTGCGGAGTTCAAAGAGGTTCTTGAGTTAATGGTGGGTTCATTGAGTGGCGACGATTTGGCCGTGTTTGCAGGTGATGCCTCCAAGCCACTCGTGCTCATGCAGAAGTATGCTGTGCTTTTGGATTTTGTGAATGTCGGTGTTGAACTTCTTCCCGAGAAATCCCACAAATGTGCCTTCCTCCTTAAGGTGGCGCAAGAACTTAAAGACATGGGTGCGAAGACGGAAGCCGTTGCCCAGCTGCGCCGTTGTTTGACACTCGACCCCAAGTTCCCTGGCGCGGGTGACCTGCTCATTAAAATCCAGACAAATCTTGCCGCCTGAGAAATCTTTCCCCAACTTTTTACTCTTTTGACTGAACATGCAGTCCTTGCGCGGAAAAATTGAGCGCACCCTGTCAGAATCAATCTGAAGAGGGGAACGCATGGGAGTTCGGGTCAACACGGGGTCTGGAATCGATCCTGGCTTGGTCAATAAATTGGTCGAGCTTGAACGCCAGCCCATTAAACAACTTGAAACACGCAAGAAGACTCTCGAAGAGGACAGAAAAGCCTTTCGAGAGTTCACTCAGCTTGTTTCAACACTCGGACAGTCGCTCAACAGTCTGCGCAATCCATCCGACTTCCGCAAACTCAAAGTTGATAGCAGCAATCCAGATATCATCGATGGCACAGTGACCAATGCGGCCATGCCCGGCAGTTACGAACTCGAAGTGCGGCATCTTGCGAAAACACAGAAGTTGTTGGCTGAAGGATTCCCTGACAAGGATTCAACCCCGGTTGGCTTCGGATACATGACCATTGAGCTCGACGATGGCACGACGTTCGACGTGGATATCGATCCTGACGCATCGACTCTTCAAGATGTTGCAAAGCAAATCAATGATGCCAATGCCGGATGTAAAGCTCTCATTCTCAATACAAAAGAGAACCTCGAAGATCCTGAAGCTGATAGTTACCGGCTGATTGTGATTTCGGAGAAATCCGGAAAAGCAGGAAAGGTCTTTATTGATCCAGATACGACTTATCTGGAGTTCAAGGAACAAATGACGGGGCGAAATCTGGAGATGCTCTTTGAAGACGTGCTTGTTTTTGATGAAGACAACACAATCGAGGAACTTCTGCCTGGGCTTGTGATTAACGCCAAGCGCAGTGAGCCTGGAACAAAAGTGACGCTGAAAATCGATTTCGATGTGGATCAAACCTTGGAGTCGATTAACGGATTCGTTGATTCTTACAACAAGGTTTCCGAATTCATCGACAAACAATTTCAGATTGACCCGCAGACCAACAAAGCAGGAACTTTGTCAAAAGACTCAACACTGAAACAGCTGCAGCGTGGCTTGCAGTCGGCGCTTCAGTACCAAGGTAACGGCAAATATCGAAACCTGGCGCAGGTTGGGATTACCACCGACCCAAAAACCGGGACACTGAAAATTGACGCAGCTAAAGTGAAGCAAGCGTTGTCCGAAGACTACCAAGGTGTTGCTGAGCTCTTTGTTCAATCTGACAGGGGAGCAGGCTTTGGCACTCGAATGAGCGACACAGTCCGAAATGCTCAGAATCAGCAGTTCGGTGTGTTGGCCTCCAAGGAGCGGGAATACAAGCGCACTTTGGAATCATTCGATGACGATATCGTTCGCAAAGAGCGCGCTGCTGCGCAACGTGCAGAAGGTATCAAGCGAAAGTTTGCGGCTTTGGAAGGATTGATAAACGGGATGAACTCACAAGGGCAGGCTTTGGCGGCTCGTCTGGGAGTTCAGTCGGGGCCGATGCCAGGGCTGAGCTGATGCACCGGAAGTAGTGGACTGGCAAGTGCAGGGAGAGTAGGCGTTTATGCAGAATAACCCGTATCGAGCGTATCAGAAAACTCAGGTGACGACCGCAAAACCTGAGAAGATTTTGTTGATGCTCTACGAGGGCGCCATCAAGTTTACCAAGCTGGCGATTCTCCGTATGCGTGAGAAAAACTTGTCCGAAAAAGGCAAGTACATTAGCAAGACACTCGCAATTGTCTCAGAGCTGATGAACACCCTCGACCACGAAAAAGGCGGGCAGATAGCTGCCGACCTCGAGAACCTCTACATGTTCATGATGGACAAACTCATTGAAGCCAACATGAACAATCGCGTTGAGGAGCTCGAAGTTGTCGAGCGTCTGCTCACGACGCTGTATACGGCTTGGCAAGATGTGGTGAACAATCCTCGCCCGGATGGCGTGCCAAGCCCAACCCTGCAGCCCGAACTGAACGCTCTGTACCAGCAGGCTCAAGCGTTGCCGAAGGCGCGCTGATAGAGCTTTTGGGATTTCAATGTAGACAAAGCTCCCGGTATTAATCCAAAAACGCTCAATTTTCGCATGGTAACTGCCGATAGTAATACAATGGTAGAGGGTGACTATGCGAAAATTTTTGAATTTCAATCGAAATAAAAACAATTCGCGGGCTTGGACACACTTCGCAGCGGCGGTTTCTATTTTTGGTTGTGTCGCCGGCATCGGCGCTTTGCCAGCTTGTTCGAACAGTCTGAAGGTGAGCTCTCAGGCTGGTCCAACCTCGGTTGTTCCCATGGCTCCCAGTGGATCGATTGATTTCAGACCCTTAGGCCTCGAGGGAATAAGCCTCGACATTGACGTGTTGGCTCTGAGCTATACCGAGAAAAACAAAGGCTTGATTGTGTTGGGCAACAAAAGCGCGATTGGCCTCGATTTGGATCAAGAGGCAGGAGCACCCACGATTTTTACGCCTTCACTTCAACCCGCCGACTCTGATGCAAAAGTCTACCCGTTCGGAAGAAATGATTATTGGGCTCTAACGCCCACCAAAGTTGCTCATGTGGTCGAAAAATCCGACGGAGGCGAGGTTGTCTCGCGTGCGGATGTGAATTTCGGAGGTGAGCCGCAGGTTCTGGCCGTGAGTAAGACCGTGATATTGGTTCGGGTTGGACAAGTGTATAAGGTGCTCCGAAATCAGGGAAGATTTGAGTTCATTTATGATGGCGCGCTCGACTACAAAGGCCGCACAGCACCACTCAGCAAGGTGATTGGAGCAGGCCTCGTTGGAGAAAGCGGATTTTGGATTTCCGATGGCGAGCGGGTAGTGAGCTTCATTGTTAGGGCACCCAATCAGGCACCAGAAATTATAGCACAAAAGTTCAAAACAGCGGGGCTGGGCGATGCTTCTCTCGTGGCACTTCTCGTCGCGGAAAAAGATGGGAAACTCTTGCTCCAAGGTTCAGGTCTAGCCTACCGCGCTGCTGGAAAAGTCTTTCTGCGCACGGGTAACCTCGATGGAGCAACTGCAACCAGCGATGTTATATCCGACCCGGCTGTAGCCGATCTCATCAAGAACAATTGCGTTGGTTGCCACGGTGACAATGCAGCAAACGGATTTAAGGGTGCACTCAAGGTTTCGGCTTGGACGGCCTCTGCAAATAAAATTAAGGGATTCCTGGAGGCTAATACCATGCCCCCGGGAGGAACCGCGCTTGAGACTCGCCAGAGGCTCGCGCAATTCCTAAAGTCAGTGAGTGGTGTGGAAGCGACTATCGCGGCGCCCACTGCCGTTCCCACGACAGTGGCAACACCGGATCTGACCAAAGTGAATGAATTTAATAACACCTACAGAGCAATCATACGCACCAACTGCGTGAACTCCTGCCATGACCATGTTTTCGACGAAGCTAACGATGTGACCTTCGATGATGTGAAGCGTAATGCTGTTGGCATGAAAGGACGCCTCGACAGCACCGGCCCCAATCGAATGCCGCGGGCGCCTGTAAATATCCCAGCAGCCGTCAGAACAAACCTTTCCAATTGGCTGGGAACTCTCAATCCCTGAACCTTCTTCGGGTCGTTGTTCGAGTGTTTATTTGCAGCCTGAACGCCCCGTCTGGTTTTCATCGGACGGGGTTTTCGTTTGTCCTTCACAAGAAATACACAACAAAAAAGAGCAGCGGCACGAATGCCGCTGCTCCATGCGAGGTCAAAGAGATCCTGACGTTTGTCAGGATTTCGGGAAGACCAAGCGGTTGCGCCCTAGGTCTTCGATCACCTTGGTTTTGCCCGTGGCTTCCGCGATAATCTGGGCTACACCAATGCGCTGAACGTCTTTGCCAACACTGCCGGCACCCACAGAGCCGCCCTGTGCGGTCAGCACTGAGCCTGCTGCGAAGGCTGCGGCCTCCGCATTTGTATCGCGCAGGCTGGTGGGAGCCAAGAAACTACTTCTGTAGCGGCTGAACTTGGGGCCGCCCACGAAGGTCACTGTGCTGAGAACACCACTGTCACCCATTCCTAAGCTGCGCGAGAGCTCTGACTCTACCTGAATCACATAGCTCTTCTGGGCTCGCTTTAGCGCCTTGATGAGCATGTGCAGACCAATGGCGGTTTGCTGGATGGCGTCCACGGCGTTGAGCGTCGAGTCGTTACCGATATCCATGTTGTTGCCATTGAGGTCGATGGTGTTCACGCCGATGGCGAAGTTATTGAACAGACCCGTCGCAGCAGCACGACCCGCAAGCCTGAAGTACGCAATAGTTCCAGCCGTGCGTCCGTTGGCTGTGGAGTTGGTGGAGGTCCAAGCCTGGCTCTCCATGGGTTCCACCTCCCTGAAGGACGCAACCCGTGTGCGCAAGTCGATGATGCTTGCGCGCACTCGCTCACGAATTTGCGCTGCCTCGCGTGCGCGTGGGCCTGCCAGACTATCAAATGTTGCAGCGAGGTTGGCTGTTTCGCTTTTCTTCACATAGGCATCTGCGGTGAGCGAAGAAATCCCTTGATTAAATGAAGCTGCAGTAACACCTATTGCCGCGTTACCCGCTACGCTCGAGATGATTCTGTTTCGCGCTCCGAGAGCAACAACACCCATGGGGCTCGTGAGAATTCCCTGATTCTCAAGAAGGTAGTTGATGCACCCTAAGCCCATGGCACCTGGGTTATTGTCGAAGTTGATGTTGAAGGTCTGTTGGTTGTGCTGGGTGATTCCTCCGAGACCCGTGCTACCAAAGACATGATAGTCGGCAAGCATTTCATTGCGCTCTGCTTCGGTCGCAAGTTCAGCCGCAGTGCCTGCAATCACGTTCATTGCACCAGGGGCGAGGCCGTCCATGGTGCCGAAGTGAATCATGTTTGATACATATTCATTAAGCGATGCTTCCATATGCTTTTGGCGTGTTGCTCGACGATCAAAGCCAGCTCCTTGGAGGAAATTTCCTGCTGCAGGAACTTTGTTCATGATTGAGTTGTTGCCAATCTTCATGAAGTAGTTACCATTCATGCCCATGTAAAACTTCACGTTCACGAACACGACATCGTTGCTTGTGGTTTGGGCAAGTGCCGCGAACACCCGATCACTTTCAGGGCCACCCTGCAAAGCGCGCAACATATTCTGAACAGCATCTATGCTGCGGTAGTGCTTCGGATTCAAAATCTCACTTGGATCGAATTTGAGGAGTGTGGCACCCACACCTCCCATCATCATCAACCGCATCGCGTCTCGTCTGTTCAACTTATTCATTTTCATATCGTCTGACCTCATGCTCATTCACGTTTGGTTAATCTGTTTTTTATTAACGCTCAGATTTCAGGAACAGCCACGAGCCAAGGAAACTCGCGAGAGCAACACGACTGTTCAGGTTTTTTTCGTCTGCAGTCGCACCTTTGTCGCACTCGGCAGCCATTCTTTCAGGAATCGTTTTGCCGTCGACCACGATGCTCAGTTGCGCTTGGCCCATAGCTGGAACACAGCGCATCATTAAAGCGCGTGCTGCCTCAGGAGTGCGGCAATAAGCTTTCGATGTGGCAGCGCTCACGTCTGAGTTGTGCGCAACGATTTCGGCAACGAGTGTCGCCGCATTGAGGTATGTCGCTGTTGCTTCAGGCGATGCAGCTGACTCACGCCCTTCGGCAGAAGGGTCGAAAAGATCACCTTTCTTCGCATCAATAATATTTGCACCAACGGCAACTGAGTTGAACGGGAGGACGCGGGCTTTGCCGGGTGAAGGCGCAGCTTGCGCACCTTGCGGGTTAGACCTGATGGCATCAGCAGGAACGGTCAAGAGGGCAGCCACATTGTCACCCACACAGCTCAACGTACCGCGCAAGAGCTCAGAGTCTTTCACACGAAATTTTTCGCCTACAAGGCTACGCGTATCGACTCGTGTTTGATCAGAGATGGTGGATTTGCCCATAGAAGCAACTGCATCTGAGCTTGCACCTGGTTTGCCCCCTACCGCGGTCGTCGCTTTGTTATGCGCAGCAGCCGCACTGCTGCTCGCTGGAGAGGCTACCCCGGATTCGATAAACATTCTCTCACCGGTACAGCCAACTGCGCCAAAGATTGCCGCAGTTCCCGCTGCAATGACCAAATTCACTCTGCGCTTCATTTCACTCCTCCTGACAAGCAAATGTTTCAGTTGATAAATAAGCTGCAATCATGTCACCGAGCATGCCTTTTGAAGGCATACCTTCGCTGGAAGCCTTGTTGACTTCCATGACAACTTCTTGGTTGGTGAGCTGTGTTCCAGCAATAGCCTTCGGAATAAGGCGCGCAAGTCCGCGGGCAACGTTGCCCTCTGTTCCCACGACGAATTCGGCCATTTCCTTAATTGAAGCAACATTCTTCACGGTCTTAGCATCCACGGGTATGCACGAACCCTTGCCGTCGGTGGTTTCTGCAAGAAGTTGTTTTAGAAAATCAACTGTAACAGGAATTGTTCTATCGAGTTCGGCACCGCGTGATTTCTGCGCAGGTGCAGGAGCGTTAAAGCGCTTCTGCGCAGCCTCATAACTCCGCTTATCTTCAGCGATCGCCATGCGCAGATCACCGCTGTAGGGATTTGCTGCCGGGAATTGGCAGACTCCGTTTGTTATCGTGCCACATGCAGCATCGAGCGTGGCTGCTGTAATTTTTTCACCAAACTTACCAAACGAGCGGTACACTTTTGAACCCGCGGCTAGACCACGACGCACATGACAACCTTGGCAAACGTTGCCGAAACCAGGAATCGTGAGCGAGCCATAGGGACCCGTGAGAGGTTCATCACCTGCTTGAGCCGTTGTGTTGACGCGGCCACGTGCGTCTTTGGTTGAGTTGGTTAAGCACTCGGGAAGACCAGCAACTTCAACGCCCACTGGTCCATTTGTTTGTGGTAGAAGCGCTTCACCTGAAGAAACGACAAACATCGCACCTGCGCGGCCGTAGTTGTTGCTGTTCTCAAGGAAGGACTGTGGCTTGGCGCGCATGTAACTCACTGTTCCAAAATAGTTCGCGCGGTCAGCCGGAAGAGTGCATTCACTAAAGGTATCGGGCGTAGCGCCGCTGTGTGTACATCCTTGGTACAGAGGGGCGGTACGAGCCGTTACCATGACCTTGTCGAGCAACAAGATCTCTCGGTACGATTTCGCTTTGTAGTACTTTTTTAAAAGCTCATAAAATTCATTTTTCAGGTCGCCCTTAATTTGACTCCGGGTTGCAGCAGGGTCAATATCTGCATCGTTGATGTGTGTTGAGTCGGCGATTTTCAAAGCGAATTTTTTGAGTCCCTGCCGCTCAAACTCCTCAATCCACGGGTCAACTGGATCCGTAGAGGGTGGCACTTTAGGGAGAATCTTACGTGCAAGCTGCTGACGTTTTTCTCTGGAGACTGGTTTGTCGGCTTCGTCGCCAAGCAAAGCAAATTCCGCATCTGTTGGGTTACGGTTGAACAGGCTGGAGGTCAGCTTGGTTAAATAAGAACGTCCGGTTCGCACTTGTTTACACTTGTAGTTGAAAGAAATCCTTACGTCGGATGTCGTCACAAGCGATGCGCCAGAGCTGTCGCGAGGATAAAGCGATGCAGCATCTTGAACAACGCTCGGAAGTTTGTCGGCGAACCATTTGAGCGCGCGCGCTGCATCCTGCTTCGCAGTGGGGTTCGCAGCAAAATCGACATTGAGGGGCATTGCAGAAGGCGAAGCGCCTTCATTGCCGTCGTACTTGTTGGCAATCGCCTGGAAAGCGCGTGTGATTCCAGCGACACCTTCGAGGGTGCTTGCCGAAAGTTTGTCTCTCGCAGGTAGGTCCCAGTTAGAGCGGTATGCTCCCTCAGGGCCATGGCAACCGCCGCACGCGCGCGTCAGGTAGTCGAACATTTCCTTGTCGGCAAACGCAACCACGCCACCTTTGGGTGGCTCTCCTGGCTTGGGTCGCCCGTCCCGCGAAAACTGGGTACTCTTTATGATCTCGTCGGAACGTTCGACCTTGGTGCTGCAGCCCCAGGCCAACAAGACCAGCGTGAGAACGGAGGCGGATGACAGTGCAAAGATGTTTTTTGCAGCGTTCTTTCCGTTGTTTTTCATTGTTCCCCCGCACAAAACGCACACTTCGCTGTATCGGAAGAGATTGTGAAAAATTTAGCAAACACAAATGGATTCAAGAAATTCTTCATAATTCTGATAATTTAAATCATAGACTGGAGTGCCTAGATTCTTACCCGTTGGGGCTCTGAGCCGCAACACTTTCGGTTGTTTGAGGCTTCGCAGGAGTGGGTGCGGGCTCTTTACGATTCTTCTTGGTTTCGAAGCGGTAAATGTACTCGCCTGGCTGAACGTATCCAAACTCTTCTTTTAAGTAGCGCAATTGTTCCGAGGAACTGGTTTTGAGGAGTTTGATTTTCTCTTCCAGGAGCTGGTTTTCGATTTTCAGGCGCATGTTGACGTCAACAAGAACGTTGCGCTTGTTGACCAGCTCAACATAGTTCGCAATGCCCGATTGCCCTGAGGCCATTGACATGAGCAACGCCCAGAGTGCAACCACCAGCGTCCACCGTACGGTAGATTGGAAGCGACGCGAGGTGAGTTGTCCGTCGAGCACTGGCATGATGAAAAATCCGCAACAAAAAAGTTCGCAGCAGAGGCAGAGGAAGCTCTGTCTCTTTGGAAATGGTAGCATGTGATTTCATGAAGCTTGTGTCAGGGGCTCGGCAGAGATTTGCCGACAATCGACTGACGCTGTCGCTCGATGACGGCAAGAAGGAGCGTCACTGCAGCTGGAGTTACACCGCTGATGCGTGAAGCCTGACCGAGTGTACTTGGCGCGTGTTTGCGCAGTTTTTCGACCACTTCTCGTGAGAGTCCTGAAATACCGGTATAGTCCAATTCACGTGGAATCCAAACCGCGTCGAGTTTCTGAAGTTTGTCTGCCAGGCTCTCTTCGCGGCGAATGTAGCCATCATATTTGGTTTCAATTTCAACTGAACGCAGAACGCGATGACCCAGTGCAATGTCCACAAGACCTGCAGCACACATCCTCAAGACGTCGACTTCAGGTCGTTTCAGGTAAGCATCCAAACTAGATGCCGTGGTATTGAGTTCGGGCAGCTGTGCCTCTGCAAGTCGAGCATTTGTTTCGGGCGTGGGATTCAGCCAGGTGTTTTTCAAACGCGCGCGCTCTTGTGTGATTTTCTCTTGCCGCTCTTTAAATTCTTGATGCTCTGCATCACTCACGAGGCCAAGTTTCCAGGCGTAACTGCGCAAGCGTGCATCCGCGTTGTCCTCGCGCAGCTTGAGGCGATTCTCCGCGCGGCTTGTGAACATACGGTAGGGCTCTTGGGTTCCCAAAGTTGTGAGGTCATCGATCATCACACCAATGTAGCTTTCCTGCCGGCTCGGCACGAAAGGCTCTTTGTTTTGAGCGCGGAGTGCTGCATTGATTCCCGCAATGAGCCCTTGTGCGGCCGCCTCTTCATAGCCTGTGGTGCCGTTGATTTGACCCGCGAAATAAAGATTCCGGAGAGCCTTTGCTTCGAGTGTCGGATGCAGCTCTGTGGGTTGAATGTAATCGTACTCAATTGCGTAGCCCGGTTTCATGATGACGGCTTTCTCAAAACCAGGAATGGTGCGTAGGAATTTTTCTTGCACGTCTACCGGGAGGCTCGTTGAGATACCATTGGGGTAAATTTCATGGGTATCGTAGCCTTCAGGCTCAATGAAAATCTGATGCGAAAGTTTGTCGGGGAACTTAACGACTTTGTCTTCAATGCTCGGACAGTAACGAGGCCCAATGCCTGTAATAATGCCACTGTAAAGTGGTGATAAATGCATGTGGTCGCGGATCACCTGATGAGTTTCTGCGGTCGTGTAGGTGATGTAACACGGAAGTAGCTTCTGCGTTATGGCCTCTGTGCGCAGACTAAAAGGCACAAAGTCGGGATCGGAATCCTGGCGCTCGAGTTTCGAAAAATCGATGCTGCGCGCGTCCAAGCGGGGAGTGGTTCCGGTTTTCATGCGTCCCATTTTGAAGCCGTACGTTTTGAGAGCCTCAGCAAGTTCGATACTCGCTGGTTCTCCTACGCGTCCGGCAGTGATGCGCCTGTCGCCGATGTGAATGAGGCCGTTGAGGAACGTACCTGTGGTGATAACCACACAGCGGCTCATCAGACGCTGATCAAGATTGGTCTTCACACCAACGACCGTGTCATTTTCAATCAACAGACTTGCGACTGTGTCCTGATGTAAATCCAGGTTCTGCGTGTTCTCACAGACTTTGCGCATGTAGCTGCGGTAAAGTTCCATGTCTGCTTGCGCACGCGAACTCCAAATCGCAGGCCCCTTAGAACGGTTCAAAATGCGGAATTGAATACCCGCGGAATCGATTGCGGCGCCCATCTCTCCGCCGAGCGCGTCGATTTCTTTCACGAGATGCCCTTTGGCCGTGCCTCCGATGGCAGGGTTACATGACATTTGACCAATGCGATCGATGCTGATGGTCAGCAAACAGGTGCGCAATCCCATGCGGGCGCTTGCGAGGGCTGCTTCGATTCCGGCGTGTCCGCCACCGACAACCACCACATCGTATTCAAGAGAACGCATGAAAGACTCCCCGGGCAAAGGCAGACCGCGGGTTGAAGCGAAGCCTCAGCCGCGGTGCCGTATGGGGAGGATTTAGCCACTCAAAGAGCTTTGTTCAAGGCTTTTCTAGCGTCCTTCGGGGGTTCTAAGTCGCTGGGAAAGCTGGAGGAAAAAAGCATGCGACCACGCCAGCGGGACAACCCAGCTCGGGACACTCGACTGTGGGTCAACCTGCTCGGGCAGGTAGCCTAGGGGCGTGGAGGCCGCGGCCGCTTGGCGGAGCCCCATTTTCATTTCCTCGCGCGCCTCACTTTCCGGCAGAATTTCGCGCGCTCCCAGCGCGAACCAAAGCCCCACAAGAGGCCAGCAGCCTCCGCCGCGGTAGTTATCGTCGGCGTAGCGGCGGAATCCAACACCATGTTTCAAAACCGACTTGAGCTCATTGAAAAGCTGGGTTCGTTGCGTGTTGCTCAGCGGAAATTCCGGAACCGGCATAAGGCATGAAAGCAGGCTGGCATCCGGAGTGAAGTCGAGCTGACCCTGCAGATTTCGGGTGCGAGCCGGCCAGGCATGTAGAGGGCTGAAGTGGCCTTGCGCAAGGCGTGCAGACTCGTTGGCAGCCGCTTGATAGCGTTGCGCAGCAGCATCGGTCAGTGCGTGTTCCACTCCCCGCTGCAGAGCACCGAACGCAACCACAAATGCAAAGAAATGCTGACCCTCACGCTCTTCCCAGAGATCGAAACCTGAAAGTGCGGTCGTGGGTGAGGTCAGCAGCTCGTCGGCCATCGCTCCGAGGCAGGTGTTTAATTTCACGCGCAGCTCGAGCCGGAGCGCATCGCGCAGCTGGCCTGAATTTAGAAGTGCAATCCAAAGTAAACAAACGAGTGGACGCTGATCGGGTTGTCGATAGCACCAGCTCGGAGCAGGCTGCGCTGCATCGGTGTAGCGCTGTTCAAAGTCGTTTGCGTCACCCAAGGCTTGTGCCAGAAAACCTGCGAGGCGCGCGGCACGCTCTGTCTGACCACATTCGAGCAGAGCCAATCCGGTAAAGGCTGCATCACGCGGCCAAACAAAGCCATATCCACCGCTGTAGCGCATATCCCAGTCACACTCGGCCGAAGCCAACAGTGCGCCATTGGGCGAACTTAGCGCGTCGAGCACACGCAGAGAAAGCGACGATTGCAGGGGAGCGCTCTCCGGTGTGTAGGGCAGACCCGAGACCCAGCTGAATGACTTTGAGAGGTCTTGGCTGAAAGATGCGAGTTCCAGAGCTTCAGGTGGTGCTGAGTTATGATGAGGGCTCGGTGGTGAAAGCTGAACTGCAGCGGCAAGATTCAGCCGGATGCTGAACGGGTGTCCCCATCTCAGGACAGGCGAGAGCGCAAGAGCTGCGCAGCGTCCCATTTCGATTTTCCGAAATGCTCCCGGGTGATTCACGAACGACTGCACCAAATGCCCCAAGGAGTGTTGTGAGTCGATTTGAACCGCTGCGGTTTGTTTGAACTCACTGCCCTTCACACCCTGAAGAGTGAGAGTGAACGGGTCAGAATCACATCGAATGATTTGCGCGTGGTCAGTGGCACGAACGCATTGGAATTGACTTCGGCGGCCAGCAACTTCCGGAGCCATCAGTAGCCACAGGCGTGTGCTGCGCAGTGTGCTGTGTTCATGCGCATCAATGATGTACGTGTGTTCCAAGGTTCTTTCGTCGATGAGTTTTGCTTCGAGCCTGACACGCAAGCCCCGTGCCTCGGGGTGATGCACGTGCCACTGGATTTGCAGATGCTCGAGCGGCGAAAGCCAGCTAAATGAGATTTGATCTCTCTCTGGGTCGAGCCAAATGGCCTGTTCGCCCTGCACGAGGCCAACAATAAAGTACCGCAGCTGATTGTGAAAGGCGTCTTTGCGCGGCCAGCACCAGGATTTGAGCTGCCCGTCACTTTCATATGCGGCCAGGGATGTCTGCGATGCAAGTAATGCGCTATACAAGGTCAGACTCATGAACGATGACGGCGGTGCGAAGATTTCTTATAGACATCAACACAGCGGCGCGCCGACAGTTCCCAATTGAAGCGATCAATTTCTCGAGCGCCGTTGCGTTGAAGCTCGTTGCAGAGAGTTGGGCGGCGCACCAAACTCACAATCCGGTCGGCCATCAAATCAGTATCCCAGAAGTCCACTTTGAGCGCGTGCATCAAACACTCCGCCACTCCGGATTGTTTTGAGATGATGATAGGAATGCGCTGCGCCATGGCCTCCAATGCAACAATTCCGAAAGGCTCCGAGACGCTCGGCATCACAAAAACGTTGGATTGCGAAAGAAGAGTTTCAACCTTCTTGGCCGACTGAAAGCCGTGGAAGGTGAACTTGTCGAGCACACCGAGCTCCCAAGCCAATTGCCGCATAGAGGGCAGGAGATCGCCAGTGCCAATGACCTGAAACCGTAAATCAGACTGAAGCTGCAGCGCTCTGTGAGCAGCCTGCACGAAATACGCTGGACCTTTCTGGTAGGTCACCCGCCCAACGAAGGAAATAATAGGTGAGGTTGCTGTTTCGGGTTTTTGCTCGGATTCTGCACTTATCTGTGGTTCAGTGCCACTGCGTGCATGAGCAAGATTTGAAGCGTTGTAAACGACATCGATTTTTTCACCGGGGACACCATAATTATCCATCAGGATTCTGCGTGTTAGATTAGACACTGCAACAATTCTGTCAGCCAAATGAAATCCCATCCGTTCGAGGGATTGGATCTTCTGGTTGCCGTGTTGACCAGCGCGGTCGAACTCGGTTGAGTGGACATGCAGAACAACAGGGAGTGTGGTTGTTTTCTTCAGCTGTGCAAGCGCTTTCAAACTCATCCAATCATGAGCATGAACAACGTCGAACAATGCACCGTGTGTGCCGCGCATTATATCGACGGCCAAGAGCGCGAGAATTTCGGTTTGTTCGGAGACTTCGCTGCGCTGGGGAGTCCAGGTGTTCTCCTGGATTTCAGCTTGGAGGACGCTCGAGCGATTGAGCACGAGCTTCTGATAGGCAACAAGGCGCGAGCGCAGAATTTTCTTCTCTTCGGGAGAGAGTGAGAGAGATTCAATATTGGCAGTATCGTAGTGGCTCAGAAGTTGTGACACGGTTTTGGGGTCATTGAGGTTGAGGCCGGTGTCAGTTCGGCTGGAAGCCAACCACTCAGAGAGTTGTGTTGATGTGGTTATGCTTTCCATTTGCATGGCCGAATCAACCGGATGCATTAAGCGTTCAGGTTGAAAAGGATGTTCGGGGCTGATGATGGTCAGGAGCGGATTGAGCTCCTGAATTCTCTCTGCCGTCTCGTAGGGGAAATGCGGCAGAACCAGCGCAACCTGGTGGCCGATTTTGGTTAAACCAGAAACGAGCCCTTCGGTGGCTGTAGCCAGACCACCGGAGACAAGGGGAGGAAATTCCCATCCGAGCATCAAGATTTTCATCTTACCACCACGAGCAGTTGGAAGCACTGTGACACAATATTCAGTTAACGGCGCTGGTTTTACCGAATAGGCCTATCGTGCGACAAGTTGCAGATCAAGAGCTTCCGGAAAAATCCGAGTCGAAGGAGTGACACGCAATCCGAGCGACAGCATGCACGGCTTGTGCGGAGTGAAAATACATTCATAAAGATAAGTGTTTTCGCTGTTGCCGCCGCGGAATTGAAGTGTCAGGGTTTCGCCTTTTCCTTGTGCAGGAATCAGTTGAACGTCGAGCCACTCTTGTGGTAATGACGTTCGGATTGTTGCACGGACAGCTATGGTTTCGCCTACAAGAGCCGAGCCTCGAGGCGACATCTCGACCGACCTGATTTCCAGTTTGCTCCAGTGAGCGCGCAACTCGGCGAGATTTTTTTCGTGTGTATCAAGATTCTTCTTGGCATCCCGTGCATTCAGTCCAACAGTTGTCGCGTTAGTTACTGCGGGTGCATAGGCAGTGTTGAAGTAATCGAGAACCATGCGTTGAGCGCTGAAGCCGGGTGCATAACGTACAACTGAGCTCTTCATTTTCTTGATCCACTCACTTGGCACAGGTGCGCTGTAATAAAGTGGAACCATTTCGTGCTCGAGCATGTCGTAGAGCATTTCGCTTTCGCGTTCATCGCGGCTGTCATCGCTGGCATGTGAGTCGCGGTTTCCAATCGCATATCCCGCATCAGGATGATGCGCTTCGTCCCACCATCCGTCGAGAACGGAAAAATGCAAACCACCATTGAGCGCAACTTTCATTCCGCTCGTCCCTGAGGCTTCAAGTGTTCGTACCGGCGTGTTGAGCCAGACGTCTACGCCCCGTACAAGCCTGTGAGCAAGATTCATGTCGTAGTTTTCGAGGAAAATAACTCGATTTGAAAGTTTTTCGCGCTCGATGATGCGGACAACTTGCTGGATAATTTCTTTACCGTGGTTGTCGTTGGGATGTGCTTTGCCGGCAATGAGAATTTGCATCGGACGTTGAGGGTCATTGAGGATTTTCTTGAGGCGTTCGATGTTGCGGAACATCAATGTACCGCGCTTGTATGCGACAAAGCGGCGTGCAAAGCCGATGGTGAGCGTTTGCGGCCTGAGAGTTTGGCGCAGCTCTGTTACTGCATGCGGTGACATGCGTTCGCTTTCGCCCATGCACTTAAGAACACTTGAAATGAGTCTACTCTTACGCAATAGGTGCAGATCCCAGACTTCGGAGTCGGGAATGCCCCACACTCGCTCCCATGTTTCTGGTTTTTCGATATGTGTGTCCCAGCCGCGTCCCAAATACATATCGCACAGGTCAGCGAGTTCGTTGGACATCCAAGTGCGGGTGTGCACACCATTTGTGACATGGTGCACCGGTACTTCGTGTTCCGGAAGGTGTGGCCACAGGCTCTTCCAAATACGACGCGAGACTTCTCCGTGCAGCGCACTTACGCCGTTACGGAAGTGCGAGGTGCGCAGCGCAAACACAGGCATCGAGAATTCTTGCGTGTGCTCGGGGTGTCGGCCAAGTGCGTAGAACTCCTCATCTGGTAGTCCGTAGAGCTCGAGGGTTGAGCTCATGTGGTGCTTGACCTTGTCGATCGGAAAGCTGTCGTTGCCTGCAGGCAACGGAGTGTGGACGGTGAAAATCTGTGTTGAGCGCACCTGGTGCAGTGCTTGAGACCAGGTCAGACCTTTCCTCACAGCTTGTTCAACACGTGCCAAAGTTAGGAATGCGGAGTGGCCTTCGTTGAGGTGGTAGACATCAGGTGTGATGCCCATGCAGGCAAGAGCTTTGACGCCACCGATGCCCAGGAGAATCTCCTGACGCAAGCGCAGATCCTGGCCGCCGGCGTAAAGGCGGCTCGTGATTTGGCGGGCTTCGTGGGAGTTTTGTGGTAAGTGGGTGTCGAGCAGATACAGTGGAATTCGGCCAACGGCCAGACGCCAAATCTGAACATGCACTGTTTCCGAGGTCACCCGCATTTGGAAGGTCACTGGGTTTCCTTGGGGATCGCGCACGAGCTCCATAGGCATGTAGAATGGATCATTGGCAGCATAATTTTCGCGCTGCCATCCATCTTTGCCGATGCTCTGATTGAAATAACCTTCGTTGTAAAACAATCCCACTCCGACGAGCGGAAGGGCGAGGTCGCTTGCCGTTTTAAGGTGATCACCTGCGAGTACACCGAGTCCACCGCTGTAGAGTGGAATACTCTCGTGCAGACCAAACTCCATCGAGAAGTAGGCAATGCCGTTGGTTTTGCACTGGGCGATCTGTGGTTGCGCTGCATTAGGGGTGGAAAGCATAGCCTCAAATGCACTCTTGACGCGGGCGAGATGATCCAAAAAGCCTTGGTCGTGGGAAAGTCTTTCGAGTTGCTCTGCGCTCAGATGATTGAGCAGGCGCAGCGGACAGGGACCGCTCTGCTCGTACACAACCGGATCAATGCGGCGGAAAAGATTGACGGCATCGACATTCCAAGACCACCAGACGTTGCGTGCAATCGTCCACAAAGGTTCGAGGACTGTTGGTAATTGAGCTCTGACATGGATCTGCAAGACATGATTCATCGCGGCCACTCCCTTGCCCGTGTGCTCTGGAGGCACTGTTGTCCATCTGTTGGTCGATGGCAGGAATGGTTGCAGTCATTGTCGGGAAGATCAAATGACGAGAGTCAACAAGATGCGCATCAGCCAGAAGCTGTTAGTGGGATTAAGCGGGTCAGCATCAGCCCAGGCATTGATCTGCGAAAAAACACCGGTCGCTCGGTTGCGTGAGAGAGTCCCGGATCTCAGGGCTGCTGATGTTTTTTCAACAAGAACATCACGGAGGAGCGAGCCTGCGTAGCGACGCCCAGCTTGGTCAGCCCATTGGGTCCACTCGACAAGGGTTTCGGCGGGGAGGCGCGGGTTCATTCGGGCGGTCAAGCTGTCGGGCGGAAAATGTACCGCTGCTCCCGAGTTTGAAAATACCGTATCGAAGAGTTTTTCAAGAAATTTTAAATCCTCTCTCTCGAGCTGTTCTTCAGCAGATTTGATGACATCCCAAGTGGGGAGGAGGATTTTTTGGCAACGGCTCGCGACAGTCGGAGGCAACGCATTGGGGCGCGAGGTCATTAGCACAAAGACGCACTCAGCTTGCGGCTCTTCGAGCGTTTTCAGGAGCGCATTCGCACTTTGGTTGTTGAGTCTCTCGGCTCGTTCAATCAGAAAGAACCGGCGGCGTGCCAACGTTGCGGGATAGAGAGAACGCTCGCGGAATAATTCGACGTCTTCTTTGCGGAGAATAGAACGCTCTGCAGGCGCACGGACGAGATCAGGATGTCGTCCGAAGGCTTCCCAAAACCTCTCGGACTCGACGGCAGCAGAATTCTCGAAGAGTTTCACACCGGCGAGTTTTTCAAGCAGCAGTGAAGTGAGGGCAACAGGAGTGGTGTCAGCGGCAAACGAACGACTGATGAGCAGATAACTGTGATGCTGTGCGACACCCAGAGCCTGCTCTAGAATTGCGCTGACGTTCTCCAGAGTCATTTCAGCTGCGTTCCAAATGCCGCGCGGAGTGACTCAACGATGCGGCGGTGGACTTGCTCGGGTGTTCCCTGTCCATCAACAAGAACACGCTGCGGGACTCGGCCATCGGGGTAGGGCGTAGATGACTTCACAAGCGCCTCGAATGCAGCATGTAACGAAGCATCTTTGAGAAGCTCGTTGTCGAGCCTATCGAACTCAGTGCCAGGCCGGGATGCAACGCGGCCGTGAGCTGTTTCCGGCTGAACGCGCAGGACGAAGGTCAAATCAGGTTGAAGGTTTCCGAGAATCGGAGCCGCCACGGTATCGATTTCAGTCTTTTCGAGGCCACCGCGAAATCCTTGATAGATGTAACTTGAATCAATAAAACGGTCGCAGATGATCCATTCATGACGCGCGAGAGCGGGTTTGATGGTCTTGTCGATGTGCTGTGAACGCGCTGCCATGACAAGCAGCAGCTCGGTGCGTGGTGTAGGAACATCACCACTCGTGGGCACACTTTTGAAGACCTTGCGGATGTCCTCGGCCAGCGGGGTGCCGCCCGGCTCACGGGTTTCAAGAACCGTCAAACCTTTGCTGCGGAGAAACCCGGCAAGAAGTGCACTCTGGGTGCTTTTGCCAGAACCTTCCCCACCTTCAAACACTATGAATGGCATGCACGTCCTCCTCGTCGGCCACACGGAGCAGACGCAAAACGTCAAGTCTCTGCCCGTGACACCCGCAGTGCCCGTGGGTTACCATTTTGCACAGAGTGTCCAAAGGAACAATGGCTGCCTGGAAGTCGTACTCTCACACCCCTCCTGGAGGAGTTTTGCATGCGAGTGGATATGCTCACTCTCTATGCGTTCTCCGACAAAGCTCACGCCAAGCAGCGTGAGCTCTGGCGTGGCTTTCTCGCGCTTGTCGTGCCGGTCGTTGTTGAACTCGATCCATCGGAATTTGAACGCCTGCTTGAAAGTTCGCAGTGCCGCTCCGTTGAGCAGATGCTAAAGGCTGTTGATGAGCCGGAAGATCTCAGTCAGTTGATTTGGTCAGTTTCTGGTCAATTCTCCGAAATTCTTGGCTTTGAGCCCGAACTTGGCCTCGCGGCTTTTCTCGATGTGTCTCTTCCCACACGCGTGCACAGCATTGGGCTCGCGCAGTCGGACAGCAAAGACAACGCGGTGATCACGGGGTGGCTCAAGTCGTTCCGAGAGGTTCAACAGCGTCCTGAGTTTCTCGAAATCACACAGGAGTGGAAGCGAGCCTTCGACATTCTGCTCGAAGACGATGAGCTCGAGGTTCTTGGGGATGAGGAAGACGCAGAAAGTTCAGAGAGCAACCCTACCGAGGCTTATGCCTCACATGAGGCCTCCGAATCTGAGCCCGTTGTCTTGCGGCGCGCACGCAAGCGCCGCAAGACAGGTTGACTTGTCGAGCTCAGGATTGATTAAAACGTGAATCAATGTCCAGTGGGATGTCCTCGGCTCCTGCGGCTTTGCGCAAGATCTCTTCGCCGCTTCGGCGCGGCTGAGCCGGTTTGGTGCGGCGGGTTGCTTTTGAACCTTTCCCCTGAACGGCATGGAGACGTGGCTTTTCAATTTTGCTCTGCGCTGGCTGAACCTCCAGCTGCTGGAGGCCTTCGAACTCAGCTTCCTCATCTTCAATGACGCGACGCGGACGTGCACCGGCTGCCGAGCCACCTTTTACGACTGTCATGAGGTTGCGCACAATACCGCGCAGGCTTTCGGCCTGAGCCGAGAGTTCTTCAGCTGCAGCTGCATAGCCCTCAGAACTTAAAGCCTCTTTCTGGGTGACCTGCTCGAGCTGTGCCATTGTTCTGTTGATTTCCGAAATATTGACCGACTGTGCGCTTGAGGCCTGGCTAATTTCGTTGGCCATGCGAGAGACGATGGCAAAGTTTGCGACGAGATCGGTCAGAACGACACTGCATTCCGACGCAATAGAAGATCCAACCTCAACTTTTTCACGCCCTGTCGCAATGAGTTTTTCGACCTTTTGCTGAGTCTCGTGAACAATGCGCTCAACTTTGTGCAGGCTGGTGTCGAGCATGGCGGAAATTTCCTTCGATGCCGTTCCGCTCATTTGTGCCAGGTTGCCGACTTCCTCAGCCACCACTGCAAATCCCTTGCCATGTTCACCCGCCCGAGCAGCTTCCACTGAAGCGTTGAAGGACAGAAGTTTTGTTTGGAAGACGATGTCGTTTATGATTTTTGTCTTGTCACCGATCTCGGCAATGACTTTAATGATCTCTTCAATCTGTTTATTACTCGCAGAGATCTGGGTCATGATGTCGTTGTTGCTGGTGTTGATATCACCCATAGCTTGCATCATGTTTTCGACAACGACTTTGCCTTTATGAGCCTGCTCGAGGCTGCTCACTGCGACTTCTGAAGTTTTGTGTGCGTTGAGAGCTGTAACTTCCACCATCGAGGTGATTTCCTCCATGGAGGCAGCCGTTTCTTCCAATGAAGAAGCCTGGGTGGAGGCGGAGTGAGAAAGATGGGTGCTCGATACTGCTATCTGGTGCGATGCGCCCATCAGTTGGTTCGCAGAGTCGAAGAGGTTTTCTGCAACTCTGTTCAGACTCTTATTCATGGTGATCATGATACCGTTTGCAAGCAGCATGCCCGCGCCGAGCCCGACCAGCGAGATAAGCGACATCCAGTAAATCCAAGTTTTTCCCTGCGAGGTCGCTTCTCGCCGAAATCCAGTCAGAGCCGCTCTTTCCGCAGTCGAAATGTCGCTTACAATTTTATCAATTCGTTCTTCGAGTGAACGAGTCGGCTCCTCATCAGGATTGTGCAAATTAAATGCAGCCTCGCTGTCACCTTCCAGCGATACTCGCAGAACCTTGTCACTGAGCTCTCTTCTCTTTGCGAGCAGTTTACGGAGCTCCTCAAGCTGTTCTTTGCGCGTATTAAAATTGCTTTTCTGCGCCAACGCAGAAATGGATGACTCCCAATTTTTATAGGCATCAGCAACGCGCTTTGGGTAACTGGCTACGCTGTCCGTGTATGTTTCCAAGATCGCATTGGCTTCGAGGCTCCGGATTTCCAGGGGGGCTCTCTCGATTGCGTCAACAGCCCATTCAACGTCAAATCCGGTGTCGTAGAGATCCAACGTACGCTCGAGTCTGGAAAGACCAAGCACGCCCAGCATGGCGATTCCCAGCGAAGTGGCTGCGAAAATTAAACCCACCAGTAAAACTTTTTTGTTGAAGCTCCAGTTTCTCATTTTCAACCTCAAGCCACTGCCACAGGGGATTCTTCCTTTGGCGTCACCCCAGACTTTTCGAACGAAAAAAGTTTTTCTGAACTTAGAATGACAATCAGTTGGCGTTCGATGCGGGTCACCGCTCGGGTGAAGTGGTTGAGGATGTCATTGCTGAAGATCGGTGGGGGTTCGAGTTGCTCTGGAGGGAGGTTCACAACGAAGTCGACGCTGTCTACGCACAGTCCAATGAGATCTCCGCGGTGTTCGAGAATAATGATGGATGTTTCGCTAGACTTTTCGGCTGCCGTGACTCCGAAACGGGCATGCAGATCGAGAACTGAAACAACCTGCCCGCGTAGGTTTAGCACACCCATCAGGTCATGCGGTGTGAACGGCACTCGCGTGAGCTCTTGGTTTGCTAGAATCTCTTTGAGGTCTCTGAGTGCAACGGCATATTGTTCACCGGCAACGCTGAAAACAAGAAAGCGGTTATCAAAGTGCATGATGACCTCCCTGCTTCATGCAGCTCTCCACCCCTGTGTTTGCCCAGGCAATCTTTTCTGATGAGCTCTCACGAGATCAGCAAGATCTATAATAATTGCAGGCTTTCCATCGCCAAGAATGGCCGCGCCAGCGACGCCTGGAATTCCCTGCAATTCTCGTCCTAGTTTTTTAATCACGATCTGCTGTTGAGCAAGGATGTCGTCAACCACAATGGCAAAGGGTTGCTTTTGATTTTCTGTCACAATCAGTGCGATTCCGTCGTAACTGTTGGTTGCTTGCTTTGGTGAAACTTTTCCATGCAGCAGAGTGTCGAGATGATAGAGAGGCAGAGTTGCGCCGCGTAGATTTAAAAGTTGAGTTCTGCCCTGAACAAGGTTTATGTCGGCCTCGTCGGGACGCACGGTTTCTGTAATTTGCGTCTTTGCGATGACGAAGCGCTCCTCACCTTGACGAATAATAAATCCATCCATGACAGCGACTGTTAAGGGGAGAATCAAGCGGAATGTTGTTCCTTCTCCCACGGATGATTCGATTTCGACTCGACCCTGCAGACTCTCGATGTTGGCTCGGACGACATCGAGACCAACCCCGCGTCCAGAGAGCTCTGTGACTTCCGATTTTGTTGAAAATCCGGGGTGAAAGATAAGCGAGCGAAGCGTTTCTTCGTTGACCTTTTCATGTGCCTTGATGAGGCCTTGTTCGATAGCCTTGCTCCGGATGCGCTCTGCATCGATTCCGCGTCCATCATCAGTGACTTCAATCACAATGGCTCGTGAGCGTTGGATAGCGCGGATACTGATTCTGCCGAGCGGATTTTTTCCGATAGCAGAGCGTTCCTCTGCAGTTTCTAAACCATGATCGAGGGCGTTGCGCACAAGGTGTGACAGCGGATCGCCGATCTTGTCGAGAATAGATTTATCGAGTTCGGTGTCTTCACCGTTAAAGTGTGCATCGACGTGTTTTCCAAGAGTCAGGCTGGTTTCACGGATAATACGTTGCAGTTTTAGGAAGACCGGGCGAATGCTGACCATCCGGATGCCCATGGAGACTTCCTGAACCTCGCGGATAATTTTGGACATCTGCTTCACGCTTTTTTGGAGCAAAGGAGATGCGAACTCTGCTTTGTGTTCGTCGAGAACACTCTGCAGAATGACAAGTTCTTCAATGCAGGTGATGATTTTGTCCACCCGCTCAAGGCTGACCTTGATTGTGTTGTCTGAGCGTTCGAAGTAGGAAGCCAGCTGCATCGGCGCAATGGTATTTTCAATGCTCGGGTTTTCGACCGGTTCTGATGCCACGACTATGATTTCTTGTTTCTCAGAGTCAGAGGTGGCCGCGGAAGGTTGCTGCACCTCTGGTGTTGAGGCGGTCTGAGCAACTTCCTCGCTGTCTCCTTCTGAGGTGACAACAGGCGATTCTTCGCAGTCTTCTTCTGAAGTGACGACAACTGATTCTTCGCCTGCGAGAGTCGAAGGAGTAGCGGCAGCTTCTTCACTTTCTTCTATCGGTTTTGAAAATCCAGCGAGCGACCAAGCTTGCGTCTGTGAGGCCGGCAAGCGGGTTGTATTGAATTCATCGGCGGCTTGCATCGTGCTTAGGTTCACTGCAGCTGCGAGCTGTGTGAGTCTGGCAATTTCGGTCTGTATGGCGCTGATCCGCGGGTCAACCGCTGGGATTCGTTGCTCAGGTGTCGTCTGCGACAGCAGCTGTGGAGCTTCAAAAAGCTCTGCTTTTAAGTTGTCATCCACAAACCAGATATCACCCGCCACGGGAGGACGCGGTAGCTGAATAGGTTGGAGCGTGTTGTTTTTGGCTTCTCTCTCTCGTGCAAAGGCCTGGATGATTGACTCGCCTGAGCCAGGAGTTCTTTTTCCTGCGCGCAAGGCTTCGACGTGGCTTGCGAGGAAATCACGCGCACTGAACAAGACTGATACGACTGACGGGCTCGGTGCGAATTCTTTCTTCCTGAGAGCCTGAAGAAAACTTTCGAGGTGATGCGTAAATTCTGCAATTTCGGTGAAGCCGAGAGCTGCGGAAGACCCCTTTAGATTGTGCGCAATGCGGAAAATCGTGTCGAGCAGAACGGGGTTCGCGCCGTCCCTCTCGAGAGCAAAGAAGCAATGTTCAAATTGTGCAAGCGCTTCATCCGCTTCATAGATGAAGATCGTGACAATCTGTTTGAGCTCCGACGCGTCCACGGAATTGATCCTCTGCAGCACAAGGGTTAACCCTCGATGCTGCAGCGGAGTGTTTTACGCCACAGCGCCTCAAGGGCTCGTCTTGGTTTCGGAAGATTTCAACAGTGGGAAAGGGGTGTGGATTTGCGGTTGGCCGGAGCTTTGACGCAGACCCAACGAACGCGTCAGCGCGTGGCTAAGTTCATTCATGGAAGTTTTGATAATTTCCGAGAGAAGACTTGGGATCTTTTGCTCTTCCATTGGAATGACTTCCGTCTCGGCGCCCGTCTTGAGTCCGGCAAGTTCTGCAGCCTTGGCGACAGCTTCTTGACGCTGACCGACAGCATCAACGAGCTTTCGTTTCGCAGCTTCGGTGCCAAGCACCACCCGCCCGTCGCTCATGTGTGAAATCGTTTCTTCAGCGATCATCGGACGTGCTGCGCGCACATCGGCAACGAACTGGTCGCGTGTGTCGTCGATCAGTTTTTGCAGATACTGCTTGTCTTCGGGAGTCCATGCGCGTGTGACCGAGCCGGAGTCCTTGAGTCGTCCGGTCTTGAGTGTCACAGGCTTGAGTTTCATCCAGTCAATCAGTTGGGTCGCTTCGAAGCTGTCGAGGATGACGCCGATGCTGCCGACCATGGTGCCGCGGTTGCACATCAACCAATTCGCCGACGCGGTTGAGTAATAAGCTCCACTCGCAGCCACTTCACGCATGTAACCCACCACCGGCATTTTTTCTTTAATGCGGTTGATGGTGTCGTAGATTTCCTGACTTGCCACAACAGAGCCACCGGGGCTGTTGATGTCGAGTAAGATTCCCTTGACGCGTTTGTCTTTGGCGGCTTCGTTGAGCTTTTTTACAATCTCTTCGGCCATCTCAGGCAAAATCGCACCCTCAATTTTCACGCCTGCAAGGGCATTCGAAAAGGAATGGTGTCCGAGGTAGCGTTGCTCGCCGTCGTCCAGGCTTGCTGATGTGGGAAAAAGTTTGATTGCAAAAAGTGCGAGCGCCATAAAAGCCATGGCCGCGATGAGAGTCAGAGCTCCCACCACGGCCAAGACCAAAAGGACGCCCGACGGTCGTTTGTCACGTGCGTCAGGCTCTTTGAACATGCGTCTTACTCCTCAGCACGGTCTTTTTGTGTGCGGCTCTTCGCGCGAGCGAAGGCTTCAGCAAAACCGGTTGACGAAGGAGTTGCGGCAGCAGCTTGGATCGTGCGGTTGTGGGTGTCATCCAAACCACGGGTCGCAGCTTTGTGTGACAGTTCGAAGCGGCGCTCAGTGAGGTCGACGCGCAAAACGACGAACTCGAGTTCAGTGCCTTCGTCAGGAAGCTTGCCGGGCTCGAGGTCGAGCTCAGATACGTGGATGAGACCTTCAACACAAGGAGAAAGCTCAACGAACGAACCAAACTCAGCATTGCGTGTCACCTTGCCCTTGGCGCGTGTGCCAGGAACGAAGATGCGTGAAGCTGCTTCGTAGGGGTCTTCCTGAAGCTGTTTGATGCCGAGCGAGAAGCGCATGTTCTCAACGTCGATCTGGAGAACCTTGGCTTCGACTTCGTCGCCCTTCTTGTACAGATCTTGAGGATGCTTGATGCGCTCTGTCCAGGAGATGTCGGACACATGAATGAGTCCATCAACACCTTCTTCGATACCAACAAACACACCGAAGTCGGTGATGTTGCGGATCTTGCCGCGGATAACGTCGCCCACCTGGTACTTCTCAAGCACGAGTTCCCAAGGATTGGGTTCGGTCTGCTTCATGCCGAGCGAGATGCGGTGGTTTTCGAGGTCAACTGCAAGCACGACCACTTCCACTTCGTCGCCGATGGCCACGAGCTTGGAAGGATGCTTGACGCGGCGGTTCCAGGTCATTTCAGTGACGTGGATAAGGCCTTCAACGCCTGGCTCGAGCTCAACAAATGCACCGTAGTCAGTCAGGCTGACAACCTTGCCTTTGAGACGCTGATTCGGGTTGTAGCGCTCTGCAACCTTGACCCAAGGATCAGATTGGAGCTGCTTGAGGCCAAGCGAAACGCGGTGTGTTGCTGCGTCGTAGCTGAGCACCTTGACTTGGATTTCGTCGCCGACGTTGATAACTTCTGCAGGGCTGTTCAGGCGGCCCCAGGACATGTCGGTGATGTGCAACAGGCCGTCGATACCACCGAGGTCAATGAACGCACCGTAGTCGGTGATGTTCTTGACGATACCAGCCATCACGCTGCCCGCTTCGAGACTCTTGAGAGTTTCGCTGCGCAGACGCTCGCGGTCTTGCTCGAGCAAAACACGACGCGAGAGGACGATGTTGCCGCGCTTCTTGTTGAACTTGATGATCTTGAATTGGAGAACTTGGCCAAGAAGCTTCTCGAGGTTGCGCACAGGGCGAAGGTCAACCTGTGAACCAGGAAGGAATGCCTTGACGCCGATATCAACAGACAAACCGCCCTTAACGCGACCAACGATGCGGCCTTCGACGAGTTCGTCTTTTTCATAAGCTTCAGAAATGCGATCCCATGCTTTGAGGAGATCAGCTTTGTCTTTGGAGAGAACGAGCTCGCCATCGTCGTCTTCGAAAACGTCGACAAACACGTCGACCATATCGCCGACTTTGAGAGAGAAGGCACCATCAGCGGTGAACTCGCTGCGTGGCACAGAGCCAGCAGACTTGTGGCCAATGTCCACAACCACGTTTTCGTCGAGGATTTCCATGACGCGACCTTTAACAACCTGGCCTTCCTTAATATTGGAGCCGGTTGCGCCTTCTCCGAAGAGAGCGGCGAAAGAGTCTTTGTCGGAGGACTCGGGATTTGCAAAATCTACGTCTTCGTCGAGCCACTCAAGACTGGAATAACTGACTTTACGCTTGGAGGAATCGGAGTGAACACTTGCCATGATGAAATTACCTTTCTCAGCAGTCTCAAGAAGCGCCGTTGCAAAAAAAAACGCACCACCGTGGTGCGTTAGAAGCGGATCGCTCGTGCACTGCACTGCGGGGCTCGTTAACACACGAGATGCCCCCTGTACAGTAAGACTATTGCTTTCTTTTTCGGGCGCTTGCGAAAGCTGCCGCGAAAATATTCGACGCATCGCTCGCGCTGCCGGCAGATCCCTGATGTTTCTTGGACTTATATGACTCCCAGGCTTCTGCCGAATCACGTTCCTCGGCCATCACGGTACCTGCCGTTGCTCCGCCTTTACCAGTCATTTTGAGCATCAGCTCCTCGGGCATAGCCTGTTTCAAGCTCAGTGCAACCCGCAGGCGGGGGGCATGTTCGATGCGGATGACCTTAACGTTCACGGTTTCACCGACTTTAACCACGTCCTGTGCCTTGGCCACGCGTTTCCATGCGAGCTCTGACATCGGGATAAGCCCTTCAACGCCCCCCAAGTCTGCAAATGCTCCAAAATCAGCTAGCCGAGTGATGGTCGCTGCAAGCTTCTGCCCGACCTCAAGACCGCGGACGATTTCGCCGGCTTTCGCTTCACGCTCATCTTTGAGGATCGTTTTACGAGAAAGAACGATATTCTTTCCGCCCTGCTTGTATTCGGTAATGATAAACTTCAGTACCTGACCAATGTAGCTCTCCGGATCGGCCACCGTGCCGAGTTCCATTTGGCTGAGGGGCACAAACGCACGCTTACCTGAAAGGGAAGCCTCGAATCCACCCTTAACCACCTTTTCGATCTTTGCCTCAACAGGCAGACGTGTTTCGTGCGCATTGCGCAACAGAGTGTCATCTTGTTCACCACGGCGCAGTGAGCGGGTCAGAATGATTTCTGAGCCATTGTCAGCGCGGACGTAAGCTTGAATTTCGTCGCCGAGCTGGGGCAGTGCCAAACCTGCCGCCGAGAATTCATCGGAGGCCAGGGTTGCTGTAGATTTGCCTCCTAGATCGACAAAAATGAATTCCCCACCGACCCGCAACACGCGACCCGTGATGGGTTCACCGGCGCGATAGCGCTTCAGAGAGGCCGAACTGGACTCTGATTCGAGCAACTTTTCAAATTCTGTGGTTACATGTTCTTCGGATGCGAATGGATCGCGTCCAAAGTCTTCGGTGTCTACAAAACGGATTTTACTCATGAAGCAGTTGCTCCTCTCTGCACTCTCATGGCTCGGTCACGCGACTGGTCTTGCCACAAGGACTATGCGAGATCAAATTGTGCTCAAACTGGTTCCGCTGCTCTGCTGCGCTCCTGGCTTGGTTGCTGTTGCCGAGGCAAATACCGTGCTCAACATCCTGACGCAGCCGCAGCGTCTCGATGCCAACCTGGTGGCGGAGTTTGAAACAACACGCAAAGTTGCAGTTCGGGTTGAATTCGTTTCATCGCCTCTCGATTACGAGTCACGTATCAGATCCCTCCCTCACAGCTGGGATTTAGTTTTGGCAGACGAGCAGAGGCTTGTGACCCTGAGCCTGGCGAAGCTGCTCAAAACCCTGCCCGATACGGTCATGATTCCTGCAAATCTTTCGGGTCTTGAGCGGCGAGCTCGGGCAAATGAAGATGGTCGTTCTTTCTTGAATTTGATGGCAGACCCTCTGGGTCTAATGTTTTTGAAAAAGAGTAAAACTGGGTCTGGCTCCATCAGCTGGAACTGGATTGCTCAGCCCAGTTTGAATCCCCTCTGGCGTTCACGCGTCGCGCTTTACTCGGACGAGCGGCTTAACCTCATGATTGCGTCGCTTGCAACGGGAACTCGCATAGGGATGGATAATCCGGAGGAGCATGCCAAGGTTGCTGCTTGGCTCACACAAGCACAGCTGCAGGGACGCAGCGTTTCGCTCAACAATGCCGTGACGGCTTTTCTCTCAGAGAAGTTTGCTGTGGCTCCGGTTTGGCGTTCTGATTTCTTGCACGCATCTCGATATGTCAAGGAACTCGGATTCACTGTTCCAGTCGATGGAACCTACGTTGAACGCGTGGGGGTGGGGCTGGTGGCCGAATCTCGCAACGAGTCCTTGGCACTCGATTTCATAAAGTTCATTCATGAGCGTCGCGATCAGCTCGCCCGAAATCGCGGGCTTTTGCCACTCTTCACGCAGGACGTTGACGGCAGTCAAGTGAAAGATTGGAGAATATTCTCGGATGATGTGCCGCTCATGAAAGAATTTGCGTCGCATGTTTATCGCATCAAAAAAGAGAAGGATCTGCGCGCTTCACGTGGACGCTGAGCGGAGCCTGTTCAGGATGCGATGGAGAAGGGGCTGTTGACCCGGTTTTTCTCCACGTCAGGATCGACGTTGTGAAACACAATGGCAACGCTCTCAGCTTCTTGAGGAGCCAAAGCGCGTGAGGAGTCGGGCGCTATTCCCAGTTTCCCAAGCACAGCGGAGTAGCTTTGCAGCAGAGGTGAGTCACCCGCTTGGCTTCGTAGGCATGCAATCGCTTGGGCAGTCTTTCCGCACAGAGCCCAACATTTACCAGCCATCACAGGCGAGTTGAGCTTTTCATAGATTAAAGCAGCAGTCTGCCACTGTTTGGCATCGTGCAGGGAGCGTGCGCACCATTCGAGTGTGCGCAGATTGTTCTTGATAAAATCCACTTCCAGACCTTGGAGGAGAATTGTGAGATTACTGAGTGTCTCGCCGTTGACCTGTTCCATTAGTTTTTGAGCAACATCGCGTCGGTCGCCGATGCGCTGGAGCGTGGGCAGGAGAAAGTCTCCCCGATGACTTTCATTGATCCAGAGCAGGGCTCTCTGCAGCGGATGTGTTTTGTCAGTTGGCATGTTCTGAAGCGTTTTCTCAAGGTCTTCAATAGAGATTGAGTCGAGTAACAGTGTGCGGTTCGCCTGTTTATCTAGAAATAACGCCAGCTCCAGATATGCACTGGTATCGCGGGCAATTTTGAGGATGCGCGCTCGGTCGTTGATGGTCGCGAGAATTCTGAAGGCTTCGCTCTTGTCGCCAGCATCTGCAAAGAGGAGCGCAAGCTCTGAGGAAAGTCCGAAGTCAAAGCTTTCAATTTTTTTGAAACATCGCTTCGCATCTTCAAGCATTTTTGCACGAAGAAAATAGGCGGTCGCCTTCTCAAAGTTTTTATTGCGTTCGTATATTACTGCAGCGCGGTTAGGGCGATTCATTTTCATCAAGATGGCAGCAGCTTCATCCAAAAGTCCATGATTCTCGAGCACATCGATTGCTTCACGCTGCATGTTAATTTCTTCAAAAATACGCGCAGCACCAACGAAGTCCTCGATGTTGATCAGTGTCATTGCTTCCTGTTTGCGCTTTTCCTGTGCTTGATTCAGGTTGTTGTTATCCTGGGTGCGAAGACCACCGTTCTTGTTGGCAGAGAACGGATTTCGTTCGGGAGCTGATTTTGGCATCCCAGCCATATTTTTTTTCGATTGTGAAGCAGAGTCTCCACGCATCATGCGCCAAATGAAAAACAGACAGGCGACCAAAATCAGAGCAGCAACCATGTTCTGCGGCTGCATTAACTTGGCGAGCATTGCATTGTCAGGCTTCATGTTCACATGCTCCACGTGAGACCGATACTGACGAGTTCGTCAAAGCTTTTCTTTGAACCAGCTTGGTGAACTGAAGGAGAAAGGCGGTATGTGACCCTGAAGCGTGTGCCCATTGTGATGTAGGTTGCTAGCCCAAGTCCTGCGTTCCAGGTGATGTTCTGATTTGAGCAACCATAATTGTAAGACGTATCTTCAAGGCAAGCACGGCGTTGCAGTGCTCCGGCAAAAAGCGATGGTTTCACATAACCGAACGAGTAGCCAAAGGAAATGTTTGCGCTGTTGTCTGCAATTTGTTGCTTTTGTTCAATCGGACCCTCAGGGAGGTTCACGCCTTGTGCCTTTTTCGCCTCTCGGTAGGCCTCGTTGTACTGGTCACGATCGAGAATTTGAGTATGACCAAGGCTTATTTCCATGAACTCTGTGAGCGGCAGGCCGATTTCTATTCCTAAACTGCGCCTGGTGCTTGTCGTGTACTGCTGGATGTCCTTCTGCAAACTACCCATCAACGAGATGTTGATGTAGCGTGAGCCACCTCGTGCGAAGGCAAGGGAAGGCACCACACCCATCAAAGCTACGCTCAACAGGGCTGCCGAACCAAGAGAGGTCGTCCTCGTTTTTGCAGTTTTGATTCTCATTGCGCCATTCTCTCCAAGAGGTTTTTGTTTCAATTGGAGCGCACTGCCGCACCCGGTGAATGTGCCATCAGTTGCTTCTGTGTTTTGTCTAGGATGCGCTCGAGCTCATCGGTGACATCTTGCGTGGGGAGCCATTGGGTTGGGTCGTTTTCATCGACCTTCTGTGCGGTTTGTGTGTAGTACTCAATGTTGTTTTTAATGACGAGATCCGAGGCACGTTGGTTGTAAGGAAAAACGTTGATTGAGATTCGGTTGCGGAAGAGTCGCCCATCAATGAAGAATTTATCCCACTCGGTGCTCATGCTCAGTGTCTGCCGGTCGGCTCTCGAAATGATGTAGCTCTGTGAAAGTATCTTAGCCACCGTTTGAAAAAGCTGCGGTGCAGTTGTGGCAACCCGCCAAGTGTTTTTGTCGAGTCGTTGAAACAACAGTGGTGAAGCCACGAGAGGTTGTGTGAACCCACCGTTGCTCGAGTTCCCTGCCAAGGCTCCACTCAATTGCGGCAGAATTGTTCCCGATGGAGCAATATTGTCCATGTTGGATAGGGCTTTTCCAGGTAGGGCAGGACTCTGCGTGCCCATTGCAGATGCAGGCGGAAGTGGCAGTGAGCGTTGTGCTCGGCTGCTACCGCCAAACAAAGAGGTTCGCTGCATTGGTTCACTCGAAGGCACCACGCAGCCTGTAAGAACCGCAAACCCTAAAAGTGCGGCTGTGATGGAGAGTGTCTTCGCTTGTCTTGTTCTTCCCATTTCCTGCCTCGTTGTTGGCAATCCTGCTTCACTTTCGCACTGCTAGGCCATTGTGCTGGATGCAGGTTTGTTGTGGAAAAAATCTGACAGAACGCTTTTGCCTAGCTGTATTTAGAGTGACGCGGCATTCTTAACTGGGGAGGGCAATTCATGCCGGACAACCTAAAGCCAATAAAGTTGGAAGTATCCCAACGCGCGCACTCGAGGCGCGGAAGCTGCAGAGCTGTGTTGTATGGCCTAGCATTGGCTTGTGGTACGACAGCGCTGGTTGAGGAGCAGCGTGCTTATGCTTTCATGCGCCGCGACTTGAGCGAAGAAATGCATTGGACAAGCGCAGCATTGCAAGGTGCAGCTGGTCAGGGAGCATTTTCCGAGTCGTGGGTCGATCAAGCTCACACAGATGTATCGCTTCTCGCACGTCGCAAGGCCGATTTCGAGATGCAAGTTGCCTCTGGCTCAGTGCTTATCTCGCGTGATGCTAGCCAGGCAATTGAAAAAACCATCAAAACCTTTCTCGACAAAAGCGATTCAAATGGCACGAGCACGCCTGCACAATCAACTGCTAAGGCTCTCGATGAAGTTCGTTCTGTCTTCGGCAAGACTCTCACAACTCAGTTCAACACAACTCTGTTGGCACCGCGTATTGGTCGGGTCGGTGTTGCTCCCTACACGACGGGTGTTCTCGACTCTGCGATCGACAATGCCGCTTGGCCCAGACTGGATGCTTACCTCGGTGGCTACGCCGGTGTGCTTGTGAGTTATGCTCAGCCCATAGGTAAGGATTTTGACCTGGGAGTGGCTCTTCGCCCCGGAGTTGGTGGTTACCGCTCGTTCGCCCTCGATCTCTCGGCTTTCGGGGAGTTTATTTCGGGATCGTCGAGCTCTCAGTCATTGGATGACCTCGCGGTTTTCCCAAGTGCAGTTTACGTGCCCTTGGATTTGGGCTTCGCCTGGTGGGCGGGGCCATCGACTCGCGTTCATCTGGCGTCGAAGAACACGTTTGACGCAACACCGCTCAGCAACATCAGCGGCACCCCAGCTGCTTTTCAAAATCGTATTCATCTTGGCTTCAGTCAGCAAATCCCACTCGCTGGCAGTAAGCTCCAGACGCTTCAAGTTGGCGGCGAATTGCAGGATCTTGCGGGTGTGAGAGGTGGTTGGAATGAACTGCTGCTGCGGATGCAGTGGGCCGGACGCTATGCGGTTCGTTTACCCATCCGCGAGCAAACTAGCTTTGCCATCAATGCGGGTCTAAAATCTGGTTATCCCGTTGTTTCTCTGTTTGCCGATCTGTTTATTGCCAAAGTCGAATTAGCGCTCTCTGCTCGCGAAAATGGCGCATATTCAGGGCAAAGAGTAAATCGCCTGCAGACACTCAGCTTGAACACACAAATGCGCTTTTGAAGAGCGACGAAAGCGGATGCCTTGACGTTTTTTTGAAAAAACCGTTCACTCAACAATGTGTTTTTTACGCATTGTTGGGGGAATCGCATGTATTTTAATGGATTCAAAACTCTTGATTCCAACGCATCAGGCGCGGCTGCACCTGGAGGCGCAAAGCTGAACATCATATCTTTGATTTTGGGTCTGGTTGGCTTCGGTACTTCGCTTTACGCTCTCACGCTTCATATGCAGGCGAAGACAGCGGCCGGTTCGCTGGGCTGTGACGTCAACGACCTGGTCAACTGCAGCAAAGTGATTGGCGGGCAGTACGGCGAATTCATGAGCATCCCACTGGGCGCGTATGGCATGGCCTATTTTGGGCTTGTCATTGCGGCAGCAATTCTTCCAGCCTTCGTCGCTTCTTCTGTAAGCTGGATCGGGCGTTGGCAGATGCTCATTGCTGCAGTGGGCGCTTTTGTTTCACTGCTGCTGGCTTATATTTCCTATTTTAAAATTCAGGCTGTGTGCTTGGTCTGCAGCACCGTTCATGCGCTCAGCGTGGTGAACTTTATTGTGACTCTGGTGAGTTTCATTAAGGTGCGCAATCAGCCACAGACGGTTGCCGAGGGTGGATTCGTTAAACTCTTGGCTGCTTGTCTGGCGCTGGGTGTTCCCCCACTGCTGGCAGGTGCCATTTTGCCACTTGTGTCTTCGACATTGGGTGTGAGTTCAGAGTCTGCGAACAAGTCCGATGCTCCACAGGTTTCTGCAACCCCGTTTCCAGCGGAGTGGGTACAGTTCGCTGTGAGCAACTATGTGGGTCAGGGCGAGGATTACCGTAAGGGGAGCGACCAGGCGAAGGTTGTGGTTCACATGTTCTCTGATCTCGAGTGCCCACACTGCAAAATTACCGCAGAGGCGATTGAGGCCGCACAGGGTGCAGTGGGCGCAGAGCAGGTATTGTTCGTCTACAGGAACTACCCACTGAGCAACAAGTGCAATGCTAACGTTGGGGGTGAAGCTCATTCTCATGCCTGTGATCTCGCCATGGCTCTGCGCTGCGCAGGAAGTCAGAGGAAGGATGCATTCTGGGAATACAAAGATTGGGCATTCACGGGAATTGACATGACACCTGATGAGCGTCAGCGCACTTTCACAATGGAAGGCATGCGCGCTCATGCTGAGAAGCTCAAGCTCGATGCTGGGCGATTTGAAGCGTGCCTGCGTGATAAAATCGAGCTTCCCAAAATCCAAGCAGATATTGATCTTGGAAAGAAAATGGGTCTGACAGGTACGCCACTCGTTGTCATCAACGGCCGCACCTATACAGGCGACCGAACCCCGCAGGCGTTGACCCGCGCTTTCCGGGATGCTCTTTCCAATCCCTGAAACAGCGCTCAATTCTTTGCGTTGCAACAAAAATTAAAAAGGGCGGCTCTCGAGCCGCCCTTTTTCCGTTTTGAACAGAGTGCTCTCAGAAATTCTTCACGAGTGCGATCCATTCGGGATGGTCAATGAATGGATTGCGGTTGCCCTGCACAGCCTTGATTTTTTCTGAACGTTGAATTTCGTAGGCTTCAACCGGATGGGTATCTGACCATTCACGCAAGGTTTTTTCCTGACGATCGTCAATACTCATGTTGTAGAGCACCGACATGTAGAACATTGCGCGCGCAACCACCCCTTTGTGGCCTTCTGGTGGTTCGAATCCATTGTTCTGGCACAGCGAGCCTTCGGCAGTGCGGTTGAAGTGGCAATCTTTGAACGGATAACTTCCGCGCATGCCGTTGATTTTCATTTCGGTTGGGAAAAGGTGGTAGAGGTCGGATTTTCCTTCGCCAATTGTTCCAGCTTTGCGCAGAAACGTTTGAGGCCAGGTGTGCTCGGTGTTCACGCCGTTGTTCGGGATACCAGTACCCACACGGAACTCATCTGACGAATAAACGCACTTAACAACTCTTTCACCCTGCGTGTTCACGTAGACGTCGACCTTTTGGAACATTGCTTGCCGCGCGCCATCGTAACCGAGGTTGGTTTTGTTGCTGCGAGCGTATTTTTGAAGAGCTTTGCGAACGCAGTCTTGAGATTCGAGTTTACAGTCGGTTGGGGAGTTGATTTCATCGGCGGAGGCAGACAGCGGTGCGGTGAGCGGGGCGGCGAGTGCGAGGGAGAATCCTAAAACAAGAGTCGACGTGGTTGCGTGTCGCCAAAACATCGATGCGTTCGAGTGCATGAGCAATCTCCCAGAGCAGATGAATTTGTACCGTGTCAGGCTCAGCTAGAGGATGACTCGCTGCTCGTCAACTCTTTTATGGCATCAATAAGCAAAAAAAATATCGCAGCTGTGCGCCGGGAGGCTGTGGAAATAAAAAAGGCCACCCCAATAGTGGGGTGGCCTCTCAAAGAAATCCAACTCAAATCCGACCGTTTTACGAACGGAAGTCGATGGTTGGTCCGTGACCCAGAAGAGCCATGGTGCGTGCGCGCTTGACCGCAATGGTCAGCTCACGCTGTTGCTGAGCGCTCGCGCCGCTGATGCGACGTGGAACGATTTTACCGTGCTCAGTGACGAAGCGACGAAGCAGCTGGGTGTCTTTGTAGTCGAACTTGATGTTAGGATCGAGAACGCGCTTTGGACGCGAATAGCGGCGCTTCTTCTTGGCTCCGGATACTGCCATGACAACCTTCCTTTATCTGTGGGCAGCAGCGTCGACACGTGGGTACGACGCAGCCTTTTTAACCAAATGGAGCCCTTTGATAATCACAGGAGGGTGAAGTCGTCAAGAGAGAATCGAAAGGTGTTTAGAGGTTGTGGCGGATGGCCTCGTACTGGCTCTTATGAGCTTCGCCGGCATCCCACTCATCGAGAGTCACTTTGATGTAACCAAAGCGCACAGAAGCCTCGATATAAAGGGGTAAGCGTCTGGAATCGCGGCTAAACCAGATTTTGATGTCACCCTTTTGCTCCATTAGCCCACCGAACGTGGTGACCAGTCGGTAAACGTCTGTCTCGTATCTCTTTTTGCCGACCTTCCTGGAGTCGCTGCCGAGGTAATCGGCTTTGCCCGTCCAGGTCTTCTCCGAAGTAAAGATGGGGAAGTTGAGGTTTAACGGCGGAGGAGTAGTAGACGCCAGTTTGTTACGCAAATAGTACAGGGCTCCCAAGGCATCTTTGGTTCCCTCAACCAGCGGGAAATCCGCACGCACCTCGTCCCGGCCTTTGCGTTTGGTTTGCTGGCGGATTTGGGAGCGCGCCTGGTCGAACTCAAGGATTTTTGAGTTACGGTAGTCGCCCTCTTGTTGGTTGATGTAAAAACGCGCGGGAACGAACTCAACACCACGGTAGGCCAACCCTTCAATGGAGTCATGAATGTTCATGATCCAGCGATACCAACGCGCACTCTTTACCTCACCGGTAATCCGGTGTGCCCACGTGTCGAGGTGCTTAACGGGAGGTTGGATGATCACCTCGGCGGCACCGCCATTCACGCCCAAATAGGTCACGATGAAGCGCATCCTCTCGCCAACGGAGTAGGGCAGCTGACTATATGCACGGTTGGCTTCTTCAGCCAGAGGAGAGCCCGCTTCAAGAGGGACGCTATGGGGGACTTCCAGTTGCCGTTCGAAATCACCCGGGCTCAGTGTGCTCAGTGGTGCAGCCGGAGCGGATTCGGGGCTCAAGAGTGCCAGCGGTGCGATTAGGCTTGCAGTCCATCGCAAACCAGTACGATTCTGCTGAGCGTGGAATTTCATGTGAGTCCTCATACCTCAGACGTGCGCTCGCGTTTAGCCGAAGTGCCCGTGCGTGCCTTCGTCAGGCGTGCTGGACGTCCGGAAGCCTTTTCGATGTTCTGGAACAGTTCTGTGAAGGCTTGAGACACATTGTGTTCAGGGTATGCACAAACGACGGGGTGTGATTCCGAGTGCGATTCTCTAACTTTGATGCTCGATGGAATGAATGGCTCGAGAACTGCGTAGCCCAGTTTGCGCAGGTCGCTGAGAATGCTTGCCGCGTGTTTTGTCCCTTTTTGGTATTGATTGACAACGAGTCCGACCACTTTAAGGTCAGGGTTGTGATCGGCCTGAACTTCACGAATGATGTTGAAAATGTCTTGTGCAGCGCGAACGCTGAAAGCATCGCAGTCAATGGGCACAAGGATTTCCTGTGCTGCAATCAAGCTACTCAGTGCATAGAAATCGTTCGCTGGAGGCGGATCGAAATAGATGGCGTCATAGCTTGAGTTGCGGATGCCATCGCGCAGTTTCATTATTTTGTGTTTGTTCTCGAGTTTGTTGCGCAGGTCTTCGAGGTTTCGGTCAGCCGCCACGAGGTGCAAATTCTCTACCCCGGTGTGGGTTGTGACGTAGTCGAGCAAGGTTTGACGGAACAAATTGAGCCCGAGGCAACTCTCGTAGAAATCCGAGATCGACCTGGCAGGAGCTGCTTCAGCGCCGAGGAGATGGCTGGTGGAGTTGCCCTGAGGGTCAGTGTCCACAAGCAGCGTGCGGTATCCGGCACGCGCCGAGCAGGCTGCAAGGTTCACTGCAAGTGTGGTTTTACCGACCCCACCTTTTTGATTGTAAATGACGCGTACAATAGGTCCAGTGCTCATCGTTCCACCTCCTCAGCAGACACTCATCCGAACCAGATGCTTCTCCGATTCTTCAACTGTTCGACGATAACCTCTTGGATCTGATTCTTCACCCTTTGCGCCAAACGATAGACAAGCACCCTGTCTTTCTCTGCTTCGGGTCCATACTCGGAGAGATCGATGGGTGGCAGAATATGGATGAACCACTTGCTTGGAAGAGGGATGAGTCCTGCGGGACCCAGCCAGGGGAATGTTGGTGTGATGGGGACGTAAGGGATGCCCATCATGCTTGCAAAGAAGGTTTCGCGCGCAAGCATCGGATGAATTTCCTCAGGGCCTATGAATGCAACGGGCACCAAAGGAGCCCCTGTGCGGAGGCACAGGCGGATGAATCCGCCACGACCAAAACGCGCAAGATGATATTTGTCTCGGTAGAGCTTTCCAAGTCCTTTCACACCTTCCGGGAAAACCACCACTGGCATCTGTGCCTGCAGTAGCTGTTGGGCATTCTCCTGACTTGCACGCACACCACCGAAACGGTTCATCATGCTGCCAAGGAAGGGGAAGTGGAACAGAAAATCTTCCACCATGAAGCGAACTTCACGGTGAGAGGGATGTTCTTTGAGAACGGCCATTTTTAGCATGGTCGCATCGTAGGGCAAAGAGCCCGAGTGGTTGCCGACCATAAGGCAGGCGCCGTTGCGTGGGATGTTGGAAATGCCGTAGGTTTCTACGCGCCAGTATTTTGTATAGAGAAATTCAAAAATTGGGCGAACAAATCTGTCGAATATCGGATCAAAGCCAAAGGCGTCGACTTCTTCACTGCGCAGACTGAGCGAAAATTCGTGGTACTTGCGGCGCAGATTGAACGGATTGAGCCCGGTGACGATTTCATCGAGCGATCCTTGACCGCCCGCAGGGGTATATTCAGTAGGCTCTGTTTGTAGGGCTTGGAAGGAATCGGCAGAAGATTGGATTCTTTCCTCGATCTTGAGAAGCACGCTGTCGAGTTCACCGCGAAAGGAATGGAGCCTGTCAATAACTGAATTGAGCTCCTCACGCGACGCGAATTGTTCGCGGTTCATTTTCGCGCGCTTCTCCATGTCGCGCTCAATGCGACTAAATTGTTCGAGCAAAGTGCGTCTGACCTTGAAGACATTTGAAGACAAACTCAGCAAATCCTCCTGCTCACGCGACTTGCGCGTTGACGAAGTCTCTGTGTTGCCGGAAGAGGGTGATGTGTTTTTTTTGCTCATACGCGAACTTCCTTTGTCTTCAACAGCACGGTGCATCAGTAAACGCGAACAAAGCCTTCATCAGGTTGCAGTGGTTTCTCTTCTCCCAATGCAGATGAGGGCATTGAAAAGCCCACACTGCGCAAACGAGCAGCCTCGATAAGGGCTTTTAGAGCCTGCCGACTCGAGTAGCGTGGTTTGAATCCAAGCGATTTTTCAGCCTTATGCCCATCCGCGACGCACAGGTATTGGAAGAAAGGCACCATGGCGGAGGGCAGATCCCAGATGCGCATCATAAATCCGAGTGAGAAGACGGTTTTACAGACGGGTGTTGCAACTGGAACCGGAAAGCGTCCGGACATGTGAATGCCCGTGCTCAGGGGCAGTACGCCTTTGCCGACAGTGTTGAAAGTGCCGCGGGCATTCGAAAAGATGGCCAGCGAAGCTGCCGCTGTGGCATCGTCTTCGTGAATGAATTGAAGCAGTGGGTCGTAGCCGAGAACCTTTGGAATGATTCCGGCTAGGAAGTAGCGTGCGCGCACGTTGGTTGAGTTGGGGCCAAGAATGGGTGCGAAGCGGAGCGTACAGACTTCGCAGTTTGGATAATCCTTTGCGAACTCAATCAATTGTTTTTCAACGTCAACACGGGCACGAACAAAATCTGGTCCGGCGGATTTGAGCGGATGGCTCTCGGAAATGAAATTTGGATTCTGGCTGTGTGCGCCGTAGACAAACGTGTCTCCAAGCACCACACAGCGTTCGAGTTTTGCTTCGGCAAGGGCATTGAGGATGTGAAATGTGCCGATGGTTTCCACTTCCCTGCGCAGTGAGCCATTGCGTCCGGGACCCGAGAACAGGGCTCCATGAACCAAACACTTGATGTCGTTTTTCAGAAGCAGAGATGCGATGAGATCGTCGGCGCCGTCGCGGGTTAAATCAACGCGATGGAAAATGATTTTTGGAGCCTGAAGGATGGGTGCTT
Source organism: Betaproteobacteria bacterium (assembly GCA_016868315.1). Taxonomy (GTDB): domain Bacteria; phylum Bdellovibrionota_B; class Oligoflexia; order Silvanigrellales; family Silvanigrellaceae; genus RFOM01. Next base: position 274,780 of record VGHE01000002.1, read on the forward strand.
TGATGTCGAAAACATGGATTTCGCGGACATGCGGCAACTCAGCTAGGCGCTTAAGAACAAGGTGCCCCCGGAAGCTCGAGGCTCCGGTCATGGCAATTTTAGAATGGACTTCTCCTGTTGTGGGCGGTAGTTCATCGTTGCGCTCGTCCTGCTCGGGGTTGGAGTTTTCCTCCGGGCTTTTGCGGGGACGCTTTGACATGACTTCACCCTCCAACATTGGGGCTTTGCTTTGAGCATGGCAGTTTCTTCAAATCACTCACAAGCCGGATCAGGAGAGCAAAAGACACAAGGCAGACCACGGCTCGGACTGGCTCCCATGGAAGGTGTGACCGATTTTGCAACGCGACTTTGGCTAGCCCAGACCTCACGGCCAGACGAAGCGACGACACCGTTCCTTAGAGTGACAAAAGACTACCCCTCGAAGCGCATTTCAGCAAATTTTTTACCTGAAATTGAATTGTCAAAAGAGCATGGAGTTGTGTCTTGCGTTCCCCAACTTATGGCCTCAGAGACAGCCGATCTTATTCGCATTGCAGAGCACTTTCTCGCGAGAGTTCCGTTTGTCGATATCAACTGCGGCTGCCCTTCACCTACTGTGGTTGGTCACGGCGCAGGAAGTAGCCTTTTGCAGGATCCTGAAAGATTCCATCGCTACCTGGACGAAATTGTCTCAGCTTTGGGGCCGGAACGAGTCAGTGTCAAAATGCGGGTTGGATTTTCAAATGAGTCTGAGTTTCCCTCGTTGCTCGAGGTTGTGAAGCAATTCAAGCTTGCACGCCTGACGATTCATGGCCGCACGCGAGCGGATCGTTACACCGGTAAGGCGCGTTGGTCACACATCGCAGATGCGGCCAATCAACTTCCATTCCCCGTTGTGGGATCTGGGGATGTGATTGATGCCTCAAGTTTTACCGAGCGTATGAGTGAGGCTCCCAACGCTGCTGGGGTGATTGTCGGGCGAGGTGCACTGAGGAACCCTTGGATTTTCTCCGAGCTGCGCGCGCCCGAAGAATCAAAAAAGAACGTCATCAGTCGCCGCCTTTTTCGGGCAACTGTCTTGCAGTTTGTGCTCTTGCAAGAATTGCAGATGCAGTGCTGGGAGCAATTGCATACACAAGTCCGTGATGGTTTTTTCAGCCCAGGCAAAATTTCCGACGTTCATATGCTTGAGCAGGCGAACGAACGTTTGGCTGCCTGCGCATTTCTGGAGGGCAGTGCGACTGTGCTTGCCTGCGAGAGTTGGCCCATCAGCCGTGTCGGTCTTGCTCGGGGAAAGATGCTCTGGAATTACCTGCGCAGTGGCCTGAATGTCCCAGCCCTGTTGAGCGTCGCTTTGCTGAGGGCGTCAACGTGGCCACAGTTTATTGCCGCGCTCGACCAGGTTCTGAATTGTTTTCTGCCCGACGACATGGGATTGGCTTACCAGCCGGGGTGGGATTGGGTTTACTCGGGTGAAAGTGCTGCTTCCTTGGGAGGGAAGAGTTTGACATGACCACTACAGAGCCAGAAACACCACGCGATGCGCCTCAAAATCTTTCCGAACAAGATTCTTCCTCACTTCTATGGAAGCGCTACCAAGAGCAGCGGCAGAAAAGTACGCGGATTCTGACGACGGGTCTGGGACTCTTTGCGGCTTTTGTTGTTTTTTTGTTGGCAGTGGGTCTGTGGATCGTTGTAGTTCGCTAATTTTAATGCATTTCTTGACTTTGGCTGAGTGGCCGACAATAATCGAATGAGGGAGTCCCTCCCTCTTTTGCGCTGTTTTCTTCGCGGCGAAACTTAATTTTGCTGCAGAAGTTCCGATTCCACTTATGGAAGGTGGCATCATGGCGAATTTTGAGCGTCGGGTTTTGGTTTTGGACTCACGGTACGAGCCGGTCAAGGTTGTCGGCCTGCACACTGGTTTTGTTCTGATGTACACCGACCGTGCTTCTGCCGTTATCGATTCTCCGCGCATCATCCGCAGTGTTTCAAATGCCTATACGGTTCCTTGGATTCTGCGTCTGCACAATTGCTCTCCCCGTCACCGCAGGTGCTCCTCCCCTCGTTTCTCGAGGCAAAATGTTTATCTGCGCGATGGTTTCCGCTGCCAATATTGCAACTGGGCCGGCTCTTTGGTGAACCTCACAATGGATCACCTTATACCCTTGGCGCGTGGTGGTAAGACCAGCTGGGACAACATCGTGACTGCATGCAAGTCGTGCAACCTGCGCAAGGGTTCGAGAACTATCGAAGAGCTGGGTTTGCGTCTGCCGCGTCTTCCAGAGAGGCCGCAGTTCAATGGCACCTCCCTCTTTGCTCTGCGTTATGGCCTCAACCGTCTGAATATCCCTGAGCCTTGGGTTGGGTATGTAGACTTGTCGGTCAGCAATCGATTGGTTGAACTCAAACTTCAAGGTCGCGTCGAAGATCTTTCAACTTCTGCGAATTCTTTGCTTCTCTCCCAACTCCCTGCCGTCGGTTGAATGACGGCACCTCGAATTTCCTGAGCAAAAACTCCGATGCGCTCCGAGAGATCACGTGTGCGCGGGAGTTTTTTGAATCATGTGGTTTGTCTGGGATGGACATACCCGACAGGGGCCCTACAGCGAGCAAGAGATATGTCGGCGCTTGACCATGGGTCAGTGGTCGCTTTCTGTCTTTGTGCGCCCCCAAGATCGCTCCATCTACCGACCGCTTTTGTGGATGTTGCCGACGTGGTGCGAGGTTTCCGCGCCAGAGTCCAATGAAACTGGACGGGCGTTTGATAATATTCTGAACGAAGCAACCATGATTGCGCCTTTGGAAGCTTTTGAAGGGGGGATCGTTCCTGCACCCGCGGCACCCTTGGTTTCGCCTGGGGCTCTGACTCCTCCTGGTCAAAAGAATTTAACCGAAGCACCAGATGCAGCTGAAAATCGTAAAGAGGAGACTCAAGAGAAAACCCCAGCTGAGCTTCTTTCAAACTTTCGTAAGAAAAAGCGGAAAGAGGATTTCCTCGACTTTCTTTCCGAAGATTCTTCCGCAGCACCCGTGCAAGAGAAAAAGAAAGAGAGTGCAGCCGAGAGCGTTGTTTCGGTGTTGCCTCAAACAGATCCTCCTATACCCCCAGCCGGTGTTTTTGCAGCTCCCAAAGAGCGTTCGCGCAAGGCTATCGATGACGTTCAATTGTCGCCGTCGTTTAATCCAAAGTCAGATGTGCCTTTGTCTGAACCAGAACCAACTCGATCCATTCCACCGGTAAAAAAGCAGGTGGAACTCGACTACAAGCGTGAGTTTGGTGGAGAGACGAAACACCTTTCCATCAGACAAACGCGTCGAGTTCGACTGATGAACCAAAAGCCAAAGATGGTGAGCGAGGGGCTGGTTAATCTCGTAGACAACTCGTCTGCAACACAAATCCGTCACCGGAGGGTAAACCCAACTGCCCCGCGTCGCCGTCCGCGCGGTTTCTCTTCGCAAATTCCGAAGGTTTTAAAATATCTCCCGAAAAAATTGCGTCCTGGAAATTCGTCTTTCATTTGGGTCGTTGTCGCCGCCTCGGTGCTCGTTACTTTTTCAATAGTCAGCTTGCTCTTCTATTTCTTCGGTCGCAAAGGCTCGCACGTCGTGAGTCAGCCAGCTGCTGCGCCGCAGCAGGTTCAGTCTGAGGGCGAGCCACCTAAGCGGAGAAGAAAGCCGAAGTCAGACGTTCCCGCGGTACCGGGTGAAACGCGCGCTTTTGACCCTTCAAGCCAAAGTGAAATTTCACCGGGTGGTCAAACGACAAAGAAGGATAAGCCAAAAAAAGAAATGGCTGCTCGCAGCGAACCGCCTGATCTCGTGCAGAGGCAGTTAAAAAAGACACAGCCCAAACCCAACTTCGATGTGTTGCGCAATGCAGACGAAATCAACAACTACCTCACGAATACGAGCCCCGGTAACCGAAGATTTGTTGTTGTTGGTCCACTGACTCTCGTTGAGCCGCCCGCACCGCAATGTAGTCCTTGTCAGGGCAAAGCCCGTCTGCCGGATGGGACACTCGTGACCTTGAGTTCAGTGATTCCGGAACCCTGGAACGGTGTTAATCTGCGCAAGAAGGTTTACGCGCGCGGAATGGTACTAAAGACCTCAAGTTACCTTATTACGGTTAATAAGATTTCGAGTAAAATTCCGCGCTGAGAAAAAAACTTATCCAAAGCGTCCTGAGATGTAGTCTTGCGTTGCTTTGGTGTGAGCATTTTCGAACAGCCGCTTGGTTGGTCCAGCTTCAATCAGGCGCCCGAGGTAGAAGAAGGCCGTGTGGTCGGAGACGCGCGATGCCTGCGACATCGAGTGGGTCACAATCACCACCGTGAATCTTCCCTTCATCTCGAGAATCAGTTCCTCGATTTTTGCAGTTGAAATGGGATCGAGAGCTGAGCAAGGTTCATCCATCAGAAGCACTTCAGGATTACCTGCAATAGCTCGTGCAATGCAGAGCCGCTGCTGCTGTCCACCCGAGAGATCGAGCGCACTCCTTTTGAGACGGTCTTTAACTTCATCCCACAGTGCTGCAGAGCGAAGGCTCGATTCCACAGCTTCATCGAGGGTGGAGCGTTGAGTGATGCCACTGATGCGTAGCGGATAACAGACGTTTTCGTAAATGCTCATCGGGAAGGGGTTGCTCTTTTGGAATACCATTCCAATGCGTTTCCGAAGAGACGTAACGTCGAGGTGGCGCTCGTATACCGAGCGTTCTCCAACGCGGATATCACCGTCAACTGTGACGTTGTCAATGAGGTCGTTAAGACGGTTGATAGAGCGGAGCAGAGTGGACTTGCCGCACCCGCTCGGCCCAATAAACGAGGTAATGTGATGCTGCAGGATCGGAAAATTTATGGAGTGCAGCGCCTGTGCCTTTCCGTACCAGAGGTTGAAGTTCTGGATGGAAATTTGCGCAGGTCCAGAAAGACTCTCCGGATGGACGTACGTCGGCGGAAGATCGTTTGGATTTAGCATCAGAATGCTCCTCGTCCTTCAAAACGCTTGCGCAGTTGTGAGCGGATCTTGATTGCAATGAAATTAAGAGACAACACGACGGCCACGAGCAACGAGGTTGAAGCGAAGACCATGGGTCTGCTGAGTTCGGTTGAGCGTGACTGAAAACCGAGGTCATAAATGTGAAAACCAAGATGCATGAAGCTGCGCTCCAAATGCACGAATGGGAAATGACCGTCGACGGGAAGCGCAGGCGCAAGTTTAACGACACCTGTCATGAGGAGCGGAGCAACTTCACCCACCGCACGCGCCATGGCGAGGATGAGTCCGGTCATCACACCTGGGAGAGCCTTAGGAAGGACTATATTCCACAGGGTCTGCATGCGGGTTGCGCCGCAACCGTAAGAGGCTTCGCGCAGCGAGCGCGGCACCGCTGAGAGCGCTTCCTCGGTGCTCACAATCACAACTGGGACAGTCAAAAGTGCAAGGGTCAGGCTGGCCCAAAGGATACCACCTGTACCAAACGTGGGGTTGGGGAGTTTTTCCTGGAACAGCAGTTGGTCGATGCTCGCACCCACGGTGTAGCAAAAGAAACCAACCCCAAATACGCCATAAACGATACTTGGAACACCGGCGAGATTGTTTACGGCAATGCGCACAAGGCTCACGAGCATACCCTGCTTGGCAATCTCGCGCATGTAAACAGCAGTCATAACTCCAATCGGCAAGACAAACAGGGTCATGATGATGGTCATGGCCACCGTTCCGAACAGCGCAGGGAACACTCCGCCCTCGGTGTTTGCTTCGCGCGGCTCCTCGGAAACGAATCCCCACAGGCGAGCGATAAACAAAGATAACTTTTCGAAGGTGCTGAGTGCGTTGGGTTGAAAAGCGCGCAGTATTTGGCTTGCTGCCAATTCTTTGGTTTGACCATTCTCGGCCGCGAGTGTCAGCTTGATGGCCTCATCTGCGCTGCGCAGCTGCTGCACCTGCTCTGACAATTTTCTGTGTTCGGTTGTGAGAGATTGGAAGCGCTCCTCAAGGAGTTTGTTGTTATCTGCGGCTTCGACATCGGTGATGCGACCCAGCTCAAGCATGCGCTCAATCTTTTTCTTTTCGAGCCGGAGCTCCTCAAGGTCGAGGTTTAGGTCAGCCAGTTTGCCTTTCTCGAGTTTGTGAATTTGCTTGCGGCGCTGCGCGCCGTCTTCAAGCATTTGTGTGAGTTTTTGCTTTTCCAGGGACACGCTCGTGCCATCGGCATTGAGAAGCAGAATTTTGCCGAGAAATGGACCCCATTCGCTGCGCTCGACAAACCAAATGTCGTCAGGCCGTTCTGCTCCGGCGACCGCCTCAGTTGCCACAAAGGCAAATTCGTTGACACCGAAATCGCGGTTAGCCTGATAAATAAGCCGACGGTTTTGACGCGTGTTGGTGTTCGGGTCGGTGCCTTCCTCTTGGCGCATGGGAATACCGATGACCAAAGTCGAATCGTTTTGCATCTTGATGACCGCATGCGGCCAAAGTGCGCTGAGGCCTTGCGAGAGAATGACACCGAACAGTGCAGTGATCAGAAGAAGGATGGTGACCAAAGCACCTGCGCAGACCCAAATCCATGGCACGCCTTCGGTCGCATTGCTGGAAGCGCGGTTGCGGAGGCGAACGGCGGTCTTGAATAAGACCGCGCCCTGCGCGTTGGGATTGGAATCGGACGAGGGTGAAGCGGGTTTGAACATCATAGCCTCACAACGCCTTGTTGCGGGCGCGATAGCGTGCACGCAAAAATTCAGCGAAAGAGTTCAGCGTAAAAGTGAACAGGAAAAGTGTGAGCGCTGAGAGAAAAAGAATGCGGTAGTGTGTGCTTCCCTGAGCAGCCTCGGGCAGCTCTACTGCAATGTTGGCAGCCATGCTGCGCAGGCCGTCGAACGGGTTGGTCGTCATGACGGCGGTGTTGCCGGTTGCCATCACTGCGATCATTGTCTCGCCAATGCCGCGACCCAGGCCAACCATAATGGCTGAAAAGATACCACTCGCAGCAGTGGGCAAAACAACGCGCGCTGTGGTTTGCCAAACCGAGGCTCCGCAAGCCAGTGAACCTGCGCGCAGGCTTCCGGGGACCGCGGTGAGTGCGTCTTCCGCCAAAGAATAAATGATCGGGATGATCGCAAATCCCATGGCAATTGCAATGACAAGCGTGTTGCGCTGTGCGTACTGACCCAAAAGATCAGAGCGGAGTTCGGTGTGTCCGGAAAGCAGGCTTCCCACCCCAACCGCAAGCACAGGTGCCAGAACAAAAACCGCAATGCGGAACAAATTACGGGCGCGGCTGACCGGGAGGCTCCAGAGCGAAATGAAGACCAGCGGCAGAATCAGCATTCCCCAGAGCACTCCTTCGGTTCCCGGTCCGCCCGACAAAAAAGCTTTGAGGTCTCCACCGAAAGCGGTGCGTTCAATGAGTAGTCCAGCGCGAATGAGGAGCCACAGCATGACTCCGAAGCCGAGAACGACCCACATGAGCAGACGGCGTGAGGCGTAGAGTCCGCGTGTCGTGAGATGGCGCGCTGAGGGAATCTGCAGAAACACGCCGAACACGTACAAAAGGAAGGGCATCGATGTGCCGATGAGAAGCACGCTGACAATGTGCGCTTCAACCCACGGAGCCACGATGATTGCGGCAAGAAAACCCAGAACGACGGAGGGCACGCTCGCCATCATTTCGAGCGTCGGTTTGACGACATTACGGGTCTGCCTGTCGAGGATTTCACTGCTGTAGACAGCCGCGAAGATTGCCAAGGGAACCGCAAACAGGAGCGAGTACAAAGTCGCTTTGAATGTTCCCCAAATCAATGGAACAAGAGAAAACTTGGATTGGAATTCATCGGTGCCGGATGTGCTCTGCCATGAGTAGGATGCAGTTTCATAGCTTTCATAGTGAATTTTGTTGAAAAGACTTTTGAGCGACACCTCGACGTGTGGTGCATTGAAACGCCAGAGTTCAACGGTTTTTGACGTGTTGTTAAACCACGACACAAGCTGCCCATGGCTGTCGCTTTCGAGGGTGAGATCGGCGCCGGCAGGGAGATCTTTCTCAGCTGCAATGCGGCCGGTGGTCAGTTCGCGCGCTTCAAGAGTGAGCGCCGATTTCTCGGATTCTTGGGTTATTCGGAATGCAACTCGCTTGTGTGGGTGCGCAACGGTTCTGACGGCAGAACGACACGTGTCGCGCCAGAGCTCAGGAATCTCAGAGGTGCTATTGGCAGCGGCTGAGGCCAGCCGAATGGCTCTGCCAATATCCAAGTAAGCACAGCGCTGTTGTGCTCCGGAGGTCCCTTGTTCGCTTCTGAACTCAGTGAGCGCAGCCGCTCCACCGAAAGCCGGTGTCCAGCTCATCACGCGGCCTAAATTAACTGGAGCAACCAGCGATGTGGATGAAAGGTTGGCATCCTCTGAATCAAACGCAACAAAGGAATTGTTACCCGCGTAGAGGACAACGTGACGATCTTGTATCCAAGCGGCTGGAAAGTTTCTTTCGCTTTGGCTGAGGGTATCGCTGGTGAGTTGCTGCAGGTAAATTTGCTTCAGGTGAGTTGTTTTTTCACCAGTGATAGCGTTTTCGCTGATCGAAAGCAGCATAAAACGCTTCTGTGCCATGCCCTCAAGAGTTGCTGTCCGCAGAATCAGAAGGCCATCTTTTTTTCCTGGGCGGCTGAGGAAGTTCAGGTCTTCCAGAGTGAGTTTTGGATTCTCAGCGAAGAAATTGGGCAGCTCCCAGTGTCCTTCAATCTGAAGTCCGAGCTTGGCAATGGGCGACTGCGCGCTGGCCTTCACAAGAACAGCGCCTTCAGGTGTGACGAGCCAGCGTTTGTTGGTGAGGGTTGTTTTGGTTGCCGTAGGCAGCGCGCGAACATCTTCTGCAGAGAGAAATTCCCGCACAATTTGCACAGAGGCACTGGTCAGTGTTTGTCCTGTGCGAACGAGTAATTGGCCATTGTTGATTGCACGGCAAAGCACAGTGTCATCGGAATTCTGAGGCGCAGCTTGCGAAGACAGCGGGTTCAATGACCAAACGGGGTTTTCGCCGGCAGGAGACGAACGTGTGACCGCGTAGTTGAAATTCCAGGCTGTGCCTTCATCGCTCTTTTGATTGGGCGGCTGAATCAATTGAGCTTGGACGCGACACGCGTTGCTTTGGGGCGGGAGCAAAACCGCGAGGGGGGCAACGTCGTCGACCAAAAGCCCCGCTGCCGAACCCGTTGTTTTGAGTTCACCGGCAGCTGTAAATTTCTCCGACTCGAAAAGCGGCCAGCTGCTGCTAATGAGAAAGGCCATCATCCCCGTGACGGCAAGAATGACACTCAGACCTACAACGGTGATGAGCGCAGTGGCGAACTTGTCAAGGATAAGGACGCGCCGACGGGTGTTGAGCAATGGCTCTGACTCCTTGAAAGACAAGATTAACTTTCGTTGGTTACCAAGCTGCCCCTGAGATGCAAACCCAGGTTGTGAACTCTTTGTGACAGAATCGAGAGCCAAACATGCTTGAAAATGTGGCTGTGAATTGGTTCGTCTTCTGTTCGCTCGTGGTGAGCTGACGAAAGTATGGTCACGGTCAGGTAACTGTGTTACATTTCCGACAAATCCGTCGGAGTGAAGCACACCGGCTCGTCGTCCTTGTCTCTATGGAGGTGAGTTTCTCATGCACCTGATCTGGAAACGTCCAGATGGATTTCAAAACGCAGTTCCTGAGGACTTCAGGCGAATCATGTTGAGCAACGGCGCAAGTCTTTGGCTGCATCGATCCGAGTGTGATTGGTACCCTTTCCAGGTCAACGGCGATTGGGCCAGCCAGGAGCAGACGGTGCGTATCAATCGGATTGTGAATCTGCTCGACGCCACCGATGATGCTTGGCGTTCATTTGTAAATCAGGATTGTGGCGATGACCTCTCCCCGCAGTCGACCCCTGAGAAGCATTCCAAGGGATTGGTCGAATGGCTTGAGTCTTTAAAAGCTTGTCTGCGTGGCAACACGTGGGAGGTTGATATCATGACGTGTGCTTTGGGCGACGCGCAGCGTCGCCTTAAAGATACGCGCGGCACACTTGGGTAAAGCAGATTCTTCCAAACACAAAAAGGAAACGGCGAGCGCCGTTTCCTTTTTGTGTTTGGAAGAACTCAACAGACTGAGCGAGCTCAGCCGAGTTTCAAACCAACCTTAGCAGCATAAGCTTCAACACCAATTCTATTGATGGTGCGCAGCGCGGATGTGCTGACGCGCAGGCGGATGCTGCGGCCAAGCGATGGAACGTAGATGGATTTGTCTTGCAGGTTGGCCTGGAGACGAACTTTGGTTTTGTTGTTGGCGTGAGAAACTCTGTTGCCAACAAGGCTGCCTTTGAGACTGAATTCACAAATGCGTGACATGAAAGACCCCTTGCTCTTCGTAGCTAATACGGACGGTGGTGGTTAACAGCCGGCTTAAAAAAAAGCAAGTGCGAAGAAAATCGACCCGTTTCCTAGGGGTGAGTTGACACTGCGGCCGCGCCGTCCATATTCGCGAGAGTCCCACCGGGGGGAGGACACAATGAGCACTCAAGACAAAGATTCCAGTAACTTGCTCGACTCCGAAAAGGTTTCAGGCGCCCTTGTGCCCGTGAGTCATCTCGAGGCTGGGGGGAGCCAGGCGGCATCCGAAGAATCCGCCCAGACACTGACCATTCTTCCCGTTAAGAACGCAGTTCTTTTTCCCCACAACGTTGTGCCCGTTACGCCTACGGCACAGTGGGGGCATGAGGCTTTGGAACGAGCGGCTCGGAAGGGCACACATCTGGGAATAGTTGCTCTGAAAGGTGAGCCTCGCGATCCGCTGCAAGCGGAAGATCTCTACCTCGTTGGAACGGAGGCGAAGATCATCAAAGTGATCCGTTTCCCCGACGGGTCTGCGGGTGCTGTGGTTCAGGGCACACGAAAATTCCGGGTTGAGAAATTCACCATCCAAAACGGCAAGCCCATTCTGGCTGAGGTCGAATATCCCGAGCAGGTTTCGCCGGAGGAGAGTCTTGAACTCGCCGCGCTTGAGCGCGGGCTGAAGCAGCTTATTCAGAAAGCGGTTTCGCTCAGTCCCAATATTCCTTCCGAAGCGAATATCTTCATCGAGAATGTCTCTGACGCAAACTACCTCGCTGATCTTGTGGTGCCCTATTTGAGCGTCGATACCGCGCAAAAGCAGGCTCTGCTTGAAACCGAAGATCCCATCGAACGTCTGCGCAAGGTTCAGCTGTACCTCACTCGGGAAATTGAGATCCTGGAGATGACCCAGCGAATCCAATCTGAAATCAAGGGCGAGGTCGGCAAACAGCAGCGGCGTTTTTATGTGAAGGAACAGCTTAAGCTGCTCCAAAAGGAGCTCGGCGAACTCGATGGGAAAGCCACATCCTCGCATGCCGGAGAACCTCAGGATCTGCGTGAGCGCGTTGAAAAGAGCAAAATGCCTGTTGAGGCGCGCGCGGCTGCGATGAAAGAAGTGGACAGAATGGCGATGATGCAGCAGGGCAGTCCGGAATACACTGTTAGTCATACCTACTTGTCTTGGCTGCTCGATATGCCGTGGGGTGTTTACACCCAAGGTCAAGTGAATCTTACTGCTGCACGTCAGCTTCTGGAGTCTGAACATCACGGCCTAGAGAAGGTAAAGAAGAGGATCCTTGAATTCCTCGCCGTCTATTCATTGCGTGGCGAAATCAAAGGTCCAATTTTGCTGTTGGTGGGGCCACCGGGTGTCGGCAAAACCTCGCTCGGAAAGTCGATTGCCAAAGCTCTTGGGCGGAAGTTTCATCGGATTGCCCTAGGTGGAGTGCGCGATGAATCAGAAATTCGCGGACATCGCCGCACTTATATCGGCTCGATGCCAGGCAAAATTATCGATGCTTTGAAAAAATCGGGCAGCATGGATCCTGTTATCTTGCTTGATGAGCTCGACAAGCTCGCTAACGATTTTCGTGGTGACCCGTCGTCGGCTCTCCTCGAAGTGCTTGATTCCGAGCAAAACCATACTTTTACTGACCACTATTTGAACGTGCCTGTGGATTTGAGCAAGGTGCTATTCATAGGCACAGCCAACACACTGGGCACCCTCCAAGGACCACTGCGGGATCGTATGGAGGTTGTTGAACTCGACAGCTACACGATCGAAGAGAAAATAAACATCGCACAGAAACATCTTTTGCCTCAGGTGGCTTCCGAACATGGTTTGGAGGGTAAGCTTGATTTTTCAGTGTCTAATGAGTTGTTGGCGCGCGTTGTGAGCTCCTACACGCGCGAGGCAGGTGTGCGGCAATTGCGCAGAGAGTTGTCTTCAATTGCGCGTGGCCTTGTGCACGAATACGTTGAAAACTCCGAAGCTCAAAAACGCAGCCGACGTGCGACCTCGAGCAGGAAAAAGTACGCTCTGACGCGCAAAGATGTCGATAAACTACTGGGCAAACCTCACTATCTGGAAACCCAAAAACCAGCGCGTTTGGCTCTCGGTGTGGCCACAGGACTTGCGTATACGCCTGTCGGAGGCGACGTGCTGCACATTGAGTCGGTTGCGGTGGAGAATGGCAAAGGTCAGTTGTCTATCACCGGGCAATTGGGTGAGGTTATGAAGGAGAGTGTTCAGACTGCGCTTGCGCTTATCAAATCGCGTCCTGCGGTGTGCGGTATCGATCTCAAGACACTCCAAAGTTCCGACTTGCACGTTCATTTCCCAGCAGGAGCCGTGAAAAAAGATGGGCCAAGCGCAGGTATTGCGGTGTTTTCAGCACTCGTCGGGCTACTCTCGGGGCGGGCGTTGCCTTCTGACCTCGCGATGACGGGAGAGATATCTCTGCGCGGTGAAGTTTTGCCGGTGGGTGGCATCAAAGAAAAACTTCTTGCTGCGCATCGATACGGCGTCAAACGGGTGCTTGTTCCGCAGAGCAACCTTCGGGATCTTGACGACATCCCCGAAAGTGTTCGAAGCACCATGCATGTCGTTGGGGTACGGCGTGTCGAAGAGGTTCTTGAAGCTGCCTTCGGGCGCGTATCTCCCGCCGGAGTAAAAAAACGTGGGCGTTTATCTTGATCATAATGCAACTAGCCCTGCATCCGCCGAGCACCTCGCTCGGCTTGTGGCGTTGTTCAACCGTGCTGCGGGGAATCCTTCAAGCCCACATGCTGCGGGGCGGAGCGCTAGCGTCGCCCTCAGCGAAGCTCGCAAACACATTGCTGTTACGCTTGACGCTGAACCCTCGGAAGTCGTTTTTGTTTCGGGGGGCTCGGAAGCGAATAACATTGGTACAAGGGGTGTTTTGCGTGCGCATGGCAAGCCCCTCTGTGAGCTTCATGCAATTACAAGTTCGATTGAGCATCCGTGTGTTCTTGAACCTCTTAAGCACTTATCCCAGACCGAGGGGTTGCAGCTCAGCATTCTTCCCGTCGATGAGAATGGCCGTATTCGTCTTGTCGACCTCCTGCGTGAGATTCGCGCAGAAACTGCACTCGTTTCTATCATGGTTGCGAACAACGAAACCGGAGCCATCCAACCGATTTTTGATTTTGCGCAGTGGCTGAATGCTGTGCGCTGGCTGAAGTGTAAACCTGGAACTGATTGGCGCACTTCAGGCGAAGCTCAGTGGCCTGAGTGGGCACAGTGCCTCTCTCCGGCAATAACTCAAACTCACCTGCAAAACCTTCATCTTCACGTTGATGCGGTGCAGTCCTTCGGCAAGATCCCTTTTTCGCAGTGGTGTAGCGTCGGCTACGATTCCGCGAGCTTGTGCGCGCACAAGCTTGGGGGATTGGCTGGAGTTGGAGCGCTGTTATTGCGGCGCGGACGTAAATTTGAACCACTCATTCTCGGCGGTGCTCAGGAGCGTTCGCGTCGCGCTGGCACTGAAAATCTTATGGGGATTCTGAGTTTCGGTTTGGTGGCTGAAGCTTTGAGCCAGCCCGATTGGTGGGTAAATATTGAGACCATGCGCGGTCGACGCGAGAAGCTTTTGCGTCGACTCGAGAGTTGTCCCGGAGTTGTCATCAATACACCCGAGATCGGGAGTCTCCCCAACACGGTCAACGTCAGTGTTGTCGCACCTCGTTTCCGTGGCGAAGACCTGCTCATGGAACTTGATTTGCGGGGTTACTATGTGAGCAGTGGTTCTGCCTGTAGCAGCGGCGCGAACAGGCCTTCGCACGTGCTGCTGGCTCAGGGACGTAGCACTGAAGAAGCGAAAAACGCACTGCGCTTCTCACTGGGTGTAAATACCTCCGACGAAGAGGTCGACTCTCTCTGCGCAGCTCTGATTGATATTTTTTCCAAGCGTTGAAATCCCTTCCTTTTGGCCCTATAGAAGCACCCGATTCGGGGTTCTTCTGCGGCGCGTCGCGTTATAACATCAGCTCTTTGTAAAAAGTGGGTGAGACGATGGAATCGGAACTGCTAGTCTTCAGTGGTAATGCAAACCCTCAACTCGCCAAAAGAATCTGTGAGTGGCTCGATGCGCCTTTGGGCTCGGCTCTGATTGGCCGCTTTTCTGATGGCGAAACCCGCGTCGAAATCGAATCCAATGTGCGCGGGCGAGACGTTTTCGTTATTCAGCCGACCTGTAATCCTGCCAACGAACACATCATGGAGTTGCTCGTCATTGTCGATGCGTTGCGTCGTGCAAGCGCGCAGCGTATTACGGCCGTCATTCCCTATTATGGCTACGGGCGACAGGAGCGCAAAAGCGCACCACGGACACCTATCACGGCGAAACTGGTGGCTGACCTTCTCGAAAGCGCTGGCGTTAGTCGCGTGTTGACTCTCGAACTCCACACCAGTGCTGTGCAGGGCTTCTTTAATGCTCCGGTCGATCATCTGTTCAGCAAGCCGGTGTTTTTCGAGCACCTCTCACGCGTGGACATTCCCAATCCAATCGTTGTTTCGCCGGATGCAGGCGGCGTCGAGCGCGCACGTGCACTAGCCAAGCTCCTCGATTGCGGATTGGCCATTGTCGACAAGCGCCGTGATCGCCCTGGCGTGTCTCAAGTCATGCATCTGATTGGCGAGGTCAAAGACAAAACAGCAATTCTCGTGGATGACATCTGTGACACCGCAGGCACGTTGAGCCAAGCTGCGAATACGCTCAAAGAGCGCGGAGCAACCCGCGTCATTGCAGCTGTAACGCACGGGATTTTTACTGGACCTGCGGTTGAAAGAATCGAGAAAAGTGCAATCGACCTCTTGTTGACAACCGATTCAATTCCTCTCAAGCCCGAAGCAGCGCAGTGCAGCAAAATTCACGTTTTGAGCGTTGCTGAATTGCTCGGGAAAGCCATCCGTCGCATTCACAACAGCGACTCGGTCAGCAGTCTGTTTATCTGACGGCGCAACGCTCTCCCCACCACTCTTTTTTAAATGTCAAATTCTTGACGAAAGTTGGCCGAGCGGTTAACGTCCGCTCAGCTCTTACTTTTTTACATGGATTGTTGATTTTTCGGCATTTCATCTTCACCTGAGAGGGGGGCGTTCCATGAAAGTAACTCGTTTGCAGACCATGGCATCAGTTTTGGTCACCCTTGCGGCGCCTGCGGCGTATGGTGTTGTGTCGCATCCGATGGAAGAGAAATTTGTCAAAAAGCATCAATCTCATGAGGCACTCTCCGCATGGCAGATTCCTGCCCCCAGCCAAACTCTCGGACGCGTTGGCTCAGCTGATCCTGTTCGTGAAACGTTTGGCGCACTGGGTGCGGTGAAAACAGTCGACCCCATCACGCAATCTCCCAAAGCTCGGTTTGGGCGTCTGCCACTGAGCCTCAGTGCTGCCTTTGGTGGTCAGAAAGCTCACGGCGAATGGCTGCAGTCTGCCTTGAAGTCCGAGGATGCGCGCCGCTCCTATGGGCAGCATTTGGAAAAGCACCTGCGTTATTTCGTTGCTCAGCAAGCCAACGAACTCGGCGTTCAAGGCCTCAAGCTGAACTGGGATGCGCAGAAGTTCTACGTTGATGCTCAACATACGTTTGCGAGTTTCTTTGTTTCTGAAGGTGAGACCCTCGTTGAGGGTGCAGAGTTGACCTTCCGTTTTAGCGAAGGCCAACTCATCAACATCATGAGCAAGACTTTCGATGTTGCTGAAACCGAGCTTACGAAATTCAATGCCGACCCTGCGCGTGCCGCGCAGGCTGCCCGTGCAGTTCTCGGTCCGGATGCTCAGCTCCAGGAAGTCACCGTCAGCAAGCGTTGGGTTCCCCGCGCTCAGGGCAACAAGTACATATTTGAGCCCGCACTCAAGTTCGATGCGAAGTCCGCCACGGGCGAACTGTTCACCATTTTGTCGCACGTTCAGCGCAATGAAATTTTGTCATGGAATGCGCATACGGTGTTTTTCGATGCACGCGTCCAAGGCATCATCAACCAGCGCGTACCGAACGGTCCACAGTCCACCGTGGGTATGCCGTTTGTGCAAGCACAGTCACGCGGCGGCGGATGGTTCGGAAGAAATCAAACGTTCGAGGCAAACTCCTCTGGCATTATGAAGATCTCCGGCAACCAGCCTGCACGAGTGCAATTGAGCTCGCAGCGGGTGAAGGTGGTCAGCAGCACGGGTGCATCGGCAACATCAACCCTGCAGGGCGATGTTTTGTTTGATGCAAGAACAAATTCAACCCTAGCTGAAAACACCACGTACTATCACCTGCATGTGGCACTGAACTGGGCTCGGCCTGTCATCAATCCGAAGTGGTTCTCCGCTCAGTTGGTTGCGAACGTGAATATCAACGACATTTGCAATGCCTTCTGGAACGGCAAAACTGTGAACTTTTTCCAGTCGGGCAGCAAGCGTCTGGCCAGCGGTAAGACTTTGGGATGCAGCAACACGGGTGAGAATGCCGACGTTGTCTACCACGAGTGGGGACACGGCTTGCACCACAACACCGGTGGTATCCGCGACCGTGCCTTCTCCGAAGGTATCGGCGACACCGTGAGCCAATTGATTACCGGCTCACCGGATGTTGGACCAGGATTTTTCTCCGATGGGCGCCCGGTGCGTAATCTGGAGGGCGAGTACATGTATCCGCCTAAAGAGAATGAACGTGAAGTTCACAAAGAAGGACTGATCTTCGGCTCGACCTACTACCATCTGACTCAAGATCTTGTAGCCAAATATGGCAATGAGGTTGGTCGCGCGACGGCACGTCAATGGTTCTTGAAGATGCTCTACACGGCAAGTCAGTATACGGATGCCTATGAGGCTGTTCTGGCTCTCGACGCAGAGCCCTTGAGTGAAGATGTGCGTGGGCCGAACTTCTGCATCATTAATGGAGCCTTTGCACGTCATGGGCTTGCAAGCAGAGATTCATCCTGCCGCTGAGAATCAACACTCAGTGAAAGAGGGAGGCGAATGAGGTGCGGATTTGGTTGCCTCCTTCGCCTTCAAATATTTCACCATGATTCACAATCAAACGTTTTGGATTCAGGTCAGCGAGCTGCTCCACGAAGGCGAGCAGCTCTTTTTGATTGCGTGTCAGCCCCCACTTCAGAAACCGTGATGGTGCGCAGCAGTCGCCCATGTTGTTGAGCTTGTATAAGGTTCTTTTCAGCCAGGCACCATCAAGTTTCACATTCATCATCAGGTCACACACGATCAGCGAACGGGTGAGTGTGTGGAAGACGATCGACTCCTCAAAACGCACTCCCGGAACCGGGAAGAACTCGAGCTCGCGGCAGGGAGTTACGTAGGAAACATCGCTCGTAAACAGCGTGCGCTCTTGAATTTGCGGATGGCGTTGCAGAAATGAAGGGGGGCAGGCGATTTGTGCTTGTGGAAACTGTTCGGCCATCCACAGCAGGTCACTCGTGTGCCAGGTGTTTGGAGCAATGATACCACGCACAAACCCAAGCGAGGCAAGCCACTTTAGATCCTCTGGAAGCAACCGCATCGCATTGTGGATCCAGACCTCGTTATTGCGCAGTCTGACAACTGTCATGCGTCGCCCCAGTGAGTTCGACCATGTTCCGTCGAGAACCCACAATGAGGGTGCAATCTCGCGCGGGGGCGAGTAGGGGTATGGGATGCCGTCCAGCGTCGTGCTTGTTTCTGTCATACGTCGATTCAAACATGGAACGTCTCGAATTTACACAGGAACAGGTGTTGATGTATTGGCATGATGATTGTCTGCGGAGGAGTGTTCCGCAAAGGAGTCCCAGAGCATGCAGGAAAATATCATTGTTTTTGCAAGCGGAGAGCTGCCACAGGTCGACACACAAAGCTCCGCGGGAGTTTGTTACCTTGAGCATCAGGGTGCCCGACTGGCATTCGACTTTGAGGGCGCACGCGATGGCCTGCGAGTGACTCAACTTCTTGTTCTGGTGAACGGGTTTGCGCGTCCGCGCACCGACTTTCGTGCGTTTCGGAAACGAATTCACGCACAGATGCCGCATCTTGCGACTCTCGCTCTCGACAACCGTGGTGCGGGTGAAACTGAAGGTGGCCTCGATGCTTTGAGTGTGGAACGTATGGCTCAAGATGCAGCCTTTCTTGCTCAGGCTCACGCACAGGCTCTTGGGTTGTCCCGATACCACGCACTGGGCATCAGCATGGGCGGGATGATTTGTCAGAATTGGACGAGTCGCGATCCACACGTGCGTTCTTTGATTCTCGTGAGCACAACACCTGGAGGCGATGCTCGGGTCTGGCCCGAAGGTGTCGAATCTGATAAAATCAAGAGCAAGGCCTTCGAGCCCTGGCCTCAGGATTCAGAAACCATGCACCGTCGCATGAGCCGCTACTTCGGTCCGAAGTTCCGTAAAAGCTCGCCGCTTCTTATTGAAATGATGGTTAAAAATATGCTCAAGGCGAACGCTGAACCTCTATCGCAGGGGCGGAGTCGTGCTCAATATGATGCAACCATTGGATATGACGGTACTCGCTTATTATCTCAGGTCACCTGTCCAACGCTCGTGCTCACGGGCAGCGAAGACGAAATCATTCCGCCCGGCAATGCCGATGCCCTTTGTCGCCTGATTCCGCAGGCAAAAAAGGTTGTGTTTCCCGACATGGGACACCTCCTTTTGATTGAAGATCCTGAAAATTTTGTTGCGCAAGTGCGTACTTTTCTTGAGGGTGTGGACGATTGAGGAGGGCAAACATGACCCAAGTCCATGCCTTGAACATGAGTGAAGCTGATTGGAAGAACTGGTGCGTTGCGGCCGGTGCAAAGGCTTTTTTGGGAACTCAAATCATGGAGTGGATGACTCGCAAGGGTTGTCTCGATCCTCTTCAGTTTTCCAACGTCTCACAATCTCTTCGCAGCAAGCTTGCCGAGGAGTTTGCATGGCACGTTCCGAACATCGATACGTTGCTCGAATCGGGCGATGGCTCTGAAAAAATCCTCCTCAAGACACACGACAACCTCTTCACTGAATGTGTGCTTATGCCCTCTGAGAACAGAGTGACGTTGTGTGTGAGCAGTCAGGTCGGATGCAGAATGGCTTGTACGTTCTGTCAGACCGGTAAAATGGGTTTAACTCGCGACCTCACTCGCGGAGAAATTATCGCACAAATTATTATCGCCAATCGTAGACTTCTTGAAAAAGGCGATGCTCGTCGGGTGACCAACATTGTGTTTATGGGTATGGGCGAACCGCTCGACAACTTCGATGAAGTTGTTGCAGCCTGTTCTATCATGCTCGACGAGCGCTTCTTTGGCTTGTCGAAGCATCGCGTTACCGTTTCAACCTCGGGTCTGGTGCCTGCGATCGAGAAACTGGGTCAGCTTCTTCCGGTGAGTCTGGCGATTTCTTTGCACTCGGCCGACGAAGAGCAACGCAGCAGTATGATGCCGGTGAACAAGAAACACTCGCTCGCCGAACTCAAACAGGCTTTGTTAAGCTATCCTGTGCAAACTCGACACGGGATTACCTTCGAGTATGTCATGATTAACGGCGTCAACGATTCCATTCAGCACGCGAAAAAGCTTGTGAAGTTCCTGCATGGACTCAAAGCGAAAGTGAATCTGATTCCGATGAATCCGCATCCGGGAACAGAGATGGTGGCAACCGACCCCGAGCGTATGCGTGAATTTCAGAAGTATCTCGCCGACCGCTCGATCCCTGCACCGGTGCGCTACTCTCGTGGTCAGGATGTCAGCGCTGCGTGCGGTCAGTTGGCCAGCAAGCGGCGTACCGAACTCAACCTTGCTCCCCGGGCTGTTGCATTGGCACGGCGGCGCGAATGGCTTGCAAAGAAGTCTGAGTCGTCCTCTTCCTGCGAATAAAATTTATTTTTCGTTGGTGTAATCGATTCCCACGCGTACCGCGTAGCCGCTCACAAGCGCACGGCTTGGCGTTGCGCCGAGCTGTTGTTGGAATTCGCTGTAGAGGCAAAGTGCCCAGCAAAAAAACGTAAATCCGAAAGTCGCCGACACTCCCGGCCCGGAGCCATTGCCGTCGGCAAGATATCCGGCTGCGGGCACAACAAATGCAGCGGATTTGAAATCGTAGACTCGCCCAACCAGCACGTGCGTCGCAGCGAGGCTGACGTCGAGTTTATTCTTGAATGTGAAATGTCCCCGGTAGGAAATGGGTGATGCAAAGTCAGCAGCATTGGAATGACCGTTGCCGAGGCCAAGCGAACCGCCAGCAATGCCTGTTCGGTAGGCCGCAGCGGGGAGCGAGACGAAAGCAATGCATGCAAAGACCAAGCGCAGGATATTTCTCATCAGAAATCCCATCCCAAGCCCGCAGAGAGCGATTGAGCATGTCCGAAGGCCAGGTAAACCGCGCTGTATCCAGGCGGCACGTACAGCGCATCCCAGGACACTCGGGCGCGTAAATTTCGACCAAGTTCAGGTTTCCAACGTAATCCAAGCGCAAGACCGGCAGCTCTGCTGAGGGCTGTTGATGCGCCTCCTTCTGGGAGGGTCTGATTCACTGTTGTTCGAAACAGAATGGCACCCACACCGATGTTGGCCTCGAGCACACGGCTCCGCGGCAGGTTTTGGGAATAGCTAAGGTGAGCCAGAGCCGTCTGTTGTGCAAAGGCAGAGTTTTTCTCTCCGCTGTTGGTGATTGCCAGAAGCACGCCGAACGAGGTTTGCATCCAGCTGTGCAGGCAGGGCAGTGCACGGTCATCGCCATACGTGACCATCCCGCCCCCTGTTCCGATTTCAAAAGCAAATCCAACTGGACTCAATGCACAGGAGAGCACCGAGAGAGACATGCAGCGCAGCCCTATGGAGTCGCTCAATTTCAACAGCCTACAACCTCGGCAACGTAAGGAAGATTACGATAGTTACCGTCGAGATCCAAACCATAACCGATGACGAAATTCCTCCCGATTTGGAAGCCAACATAATCGGCTTGAATCGATTCTTCGTGCGCTTCTGGTTTGTCGAGCAGTGCAGCGACACGCATCGATGCAACACCAAGTGCATTCAGTTCGTTGCGCAAAAATGCGATGCTGCGCCCACTGTCGATGATGTCTTCAACAATGAGAATATGCCGCCCTGCAAGGCGCTCCGGGAGCTGCGAGAGAAGCTCAATTTTGCCCGTGGATTTTGTTCCCTGGTAGCTCTTGATACGTACTGATTCGATTTCAGTTGGCATGGAAATATGTCGGACGAGGTCGGCTGCGAAAAGTAGAGCACCGTGCAACACGACAAGAACAACCAATGCCGAGCCATCGGGAGTGGATTGCGCATTGATCTGAGACGCAATTGCAACAATGCGTTCATGGATTTGTTGCTCGGAGAAAAGCACGCGTACGTCACGCGGTTGGCCGCCCACAAGAATTTTCATTCGCACCTCAAATGCACTGCTGTTTCCAGCACAAGTTCAGACATAGTTTTGGCTACCGAAGCTCCCATATGTACGACATCGGCGTGGTCGAGGCGGGTCTCTTTGCCCTGCAATCCCGCGCCGTAGTTGGTCATGCAGCTGAGGCCGACAACACGCGCACCCATCTGGCGGGCAGCGATTGCTTCGAGAACGGTGCTCATTCCAACAGCCTGCGCACCGAGTGTTTGGAGCATTCGAATTTCAGCAGGAGTTTCGTATGTGGGACCAAGTACACCCGCATATACGCCCCGACGCAGGCTCACATTCAAAGCTTGTGCACGCGCGACAAATTCTTCGCTCCAGGCAGCGTCATAACAGCGCGTCATGTCGCAGAAACGCTGTCCAAATCCATTGCCGAAAACACCGGCGAGCGGATTTAACGCGGTGAGATTGATGTGGTCGTCAATCAGCATGAAGTCGCCAAGTGTCCATGATTTTTCAAGACAACCTGCTGCATTTGTGAGAATGACACCCTTCACGCCCCAGGCGATCAGAGCGCGCAGGTTGTGAACGACGTCGCCCGCTGTGAAGCCCTCGTAGGCGTGGTTTCGGCCACGCAGAAATGCGATTGACCGCGAAGCGTTTGAACCCGTTTGAGCATTGCGAGCGGTGACCTCGCCCACCCGCAACTCGCTGGCGTGACCGACCACTTCGCTGGTCTTGAAGCCCGGAATTTCAGCGAACTTCAAGCAGCTCATGGATTCAATGCCCGGAATAGCGCCGCCCAGCCCGGAGCCAAGCACAATGCAGATCTCTGGTGCACTTGCACCGAAATGACTTTTTAAAAAAGCTGCGCTTTGATCAACCCTGGCCTTGTAGCTCGTGTCCATTGGATCGGGTCCTTCTTCTCCAGTTGACGAGCTCCAACGCCGCCAACACTACCAAGACAAACAACGGGGCTTTGAGCACCCGGAAGCCGACCCAAAGATAGCCGAAAGTCCCTCAGACCGCACCTATCAGGAACGAAAAAAGCAATGATAACAGGCTCTCATTTTTTCAAGAACGCCGCTTCCGCACGCTCAACGAAGCGAGAATAGGTCACGAAAGCTTTTTCGATGGGTTCGGGCGTGCGGAGATCGACACCCGCTTCAAGCAGAATGTCGAGCGGAGATTTCGAGCCGCCTGCTTTCAGGAGTCCCAGAATTCGGTGGCGTGCTGTGGTCTCGTTGCCTGCCTTCTTGAGCTCTTCGAAAAGAGCTAATGATGCACAGTAGCTGGTTGCATACTTGTAGACATAAAAGGTGGAGTAGAAGTGCGGGATACGCATCCACTCATAGGCATTCGCCAGGTCGAAACCGCTCTCAGAGCCATACCATTCACGGTTAAGCGCCGTGTAGAGAGAGTCGAGGCTGTCGGCTGTGAGTGAATCGCCTGTATCTACGCGTGCACTGGCATCACGTTCAAAGGTTGCGAACAGACACTGACGCAGCACGGTGCCTTCGAAGCCCTGAAGCCAATGCGACAGAACATCTTTGGCAAGCTTGGTTCCAGGCATGTGGGTCAGGATGTAGTCAGAGAGCAGCATTTCGTTGAGCGTGCTGGCCACTTCGGCCACAAAAATGGTGTAGCCGGCGACGTGGTAGGGCTGGGTGTTGTTCGAGTGCCAGCTGTGCATGGAATGCCCCAGCTCATGAGCGAGTGTGAAGAGGTCGTTGAGGCTGCCCGTCCAGGTGAGTAGCATCACCGGATTGGAATCGTAGGTTCCCCATGAAAATGCGCCGGAGCGTTTGCCCTCGTTCTCGGCCCAGTCCACCCAACGCTCTTCGTTAAGGCCTTTACGAGCAGTGGCCACGTACTCTTCGCCGAGCGGTGCAACACTCTTGAGAATAAGATCGCAGGCGTCTTTGAAGCTGATTTTGGTTTCTTCACCACCGTCAGCAAGTGACGCATAGCGGTCGTGGAGAAACACTTTTTCGACTCCGAGAACCTTGCGGCGGAGCTCCAAACTCCGGTGTAGAGTTTTGAGGTTTGCGCGCACGGTGCTGATGAGATTGTTGTAAACCTCAATAGGAATATTGTCGGGGAAAAGTTGTGATTCCAAGAAACCATTGAAGCCGCGCACCTTCGCCAGTGTTGTGCCTGTGAGCAGGCTTGCGAAAAAGTTGTTGGCGATGTGATGCCGTGACTTACCAATTTCTGAATAGAGGCTTTTGAAGGTATTTTCGCGCAGCGTCCGGTCGCGTGAGGTGAGCAATTGCCCGAAACGGGCATTTGAAACCATATGTTCCTTGCCATTGGCGTCTTTGACGCTCGGGAATTTTAGGTCAACGTTGTTCCACTTGGAGTGGATTTCTGAGAATTGTGCCAGCGGATTGGAGAGCTGTGTGAGAAGAGCTTCTTCCCGCTCGGAGAGAACATGCTTGTGTGAGCGGATGAGTTCGGACAGCTCGTATGCAAATTCATCAAGGGGCTTGGCCATCAGCCATTCGGGCAACTGACGGATGGTCAGAAGCTCCGGGCTTAAGAAGGCCCACTGCGCCATTAAGGTGGAGCTGATTTGAACGATCTTTGCGAGTGCTTCGTTTGCCTTGGAGTTGCCCACGTCTTCGGTGTTTTTCAAGCCTGCATAAACGTGAAGGTTCTCGAGTTTGCGCAAAAGGCCATTACGGAAATGCAGGGCTTCATGAATGAGGGATGGGCCGCCTTGTTCGAGGTGATCTTTAAAGCGCCGTGAGATTTCCTGACCGAGCTCAGCTTCACTTGGAAGCGAGTCGACTGCGCGCTTCCAATCATCGAAATCCCGAAAGAGTTTACTCAAATCCCAGGTCTGTGCGGCATCGACCTCGGCGCGCTTTGGCAGTGTCATGTTGCTCATGCAATTCTCCCTCCTCCCAGTGAAAGCCGGAGCATAGCCAGCGATGCCTTGTGTCGCAAGCCGACCTGTGGTTAAGGTCGTGCCTCACCCGGAGAACAGCATGAACCGCACACTCTTCCCCCATTTTTTTGCATTTCTCTTGACGGGTGGATTGCTGGCCTTTCCAGGGGCCTGCCTCGACCTCATTCTCCGTGATTTTTCCTGGAGCCAGGGGCTCTTCGGCACAGCTATGATGCTGCAGGGTGGGGCGTCTTTCTTGGGGAGTCGGTTTGCCAGCAAGCGCTCGGGTGGTGATGCCTATCGTAAATGGGTTGTGCTCAGTTTGTTGTTTCTGGCTGCCGGAGTCGTTCTTTACTATTTTGCCGATTGGATCATTTTTCCGCTCGCCCAGGCCGCAGGTGCACCTGAAGGTTTTACATCGTTGCTGCGGCTTCTTGGAATCTGCTTCATTGGGTTCGGAATCGGTTGCAACGGCATTCTCAACAACACAGCCGCTTTGGTCAGCGGTAATCCATCGTTCGCACTCAATCTGTTGAACATGGGTTTCACGGCAGGCGCAGTGGTGTTGCCCTTATTTGCAAGCCAGTATTTACAGATTTCGGGAGTCACGCAGGGAAATTTGGCCTGGCGTCTTCCTCCAGCCGTTTTGGTTGGTGCATATGCGGTTCTTTCTTTTTATGTTCTGCGCTCGCCGCATTTGTCGAGACCAGCACCGGTGCAGTCGCACCAAATCAATTCTCTACGTTGGCGTCTGCCCCTCCCGGTGTGTGCTGCGTGCTTGGTGCTGTTCTGTTACGTAGGCAGTGAA
This sequence comes from Betaproteobacteria bacterium, assembly GCA_016868315.1. Taxonomy (GTDB): domain Bacteria; phylum Bdellovibrionota_B; class Oligoflexia; order Silvanigrellales; family Silvanigrellaceae; genus RFOM01. The sequence goes on from VGHE01000002.1 coordinate 300,169, forward strand.
ATCAACCTTTCCAATAGCCTTGGTTTGATGTCGGAAACCATGTTCGGGTTTTCGACCAATGATTCTCGCGTGGCGAGCTCAATATTTTGGGGTGGGTTGTTGGCTGCTCGTTTGTACTTCTGCTTCCGCTCTCCGCCTGCGTATCTGTACCCTAAAGTCATGACTGCGCTCTCTGCTTTGTGTGTGATTCTTTTCGCATCGTTGCTCTTACGTTTTTTCCAAAGCTTTGAAGACGCACTGTTTCTCAGCCGGCTCTGCACGTTGATTTTGGGGCTCTGCATTGGCGGGATGTACAGCCTCGCATTGGGCTCGCTGACTGTGTTTTTTGATTCCAACCACGCGCGCCATTTTGCAAACATTACCGTTTTGAGCGGTGTGGCTGGAGCTGTCATTCTTCCTTTTTTATTTGGTCAAATCTCAAATGCGGCCGGGTTGAACAGCGCAACCTTGTTTTTGCTCATCCTTTTGAGTGGTATGGCACTGGGGGCGGCACTGTTGTTTTATGCGAGTCGCCACTTGGGTAGCCGCGACGCACAGTCTGCGCCGGCTCACTGATTGGGAATTTTCTCGCTGAAGGCTGCCTTCATGCGGGGCGGCCTTTCTTCGAAGGCACTGAAGACTTCAAGTTTAATCTCGTCGGCGCGCACAGCAATCATTACGGGCATGAAACGTGAGAACTTGCTCTCCATGTCGGGTCCTTCTGCTGCTGGACCACTCGACAGATTGAAGAACAGGTTGTCGATTTGAACCTTGAGATCGATCTTTTGGGTGGGCGGATAATCCTGCGTGACCCGCTTGCGCACAGCATCGGTCAAAGCCAAGGGTGAAAACATCTGGTGAGCCGCAAGAATAGGATTGCGGCTCATGTCGACAGTGACAATATCCACGTCAGAACTCTCAAGTTTCGCCCTTCCGTTCACATAACTTCCGCCCATATATATTGTGTACTGCGATGCAATTGGACGTTTGTTTTTTTCTTCTTTAAGAAATTGTTGAAAGATACGCGCCACGTCGAAAACCTGTTGCGCTGAGTAGTTGCCGCGTGAGCCGTCGGGGAAAATGATTTCCCGGAAGACTGCAAGGTAGGAGTCATACGCAGCGGTGAGATCGGTTTTTACTTTTTCATGAGTGCTGATGATCTTGAGTGGATTCACTGCATAGCTGAGGATGGCATCGAGGCAACGCTTGGGTGCAACAATGGTACTCTTCCACGAGTGGTCGCCCTTGGACGCAGTGGCATAGGTTTCTTTTACGGTGGCAATGATCGTGTCGCGCAAATCATCGGGCAAAAGGGAGAGTTCTGTAAACCCATCGACTTGCGGGAGTCCATCTTTCGCGCAGACGCCTACGTAGCGCTTCCACTCGTCGGCATCGAAAACAACACGCAGCAGCTTCTGCTTCGAGGCCTGGGAACCAATCATGGATTTTGCTTTTTCAATGATTTGGTTGCGCTCGTCGGGGCTCACCTTTGAGGTGGCCGTGGCGAGCTTGGTGAGCAGGTCTTTATTCTCAACGAGTCGTTCTAGGGGGTTCGTCTTGAGAATGCTCAGCGCCCCCTGAAGCTGTTCGTCGGTTTCGGAGCGCAAACCCGTATCGTTGTGTGACCTGGACTTGCAACTGCCGAGAATGACGGTTGAACCTAGGAGGATTGCGAAAATTGGTAACATTTTCTTTGACGCAGTGGGCGTTCGGAACATTGTCCAGGGCTCCTAGCTCAGTTTGCTTATTGTAAATAATTTGCACAATTATCGCTGCCTGTTGCATTCAGAGTCAAGTTCAACCCGCGACAAATTCGTTACTCTTAATTAAGGGCTGGACGGCCTCAGCAAGCCTTGCTAGCTGACTGGCCAGAAGCGGGAGACCCAACGAGGTAGGCTCATGGAATCGCGTTTTTCACGCAGACAAATTTTGAAACTGATGGGGCTCTCATTGTGTAGCCCGGCCTTTTCGAAATTAGCCGTGGCCGCAGATACGCCGTGGGTACTTGGCTTTGGCTCTTGCATGGACACGCGCAAGAATCAGAGCTTCTGGGAGACACTCAACGCACGTTCTTTCAGTCACTTTGCATTTCTCGGTGATAATCTCTACCCCGAGCGCGACACCCTTATCGGACTTGAAACTGCATACCAAAAGCTTGGTCTTTCTGAAGGCCTGAAAAAGCTGCGCGAACGAGTTTCCGTTTCGGCAATCTGGGATGACCACGATTTTGGTGCTGACAATGCCGATGCAAGTTTACCTTTTCGCCGCGAGTCGCTTGCACTGTTCAGAATCTTTTGGACGCAGGATTATGCGAGCGACGACGACGGAATTTATTCGAGCCAGATGTTCGAGCATCAGGGGCGAAAAATTCATCTCATTCTGTTGGATGCGCGCTTCAATCGCACGGCTTATGAAAGCCCCAAGAAGCTTGATTCAAATTTGACTTCGAGCAAGCCATTCGAGCCCTCTCTTTTGGGAGCGAGGCAATGGGAGTGGCTCGAGGCTGAGCTCAATCGTCCCGCAGATTTGAAGATCATTGGTTCAAGCATTCAGGTTCTCTCTGCCGAGCATCGTTTTGAGAAATGGATGAACTACCCCGATGAATACGAGCGCCTTGTGGGAATTCTTGGGCGCATTTCTGCACCCACACTGATTCTCTCGGGCGACCGACATCTGCACGAAATCAGTAAGAAACAGTTGGTGAGTGGCCGCGCACTGTACGATTTTACCTCAAGCGGATTCAATAAAGCTGAGGGGCTCTCGCGGTTCGAACGCAACAAGCTGCGCGTGCAGCGTAATCTTGATGATGGTTTTGGAGAAGTGCAGATCCGCTGGGTCGACAACGTTGCCTACGTTTCCATGTCTATGATCGACAAAACCGGTGAGGTGCGTTTCACGCACTCAGATTTCGTGGTCTGAGAGCAGCTTCGACGATCATAAATAAAAAGGGTGCCCGTGTGCGGCACCCTTTTTATTCTCCGCCATATATGTATTTATACTGGTTTGGGATGCTGTTGCGATCGAAAGTCGGATCGTTGTCGTAAAGGGAACCCTCTGCGTCATCGATCCCGAGTGCAGCATCGAGTGTCACTGTGTCGTCGTCCATGCCTGCAGCGTGATAATTGATGCGCATGCGCATATTCGCGGAGACCTGTGCGATGAACCAATCCGCTCGCATTAGCGGGAGCGGTTGTGAGAAGAGTAGCCCTGACGGATTATCCTCAGCTCTGCAGCGCTCGGATTCACGCTTCTCGACCTCTGAAATAGTGCCGTATGCGCCTTGAACTGCAGGATCAACCTTTTGAGCTGCTTCGCGCATCTGTTTCGCCATGCGCAATAGAATGGGATGATTGGGGACTGGAAGTCCCTGTTTGAAGGTATGAACATCCGGGTTGATAAATTTTGCTTTGATCCGCTGGAGCACCGGTCTTAAAAAGACCTTTTTCGGCGAGTGCGGCGAGATTTCCAATGTCGCCCGTGTTGCCGGCATTGGTTCCATTCTGTCCTTGGCAGGAATAGCACTTTGATTCAAATATTTCCTTCACCCGTTGCTGCAGTGCGAGGTACGAAAGTGCTTCATCGCTCCTCTGGACAACTTTTCGACTTTCAGGGGTAATGATTTCGTTCGTTGATTTTCTGGAGTTGCAAGCGGTGGTGGCAAGCACCAGCACTCCAACAAAAAAGAAGTTTGCAGACATGGTTGCCTCGAGCTCAGAGACAGCCCAGCTGATCGGAGAAAAAAATGGGTCTAAAATAAATTTTCACAAATCAGGCATAAAAAATCAGGTCTTACTCCTAATTAAAAAGAAAGACCCAAAATTAAATTAAAGAAATTTGCTGAGCCGAAAAACACTGAAATGAGTTATCTATTTTAGATCCCGAATCTCAACGCTCTGTGCAGGCAATCCAGGAAAGTGGACTTCACACAGATTGACGCGCAGCTGCAACCCTTCTGCTGGAGCGGTGCCGCGCAGCACAACCTGATAATGAAGGTTTCCGTTCTCGATGCGGCCACATGTTGCTGATAACAAATATTTTTTCCGTTCACCCATTGCCGTTTGAATGTCTTTGAGCTCAATTTTTTGCCAATCGGAGAACTCCTGGAGAGGATCCGAGCAGAAGACCAATCGTCCGAGGTGTGCATTTACGGTCGCGAGCAAATGGCGCTGTTCGCGCGTCATCTGCTGGCTTCCATCACGCAGTATGACCACATCTGGGTCATTGCCAAAGCACACGCCGTCGAGAAGTGAGCGTGTGACGGTGTTGACGAGTGTTGCTCGGGTTGAGACCTTTTCTCGGCTGGCAGCAGCGCCCATCTCGTTGTTCTCCCACGTCTCGCCGACATCGGGGCCAATGCGCGAGTAGTCGCAGCGGCCGTAGGCCGAGCTTAGGGTTGCACCGCACGAAAGAAGTTTCGCACCGTGCTTGCGACATTCATCGTAGAGGAATTGATGTGCTCGTGCTGCACGCTGAGCGCGAGTCATGCCGTTCGCAGGGATACGTGCTGTTGCATAAAGAAAATCAGCTTTGAGAAAAGTACATCCCCAATCGGTGAAATAGGTGCGCAGCACTTCGCGCAGATGATTCTTGAACTCATCATTTTCGGTATCAAGGGCAAAGAATAGTCCACCCCAAAGCGGATGGTTGCCACACACCACAGGCTGACCAGAGCGGTCTTTCAAAACCCACTCAGGATGCATTTTTACCAAATATGAGTGCTCTAGCGCGATGAATGGGGCACACCAAATTCCGCAGTCGAGGCCTTTTCTCTTAGCCTCCGTGAAAACGGGCTTGAGTCCGTTGGGAAAACCTGGCGACATTTTGAGCCAGTCACCAACAGCTGATTGATAGCCGTCATCGACTTGAAACACACCATAAGCGTGCTCGGGGGCAATTCCGGCCAAATCAGCTTCAAGCGTTTGCTCGGAAATATTGTTGTAGCGGTGGTACCAGCTCGTGTATCCCCGCGTCGGTGAAAGCTTTGCAGTGAATTCTTCATGTGTTTCGCCACGAGAAACACGCTCATGCAGTCGAACCAATTTCATCCACAAGCGAGTGACCGCCGAGAGGTCTGGCAAGAATGTATTACCGGGATCGGCAATCATCCATGAGCCAAGCAGCAGTTCACCACCCGACGAGTCGCGTGGCGACTGAATATTCGCAAAGTCAGCACCTTCACATTCGAGTGCGATATCAACCGTTCGCTCATTCAAATTGATCTCAAAAACTGTGGAAAAAAGGTCTTCATCAAGTGCGCCATAGAAGGCATTGTGTGCGGTGCCCTCGAGGGACGTGTAGGTAAACGACCAACTATGAAACACGCCAGGCTGCTGTGCATAACGATAGAAGCTGGAATCTCCAAAAACCTCGCGTTCGGGGTACGACTCCGGGTGAAGGATATCGGTTTTTCCGAGCAGCGGTGATTCGCTCCAGCACTGATAGCCGTTTGCCAGGGCAGATTCGGCATGGTTGTGAGTTCTAAAACCACAAACACGGAGCCACTTAAAGGGCCACTGTAAGGGGGCTGTGTTACCGAGCACCTTTATACGGAGTGACCACTGATTGTAGGCGCGTAATCCGACTGCAGCGAGGTTTTCGCGTTTGAGTGTGAATGCAGCCAGACCTTGTTGTCCTGGAAGCTCAAGATGTGCCTCGTATTCGCTTTCAGAGCGCTGGGCAAAGCGTGCGGCACGGTTAAACAGTTGTGACTTTTCGAATGTCGCCTCAATAAATAGATGGCTCATTTTCCTGCTCCCATGGTCAGTCCGCGAATAAAATGTTTTTGGAGAAATGCGAAAATTAGCACCGGAGGAATAGCGGCAATAACCGCTCCGGCACTCTGCAGATGGTAGCTCGCAATCCATTGCCCTTTAAGGTTCTGCAGTCCGGCCGTAATGGGTTTGAGTTCATCTGTTTGAATCAGAATCAATGACCACAAATAATCGTTCCAAATCCAAGTGAACAGCAGGGTGGCAAGTGCTGCAAGCGCAGGGCGCATCAGTGGAATGACCATGGTTGAATAGATCCGCCATTCACTGCATCCATCGACACGCGCGGCTTCAATTATGCCATCGGGGATGGTGCGGATGAAATTGCGCATAAAGAAAGAAGCAAAGCCAAGCTGAAATGCAACGTGGAATAAAATGACTCCAAGCCGGGTGTCATAGGTGTTCAGATATTGGTTCGAAAGATAGAAAACAGGAATCAGCAGGATCTGAAAAGGCAAAAGCATACCGCCCAGAAAAACCAGCATGAGTTTCTTGTTCCAACGGAAACGTAGCTTGGCGAGAACATAGCCATTGAGTGACGAGAAGAACAGCACAGCCAGAACGGTTGGTACAGTAATGATGAGAGAGTTGAGGAAGTAGGTAGAGAATTTCCCCACCGTGAACGCTTCCACATAATTCTGAAGACTGAAGTTTCGTGGCAAGCTCCAGTAGCGGCCTTCGTTTAACTCTTCGAGTGTTTTGATGCTTGTGAGAAGGCTTGCGAGGATGGGTGAAATCCACAGCAGCAACAGCAGTGTCGCAAAAATCCAATAAACAGGACCTCGGCTTTTGGGTTCCATGGTTTCAGCTCCGTCCTGTTTCGTCTTTCAGAGTCTGTTTCAAGTAGAGAAGAATGAGCAGCAAACTGATGGCGAAAAGCACCACTGATATGGCGGCGCCATAGCCATATCGAAAATTCTCAAACGTCTGCTGGTACATGTACAGTGCAAGAACGTTGGAGCTGTTAGCAGGTCCACCGGCAGTCATAATTGAAATCAGGTCAAATGCTCGAAGGGCGCCAATCATAGTCACAATCACTACAATAACAGTGGCTGGGCGTAGCATGGGAAGAATGATGAACCAAAGCATCTGCCATTTGCTGACCCCCTCAATTTCGGCGGCCTCAATCACATTCTTCTGAAGGTTCGAGAGTCCTGCCAGGTAAAGAACCATGCAATAGGCGGCATGTGGCCACGATGCGGCCGCAATGAGCCCAGCAGTCGCCCAGCGTTCGCTCGCCATCATCGTGAAATTTTCGCCAGCACCTAAAATTCCGAGAGCCTTCAAGATGTATTCGACCAAACCAAACTCGGGTTGGAGAAACCAACTCCAGATGGTTCCGACGACCACAAGGCTAAAAACCATCGGCATAAAGAGAAGGGATTTGTAAAAGCTGGCTGCTTTGGCTTTGACGTGGAAGAACAAGGCCAAAGCTAAGCCAAGAGGAGCCGATAGACTAAAGAAGAGTAGCCAGGCAATGTTGTTTTTCAGCGACATCCAAAACACTTCGTCTTGCCAAAGGTCAATGAAGTTTTGAAAGCAGCTCGTGTCGCTGCCAAAACACAGCGGTAAAACCTGAGTGCTTACACCATCCCATTGCGTCACGCTGAGATACATCGAGAAGAAAATCGGAAAAATCACATAGAGACCATACAAAAGCAGCGACGGCGCGAGAAAGCGCCAGGCTGTTTTGTGGTCACGTTTTTGCATGAACGACAACGCGCCTACCATGGCAATGTGTGTCCTTTTAAAGTTCAACGGTGAACGCGTTTGCGCGTGTTCTCAATGCGGGTCAGAATTGCATCCGTACGATCTGGATGACGCAGGAATTCAACGAACCCGTCCATTCCCACTTTTGCAACTTCAGGCTCAGCATCGCGATCAAAGAATTGCGAAAGTCCTGTTGCTTGACCAAGAATCTGCTGTCCTGATTTCAAGAATGTGTTCTTGACGTCGATCTTTGCCTTGTTGTTAACCGGCAGAAGACCAGTTACTTCGTTGTATTTTTGTTGGATGTCAGCACGCGCAAGGAAGCTCATGAACACTTTGGCGTTAGCTTTGTTCTTAGCTTTTGATGGAATGAAATAAACGTCGGTCGGCGCGACTTGGGCTGTTGGGACTTTCGGGTCGATGATGGGGAAGGGAAAGAAATCAACTTGCGCCCTCACGGCCGATGGAATTTCCGATGAAATGAAATTTCCCATCAAGTACATTGCAGCTTTACCCTGCCACATCAATGCCGAAGCCTCTTGCCAGGTCATAGCGGCAGCCGTTTCAGGGAAGGCGCCCACTTTAACCAATTGCGCCCATGTTGACATGGTTTTCTTCACCTCAGCTGAGGTGTAGTTGCCTTTGCCCGCAAGCAAATTCATATGAAAGGCATAACCATTGACGCGCATGTTGATGAAATCGAACCAAGCCGCTGCTGGCCAAGCCTGCTTCGTACCAATGGCAATGGGGGTGATGCCCGCCGCTTTGAGCTTCTGAGCTGCAGCAATGAGCTCGTCCCAGCTTTTAGGTGCCGCTGAAAGACCCGCCTTCTGGAATAAATCTTTGCGGTAGTAGAAGCCCCAGTGATAATAGTTGGTGGGCATCAGGTACTTTTTGCCATTAAAGCTGATCGCTGCCAGCGCACCTTCCGAGAACTGACCTGCGGCTCCAGAAAAAACGTCGTCGAGTGGCTCAACAAGATTTTTGTCGACAAAAAATTTGGCACGGTTGCCAGCGAACCATGTTGCGACATCGGGTGGATTGTTGGGGAGCCAAGTGCGGATCTGCACTTTGTAAGACTCATGGTCGATGGTGTTGACCTTAACATTTATATTGGCGTGCTCTTTTTTGAATTCGGCAAGAATGGTTTCAAAGGCTTTCTTTGAGGTTGGATCGGAGTGCATTGAATTGATGACCAGCTCGCCTCCGGTCGCAAAAGCCACCGAGGCAAAACTCATCAGGCCGAGGCCAATCACTTTCAACAACTTCATGAACATCCCCTTCAACATAAAAGTGAGTGAACAGACTCTTTGCTCAGCCCTGAGCTTAGAGTCTGAATTTGCGCACGAAATCTGTTACAAAGGCTACGTTCTCAACAGGAGTGGTTTGGCGAATGCCATGGCCCAGGTTGAAGATGTAACCGAGATTCTCCAGCTTTTGTCCGGCAGATAGAATTTGCTCGAGTGCCGTCTGGAGTTCACGCTGGCTGGCGTGGAGAATGAGCGGATCAAGATTACCCTGCAGAGCTCGAACTTTTCCGCGGGCGCTTTGCCCCACACGTGAAAGATCCTGACGCCAATCGACACCCAAAACATCAGCGTTGGTGGCCAAAACTTCGGGAAGAATCCCTGCACTCTCTCCAACAAAATGAATGACCGGTACCTTGGGTTTGAGGGCAGCAATAATCCGCTGGCTATAGGGCGCACAAAAGCGCGCGTACTGAGCTGGAGTCAGCGCTCCTCCCCAGGATTCGAACAACTGGAGAATTTCGGCTCCTGCGGCGACCTGACGTTCGAGATAGGTGACTGTCAGGCGCGTCACAACTTCCATCACGCGTTCAAATAAGCTGGGGTGCTGCAGCATAAACAGCTTTGAGGTGTGGAACTCTCCGTGTGCACTTTGACCTTCGAGCATATAGCTCGCTACTGTCCAGGGTGCTCCGGCAAATCCAATGAGGGTGACCTCGGGCGCAAGCTGAGCCTTCACCATTTGAAGTGTTTCGCTGAGATAGTCGAGCTTGGCCATCACGGCACTTGTGTCCGCTGCTTGCTCCTCAAGCCATTGGACATCGCTTTCGCTGCGGACAGGGCGGCTGAACACCGGACCTTCACCCTGCACGAACTGCAAACCTAATCCCAGAGCATCAGGAATCAAAAGGATGTCGGCGTAAACAATTGCGGCATCGAGTTGGGGAAAGCGACGCAGCGGCTGAAGGGTGATCTCTGCGGCGATGCGCGGAGTTTTGAACATAGTGAGCGTGTCGTTCTGCGAGCGGATGGCGCGATATTCGGGAAGGTAACGACCCGCCTGGCGCATCAGCCATTGCGGGGTGTGACCGGGGCGCTGTCCTTGAGCCGCCATCAGCAGAGGTTTGAGAGTCATCCGTGACTTCCTTTATTCAAATTTTCAGAGGAGCTGTGTTCGGTTTTGACCTTCCAGATGAGCAATCACCTTTTTCACATCTTGGCTCCGCGATGTCGGCATAACCAACACTGCGTCGGGTGTGGCCACCACCACAAGGTTTTCTACCCCGATTGTGGCAACGAACGGACCGCTGCTGTGAATCACTGAATTGCGGGTGTCAGAGACATAGGCATCGCCAGCAATGCTGTTGCCGTTGTTGTCTTGTTCGAAGCACTCACGCACCGCCGACCAGCTGCCCACATCGTTCCAGTCGAAAAGCGCAGGAACACATGCAACGTGGCTTGTTTGCTCGATGAACGCGATATCGATGGGCTGCGATTCAAGCTTGGCGTAATCGGTGGCCATGCTCGCAGGAGTCATGTTTTCAATAATTTTGGCCATCTCTGGTTGAATGTGTGAGAACGCATTCCAAAACGTGCGCGTCTTCCACACGAAGATACCCGCATTCCACAGGTACTTTCCTGTGCGGATAAATTGTTCTGCCGCAGCCTGATTGGGCTTTTCACGAAAGCTGCGCACACTGAAGCCAACCGCCTCCTGCGGTGTTTCATTGAATTTGGCGGCAGGCAGAATTTGTGCGTTTTTGTCGAGTGGAAGTCCCCATTCGATATAACCAAAGCCGGTCGCCGGGTAGGTGGGTTGAATACCAACGGTCACAAAAAGATTTTGGCGAGCGAGCTTCACGGCATCGGCCACCGTTTGTTCGAACGATCGGACGTTTTGAATGGAGTGGTCGCTTGAGAGCACAAGCATCACCGAGTCGGGATCCTGCTGCATGAGCTGCCATGCGGCCAGCGCCACTGCCGGGGCGGTGTTGCGTGGTTGGGGTTCAGAGATGATGCGTGCCACGCTTCCCGCGGTCTGCTCTTTGGCGAGCCCCTCTTGCGCGTTGGCGGTGACGATCCAGCGCTTTTTCTCGGGAGAAATGTTCTTCACACGATCAATTGAGGTCTGCAGCAGGGTGTCTTCAGTTCCACCGAGTGCCAGGAACTGTTTGGGGCGCAACTTGCGGGAGAGGGGCCAAAGGCGCGTTCCCGAACCACCACACAAGATGATGGAATAGATGTTTTCGCTAGCGAAAAGGTCGTTCTTGATGGGGGTTGATGCCATTTCTGCAGAACCTCAGAGCGTTTTAATGACGTAGCGCCTATTATTCTCACACCACGCTCTGTTTCTCAACTTGTTGACAAGCTCCGCTCCTTCACGGTTCAATCGCCCCCCTGGTAAAGCACTGTTTTCGACACAGACAAGGAGACCCCTATGGCGGCGCGGCTCAGAACCCTCACGGATCTGGATTTTTCAGGTTTCAATCGCCCTGTTGTTTTTTTGCGATTGGATTTGAACGTTCCCCTGAAGGCAGGTGTTGTCACCGACGAAACTCGAATTACTGCCGCTCTCCCGACCATCAAGTGGTTGCTCGAGAAGGGTTGCCGCGTGGTTATGTGCTCACATCTTGGGCGTCCTAAAGGCGAGGGCTTCGAAAAGGAATTCAGCCTGGCTCCCGTGGGCGAGAAGATTGCTGCGCATCTAGGCAAGGAAGTGTTGCTCTGTTCCGACTGCCTTTTGGATGGCTTCGACCGTATCGTGCAGCAGCTTGGCGCGCAGCAGCTGGTTCTTCTCGAGAACCTGCGCTTCCATAAGCAGGAGCAGAAGGGAGACCGAGACTTCGCCAAAGTTCTTGCAAAACATATGGACTTTTATGTGAACGATGCTTTTGGAACATGCCACCGTGCTGATGCATCGATGGTTGCCGTTGCGGAAGAGTTTCCACTCGAGCGACGCGCTGCAGGTTTCCTTGTGCAGAAAGAAATCGATTTTCTTGAGGGTGCGTTCCGCAACCCGCAGGCGCCCGTCACAGCGATTTTCGGTGGTGCAAAGGTTTCCGATAAAATCGCCATCCTTCAGAAATTCACAAGCATTGCCAACAACATGATTATTGGTGGCGCTATGGCCTATACCTTTCTCCGCTATATGGGGCACAAGGTTGGTAAGTCACGTGTTGAAGAAGATAAGCTCTCGCTTGTGGGCGAAATCTTGCGTGCCGCTGAAGCGCGCCGTGTAAAAATTATTCTCCCCGTAGATCACGTTTGTGCAGCTGAGTTTGCTGAAGGCACGATGCCAGTGGCATGCAACGCAACCGATATTCCTGACCACCTCATGGGACTCGATATTGGTCCGCGCACGGCAACGCTTTTTGCAGACACCATCCGCGCCTCGAAAGTGGTTGTTTGGAATGGTCCTATGGGTGTGTTCGAGTGGGAGGCCTTTGCTGACGGTTCGCGCCGCGTTGCGGAAGCGCTCACCCAGTGCTCCGGATCGACCATCGTGGGTGGGGGCGACTCTGCAGCAGCCATCACTGCTTTCGGTTTGGCTGAAAAGGTTTCACACGTCTCAACCGGTGGCGGTGCGAGCATGGAATTGCTTGAAGGCAAGGAACTGCCGGGCATTAAAGTATTGAGGGCAGCACTATGACATCGCGTCGCAAAATTTTCGTAGGCAACTGGAAAATGAACAAGACTCCACAGGAGGCGCAAGCCTTTTGTGAGACGTTTGTGCCTGCTGTGAACGGTTTAAACAACGTCGATGTTGGTTTGGCTGCGAGCGCACTGCTCCTGCCAGGGCTGACCACCCGTTTCCGTGGTGTGCAGTGGTTTGCGCAGAATTGCCACTGGGCTGCATCCGGCGCTTTTACAGGCGAAGTTTCGACCTCCATGCTCAAGGCAACCGATGTGGGCGGCAGCCTTGTGGCACACAGTGAGCGGCGCCAGATGTGCGGCGAGACCAATGCAAGCGCAGGGCAACGCGTTGCTGCTCTGCTCGGAGCTGGGCTGCAGGCGATTTTGTGCGTCGGTGAAACTCTCGCTGAGCGCGATGCTGGGCGATGGCAGGACGTTCTGCGCACTCAGCTCAGCGAAGGCTTTGCGGCAACGGGTATCAAACATTGGTCGGCTGCATTAGGTTCCGACCCGTCGCGTCCGTTGTTGACTCTCGCCTATGAACCCGTGTGGGCAATTGGCACGGGCAGGGCGGCCACGTCAGCTCAAGCACAAGAAGCACACGCTTTCATTCGTTCTTGGCTGAAGGAATCTTTGGGATCGGACATCGCTCACCGTTTGCGGATTCAATACGGCGGCAGTGTGACTCTGCAAAATGTAGACGAACTCATGGGCATGCCCGACATCGACGGCGCCCTGGTGGGCGGTGCGAGTCTCAAGGCTGACGACTTCGCGCAGCTCGTCGCGCGTGGAGCGCGCATTGCGTGAAGCCCATTGAGCGGCACTGCGATATACAATTCCTTGTGTGTGTGAACGAACGCCCCGGCAGCAACCCTCTCCCAAGTTGTGGTGCTGAACGGGGCAATGCATTTTTCAATTTTTTTCGATCGGCCGCTCTGTCGTGGGGAGCCCGCCATGGTCTGGAGGTCTGGGTCAACCGCAGCCTGTGTCAAGGTTTTTGCGATAAAGAAGGCGTAAGTGTTGCTGCATTTCCTCAACAAAAGCGATGGAACGCTGTAACTCAGGCTGACGTTCCCGAAATTCTGCGTATCATAGAGGAAAACCTCTAAAGAGCGCAGGTGCCCATGAAATCTAACCGCACAGTGAGTCTGCGTACTATTGGCGCATGGGCTTTCTCGCTTCTCTTGACTCTCTCCGTTGTGACTTTCCAAGCGTGCAAACCACCGACCACGCAAGATGCTTCCACCACTGCCGTGCCTGCCTGCACCGTATGGCCCAGCCATTTCATGATGACCAAAGGCAACATCCCTGTTTTTCAGAGCGTCGAAGATCTCGAAGACAATCGTGGTGCTCAGTACGTGGGGAAGGGCACTCCTGTTATTCGTGAGTTGACCATTCTCAATGAAGATAAAGACGCACGGCTGATGAAAATCGTTGTGAGGGGTGGAACGCTGGCAGGTGAAAAACGCTGGTGGACACTTTCGACCAATCTGGAATCGCGCACCAAGGCTGTGTGTCCGACCAACACGCCGCGCAAGTGCAGTGAATACGCTGTGCACTTCTGTGATGGTGGCGGGTGTCGTTGTATCGATACAGGTGCAGCTCCCGACGACGAAGTGGGCAACATGGTCATTGAAGGTGTGGTGACACTCGGAATCGGTCCGGTTGTTTTTGCCTCGCGCACAATCATTAGCAGTTTGGGAGCGATTCGCCTGGTGGGTGGAACCGTTAAGTCGGTTCCTACGGTTTTTGCGAATGGCTCCATTAATCTGACCCGCCACGTGGCGAGCCCGCAAACCTTGCTGAAGGCCGAAGAGTTTATCGCGGGACAGTTTTCGCACAGTTACCAGTTTGCTCGCTCAATGCTCAACAATCCGACTTACAAGAATCTCGATATGATCGAGGTTGCTGCCATCAATCACTACACGCGTATTGGCTATGGGGAAATCAACGCAGCGCTGCGTGCCGCAGATCCTGTAAAACTTGCACGGCTTCAACCTGTGATCGAGGCTGCGAGCTCCGGGCTCAGTAAAATGGTATCGCAATCTTTTGTGGGAACAGTGTATCGCGGAGTCAGCCTGAAGCCTGATGTGTCGGCCTTATACAAGGTCGGCAGTCGTGTGACCGAACGAGCTTTTACCAGTACAACACGCAATGCCGGAGAAAAGTTTTCCGGGAATACTGTTTTTGTCATTACCAGCAAAACCGGAAAGCTCATTGAGGATCTTTCACAGTTTAAAGGCGAGGCGGAGGTGCTTTTCGCACCAGGAACTGTGTTTAAGGTTGTGTCACGGGTGCTTGAAGGAAAGGTGACAAAAATCGTGATGGAGCAGATCACACCCTGACTTGTTGGCTTTTCAGCCAACAGCGCCGTCGATTCATTGACGCGTCAGAGTCGTGCTCTCTACGAGGCACTTGCTTGGGAGTACACTGGAGGCTCAGTTGTGTGTCGGCATTCGAGAGAATGAAGACACGACCGGAGTGGATCATTTAATTGAGTGGTGAGGAGTGGCTCATGCAAAAGAGAAATATTCTGATTTTGGGTTTGGCTGCGTCGGTGGCAATGCTTTCTTGTGGCAAGAAAAAAAGTAGCTCGGCTGGGGCTATCTCTGATGCAATCAACAATGCGCTGGCTATTGGTTATCCCGATGGACTCAGTATTCCAACCTTTCCACAAACGACATCGACAAGTTCACTGGCGCTCGATGGTGAATTGAACCTCGATGAAAACAGTACCAAAGGCCAGACTCTCGAACAAAAGCGTTCGGATGCCAAACAAATTCTTGAAGGCAATGTGGACGACTGCTTTGCCAACATGAAGAAGCGCTTCAGAATTCAAAGAATAAGCGGTGAGGGATGCTACCAATTCGATCAGGACATGATTTACGGTGCGCGCGGTAGCGAGTCGCCTAAGGGAACAAAAAACGGAAAAAGCACCAAGCAGGGCTCCGAAGAAGTCTGTATGGTGTCCTATGCTCGCGAAGAGATGAAGCAGATTGAAGAGATTATCGATCAGCAGCTCGACCGCGCACAAGCCATGGCATGCCTGGCCAAGAAGAATGGCAGAACCCTTCCTGCAGCGGCAGGTGAAGAGCTCGATTTGACTTCTGACATGCAGGCTAGGCGTCCAAATGATGCCAACGCTCCTTCGTTCACCTCTGTGAAACTCAAACGCCTCGCCGACAACGAAGGCAAGCCTGTTTTTGAAACTCGTGTTGTGTCCTCACGCGGCAGTGCATCCGAAGAACTCACGATTGTGCACCGCCCGAATTCAACTTCTGACAACGTGAGTTACAATGGGGTGATTTCCATTAAGCGTTCCGGAGAATCGACCGACGGTGGAAAGAACATGCTACTGAGCATCGAGTATGCGCGTGCCGACGAAGGTGGTGCAAAGAAGATTCGTGCATCGGTGCGTCGGGCAATGCTTGCAACGAGCTACACCGAAGTTTTTGATGCCTCAGGACTCGTCAACTTTAACACCGTCCCTGAAACTCCATCGGGTCAATCCAACGATCACATTGCAGCAGCCTCCTTGGTTGAATTTGATATCAACCAGGCCGACGGTACGGGAAGTTTGAGCTTCTGGAAGAACCCAGGCGGCAATTTCACAGAGGCTGCGCGTGGGTTCGTATTTAAAGTCGAAAATGGCGAAAATAGTTTGGTTAAGGGCTGTGCAATTACAGGCGCTGCACGTGACCTCAGTATCCGTAAGGCTATCAAGAATGGCACAGCCATTAAACCAGATGGCTGGTACCACCCCTTCTTCAACATCGAGGGAGGCGGCGGTACAAGCAATGCCGACGCAAATTACAACTATCTCCGCGGTACTGACAAATGGGCTAAGCCAAATATCTCTGGCTCGCTCGCCACCGACTTTGTTGAAAAGCAAATGGGTGCAGGTGTGAGCCGCCAATGCTTCAAGCAGGACGCCAACGGCAATTACGTGATTGATGGCTCTGCAAATTTGGGTGAAGCGGGTTACGAGATCATCGAAACGAACAACACAGCCAAGTTCATCACACCGCCTGATGTTGCAGCCATCAAGGGCAAGCGTCTCAAAAACTGAGATATCTTGAAGCTGTTTGTGATGCCCAAGCCGCCCGGAAGGGCGGCTTTTTGTTTGTTTTTCACCTGCCGTAACTCTCCGCTAATTTTGCTACAAAATTCCTCTTTACACTTCTTTTACACGACTCTGAAGAATCTCGGGCCGAACTGAGAGATAAAGGGAGGCGATAGAAATGTCTTCCTGAAAACTGAGGTTCTTCCTATGAAACTAAGACCGTCGTGGCAGCAATCGGAGTTCTCTTGGCGCAATGTCCTGTGGATTGGCGCAGTGCACCTGATCGCTTTGGTGGGCGCGATTCCCTATTTCACATGGACAGGTTTTGCGACGTTCATTCTGTTCTACTACGTGACCGGAATGATTGGTATTACCTTTGGCTTCCACCGCTTGTTGTCGCACCATGGCTTTCATGCGCCGCGTTGGCTTGAGAATTTTGCAGCTCTCTGCGGCACGCTCGCCTGCCAGGGCGGTCCTATCAACTGGGTGGGTACTCACAGAGTTCACCATGCCTATTCGGATACCCCACGCGATCCTCACGACGTCACCAAAGGGTTCTGGCATTCACACTTCGGATGGCTTGTGAACCTGCGTTGTGACCTCGCAAATTTTGAGGACTACAAACACTATGCACCCGATCTTGTGAAACGTCCGTTCTTTGTGTTCCTTGAGAACTACATGATTCACATTCAGGTTGTTTTTGGCTTATCGCTGTTTGCGCTGGGTGGAACCGTGTTCGCAAATGTGCCTGTAGGCTTCGACTACCACATGGCCATGAGTATGACTGTCTGGGGCGTCTTCGTACGCATGACAGCCATGTATCACATCACTTGGTGTGTGAATTCAGTGGCACACATGTTCGGTGACAATGCCAACCGCATCGGTGATCATTCAAAGAACAACGCGGTCATCGGCGTACTCGCGTTTGGTGAAGGCTGGCATAATAACCACCACGCACACGCCCGCTTTGCGCGTCATGGCTGGCGCTGGTGGCAGCTCGACCAAACCTGGATCATGATTCGCACACTTGAAATTCTGGGTGTCCTCAAGAACGTTGTTCGTCCGACGCAGGCTGCCATCGATGCCCAAAAACGGGGGCGCCTTGCAAAACCTCAGCAGCCTTCGACTCGGCCTCAGGATGCTGTTCCGGGCGTAGGATTGTAAAGGTAGCCCAGCCCGCGGATGGTCTCAATGACCGAAGTGCCGGTTGAGGTGTCGATATAGCGGCGTAGTTTCGCAACAAACACGTCGACCGTTCTGGTTTCGGTGCCACTTGAATATTGCCAAACACTTTCGAGCAGCTCCTGACGCGACAACACGCGCCCGGGGTTGCTCGCAAATGTTTTAGCCAAAAGCATTTCGGTTGGTGTTATTTTGATGGTCTCACCACTGGCAGCCAACACACTGTAAGTGCCTGGCGAAAACTCGGCAGAACCGAGTTTAAACGTTTCTATAGCATTGCGTTGGCTTTCGCGCGACCATTGGCCGCGCTTTACAAGGCCGTGTGCTCGTAAAATAAGTTCATGAAGCGAAAAGGGCTTGGTGACGTAGTCATCTGCACCCAGTTCAAGAGCTTTGACTTTGTCGGCGTCGAGGCTGCGCGCACTCAAAACAAGAATGGGAAGACGCTCTGCCAGAGGACGTATACGCGCCAGTATTTCAAGGCCACTCACATGAGGCAGCATCAGATCAAGAATGACTGCATCGTAGCGGTTTGCATCGCTACACAGTGCATCGAAGGCCGTGAGGCCATCACGCTTCCAATCCACCTCAAAGCCTTCGCTCTCGAGATTGAAGTGGAGAGCCTCGCCAATGGCTGGCTCATCCTCGACGAGCAGCAGCTTTCCCCTGAAATTCGACATGAAACTCGGCTCCCTTTTCTGGTCCTTCGCTTGTTGCGGTGAGTGAACCACCGTGCTGGAAAACCACCGAATGTGCAATAAACAGTCCCAATCCTGATCCTTGAACACGAATGCGCGAGGTGCCCTCGGCACGATAAAACTTTTCAAAGATTTTTTTCAGCGCATCCCTCTCAATTCCAATGCCGTTGTCCTTGATTTCGACACTGAAGCTCTTGGTTCCGAGAGTGCAGATAATATCAATTTGACCATTCTCAGACGTATATTTGTAGGCGTTGGAAAGAAGATTGTCGAAGACCATCTGAAGTTGAATGGCATCGCCCTGGATCATGAACTCCTCGTTTTTCGCCAGAAACTTTTGCTCGAAGCGTATCACTCGCCGGCTTCCGATGCGCTCGCGAAACTGGCCGACCGTTTGTTCCACAAGCGAAATGAGATCGACAGACTCCTTAGAGGAACTGTAGCTGCGCGACTCGAGGCGCGCTGCTACAAGAATACTGTCGACCAGATTTTGCAGACGGAGCGTTTCAGAAAGTGTGCGACCAAGAAATTTTTTGCGGTCTTCGCTGGAAAGTTCGCGCAGCAGCATTGTTTCAGTGGCTAGGCGAATGCTGGCAATTGGTGTTTTGAGTTCATGGGTGATGTTACTGAGGAAGGATTCATGGAGACGGTTCAAACGAACTTGTTTGCGCTGAGAGATAAAGGTGACGAGAAGACCCACAAGAATCAATGCGAGCAGTATGCCGCCCTGGAGCAGAATGACCCATTGTCCGGCCTTGATTTCAGGAGGAGCTGGAAGTTTTGCGAGTGCCAGAGAGATGGCCTGTTCACGGTCAAAGTACCACCAGATCCAGGTGAAGACCAACAGCGCCCAGCAGATCTGCGCGAAAACAAAAACCGTAATGGGATGAACAAGCCAGCTGAAACGTTTGACCAGAGTATTCATGGATTTTGTGTTTCCGATGATTTCTGTGCAGGGATTTCCTCACCCAGAAAACCTGCGACAGCTTTCATGCACGCGCTTTGGTTGCGTGGATGCATGCAGACTGTATGACCTTTGCTTGATTCTGTGCGGAAATGAACCTGCGAACCAAGCAAGGATTTGAGATCGTTTGCGAGTTGCTCACCCTCTGAATAAGGCACAACGGGGTCTTGGTCGGCATGAACAATAAAAATGGGTAAGGAAGCCTCTTTGAACTTATCAAGAGAGGCGCGCGGGCTATACGAATCGGTTACCAAAAATGACAATGGCCATTGCAGTGGCCAGGTGAGATAAAACGAAGCAAGCTTGCGCTGCGCCAGCTTCCGATAGGAGTGAAAGGTTGAATCGAGGACGAGCTTCTTAACGGCACGCACCTCCGACTTTGCGACTGCAACCAGGGCAACCGCTCCTCCCAGACTTTGACCAACGACGATAAGATTTTCAGACTCGATGTTTGCCGCAGCCCATTTGAGAACGCTAACACCATCCTGAACGGTGTTTGCTCGATTCACTTCCCCATCGCTTTTCCCGTAACCGCGGTAGTCAAAGGTGACAAGGTCATATCCCTCGTCGAGCAACCAGGCCACAAAGAAGACGTGCGCTGACATGTTCTGTGCGTTGCCATGAAAGTGCAGCACCGTTCCCTTTTTCACTTTGCCTGTTCGGAAATGCCAAGCATGAAGGTTTTCTCCTTGGGCGCCCACAGGAATGCGGTGCTCCATGTAATTTGGAGCAATCTGCTCGGGCAGGCTGTAAGAGATTTTGTCGGGATGGTAAAAGAGCGAGTTGCAGGCAGTCAGCAACAGGCTGCAGAGTGCAATCCAAACGCCTTTCAAGAAGCCTCCCGTTCAGTGTGTTCCTTAGAGACCACTCGAGTATAGCTGAACTTGTGCGTATGGGTGAAGTCAGGGCTCCCGCAGTGCATACGCGTAGGGTGTGAAATTGAAAGCTGTGTCGTTGTCGTAAATGTTTCGTTCATGGGTATAGTCTTGATTGTCAATTACAAAAGCAATCCCCAAATCCTGCCTGCTCCAGGCTTGGAACATGTAGGTATGTGCGGGGTAACCTGGGTATGAAGGGTTGTCACGTGTGAAAACGACATCACCTGCTTTGAGATTGCTTGCAGAGTCAATCCTAATCCAGCCCAGCTTGTTTTCCAAATATTGGGAAAATGGGCGAGTGACGAGTGAGGGCGACTCCTGCTGTCCGGAACCGAGCGGAATGTTCACACCGATGCGTCTGAGCGCGGCAGAAAGAAATGCAACACAACCGTTGTAGCGCAAGGGTTTGTAGAACTCACGCACATCAGCCAATACGGTTTCATAGTTCACGCGTACGCTGTACCAATCGGCGAGTTTTTCGTTGGCAGAGCGCATCGGGAAATTGGTTTCTGAATCCGAATTCGATTCTGTATCCGTAGCTGTAGAGCCTGGCCGAGGAAGTGGTGCAACGTTTTGCCTCGCAGGTGAGCCCGAGTTCGGTCGAACAACAATCGGCATTCCTGATGTTTCAATACCCTCTTGAAAGCAGGCCACAACCATCAAGGGCAAAGCAAGAATAGCTATGCGAAGCAGTTTATTCATGGCCAGTTTCTCCGGACTGAGGCGATCAGTCACGTTCCTCCGACCGTCTCCACCAAGAAACGTGCCACCTCTCCGTGAGAAATCAGGTTGTAGTTGCCGTGTGTTAAAGCGGGCACAAAAAAAACAGATGTCGAACGATGCAACACCTGTTTAAGTTTTGGACAGATTAAAAAAATCAGCGAGGCGCTTTGCTTGAGTCAGTGCCTTTAACCGACAGAAGCTCAACCTCAAAAATGAGCGTAGAATTCGGACCAATATCAGCGCCGGCACCTTGAGCACCATATGCGAGTTCAGATGGAATAAAGAGTTTCCATTTTGAACCCTCTTTCATCAGCTGAAGCGCTTCAGTCCAGCCTTTGATAACACCATTTACGGGAAACTCGGCAGGCTCTTTGCGCCCATAGGAACTATCGAACTCTTTACCATTGAGAAGGGTACCGCGGTAGTGAGTGCGCACAACATCGGTGGCCTTGGGCGATTTGCCTTTGCCTTCGGTGATGACTTGGTATTGCAACCCGCTCGGAAGAACCTTCACACCAGGCTTTTTAGCATTGGCCTCAAGAAAAGTTTTGCCTTCCTTGACGTTCGATTCACCTTCGGAACGCTTCTTGGCTTCCATTTTGACACGCAAACCTTGCTCGAATTCCGCGACCGTTTTGATGATTTCTTCTTCAGTCATGGCTCCAGCTTTGCCAGAAAGAGCATCACCCATTCCTTTGCTGAACGACTCGAGTTGGATTTCGGCTCCCATGCGGGTCAGGCTCTGACCAAATTGATACCCGATTGCGTAGCTGCTTTTGTCTTTCACACCCTTGACAGATGTGGGTTTGTTTGCGGCAAAAGCGGTTGCTGAAAGCATGGTCGAGCACAGGAGTATATTCAGAAAGCGCATCTTGACGTCCTTTTCCAAGCGCAGCTGAGCCGCGTAGTAATTTAATGCGATCATCCTGGGGAATTTGTTACAGGGAGAACGTCATGGGGTCAATTTTTGGGCTTGGAAATGCGCACGCGAACCGGAGCGCGGACTCGCCTGCGTGAGAGTGCAGCAAGCGTAGGGAAAATAAGCGGAAGGGCGAGGATGAGGACGATGAGCCACGTTTTGGGGGCATTCTCTCCGCCAGTCGATCCACTGCTGGCCAAAGCAATGTCACCGCATCCCCATTTTTTCGACTTCGTTGAGGTCTTCTGCGCTTCAGGTGCTGCAGTGCTCGGTGCCATCAATTCCGTTCGTTGTAATTGGCCATCGGAATTGATCGCCGCAAATTCATATTTCACAAAGATGTTGTTGATTGTGGATTGAAGTTGTTGCGCGTCGTCATTGAATCGCGCAGCATAGCGCTTCGCACTCTCTGAAACGGCCAGCACACCGTCGTAGATTTCTCCGTCACTTTTAATGAGGTCAATACTGTCCCAGACGATCTTGTCCATCTTGTAAAAATTAGAAGCATCGCGTCCAAGTTCCTCGCGCATCTCCCAGAGCATTCCCGACCAGAGTTCTCCAACGGAATGCGGAGCGCTGAGTGCTTGCGGCACAGTGATATAAGAGCCGTCGCTTTTTCTCTGGAAGCGCGAGTAGGTGCGCTGCCGTGTTGTTCCCGAGCGGAGTGAGGAACGCCCGGGTGTGGTGTTTTCGCCGAGAAGATTGTTGCCAGTCACTGCATAGGTCAAGTAGTCAGCGTATCCTTCGTGCAGTGCTACGCTCTGTTGTTTTGTGTTGGAAAGACCACGAAACACGAGATGATGACCAAATTCGTGCATCACCACGTCCATGTCTTTACCGAGTTCTCTAAAAACGCCGCAGTTGCTGTAGCCTGCACCACCGTACCCAATCAGAATCTCGGGATTCCCATTCCCTGTTGCCCCTCTCCATACATATTGTGCATTGTCGGGCGTCGTATCTTTGCCACAAGAGTTCGTTGTTGCCGATTGGGTTTCTGTATTTACGAAGACCATTAATCGCCGGGGAGCTCCGGCCGAGCCGCTGTTTTCCAAGCCGAAATTTGCACGCGAGCCAGGCCACTTGGTTTGATCCCAATCTGCCCTCAAACTCGACTCATCGAGAGCTCTGAATCGCGTCATCGCCTTTGTAATTCCGGCGTAAGCAACGGCCTCGTCGTAACTGCTCTCCTGATACGAGACGTTAAAAACGCCTCCCTGTCCGGTTGCAAATTGCTTCGTGCACCCGGAGAGGTAGCGCGCATTTCGGTTACAGTTGTAAACGTCAAAGAGGTTGTGGTTAAGGCGGCTACCGCTGATGAGGTCGGGCAGCGTCACTGTTTCGAGGGTCGTTGAAACAGCTTTATTCTCGATGTAAAGCTGGGTCGAGCCAGTCGCGTGCATGGCCAGCGGACGCTGCCAGAGAAGCTTACCCGTGTCTGCGTCAACAGCAATTTCCAAGGGAACCCAAGGAGCGCGATCTCCCGCACGATATTCGGCCGAAACGGTGAACACATAAGCCGCGCGAGCTCTTGATTGTTCTGCGATATAGATTTTCGTAGGGGAGTGGAATCTCCATTCGGGAAAGCTTAATGCGCGCACTGCGTATTGGCGTGCCTGCTCGATAGAAAGCGAGAACGGTGTTGTCGTGGGCTTGCGATCCGCAGTCAGCCAACCCGGGCGTGAACCGGAAACCCAAGTTGTTTCGCCCCTCTCTAACACCATCTTTACACGAGCGTCGTGAACGGGAACATCGCCGAGTTTAAGTTGCATTTCCGAGATGGTGCCATGATCCGAGTTCCCTCCGCTTTCCGCGAATTGCATTGCGGGAGCTGGTGAAGTGGCCTCCCAGTAAAGACCGTCGGGCAAGGCAGAACCTATACTGCTTATGCCGAAGGCTCCCGGAACGAAGGTGAGGCCGAGAGCTTCAGCGCCGGCCTGAATATTTTCGCCGAGGAGGCCAAGCGTGCTTGAAAGGCGAACGTCCTCGAGCCGCGCAGACTGCCCCAAAGCCTCATCATTCATGCGCAGATACTCGGAGGCCAAGGGGACGAACTCGGGCGTCGTTTTGCCTTGGGAGTTGCTTGGGGCAAGACCATCGCTGCCGCGGTTGATATCAACCGCCCGGAACTGCTGGGTTGAATCCCCGCAGGCGGTCAGAAGAGCAACAGCAATAAAGATGTAGTGCCTTGAAACCACGGGAAACCCTCACACTTCACCTTTTCGGTCGAACCGCCCTCGGACTTAATGTGCAAGAATTGCCGGTAATTTTTTTCTTACCCTCTCAATTCTTAGGAAATCAGCCGATAACATCCGAGATCAGACTCGACTCAGGGATGATGGAGCGTTGATCCGTGCAGGAACGTATTCTTGACAGCACATATAGGCTTCTTGAAGAAATCGGCCGCGGTGGCTTCGGTGCCGTTTGGCGCGCCGTGCGTTTGGGTGCAGAGGGAAGCGGTGCGGTTGCCATCAAGCTGTTGAGCCGGGGAAGCGTTTTATCCCACCAGGAGCAGCTACGGTTTCAGCGTGAAGCAACGCTCATGAGTCAACTTCTTCATCCCGGAACGGTGACCGTCTACGAGCTCGGAGAGAGTGAAGGGCGCGCCTACATTGTGATGGAGTATGTGGATGGTCCGAACCTCCGCGATTACGTGCGCGGACGCGGGGGCAGGTTGCCCTTGGTTGAGATTCTTGGGGTTCTGATCCAAGCCGCAGAGGCGCTTGAATATGTGCACGGACACAATATTGTGCACCGCGATATTAAGCCCCAAAATATTCTCGTCTCAAATGCGAAAGATGGTTCTGAAAATAAGATTCAAGTTAAAATTGTGGACTTTGGAGTCGCACGGCTGAATGACCCTGCACGTCAGAACGCTCATTCCGGCAAGAACCGATCTGAGGTCGTGGGTACTCTCAACTACATGGCTCCCGAGTCAACTGGGATGGTCGACTGGGCTGTCGATGCGCGCACCGATATTTACAGTTTGGGGATAGTTGCATACGAACTGATTTGTGGGCGCACTCCTTTTCATGAGTTCAAAAATGAAGAGTTGCTGCGTGCACATCTTGAAAAACAGCCTTCTTCATTCGCCAAAATCGATGGCTCTCGTGTCCCCGACGTTCTTGAACGCATTGTGATGAAGTGTATCGAGAAGAGGCCTGAAGAACGATACCAAAGTATGTTTGGTCTGCTTTCGGATTTGCGACGTTTGCAAGAAAATTTCCGCTCGCAGCGGTTCGACGAATTCGAGATTGCAACTAAAGACCTGGCGCTGAGTCGCATTTTCAACAATATCTTTGTGGGACGTGGCGAGCTTGTCGATCAGGTTGTGGGAATTCTTGGTCAGCGGCAAAAACGCTCGCGTGTGACCTGGTCAATGATTCGATCGAGCGTAGGCCTCGGGCGAACGCGCTGTCTTTCTGAGGTGAGACGCAGGCTCGATGAGCAAAAAATCCCATTTCTTCATATTCGTTTTACAGAGTCAGAGCAGCGCCTTCCTCTGCGTGCCTTGAGTCTGGCCATCAACGAACAGTTGCAGGCACTTGAGATCAAATCGCCGCATGTTTTTCAAAACCTCATGCAGGAACTTGCTCTCATCGCTGGTAGCGGTGCAACTGAGGTTGCGCGTCTCATCCCCGCGCTGCGGCCGTACCTGATTAAGGGAACGACAAGCACAACACTGAGTGTTGACGTCGTGCGTTTTGAAGAGTCAGCAGATCCGGAGGGCAAGCTCGAAGCTCTCGAGCTTATGGAGGACAACCTCAATCCGGTACCCTCGAGCTATCCGCGCAATAGAAGATCGGCACAGGTGCGCATCCCTATCCAACAGATTTTCTCGGAACTGCTTGCGAAAATTGCACAGCAAGATGGCTATCTGGTTTTTCTGCTCGACGATCTCCATTTAGCCGATAATCAGTCGATTGGACTCTTTCAATTCATCACCGAGCGGGTCAACGATAAAGCGAGCTTCGCATTTGTTATGACCATGCGTGAAGGTATTGCTCGCACCAATTTCGTCCTCGAGAATTTTCTCGCACGTTTGTCGAATTTGCGCCGGCGCTTTCACGTTTGGGATCTTGCACCACTCACTCAATATGACTTCATGCAGTTTCTGCAAGCTGTGGGTTTGCAAAGGCCAACCTCCAAGTTCGTTGAATTTGTAACTGCAAAGTGCGATGGCTCGCCGCTTCTCTTGCATCAACTTCTCAAGCAGATGGTTGAAACTGAGGCGCTCGTGCCGGAGCGAAAAAATTTCAACCCTTGGGCACCCACCTTTAGGGTAGACTGGGCGAAACTCTCGCAAATTGTTGTTGATACGCGAAACATAGAGGCGCTCCTGGCCTCGCTCGATCGGCTCGACAAGCGTGATCAGCGCTTGACCTCGATTGCAGCGGTTTCACATGAGGCCTGTGAATTTGAATATTTTCGAGTGGAGCAGGACTTCACATCGGTGGAGCTCGAGACCCGGCTCTTGAGTTTGGTGCGGCGCGGTGTCTTTGAAATGATGGGAGACGAAAACCTCCCCGTTCAACGGCGTTCCTTTGTATTTAGTCACGAAAAGCTCCGCTCAGCAGTACTTGCGGGATTGGATCAGCAAGGCCGGCGTCAGCTGCATCTCGCGCTCGCGAATCGAATTATCTACCTCTATCCGAAGCCCAGGCGCGAGCATATTCTTTCACTCGCAAAACATTTTGAGGGTGCAGGAAGCCTGGCTGATGCTGAACGCTCATCAACTATATTCCTCAAAGCTGCCCGGCTTCATGCGCGCAATTTCGAGCATTCACTGGCAAAGTACTACACCGAAAGAGCTATGCAGCGTGCCAGCACGATTAGCAACCAGCAAGAGCGACTCACCCGCTTGCGCGAAGTTTTTGAAACTGAATACACGATTCATATTGCTCAAAATGAACTTGTTGCTGCGAGTGATGTTTGTCAGCAGCTGGTGGCTCTGACTTTCGAACCTGCGCGCAAAGAGATTCTCCAATTGCACTGGGCGCATCTTTTGCTTGGTCTCGGACGGCACCGCATGGCGTTCGAACAGGTTGCCGATGCCATCGATCGCAAGCTCACATTCCCATTTGGCAAATTTAATCGTTTTGTCACCGATGTTTTTTATCAATTTGCATCTTTTGGATTCGTTGCTTCGGCTTTTGCTCTTATGGGATCTAGGCTTCTACGCAAAGAAATGCCGAACGAGAACCACATTCAGGGCCTCATGTATCTCGCTCTTTCTCAGGCTCATGGGGCGGATGGTTCTTCGATTGGGTTCCTCATTGCAGCGATACGAATGAACCTTCACCGCAGCGGACCGACTCGATCGTTTGCTATCTTCAATATGCTCATTGCGGCACATTGTCTCCGGCATGGGCACATCGACAGGGCTTTTGAGATTGCTGAGACGCTCGAACGAGCCATGGAATCAAATGGTCGGGTCGATATTGCGCGTTGGGTGCGTGCGTTGCGAGTGATTTGGCTTGACTACCCCATGGGGCGGATGGAACGTCTTGCTCGTGTTCTGGATGAGCGCAAGGATGGTCAGTTGCCGGCCACGGGTGTTCTTAACATTGAGAGTAATGCCGTGCGTTCGTGGGTCAGGACAACCTCGCCGCGGATCTGGCGGACTCGGCGTGCAGAAATTCACCCCGAGCAAAAATCCAATCATTGGATAGACAAGAGTAAGATTCATCCGGGTGGCTACGTGACCGAACGCCTGAACAAAGGCAAAAAATTAGATCCTCGTCTGCCAGCACGTGAGTTTTTAGATCAGCCGCTGTCCAACCAAACATCGTTTGATCAGAGCAGCAACGAAGAGGTCGTTTTTCACAATAAACAAGTGAAAAAGATGCGTGAGGCAAGCGAGAATGGACAATATACAGGTCTTTCCCTGTTCTCGGATGCGCTTCGTTTCACACTTTCGGATCGAGTCGATCCACTGCGCAGAACCGTTGATCAATTTGCACGGCAGCGCAGCGTAGTGCTTGAGGGTTCCATTTTCAAGTGCCTTTCTGTTGCACTTCAGGATTTTTCTTCAGGCCAATACAAAGATGCGCTGAATGTCTATTCCGAATCCATGCGTCTTTTCTTTCGACGCAAAGAGGCAGAAATATCGCTGCCCGTCAGTGACGCATTGCGCATGGGCTTCATACTTTTACCCCTGTTCGCATTTTCTGTGCAGTCACGTGGCTGGCCGTGGGGTAAGTCACTTGCACGACTGTTGCGTGAGGTGGATTTGCGGCTGACCCGCTCCGAAGGCCGACTCAACCCACGCCGGACTCCCGTCACACCGCTGTATCAAGGAGTCCTGCTCTTTCTAGACGGCGAAGGTGCAAAGGCTCTGCGTCTCCTGGGTGAAGCAAAGGATCACGCAAAATCGGCACAGAACGATTTGGCTGCATGTGTGGCGCAGCAGTTCATGGGACTTGCTTGCGGTGCATTTGATCAGGTTCGCGCCATGGATTACTTCGCTGAGTGCTACCGCTCTGCGCACGACTTGGGATGGCGTATGCTGGAAAGGCAGCTGTTAGCGCTTTGCCGCAAGCTGAATTTGCCCTTGCAACATCACTTCCCCGAACTTTTAGCCGAATCAGAAAAAATTAACTTCCGTAGGCGTGCTGCCGGAGTGGGGCTCTCGCATATTGTCGAGAGCTGGCTTGTGATGCGACGCGAACCGCAAACTGTGAATCACTATATTAATCAATCCGTACGAATCGCAGCGAAGATTTTGGCTTCGCCACTGTGCTTGTTGTTCTTGCGGTCGCCAGAAGAAAAAGGAATTCTGCAACCCTCAGTGCAGTGGCTCGATGACGGCAACCTTTTTCTGCAGACTCTCTCCGATGTGCCGCTCGGACCGAAAACCCTTGAAGTAGAGCTCGTTAAGAATCTGCCGCGTTTCCATGATGTCCCGGTTCGACTTGTTCCGCTTGATGGTAAAGGTGGTGAAACCATTGATGGCAGCAGCTGGAGATTCGATCGCGCCGAGCAGGCACAGGGCGACTTTTTTGCTGCAGACCAGAATGTCTCGACCCGTATCGTCGATTTGGCTGTAACCAACACGCAGCCGCGCACCCAGGTCGCTGCAGGTGAGGCTAATCGCAACCCGAGTGATGTTCCCTATGCCGTGTATATAGCCCTGAAGAATAACGACAACTTCATGGGTTGGATGGCCATTGGACGCGTTCCATTGAGTCAGTTTACATCCAACGATGCCGAGCTTGAGCTCCTTTTGTTGGCGTTGCATACGGCCTTCAACTTGAGTCACGATGAGCGCATGGAAAAGGTTACAAATGCCGGCAAAGAGTATTATTTTGAGCCGCTCAAGCCACAAAACATGCAGCTTCCTGTTGGACTTTCAGTTGAGCAGATTGGTCGCGTACGTGAGGGCAGTACAAGTGGTTCTCATATTCATGCCATATCTCCTCACCGCACTTTGATTTTCACTTGGCAGCTCGATATCGCAGCTCCCTCGCAGACGTCCGATGTTGGAGGATTGCTGAGTCACTACATGGGTCTGCTTGTGGAATCACTTCGAGTTTTTGGCGATTCCATTCCACTCGATAAGTTTTCGCTCCGGTTTTCAGCCGATGTCGGTGGTCTGCTGGAGCGGGTGGCTCTGACTCAAAGGTTTGAGCGCGTTCGCATCACAGCCATCCTTGTGGACACGCATTTGAAGGAAGCACAGGAGTGCGTTTTCGGGCAGGAGCAGCTGTCCTTTAGTGGTGGGGCACGTGTCGAGAGAGAGCTGCTGCTTGAGCTCAGCGGCGTCCTTCGGCTTGACCGGTTGGTGTACAGGGAGCGGCGTCGGATCATGACAAGCATGCGCTATGCCTGGCTCTTGAGCTTCGATCAGCGTTTCCGTGACATCGTTCCCCAGTTCTCCAAGGCAGGTTTTCTCGACGAGTACGTCAGCCTGCGCAAAAATCGCGGTCTGGACTTGTCACGCGTTCTCAATCAAGGAGAGCTGCCTTCCGACTTCAACGCATTCGCCATCATTGTTGATGCAACAGCATCGGAGGAAAGCGCAGCCTGAGAACGCGCTCTGATTCTGTGTCTTCATCCTCTAATGTCGAGACGGCTGATGCGTCCGAGAGCGAGTCCCAAAGAACCCAGAGCAAACCCAGTTGCCCAGAGGAAGGCTGAGCCAATCCCTGCGCTTGTGGGCATGAGCCACTCGCCCCTGAGGCTTTCGACCAAGAGGAGATTTGGATTCCAGACTTTGAGTGTCGAATAAAAAAGAGAACTCACCAAGCCGAGCGATTGCTGAGCCTGCTCTTGAGTCGTGGACACCAGCAGCGAATCCAGTGTGGAGGTGAGGTGCCCAATGGAAAAGAGGGTCAGGGTTCCAAGAACTGCATAAAGAGGTCGTGCGAGTGATCCGAGAAAGGTTGCTATGCAAAGCGCAGTGCAGCTTTTAAGAAAGCTAAAGAGAAACATCACTAAATGGATGCGCACATCCGGCGGGCGGGGAAAGTCGGTGAGCAGAGGCAGAACCGAAGTTTTGAAAAGATAAAGGCATGCTGCGAGGAGAAAAAGAATCGTTGCATGCGCAGCCACTCGGGCAAACAAGATACTGTGGCGCTTCACACCCGCAGGAACATAAAGTTCAGCTATTCCCCGTGCTGAGAAGTCGGTTGTGCAGATGCTTGCACCTGAAAAGATGGCTACGAGAAGAAGCAGCAGGTCGGTGGCAAAATAGGAAAAGACATCTAGGATACGATTTTCGTGAGTCAGTGCCGTGCCACTCAGTATGCTCACCAGTATGAGTAAAACGAGTCCTGAAATAGCGCTGGTCCAAAGAATTTGGCCGCGAAAATTTTCTTTAAAGGTGATGCCAATTATTCCTGTGACTCTCAACATATTTACTCCGGAATGGAACAGCCCGCATGAACTGAAAGTTGCTCGTTTGCAATAATCCAGGTTTCCCTGACGTGGTCGCGCAGTTTCTGTGGGGCATCGTGGGTCGAAATAAGGAGAAAATGACTTCTGTTTGACAACGTGACAAGAAGTTCGGCGAGCTCTGTGCGCGCCCAGGGGTCGAGCCCAGAAAACGGTTCGTCGAGCACAAATCCTGCTGGCTGACTGCGGAGTGCAAGGGTGAGAATCAAGCGCTGTTGCTGACCCTTGGACAGTAGGTGCGCCTGTCTTTGAAGTAGATTTGAAATCCGCAATGAGGCTGGATAGGAATCGTCGGACTCGAGCTGCACGAGCTGCTGCGGTTTCAGACCTAGCAGGCTTTCAATCAATTCACCGACCTTGATACGCGAGGGCAGCACGGGCAGCTCTGGAATATAGCCAATCTTGCCACGTAGGTTGTCCTTTTCTCCAAACCAGCAGACCTCACCCGTCGTGGGGCGCATGAGACCAAGAAGACAGCGCAGCAGCGTCGACTTTCCCGACCCGTTCCTGCCAGCCAGCAGCACAATACCTGGTTTCGAGATTTCAAGACGCGGTATCTTCCAGAGAGTTTTGTTGGGTTCACGCGAAAAAAGATCTGTATTACGCCACTCATATTTCAAATCGGTGGCAACAAGAAAACTTGAACTCATAGTTCACCTGATTTGTTGAGTTTATCTGCAGGGCAAATGCCGCGCTCGATGAGTTTTGACTTCGACAAAGGAAACAATGTGAGCAATCGTTTGCAGTTGTTTTTCATGTTGGCTGGATCTTCTAGAAAAGGATCCTTCCCTTCCCGGAGTTTGGATATCGTTTTATTCAGCCAAGTCGATTGCGGGAAAACTTCGAGTAACTTTTGGTATGCATCTGCGGCCGCTTGTGGATCATTTTTAAAGAGATGGATGAGATAGGCAGCCGTGAGCGTCAGATCGGGTTTGATGCGTGGGTCCTCGATACCCTGCTGCGCAATTTCAAGGGCAAGTTCAATTTCATTCGTGCTGAATGCAAAATAGGACGCTGGAAAGATGAAGATTTCGCGCATTCCCAATTGTTCGCGTGCAAACTCCGGCAGATTCTGCGCAAATTCGCGCAGCTTTTCACCCGTTCGAATTGTTTGTTCTGGCGGGGTATTGGGGTTGGTTGATGCATCCCAAGCATTCACTGCTGCCGAGAGTCCACCGAGCCCCCACAGAAGCCACGCAAATTCACGATGCCCAAAAGAGAGCGCGGCCGGGACAGCAATTTTCTTTAAATTGCCCCGCTGCGGCGAAATGTGGCTTGGGTCGGGTGAAAGACGAAGTGCTGCGGTGATA
The DNA here is from genome assembly GCA_016868315.1 of Betaproteobacteria bacterium. Classification (GTDB taxonomy): domain Bacteria; phylum Bdellovibrionota_B; class Oligoflexia; order Silvanigrellales; family Silvanigrellaceae; genus RFOM01. The sequence goes on from VGHE01000002.1 coordinate 332,135, forward strand.
CAGACCACCGCACCTGCAAGACAGAGAATTTGTGCAGAAAGAATCTTTGAACGCATGTTTGAACCTCAGGATCCTCGCAGCAGATTCCCAAATTCAAGCACCCACCATGGCTCGCAAATGAGCCACGAACATAATCAGAAGTTGAACCGCAATAATGAGAGCGAGAGTGCTAAAATCAATGTACGCACCGGAGTGATAGACCACGAGTTTCGGAAAACGGCGCTTGAGTGCGTTGGCGGGCGGATCGGTGAGAGGGAAAACCAAGCGACCGATTATCGAAGTCTCATCTGCACGAGCCATACGCAGGATGGCGGAGGCAAAGAGCATGATCGAATAAATTTGTAGTAGGTACGTAACGGCCGTAAAAAGAAAACTCAGCATGTGGATCACCAGAGTGCCCTCCAGGTTGTGCTTCGATTCTATTTCTCGCCCTGCAACTGACAAGAATTTCCCGGGAAATTCACGAACGTCAATGCTTTGGCGACGAGCTCAAACCGAGGAATTTTTTGCCGACATGCCTCCTACAAGCGCAGCAGTCGCGCGAGGGGGGGCTATTTGTGGCGAACGGCGATGGTTTGGGGTTTGTTCCTGCCGGCAACAACCTCTTTGAGATGATCGAGTTCTCTTTGACCAAGCAGCCGCCCTGCAACCCGTTGCTTGATTGTCGCACAGAAGATGAGCCGCTGGTTGAGACGGCATACTTCGGTGTGAACGTCGCTAAGGTGAGGGAGGTCATTCGTCTGCCCGCACTGTCTCCCGTTCTGGGCAAGCGCCCAGACTTTTTGGGTGTCTTTCAGCTGCGTGGCAAAGCCATTCCAGCGATTCATCTGGCGAGCGCCATTGGCTTCAGCAGCGAGCCTGTTTCGGCGTCTTCGCAGGTGCTGGTGACCGAAATTTCCGGGCGTTTAACCGGTTTTGTTGTTGCCGGTGCCAATCGCATCCGCCGTGTGAGTTGGGACGATGTGCTTCCTCCTCAGACCGATGTTTTTTCCGGAATCACAGGCATGCTGCTCGACGCCCAGAATAGATTTGTCTTCATCATCGACTTCGAGAAAATTTTAGCCGACATCGATTCAACCCGGGGGCACGAATCAGCGCTGGCAAGTGAGAGTTTTAAGCTCAACAACGCAGCGCAGCGCCAACCTCTTGGTGCACGCCCGGTGGTGATGATTGTCGATGATTCGGCGACTGCGCGCAGAGCACTCAGAGAGATGCTTGTTTCCTATGCGTGCGAAATTGTTGAGTGCACTAATGGCGAACAGGCTTGGCTCGAGGGAGTCGAGCTTTCCCGAAAGAGCAGACCCTTTCTTGTTATTTCGGATATAGAGATGCCGCGTCTTGATGGATATTCGCTGGTGAAAAAAATGCGCGCAGATAGCCGCTTCGCAAACACCCCATTGCTGCTGCATTCCAGCTTGAGTGGAGAGGCAAACCGACAGCGTGCGCTGTCGGTGGGTGCAGATGCGTTTATTGTGAAGTTCAATCGCGACGAGCTGCGAGTGGCTTTGACGACCTGTTTTGAAGTTTTCTCGAAGATGAACGTTGTGGAGAGCAAGGCTTCATGAACCCAACGCTGCAGTCTCTGAAGCCCGGTGAATTTCTTTTTTCGGAGGGAGATCCCTGCAATGGCGTTTTCATTGTGCGGGAAGGAAGCATTGATATTGTCCGTGAAAAGGATGGAGTCTCTGTTTGCATCGGCACTATGGGGGTCGGTGACGTCATTGGAACGGTGACCTTGTTCTCTCGAGATACCCGAACGGCCTCGGCGCGAGCGCACTCTGCTGCACAAGTTGTTCATGTTGATATTGAAACAATCGAGGGTTCATTCAAGAATCTGCCCGTCTGGGTGCAGGCTGTTCTGAAGGATTCGGTTGCACGTCTCAAGTCAGCAAATGATCAGCTGCTCGAGGCGAAGGTCAATGAGCGCAAGCTTCAACTCAAGTTAGGAACTTCTTTTCATGCTGCGAGTCAGTTTGCCGCATTCCTTGGATATGCGATCCGAGTAGGAACTATCAAAGATGAAGGACTCGAGCTTTTTCCACTCAGGGGCATCGTTGAGCGCTGTGAGGGCTTATTTCTAAAGCGCAGCAGCTATTTCGATGGAATGTTGGATTGTTTCGTGAAGGGTTCACTCGTAAAAATTCAGGATGACAAGAAGTGGGGGCATTCTCTCTTCGCACCTCAAGCAGCGCTCATGGAAGATTTTGCAAACTTCGCGCTCGCATGTTCAAAGAATGAATTTGCGGGGTTTGTTCCAACAAAGCATGTGAACCTTTTGTCGGCTTTGGTGCGGCTCTCGCGCAAGCCCGATGCAAAAGAGTTCTACACTCGGGCAGAAATCTGTGAACGTCTGCAAAAAGAATCAGCCAAGGTCATCAATGATGTGCTCTTCGACGAATTCGTTAAGCTTCGGGTTATCTCTGCAACACCTGGTGCAGATCGGTTTTCCTGGAATGAGCGTCAGGTTCAAAAAAGATTGATTTTTGAAAGCACAGCACGATTGCTCAAAGACCTGAGCGAAGAGGGTGCTGTAAACCGTGCGGCCTGAACCACTCAAGGCTCTGATGTTGAATGATACCGAGCCCAGAGTTCGTTAACGTTCGAAACAGCGAACTGTTCTTGAAGTACCTCGGGCAATGGGCGGCGCTGGACGCACACAGCCGACAGCACCCGCTGCCAGGTTGTATTTACGCCTCCCCCCTCGCGGGACATTGCTTGCACAAGGAGATGCGAACGCGCGTAGAGGCGCCCTACGAGATTGGCTGGTGCCTCGGTAAAGGGACGCTCGATTTCCGGTTCAATCGATTGCAATGCTTTTCGTCCGAGGGTGCGCAGCAAGTCCGACTGACTTTGGTTGGCGTTGCGGCCTTCGTAGACCTGCGCCAGACCTTCGCCCATCCAGGAGGGCAAGAGATCGCCGCAGAATGCATACATGTATGCATGAGTGGTTTCATGCCGCGCCAAGGCTTCGATGCTCTCCACGGAAACAGGTCGCCCATTTACAGTTCGACCCACGGGAATGCGAATGTAGCCATCGAAAACTGCAGCGGCCCAGGGAGGGGCTCCGGTGATGCGGTTGAAATCGTTGGTGGGTACGAGCCATGCGCGAAGCCGCGCATGCGCAGGTAAAGGTCCGAGCATCTGTGAGAGCCGATTCTGCACAGTTTCAATTGCGCGAGCCACGGCATCGGCCATCGGACGGAGCTCCGCAGTGGAATAACTCACTTCAATGCCTTGGCGGGTGACGACATCTTGAATTTTCAGAAAATTACGCTTTTGCTCGAGCCGCTTTTTTCTGGCTTCAATAAAAGTAAGTAAATCAGCAGCAGCTGGAGTTTGCGCGAGTTCGGGTTTCTGCAGCTTCTCATTGAGACGGTTGAGAAGATCATCGGCGCGCTCGAGTTCATCTTGGCTCAGGGCAAGGTCAATCAGAACCCGCATGCTGTCGAGGTCGCTCCCGCGGCTTGAAAGCTCTTCGAGAATTTCTCGCGCTGATTCGATTTGACCTTGTCGCAGCTTCAGCCCTGCGAGTGCTTTGCGTGCATCTTCATTGCCAAACTTGGCCGAATCTTCAAAGGCAGCCTCAGCATCGGCGACCTCCTTTTTCTGGAGCTTAAAAAATCCAAGCGCCAAGAGAGCCGTAGAAAGATTGCGGCGGACGAGCTCGTTGCCAGGTTCGCTTTTGAGAGCCGCACGAAGTTGTGAAACCGCGCCTTCATAATTGCCCATCTGAAAATGAGCATAGGCATCGAAAGAGGATTGAGCCGCTGGGGATGTGCTGCTCGCAGGGGGTTGGCCGGGCAGAGTGCCCGCTCCGGACGTGATACTTGACCTTGATGGTTGTGCGTTGGAGTTCAACTGTGAGTTCGCGGCATCGCTCGTTTGAGCCGTTGCCGCAGCCTGATCGTCTTGCGGAGCCGACACAGGATTCCGTGTCGTTCTATTCCAGATGACAAGACCCAGCGCTGTTCCTGCGAGCGAGAGGAACAACAGTGGTTTGCGCATGCTCCGTTCCTTATTCAGGGGTCAGAAGAGTTACGACCTCGTAGTGGCGGCTTCCGGGGAACATATCATAAAGTTCAAAAGCACGCGCCATATAGCCCAGGTTTTCAAGCTGACGCAGGTCGCGCAGGAGTGTATCCGGATTGCAACTCATGTAGGCCACTGCCCTTGGTTTGAGGTCAGTGAGCGCCTTGAGAACCTCGGGCTGGCATCCGCGGCGTGATGGATTCACGGTCATGACATCGACTTTTCTGAGTGAGCCATTTTCCATGAGGTGCGGCAAAAGTGTTTCTGCTCGGCCAGCATGGAAGGAAATGTGCTGGAGTGAGTTAATGAGCGCATTTTCCTGGGCATCGGCGATGCTCGATGGTGTTTCCTCGATGGCTGTCACGTTGCACCCAGCCTTGGCGAGCATCAGTGCGAGCGAACCTACACCACAGTAAAGGTCGAGTGCGTGTTCGTGGGGTTTGGGCGAGAGCCACTCGAGCATACGGAAATAAGCTCTCTCAGCGACGGCTGGGTTGATTTGGAAGAAACTAGTTGCTGAAATGCGGATTTGAAGATTGGCGAGCGAATCGCGCAAGCAATCTTCGCCAGCCAACAACGTGGTTTGCCCTGATGCAGCAACGTCATTGCTTTCGGTGTCAGCTGCGCTCTGAAAAATTGCATTGCCCGATGAATCGTTGATGTGCATGAGTACGCCCGACACAAAGTTCAGCTGATCTTTGAGTGTACGTGCAAAAGGGCGGAGCTTGAGCTTATCGTCTGCTGTAACGACCAACGTAACGATGGTGTCTTTGCTACGGTAGGCTGTTCTGAGAGTAACATATCTCAGTAGGCCTTGCCTGCTGCGTTCATCGTAGACACTGATGTTGTGCTCGCGGATGGCTGTGCGCAGCCAATGAGCCACTTTGTTTATGCGGTCGCGTTGAACAGGGCAATCACCGACATCCACCACGAAATGAGTTCCTGGCTTATAGAGACCGATGTTGATGAAGCGTTTGTCCGGATGAGCGAATTTGTCACTGACCACGAGCTTGGCACTGTGACGGTAACCCAAGCGTTCGGGCGAAGGCAGACATTCGGCAATCATGTGTTTGCCTTTGAGTCCGGCATCGGCGAGCTTTTTGCGGAATTCGCCGGTTTTCACCACGAGCTGGTCGCGATAATCGAGATCGAGCATCGGGCATGACTGGCATTGGTCAAGAACGCGACAAACGTTCTCATGATAAACCTTTTGTGCCTGCCCATCGATGTTGGTCATCATGCGCCGCGTGTTACCGGAACGCGGACCTTTTGGAATGGGTGCACCCAAATCCACTGTGGGAGCTTTTCTTTTCTCTGGTCGCGAATCGTTACCGGAGCGGCTGGGAGCTGAGCGGCGCGGGCTGTTCTTGGGCGTTGTCATAGTGTTTCCTTGTTTGACCACGGCTTGCTCTAGCGATTCCACTTGATCTTTTCAATGGCGATTCCTGAATTTTGTTCGTTGAGTCGAGATGTCGGACGGCGGCGGAAAAAGCGGACATCAAACTCCTTCACCAGAGGCTGCCAAGTTTGAACTAATTCGCGCCAGCGCACAAATTCGATGGGTGAACTTGCAGATTTACTTGGCTTGTGGAGATAGATGTCGCCTGCGATGTGCACAACGGCGTGTTTGAATGAAGTGTAGGCATTTTCGTCAGTGCCGTCGATGATGGCCACGACGTCCCCGAACTTTAACCCCAAGCTAGCCTGCTGTTGGTTGAGTTCGTCATAACCAAGCCAAAGCGCATGGCTGAACTCGTCATGGTTAATCAACGCAACGCTGTGCCCTGGTTCACGCACCAGGTTAATGTTCTTGGCCTGGATGATGTTCGGGTCTGCGAACTGCAGTGCTGTTGCAAAACAGTTACGCCCGCGGAATGGGGAGTAGCGCCCCAGGAGGTTGCGCATATGTTCAGGCAAAAGAACACTGAAGGGCATTTGGATAGCAGATTGATTTGCAGTCATCCAGCGTTCGACGCGCAGACGAATTTCGTTGTAACGTGGTCCGAAATGAAGCATCCAGCGTTCACGTGTCGTGGTGTTGTCTGCCATGAGTTCTCGAATTTCCGCCACAGGAAGATACGGATCGAGGCTTGGGTATGACAGTGCTTGCGACAATTTATCCAGGTCAATCCAGTTCAAATCGCTATGGCTGAGAGTCAGAAATGCGACCGTCGGACGATCTTCTTTACGCACTCCGGTCTGTTGTTCCTTCTTTTCGATACGCGACTCAAGATTGCGCATGAGTTGAAACTTGGCTTTCTCAGAGCGATTGATTTTTCTGAACGTGGCATCGGTAGAGAGCTGTGCCAACAGCGGGCGCAATTCGGTTGTTTTTAAGCGCAGTACAATGGGCTCTGCAATTTCGGGTCGTTTTTTCTCTCCCTCAATCCGAGCTTTCAAAGTCTTTTGGCTTGGACGAATCGTTCTCGGCTCAAGCAAGAGATCTTTACCCCAGCGCGATGCAGGAGGCAGAGTTGTCGCAATCTGGTCTTCCACCACCAGATTGGTGCTGCCCGATGTGTTTGCCCATATCTGATGGGGCAAAACAAGCAAAAAGCTGATGACCCAATAAGATTTACGCACTTTTCCCTCGTTCCGCTCACCACTCCGCTGTTTCCGCAAGTGAGCGCTTCTTCGAGGGACATATCGGCAGCATCCGAAAGGCGGGCTGGGTAAAAATTACCTCAGACGTTGGAGGATGCGTCGGTTTGGATGTGAGGCGATTGAACCAGTGCCCACGCCTCGGCGAGGAGGCGGTCTGCCTTGTTTTCGTTGGGGGCGAGCTCGGGTTCGGAAACACCTTTGAGGTTCAAAAGCGAACTCGAAACTTCGATGACCGCTTCCTGATAGGTCGAGAGCTTCAGATCTGAGAGCTCGCGCATTTGCCTCATCATGCGGTACATGTGGCGCGCGGTGAGGGCGCGATCTTTCCAGCGGTCGAGCTGCTTTGGATCGAGCGGGGGCTGGGCGGGTAGAGAGTTGGTTTCAGCTGCTGGCAACTTGGCCTTCACGTCCCTCAATTCCGTTTGGAGCAACTCAAATTGTTGTTTCATGCGGTCTGCAGCATTGCGCTCGCTTTTCATTTTTGCGTTGGCGGCGTTGAGTTCTTGCTGCATTTCCTTGCTGCGGGTGCGCAGCTCAGTGACTTCAGTTTCAAGTGCCACGGCTCGTTTTTTGTCGGGGGAATTTTGCTCGAGGTCTTTGAGCCGCTCGAGGAGTGCAGCATTGTCGGCACGCAGTTTGAAAAGCTGACCATCTGCGCGTTCGTCGGCCGCTTTTAAGTCGAGCTCAGCTTGGCGCAGCTGCTGTTTGAGTTGTTTGACTTCATCTTTCAAATGCGAGGAGCGGCTGCGCAGCTCCAGCAATTCCGCGGCATGTTTGTTTTGATCGCCGCTGTGTTTGGGCTCGGGCTTGGTTTTAATGCTTGCGCTTCGGTTGCTCATTTCAGCAATGCGAGCCTGCTCGAGTGTGAGCTTGTTTTGGAGCCCTGCAATAATTTCCTGAAGGCGGCTGCGGCTCACAAAGAGAAACAGGGCAATGGCGCTGGACAGGGCGCCGAAGCCGAGCGCAGCATAAACGAGGGCAGTATCCATAAAAATACTCCTGAAATATCGAAGCAATACGCCTCGATAGTGATTTCAGGGAGTGTCATACAACAAATTTAGCGGACAATAAAATCGCGAACCCGGGCAGCGACAATAGAGCGAGGCAACCAGAACAGCACAGCGAGTTGATCAATGAGGTCGCTTGTGGAGTCGGAATAGCGCAGAGCGCCCTGCAGCAGTGCTGAAGGCATCAATAGGGCGCTAGCAAAGATATTGAGGCGGACGTCGATGACGTGCGCCATCTCTGGGAGTGTTTGGTTGCCCACGAGCAAATGACGGCCGATTTCGCGCGCAATCAGGAAGCGCAGAAACGGCTTCATAGAGCCGGCGCGGTGTGTGATAACACATTGGCCATCTCTATATTCAACTCGTACAACAGGAGTTTGGTCGGCTTCACCGGCTTTAATGAGCACCGAGCCATCGAGAACTTCGATGATTTCGGGAAGCATGACTGGCAATGAATTCACCCGAGCACGCAGGAGAAGCTCCTCGGCACGCGCCTCAGTGAAGTTGCGTTGCAGATCGACCAATTGTTCAAACGACTGAACACCGAGCGCGCTCTGGAAACGAGCTGTATTTCTGAAATATTCGCGTTTCAAGTCATCGAATTGCTTCGCGGTGAGCCCAGACTGGCCGTAGCCTCTGTATTCCTGAAGCGCTTCCTCGAGGTCGGAACGGCCAGCAATGATGTCGAGGATCTCACGTTCATCGGCATCAAGATGCTGCGCAATAGCCTTCACAGTTTCGAGCGATTTGATGTTCTTTTTGCCCTTTTTCCAGTGACTGCAGTCCGCCGGGTCGAAGCCCAGTATGGCTCCAACGTGCTGGTCTATCACCTTGACCTCGAAAGCGTGCTTAATGTTGAGCGCTTCTTTGCAGAACTTGAAAAGCTCTGCGCTTTGAGGGTAGCGATTCTCGTCGGTACGTTTCATGACGAAAATTCCTTTTTTCGTGATGCCGAACCCGGGTGACCAGGGGCGGAGCTGTCGGGGTGCCTAGACCATTAAAGGAACAACTCCCCTCAGAATTTGTCAAGCCTTGCGAAAAACCCGCGTACTACAAGCTTTTCAAGCATGAGGTTCAAGTTTGCCGCCAAAAACTTTGACAGTTTGATTTGGGATGCTCAAAAAAGTTTTGTTAGCCTCTAAACAGCACTGGCTCGTGGCGCGATTGCGTCTAGGCCTTGTAAGTGGAGAAGGCTATGGGCTTTCGTATTATGACCAACACCTCCTCAGTGACCGGCCAACGGCACTTGAGGAACACGCGTCGGCTTCTCGACCAGAGTCTCGAACGTCTGGCTTCGGGCTATCGCATCAACAAGGCTGGCGACGATGCCGCTGGTCTTGCCATCAGCGAAAAGCTGCGAGCTAAAATTCGGGGTCTGCAAGTTGCGCAGCGGAATGCCAACGATGGTATCTCGCTCGTGCAGGTTGCCGAAGGTGGTTTGAACGAAGTCCAGAACATCCTTGTGCGCATGCGCGAGTTGGGTGTTCAATCAGCTTCCGACACGATTGGACCGAAAGAGCGCTTATACTTGGACAACGAGTACCAAGCGCTGAAGTCTGAGGTTGACCGTATTGCCAACGGTACAGATTTCAACGGTACAAACCTGCTCGACGGTACTGGTGGAACGCTTGATATCCAGGTGAACACAGGTGGTGAGAACATTCTCGGTGTCGACCGTATCAGCTACGATGCCTCGAAGGCCGATGCCAATACAGACAAAATTGGAATTTCGGATCTCTCGATTGCAGCCAAAGAAGGTGCGCAGCAGAGTTTGGCTAAGATAGATGCTGCCCTCGATTACATTTCTTCACTCCGCGGTGACCTCGGTGCGATGCAGAACCGGTTGATTTCAACGATCAACAACATCGGGATCAGTGTGGAAAACCTGAGCGCAGCCAACAGCCGTATCAAGGACGTTGATATTGCCGACGAGTCCGCCGAATTAACCCGTAACAACATTCTGATGCAGGCTGGCACGAGCGTTTTGGCGCAGTCCAACCAGGTACCAAGAATGGCGCTTGACCTTCTGCGTCAGTAACCGAGCTGACTCTCAAGGGTTCTGATGCAATCGAGGATTCTTTCTCCTGCATCGGGCGCTCCCAGCGACCATCGCATGTAAAGCTCACCCTGCGCGGTGAGCTTTTTGCCTTTTAGGCGAGCTTTCTGCTGAGCCGAGGTGAGCATTTCCTCAGAAACATTTGGCCGGCAACGTAATAGAACAAAGGGTGCCGCTGTTTTTATGAATTGACCCACAGGAGTCATGTGGGTCTGGAGCGCTGCGGCGGTGTGTTTCATCGTGTTCCAGTTCGCCTGATAATACGCGATATCTTGCATTGCTGTGCGGCAGATATTCAGGGACCAAGGGGATGGCCCGAGAGCCATGCTTTGCACAGCGGGCACCCGGCCGATTGCAAAACCACACCGCAGCCCAGGTAATCCGAAAAACTTGCTGAAACTGCCAAGCGCAATGACGTTCTCGTATGTCTCCAAGCCTTCAAAGGTGGATGCAGAAAATTCGGTGTAGACCAGATCCACAAGAAAAACGTGCTGCGGGAAGCGCTGCGCAAGGCGTTTGAGCTCGGATTGTGAAACCTTATGGCCGGTCGGGTTGTTCGGCGAAGCGAGAAGGACAAGTGCTCTCTCAGTGCAGTTTTCCAGTGCCGCGGAGAAGTCCCTTTCCGGATGTTCGAAGCTCTGCTCAGTTCGAATGAGCGGCGTCTGCACCACCTGGAGTTCAAGACCCTGCATCATGCGCATATATTCGGCCCAGCCCCAGGTGGTTGTCTGGATGACCATGCGCTTGCTGGCAGCCCAGCTGAGCATCTTGAATAGAGCGTCTTCCGCGCCATGATAGAGGGTCACGCGTTCGGCTGGCACCTTGAGCTCCTGTGCCAGTTCCTTTACAAAATTCTCAAGCATTTCACGGGTTGCATAGCTCGACACCAACACTGGGTCGACTGGCCCGGACAACACAGCGCGCACTCCTGGGGAGTGTTCGAAGTGGTATTCGTTGCGGTGTAGAGAAAGAATATCCTGAGGCATGTTGTACTTGACTCCCGCGCTCTCCACTGGCGCGTACCACCGTTCCGGGATGCACTCAACCCATTGCGGCGCTTTTGAAAAACACTCACTTCCCAATGGAAAGATGACGTGTTTTGTATAGAGGGTGAGTTCTTTCTTGGAGGGCGAAGCGGATGGACAATGTGGGCTTGGCCGGGCGTCTTGGCAACGGTGTGTTCAGAGAGCTCTGGAACAACTACCGCATGAAGGTCGAAGAAGTGCCGCGTGTTGAAGATGCTCTGCGATCCTTGGGAGAGGTCTGGCATGAGGATCACGTGGCCTTCCGAACATTGCCTGGGGAGCACTGCGGATCGCATGTTTTGGAGGGGTTGTTTCGTCTGATGGGATACCGGCGGCGCGATAACTACGTCTTTCGCGACAAACGCCTCAAGGCATTCTGGATGGAGCCACCCACTGAGCCCTCTACACCTGCTCATTTGGTGTTGCCTAAAGTCTTTATCAGCGAGCTGGAGCTGAAGGATTTCTCACCCGAGTTCCGAGCCTGCATTCAAAAATACACTTCGCAGCTGGAAACCTCACCCCTGCTCGAGTGGCGCCGCGCAGAGGAGGAGCTGAAAAGAGCAGATTATCCCACTCATCCGGCGGCCAATGATTCTGTGCGCCTGCTCGAAACATTGAAAACCTCACTTGTTTCCTACTTGGGAAATGGCCCAGCTTGGAAGCGACCCAGTTTCACCGATTATCAAATGCTTCTGCGCGAGAGCGAGTATGCTGCCTGGACTTTGGTCTTCGGAGCGGTTCCAAATCACTTCACCGTGAGCGTGCATCTCATGAAGAGGTTTGCTTCTCTCGAGCAGTTTAATGAATTTCTGATAAATAAATTGGCCGTGGCGATGAATGACTCGGGTGGAAAAATCATCAAGGGTTCAGCCTCGGTTCAGCTCGAGCAAAGTGCGACCCTGGCTCACAAAATACCAGTTCTGTTTCAAGAGGGGGTGCGCCTCTTGCCCTATGCCTTCGTTGAATTCGCCTTCAGATATCCTCACGAAGGCATGCCTGCGGATGGGCTATGGGGTTCGTATTACCAAGGCTTTGTTACGGACAATGCCGATAAAATTTTCGAATCGACAAACGTGGTTTCTAGGCAGCCTTGAGATCATCCCCATGCGACAGGTTGCTTAGCAGGCGCAGAGCGGCTTTGTCGTGCGGGTCGACCTCGGTGACCTGCCGAATGACACTCTGTGCGGCGTCGAAGTGTCCACTGAGATACAATTTGACTCCCTGACTAAACGTCTCAACTGTTTTTTGCTTTGCAGCTCGCCGAGCGTCTGGGTCACCACCAAAGAATTCATACACATCAACGGTTGCCGTCTTTGTGCGGTTCCAGACCTTGTCGAGTGGGCGAACCGCGTCTGGGAGATAGCCTGCGCCACGCCCCGAAGCCAGCATCGATACGTAATCCTGACTCAGGAGAGCTGTTGCATTATATTCGTGTGCCACGTCGGCCAACGTTGCCGAAACGCCTTGTGGGTCGAATTGAATCCATGGCCGCAGAACTCCTGCGTGCTCGGAAAAGCTCAAGGTCAACGTTGAGACCTGCGCCCCGAAACTACATTCGTAAACCGGCATGGATAGCGAACTGCGGTGCTGGTTCCAGTTTCTCAGTGCAATTTGTGTTGTTTCGATCCACTTCAAAGCGGCAGTCGACATGTCGCGGAAGAGGACTGTCCATTTCAAGCCTTCTTGGCTGACCACATACCCGCCAGCATCGACCGTAGCTTTCATAAAGAGCGCTGAGAGTTCGTTGATGATACCGCGTTCAGGAGCGCCTTCGAGCTCTCGTCCGCGGGCTGTTGGTAGGCGCATCGAGACGCTCACAGCTGTTCCGTAGAAGCGGTATTCCTGCGCTGCATCCAACTGACCTAAGTTTGTCACACCAAAAAAGCGCACAAGGTCACGTGGAACAAATTTCTGAGCTGTATTGGATTCGCTTTCGAGAAGCGAGGTGCGGATGATGCTGTCGAGGTGAAGTGCTAATGCAGAGCTGAGCGCTTCAACAATTCGCTCACCGATGGCAGTTTTCTCGGTGCGTTTTCGCGCGCGGGCAATGATCCAACCAAAGGTTTGATGAGGGCCGCGTACCGCTGAGCGAATCACCACATCGTAGGCCTCATCAGCCTCTTCATTGCCTGCGTTGGTTTGAATTTCCACATACTGCGGGGTTTCGAAGCCCAACTTTGGCAGCTCTCGGTTGCAGAAATTAACAACCAGACTAATGGCTTGGCCGCGATGCTTAAAGGTGCCCAACTGCGAAAGTAATTTCACCAGGAGCTCTTGTTGCTCCACATGATCTTTGTGAACTTGAACATCGGCCTGGGTCAGTTGTGGGCGTGAGGTCAGCAGCACGAAGGTCAACATGGTTGGCATCAGGATTGCCCCCCAGTTGAAAACGAATGGGTTGCTTTTCGACTCCACGATGACCCAAAGTCCAACAACGCTGGCAACGCTAAAACTTACAAGGAGCCCCTTCATCTGTTGTTCCCAGCGCGTACCTTGTTCGGGCTTCCAGATGTTGCGCAGGAAGTCGGCCAGCCGGTTGTTCCAGCTCTGTTGTTTGAGAGCAACGTATGCAGAAGCAATCAACAGCGCGCACGAGGTTGCAATCACAAATTCAAAGGTGCGCAAAGTGACAACCGCTGCATTCGACGGAGAGCTCGCAAAGTAGGTGCTCAGCAGTGCTAGGAGCGCAAATCCGGCTCCAAGCGTGGTTGTCATGCGCCGTGAGAGGTACTTCTGGCACCAGGCAATCGATAGGAAGTTCATTGCAGCTGCAAACACCCAGCCTGCGAGGAAGGCAGACAAGGCAAAACTTCCTTTGAGAGAGAGTTTGCTGAGAATAATGGGCTGTTGCATCAGCGTGTCGGCAGCAACAAGAACCCAAAGCGATTTGGCAACGAGAAAATGAGAGAAAGCCATGTAGATGCGAGGCTTTCCTGCCCAAATGGTCAATGCAATGGCCATGATTGGAGCAAGAACCGCAAGTCCGAATTCAAAGAAAAATCCGTTTTGCTTTTCAGTGAGAATAGAAAAGACCTGATGAGCCTTACTCTGTGAAACGAGAACCGGCGGCAAGGTTTGTGGGCCAAATTGCCCATCGGCGGTTACGGGTGAGTCGAATTGAATCCAGTTTTTCTTGTCGACTGTGATGCGGTTCATGGGCAACACGAAATCTTCCAACTTGCAATTGCCGCCGTCACACACCGGAAATCCGGTCAAAGCAAGAACAGGTTTATCTTTCGACCAGTTTTTTTGTAGAAGTTGGTTCTCTTCGTCAGAAAGACGATGGCTGAGGCGAACGTGGGTTGGGCGGCTCGAAAACTGCGTGTCGGAAACAAAGCGACCGCGCCCGAGAGGGAGGCGCTCGTTTGCAACGGAATATTTTCCATCATTCTGGCGCTGGAAGACGCGTTTGCAGGAGCCTTCCAATGCACCCTGTGGGCAGGCATAGAATTCGGCAACCCAGTCAGTCAGCTGCTGGTGCGCAGGGCCTCGACTTGCGAGATTTGTTGTTTTCGCCTGTGTATCGGCTTGTCGCTGAAGCGCGATGCCAGCGACGACACACACCAACACTGCAATCACCGCAGGTGTTGCAAAGCCAGAGGTCTGTGTGCGGACGGCCTGCCAGAACCCCGCAAGCTGGTTGCAAAAGCCATTGAACACTGTTTTGGCCTTCATTTCTCCACCCTCAAACTACTAGCAAGAGTGCAGTGCTTCACGCCGTGTTTAGAGGCGGAAACACAAATTCACGTCCTGTGGTGGATCGGAGAAATGAGAACCAAGGCATGGGAACTCATTGCAGCGTGAGAGTCGCCGTTGACTCTTCTTACAGACTACCCAGAGATATCAGCTTTGGCTCTGGCAGAGTCTTTTGTGCGAAGACCTGTGCCACCTGTGCAAATCTTGCCGGCGCGTCAGTGCAGTAGAGCGAGCACTCGCCACTGTGAAACTCATTTTGATTTGCGTGTGAGGCCAGAAAAGCATCCACCGCGGATACAACTGACGATGAACTGTCGAGAAGGATTATTGGGTCTTGAGCCGATGCACATGAATAAAGCCGCGTGTCGCCCTCAGAAGAGCGTAATATCACTGTACGGTTCTTCAATGCTCCCAAGGTGTTTGCGATTGCACTTGCAAAGCGAGGGAAGTGTGTACAGGCAAGCATGACCACATCGACATCATCGGGGATATCTGAGAGATACATGCGACAAGCTGCTTCAGCGATTTCGCCTTGTGAGACACCTTCCTCAACCAGGGGTACAAAAAGAGGGCAGGCGCGTTGCCAGACGTTGTTGATTCCATTTTGGCGCAGCACTGCCTCAAAGCGTCCGCTGGCGACGGTGAAGCGGGTTCCGAGAACCGCGATGCGGCGGTTGTTTGCAATAAGGGCAGCGGCTTCGGCACAAAATCCTTCAACAATACCCACTACGGGCAAGCGAAAGACCTGCTTGAGTCGTTCGACCGCAACACTCGAGGCCGTACCGCAGGCCACCACAATCAATTCTGCGCGTTGGGCAGCGAGGAATAGAATTGCTTCGCTCGCATAGCGTGTGACTGTGTCTGCTCCTTTGTTTCCGTAAGGGTAGCGCGCATTGTCACCGAGATAGATTGTGTTGAGCGTGGGGTGGCGCGAGACAACCGACTCCCACACGGTGAGCCCACCTTGCCCGGAATCGAAAAATGCAATTCTGCGTTTTTTTTCGTGGCCTGCTTGGGCTATGGAGGGAGTGTTCATTTCATTTTCCTGCCGAAGAAAGAAGCTCAACAAATAGGCCTTCGACGCGTTTAGCAGCTTCGTCACCGAAAACCAGGTTCTGTGATTGAGTTGAGAGCTGAGCCAGTGTGTCGGCATCGAGTGCACGCGCCTTTGAAAGGAGATCATCCTTCAAAAGACACACCAGGCTCGATTGCCAGCCCAAGTTGCGAGCTGCACGAACGTTGATAGGGGTGTCATCGACAAACGCCAGCTGTGCTGTATCGAGAGTCGACGCTTTGTTTGGTGAGCGCATCGCATAGATTTTTTGTGCAGCCTGATGAGCACTCTCATAGATTTTCGCGTCGGGTTTTTCACTTCCGACATCCTGGCTGAAAACAACCACGTCGAAAAGCTCATGCAGCGAAGTCGTGCGCATAATGTCGCTCTCATGCCATGGAGTCGCGTTGCTGAGGGCGCCGACAATGTAGTTCTTTTTCCGAAGTGTTTGGATGAGGCGCACAATCCGCGGACGAGCCGGACCAACAATAAGACTGCTCAGCTCCTTCACGAGTGCAGGAGCATAAGCTCCGTTGCTCAGCCGTTCTGTTCCGTAGGCGAGCCGCTGTGCTTTATCCTTGCTGTGGCCGGCGGCCTCGAGCATTCCCTCGACGTACTCGTATGGACCAAGATGACCAGTGCACCAGCGCACCATCAACTGATTTTCCCGGATTCTGGTCATCATCCGGTCGACAGAGAAATTTTTATCGTCAGGGTTGAGTTCCTGTTGACGCGCAAAAAAGCTGTCCCAATCGAGGTCAATGAGCACGCTTCCAATGTCGAAAAAGACAGCCCGGACAGGGCTTTGGGAATTTTCTTTGAAGCAGCGAAAAGGCTCAAAAAGACCGAGATCTTCGGGTGATAGACGTGGCCACATGGAAAATTACCCTAAAGTTGTCCGGCAGGACTCCGAACTGCCCCACATGGGCGGTCGAACGCTCCGCGGTTTCTTCTTTGAAAGGGATTTACGCTATGGTCGCTGCCGAATCAATCAATGGGTCTCCTGAGAGTGCACCGGTCACGCTCATGCTGATTGAAGACGTCAGCGTGACGGCGGAGATTGAGCGGAGTTACTTTTCCAGCGTCGGTTTCAATGTGATTGCCGCCGGGAGTGTTCCTGAATCTCAATCCGTGATCGCAAAAGAGTGGATCGACGTTGTGATTATCGATGCTGCATTTGCGCGGCAGAAGGGAATAGACCTTATCCCGCTCCTGAAGAAGGAATCCCGCAACCGCGACGTAAAGATAATTGTGACGAGTGTGTCGGGTGACCCTGCGCTGAAGAAGTCCGCCAACGCAGTCGGAGCAAGCGCGTTTATCGTGAAGCCCGCACCACGCCCACGCTATTTGAAAGAGATTAAAAGGCTTTCGGCGCAGAAAACGCGCGACACCGAGCGGATTCACCAGACACTCGAGGTGGAACTGAGCGATGGGCGCGACACCTTTACAGCCGAGACACTCGATGTGAGCAGCGAGGGCATTCACCTTGCCATTTCTCAGAAGGCCTCGACACCTGGGATTGGTGCGATTTTTCAAATGAGTCTGACAATCGAGGGAAAACTCCTGAAAATTCAGGGTCAAGTTGTGCGGCATACACCCAAGGGGGTGGGTATTCGATTTCTGAACCTAGGAGTTCAAGCCCAGCGCGCTCTTGATAAGTTTTTGCTGCGCTACAGCATGGAACATCAGGCGTCGCACTTCTATTTGTGACGCGCGCCGCCTGAGGTTGAATCAGGCAGGGTTGTGCGGCAACAAAATGTGATTGCAGCTCGGACAAAACTCAATGTCTTTCCCGCGCGCCATGTTGTTCAACAGCTGTGGCGATAGGCTAAGGTGGCAATTGCCACAGGCACCCGAAATCACGCGTGTCACGGGACCGTTGGGGTTGCGTGTGAGCTTTGCGATACGCATGTAGTGCTGGCCGATGCGGTCATCTAGACGAGCCAGATACGTATCCCGAATACCGCCAATTTCATTCAGACGACCAGATGAACGAGCTTCTGCATCTTGAGCCTTCTGCCGCTCATCAGCAGTTGCGGAAAGCGACTCTTTCAAATCGTTCTCGGCTTTGATCAGAATAGCTTTCAGCTGTTCGATACGCACTTCGGTTTCTTCGGTGCGGCGTGAAGAATCACGCAGGTCGCGATCGAGGTTATCCACTTCACGCTTCAGCGCGCGGTGTTCGTCGTCGTTGCGTGCACTGAAGAGCTTCGCAGAACGCTCATTTTTGCGCTCTTCGAGTTCATCAGCACGCTTGTACTGGCGCCGCAATTCACCTTCGAGGAACGCCATGTCGGTTTTGGTTTTGCTGATGAGGTCTTCGTTGGCCTTTGTGCGCTTTGCAAGCTCATTGAGCTCTTTCTGGGCGTTTCTCCAGTCCATTGTGGCTGCGCCGGCGTCAATGTCGAGGCGATAGATTTGCTCAAGGGTCTCGTAATTTGGGTTCAAGGTGACTCTCCCAAAGGTCGTGGTCAACTTTCGAATTTTCCAAGGAAACTCGAATAATCAGCGGAGACTAGCACAGAGAGAGCAAAACTATCAAGCCAGCGGAAGGTGAGTTTTGTCTTCAGTTTCTGACGAGTTCCAAGCAAGAATCAGGATGCTCATTGTGCACTGTTGCAAATGCTAATCTGCCCAAGCGGTTGTTCCACCGGCACTTCGCCTTGGAATCCCGTCACCAGACCCACATTCAATACACAGGCACGCCCGAGCCCCTGAAAACGAAAGAGCTGGCTGGAAGAGCCACCTGTGCCAACAAGGTCACCATTAAGGCGCAGGAAGTAACTTCCTGACATGTTGACCTGGTCACTCCAACCCAGTTGGGTGTTGAGTTCGAGTGCGGGTGCGCTGATCGTGAAATCTGCGAAAATAAACTCCCGGCTGTAACCGAATGCCTCCCACTGCGTTTGAGTGGTCGGTTTTTGAAAGGACGCGCTCAGCGTTGCGAGACTGCCCACGAGCTTGAGCTCTCCGGCACCCGGTTTCCATTCGAGCTTTAGCGGAGAGCGTTCATCGAGCCCTGCGTAAAGGAGTCCCCATGATTTTTTCAGCACAGCTGCTGCCGAAGTACGTTCAAGCGCGACTCCCTGAACGCTGCCACGAACGAGATGGAGCGAAAATGAACGCACCGCATTGGGTTGGGTGAGGTCGCTGCCACGCAAGAGTTTGAAGGGAAAAAAAGACGCGAGTTCGAATCCGTTGCCAGCGTCATGCAGAGCATCGCCACCCGCCAACGTCGGCAAACTGCCCGCAGTTTTAATGAGAAGTGCAGAGCCAATTTCAAGAACCTTGAGCTTACCATCGCGGTCGGTGTTCCGGCTGGAGTTCAGGCGCTCTCGGAGTCTGGCCAGATCAACGCATTTGCCATAGTCCAAAGTTGCGGTTGTGGTGTCGGTCGATTTTGCAAACGGAGCCGTAAACACCTCTTTGAGGCATTGAGCTTGCGGTGAATCGGGAGATGTTGTGACTGTTTGTTTTGCTTCATTCGCATCATCGCTGACCGTCTTCAGTGCATTGGCCAAAAGCTTGAATGGATTGCTTCTGAGAAGCGCGCTGACCTCGGTCGCAGGGTCGAGTTTAGAACGCGGCGTGTTTTGGTTCCAAAAGTCGAGACTCAAATTAAACGGTTCATCGTTCTTTTGCTCGGACGAATCTTCGGCGCTGCAGTTGATTTTGCAACGCTTTTCTTTGTCTTGGTAAACATCAGTCAGGCCGCAACCAGAGAGTGCAATGCCACAGAGTGCCAAGGCACTTGTCCACGGCAGCAGTGCGGTTCGAGGATTTAGTGTGTGTGCGAGTCGGCTGGGATGACGCGACGCATGAGACATGATCCAGACTCCCTCTTTTTTGAGCCACATTTCAGCGTAGACCCAAAAAAAGGGAGCCTAGGAGGCACGCTTGAACCATCAACGATAATGGCAGGCAACAAATCTGCCTGGCTTTGATTCCTTCAAAACAGGCGTTTCAGCGCGGCATTTGTCGGTCGCAATGGGGCACCGATTGGCAAAACGACAACCGGGTTTGGGGTTGACCGGGCTGGTGATTTCACCGCCAAGCAACTTGTGTTCGCGGGTACGTTCACGTTTGGGATCGGGGAATGGGTTCGCGGCAATCAAAGCCTCGGAGTAGGGATGCAGCGGAGAACTGTAGAGTTCTTCGCTTGGCCCAATTTCAACAACCTTGCCCAGGTACATCACTGCCATGCGGTTCGAGATGTAGCGCACCATGCTGAGACTGTGCGCAATGAACAGATAGGTGAGCCCGAATTCACGCTGCAAATCTTGCAGCAACGTAACGACTTGCGCCTGAACCGAAACATCGAGTGCAGAAATGGGTTCATCGCACACGACAAAACGCGGGTTGAGAGCAAGCGAGCGAGCGATCCCAATGCGCTGTCTTTGACCGCCCGAGAATTCATGCGGAAAGCGCATCGCGTGCTCCGGCACGAGTCCAACGCGATTGAGCCAATTCATGATCTGGTCTTTGCGCTGATTCCCTTGCCACTCTCCGTGAATGGCTGGCCCTTCCGCGATGATGTCGCCAACAGTCATGCGCGGGTTAAGTGACTGATAAGGATCTTGGAAAATCATTTGCGCCTGGCGCGCAAAATTCTTGCGTTGCGCAAAGCTCAGCGAGGGCGGTACAGCCTGACCGTCGAACGTGTAATTGCCGGACGTTTGGTCATACATCCGAACAAGAACTCGGCCAAGTGTAGACTTTCCGCATCCGGATTCGCCCACGAGTCCTAGAGTTTCACCTTTGAAGATTTTCAAGCTCACATCATCGACCGCGTGCAGCTTGGCGCCGCGTCCTAGGTCGAAATATTTGCAGAGGTTCTTTACCTCAATAAGGGTCTGACTTTGTGTCACGAGAGAGTTCCTCCCTGAGGAAGTTCGCCACAGGTGCTGATTCCAGCGCTGGCACGGTACTGTGCTGCATTTTCGTGTTGGAGCCAGCACGAAACGCGAGCACTTCCAGATTTTGTTTCGGGGGGCTGCTTGCGATGGCAAATAGTGAGCGCAGCCGAACAACGCGCCGCAAAGGCACATCCTGGAGGCGGCGCGAAAAGATCAGGAGGTGTGCCAGGAATGGGCTGCAGAGGCTCATCGAGCGCACCTGTATCTTTGGGCATCGCCCTTTTCAGACCAACTGTGTAGGGGTGCTTCGAAGCGTAAAAGACTTCATCAGCAGTGCCTTCTTCAACAATTTTTCCGGCGTACATGACTGCAACCCGCTCGGCCATCTGAGCAACAACACCCAGATCATGGGTGATGAGAATTGTGGCCATGTTGAAGCGGCGTGCGAGCTCCTGAATGAGCGCAAGAATTTGAGCCTGGATGGTTACATCGAGTGCTGTGGTTGGCTCGTCGGCAATCAAAACTTTCGGGTTGCACGAGAGTGCCATGGCAATCATCACACGTTGACGCATGCCACCCGAAAGCTCGTGTGGATACTGACCCAAACGGCGCCGTGGCTCTGGAATACGCACCAGCTCAAGCAACTCAATGACCCGGTTTTTGCGGGCGGCGCTGTCGAGAGTTGTGTGAAGTTTGATCGCTTCTTCGATCTGGTTGCCAATCGTCATGGTTGGATTCAAGCTTGCGAGAGGATCTTGGAAGATCATTGCAATGTCTTTGCCAAGAAGTCTGCGGCGTTCACCATGACTCATTGCAATGAGGTCTTTGCCGTTCAGGAGCGCTTTGCCTCCAGTGATTTGACCACTAGACAGCCCCATGAGCGACTGAACCGTGACCGACTTTCCTGAACCCGATTCACCCACAATGCACAAGCATTCGCCGGCTCGCACATGGAACGAAACATCTCGAACAGCAAAGACTTGTCCACCATACACACGGAAGTTCACCGACAGGTTTTGCACCTGAAGAACCACCGGGTTGGCGTCTTTTTGTGTGGACAGGCCTTGCGGAGCGTTGGGCTGTGGCGCTGTCGTGTTGGTTTCTGTGTTTCGCATTGTCTGTATCCTTGTTTCGTCTCGCAGGGCTCGAAGGCGTTGCGGTTTGATCGTGAGAATCAATCGCGCCCGCGGAGTTTGGGATCAAATGCATCGCGCAGTGCGTCACCCAGGGTGTAGAAGGCCAACAAAGTTGCAGCCAGAATACTCGCTGGAAGGAAGAACTGAGCGGGATATTGCTGGAAGTGAGCAGCGGCATCTTGAAGCACAGTACCCCAGGTGGCCATGGGGGCTTCAACACCCAAGCCAAACAGGGAGAGGAAGGCTTCAGATGTAATGATGCGCGGGATCTGAGCCGACCACATTACGATAATGATGCCCAAAAGGTTCGGAGCAACGTGTCTGAAAATGATGGACATGAGGGGTGCGCCCAACAAGCGGCTCGCATGCACGAATTCAATTTCACGCAAGCGCAGCACTTCGCCACGCAGCACGCGCGCGTAGCCAGTCCAGGAGAAAGCACACAGTGCGATCACAAGGCTGCCTACACCTTTGCCCAAGGCCACTTGGATAAGGATGAGAAGCAGAAGTTCAGGAAGTGTGTCGAGAATTTCAACGATGCGCATGAGGATCATGTCGACCTTGCCGCCCATCAAACCGGAGATCGCACCGTAGCACAACCCGATGAGCAGTGAGACCGTTGGAACCAGAAGTGCGAGGAAGAAGTCGATGCGTGTACCGGTGATCATGCGAGCAAGAATGTCGCGACCAAGTGCATCGGTTCCGAAGAGGTGTGCATGCCCACGGATGGTTTCGCCGACCTGGGCATCGGCCTTAAGTGCCTGAGCATCGGCAAGAGAGATGGTCTGAACGAGTGAGGCCTGAAGCGCTTCTGCGCGCTCGGAAACGGTTTCTTCCTGTGTATTGGGGTCGAGCACATAGGCGACCACCGAGTAAATGTATTGCTCCGCAGGGTTCAGCCCCGAGCTGTCGGTGTAGGTGGTTTGAGCAGGGTTGCTGATGGTAGCGACCTGGAGACCGCGCATGCCCGCATCCGTGACCACGTCCTCAATGCTGATAGGCTGTCCAGAAACCACTGTGCGGTAGATTTGATATCCGGAAACACCGCGGACGGGATTCCAGCTCATCGTAACACCATTGACAGTCGCCTGACCCACCACAGCAAATGCGCTGGGGGGAGTCAGTTCGCCACTCTTCAGAAGTGGAGCGGTGAAGTCGTAGGTTTCATCGACTTTATCATCCATGAACTGTGGCGCGTCTTCGATGACAAGAACAGGTTTACCAAGCGTTGGGCCTTGGTTGATGAAGTTCAGGTTCTGGCTGTTCTCGTAGGGTGTGCCATCGCTTGTGTTTGGGAAGAACCAAGGCCCGACAACACCAACGAGCGCCACGAACACAATGAGCGCAAGCGCAAAAACGGCAATGCGATTTCTAGAAAGTCGAATCAGTGCGTCTTTCCAGTAGCCAACGACAGGACGGCTGAGCTGCTCGGCTGCTGCACCCTGCGCCGGCTGCGGCGTGAAGAGACGCGCATCGGAGAGTTCATCGGCCGTCAATTCGTGCGGAGAGAGGTTGTTGTTTTTCATGGCGTGCTTTCCTTTTCAGCCGACACGGATGCGTGGGTCAATCACGCCGTAGAGGATGTCAGTGATGAGATTCATAATGATCAGGAAGCCTCCGAAAAACACAGTCAGACCCATGATCACGTTGTAGTCGGAGTTTTGGATGGAGGTCATGTAGGCGCGGCCGAGGCCGGGAATACCAAACACACCCTCGATAATGAGCGATCCCGACATGGTGAAAACCAAGATGGGAAAGATAATTGAGATGATGGGGAGAATGGCGTTGCGGATTTGGTGCATAACGACCAAACGAGCCAACGACACTCCCTTGGCCTTTGCGGTTTTCACGTACTCGGAGAAACCGACTTCGATCATCTGGCTCTTCAGCATTCGGGTGATGGAGGCAATGATTCCGAGCGAGAGCGTAATGGATGGCATGATGAAATCGCGTGGTTCGCCCCAACCCGCAGGACGCAACCAGGTGTCTGGATTAAAGCCCAATTGGGTGAGCGGATAGACCGCAAGACTGTATTGAAAAATGAATGCAAACAAGAACGACGGGAGCGAGATTCCAGCAACGCAGAGGAACATCGCAAAACGGTCGATAACGCTGTTACGGTAAAGAGCAGCGATAATTCCGAGCGCAATACCGGTTGTCACACCAATCAGAACGGAAACGATCCCAACTCCAGCACTGACAGGAAATTGTTCACGGATAATATCGTTCACTTCACGTCCGACGGTGCGGAAGCTTGTTCCAAAATCGCCATGAATAAAAATACGCGAGAGCTGCAGAAAATATTGCTGGTGCAGAGGCTTGTCGAGGCCATAACGCTGCTCAAGGTTTCTGCGCGTCTCTTCCGGAATTTCCTTTGTGCGCATAAGAGGGTCACCCGGCACGGCACGCATGAGGAAAAATGTGAGTGTGAAGAGGGTCAGCAGCGTAATCACTGCAAGGAAAAGACGTTGGAGAATAAAGCGCAGCAGGCGCATCGAAATTTTCCTCTACTAAACAGATGAGGCGAAAGGGGAAGCCCGAATCTCCTGATTTGCCAAACTCGCTTTCAGAGTTCTTTGGCAAAGAGAAGGACTTTTGCCACGTCTTCAACCTCTGGTCAAGCAGCC
This sequence comes from Betaproteobacteria bacterium, assembly GCA_016868315.1. GTDB lineage: Bacteria > Bdellovibrionota_B > Oligoflexia > Silvanigrellales > Silvanigrellaceae > RFOM01. The sequence goes on from VGHE01000002.1 coordinate 356,225, forward strand.
CCGCTTTCAATAAAGATTAATTAAATTAGATATTTATAAGTTTAGTTGATTGAGCAGAAATGCCTCGTGTGTGGGTGGGCGGAGCCGTAATTTAAGGCGTTTTTTTATTGCCTTGTAACACCCTCAGGGCAAAAAAAAGCCCCGCAGGGCGGGGCTTCGATTTGGTCACTTCTTGGCAGAAGCTCCTGACCAGGAGGCGAACCGGAAGTCCGGGTCTTGGCCAACCTGGTTGCGCCGCACGCCCTGCAGGCCTTCGGCCAACAGGTATGCACGACCTCTTTGAATGATGGGCACAATGGCGGAGTCGGTTACGACCAGCATCTTTTCAGCTTCCTGGAAAAGCTTGACTCGCTCAGCCATGCTCCCCGAACGCTGTGCCTTTGTGATGAGCTCATCGAATGCTTTGTTAGAGTACCCGCCATGGTTGTTGCCGTTGGTGGTCATGAACAGATCCATGAAGGTCATAGCGTCGAGGTAGTCAGGACCCCATCCTGCAGAAACAATGTCGAACTGGCCATCACGCTGTTTTTGAAGACGGGTTTTGAAGGGCACGCTGTCGATTTTAACGTCTGTTCCGAACACGTTCTTGAGCAGTGCCTGAAGGTACTCAGACTCCTTCTTGGCGTTGGGAGAGTCGCCTGCGAGAATCGAGAACGGTGGAACTTTGCTCTGCTTGGTTTCAGCCAGATATTCCTTGATGAGTTTCTTGGCACCGGCGATGTCGCCGTCGCGGTAGTTCAGGGCTGCTTCTTGGCGGTATGTTCTGTTCACGCCGGGCATGTAGTCGGGCACCAAACCAAAGGCGGGTTTGTCGCCTGGAACGCCGGTGACCTTGCTGATGTACTCGCGGCGGCTGATGGCCGTGCGCAGTGCTTGGCGCAGTTTTTTGTTTTCGAAGAGTTTGCCTGAGCGCTGATTCATTTCAAGGAAAAACACGCCACCATCGGCATAGGTCTTGACCTGAAGGCGCTCGCGCTGAGCCGTTTCAAGACGCTCTTTGTCGAGACCGGTCATGTCGAGGCCGCCGGTTCTGAAGTTGTTGAACGCAGCTCCTACATCTTTGAGCATCACAGGAGCCTCGATGGCGCGCAACTTGATAGCTGCAGCATTCCAGTAGGTCGAGGCCTTTTCCATGCGCATGCTTGTTTCTTTTTTCCAAGACACCAACTTGAATGGGCCGTTGCCAATGATGGTATCAACGTTGGTTGCAAATTTATCGCCATTCTTTTCGACGATATCTTTGCGCACGGGGAAGAACGCTTGGAAAGCCATCAGTGACTTGAAGAACGCGACCGGGTTTTCAAGCTTCACAACGAACGTGGAATCGTTGGTTGCTTTGGCGCCGAGTTCGCCGACGGGCTTCTTCTTTTTGATGATTTCGGCGGCGTTGGCGATTTGTGCGGTTTCTGCAATGAATGCGTATTCGCTTGCAAATGCAGGATCAACCAAACGTTGGAAAGCGTATTCGAAATCCTTGGCCGTTACCTTCTTGCCGTCATGCCATTTTGCATTGGGGCGAATGGTGAACGTGTAGGTCTTGCCGGAGTCGCTTACAGCAACATTGCTTGCCGCACCGGGGACGATGTTTCCGTTTTTGTCGGTGGTCATCAAGCCTTCAAAGAGGTGCCCAAGCCAGAAGTACGAGACGGAGTCCACACCTTTGTTGGGATCCATGCTCGGTGGTTCGTCGCCCATGTTCAAGAAAACTTCTTGGTTGTTGCGACGGTCTGCTTGGGTGTTTTGCTGCGCCTGCGCATTCATCGATACGAAAAGTGTTGCTGAAGCGAACGCAGTGGCAATCACGGACTTCATGTTGCCAGAAGCTTTGCTGAAAAACATTGATGACTCCTCATGGCCTGAAAAAGCGAGAGAACCTAAGGCCTCTCGCCTCTACATGATTTTGGCCAGCGAGGCAATTTTCGCGCCCTCAGCTCAGGCGGTGTGAGCCAGTGAACGTGGTGCTGCATCCGTGCCAATTTCACCAGAATTCGGGTCGGCCTCGGGAGCAGGTGCAGGTGCGGGCGGAGGCAGTGGGACTTCCGCGTTGGTTTTTGTGTCTTCAGAGCCGCCGGAGTAGGGTACAAAGTTTTCAGGAGAACCGTGCTTGGCGATGAACTGCTCAAGAGCAAGTCTTTGCTCAGGGGCAATTTGTACAATTCGTACTCCGAATCCTGAGACGGTGCCCTCCACGAGACGAGCAATTTTGCACAGGCAGCGCAGCTCATGAAGCTCCTCATTGCCATGCGCTTGGAGATGCACGGTGGCTTCGAGCAGTGTGCTTTGAACCATGAATGGGTAACGGCGGTGATCGGAGCACAACACGAACATCCCCGTTGCCGAAAGATCCTTGGTCAGGAAGTGGTATTCATTACCCGTTCCCAGACTTCTTAAGCTGACGTTAAGTTTCTGCGCGATACGCAAGTTGTCGATGCGTTTGGGCGGCGCACCTTTTTTTTCGTCCTTCTTCTTCAGAAGATTGTTGCCCGCGGCTTCTTTTTTGTCGATTTCTACTTCTGATTTCTTTTTAGCCCAAAACGCCATGGTGAGTTGCCTCCACGCTGCTTACTTTTGTTATCGGCACTCCAGCGGCAAAGGTAAGGGCTGCATTGTGTTGGCGATTTGACGGAGTTCGCCGCATCCGGTAGCTCTGAATGCAGGAGGCTCCGTGCATGATAGGCAAACTCAGCGGCACACTCGTTGAAAAGTCGAGTGATTGCATTGTTTTGGATGTGAACGGTGTGGGTTACGAGGTTCAGGTACCGGCATCAACCCTCTGCCGCATGCCCGCCCTCGGCGAATCCGTCAGTTTGTCGGTTCATACGCATGTGCGTGAAGACTCGCTCCGGCTCTTCGGTTTCGTCTCCCGTGCCGACCGCACGGTTTTCGAAATGCTTGTGAGTGTGACTGGAGTTGGCCCAAAGCTTGCTCTGGCTCTGATGGGTCCGTTCGAAGGTGTAGAACTCTGTCGTGCCATTATCGATGAAAATCTCGCAGCACTGACCTCCGTTCCCGGAGTGGGAGCGCGCACTGCCGAGCGCCTCGCGCTTGAGTTGCGCACTAAAGCACAGAAAGTCATGGCTGCACTGCAAAGCACCGAAGCGTTCGACCTGCTCAAGGGCAAGGCAACGACCACATCAACGATGCCTCTTTTTGCTGAATCGCGCTGGGTTCAAACTTCGGTTATTGAAGACGTCCGCAGTGCACTGCAAAATCTTGGATACAAAGACAAGCAAATCGGCGAGCTCGTTCAAGGGCTGGAGAAGCGCCAGTCTGCGGGCGAGGAAATCATTCTTGAAGTTGCTCTCAAGGAAGCATTGAAGCAACTTTCTGGACATCTTTTGGGGCGCACCAAGTGACCGAACAAGATCACGTTGTCTTCACTGAATTTGCGCGCAGCGCCGATGCGTTTGAAAACGAACGCACCGACCTGAGGCCGCGCACATTCGATGAATACCCTGGTCAGGAACGTGTCGTTGAAAATCTCAAAATATACACGCAGGCAGCCCGTTTGCGCGGCAAAATGCTTGATCACGTGCTTTTGCATGGGCCACCAGGACTTGGTAAAACAACTCTGGCAGGAATTATTGCGCAGACCATGGACTGCTCCCTGAAAATCACCGCAGGTCCGGTGATTGAGCGTCCTGCAGACCTCATGGGGCTGTTGGCAAATCTTGAGTCAAATACGGTTCTTTTTATCGATGAAATTCACCGCCTGCCATCCCATGTGGAAGAAGTTTTGTATTCAGCAATGGAAGACGGACGCCTCGATGTCATGATTGGTCAGGGTCCATCGGCTCGGTCGGTGAGTTTTGATCTGAAGCCTTTTACATTGATTGGTGCAACCACTCGTGCCGGTGCGTTGAGCGCTCCATTGCGCGATCGCTTTGGTATTGTTGAACATCTTGATTACTATTCAACGCAAAGTCTTGGCATCATTATTCGCCGCAGTGCCCGGCTGATGAATCTTATCCTCGATGAGTCCGCTGCTCTTGTTCTTGCTGCGCGTTGCCGCGGCACGCCTCGTATTGCCAATATGCTTCTCAAACGTGTGATGGATTTTGCATTGGTGAATGGCAAACAGATCGTGGATGTTGAGGGTGTTGAATCCGCACTGAATCGCCTGGGTGTCGATGCGCGTGGGCTAGCGCGCATGGATCGCGAATTCCTCAGAATCATGCGCGATCGCCACGACGGAGGACCTGTTGGTTTGGAGTCGATTGCGGCTGCGCTGCATGAAGAAAAAACAACTCTTGAAGACGTCTACGAGCCTTATCTTGTCTCGATTGGTTTCATCAATCGAACCCCGCGGGGGCGATCTCTTAGCGCAAGTGGCAGCGCTCACCTGAAAGAGACCGAGAGCCAATTCGGCGCATCATTCTAAATTCAGTTTCAGCGTTTTTCCGGTATTCCATTCCAGCGAAGACAGGCGGCACGACCGTATTTGCTAAGCTCTGTTGCTCGTGGCGTGTCGATTCCAAAAGTGCGTGCTGTTTGTGCCGGACGCACGAACACCACTGCTCGCCGACCGCCCCGCTCGCATGTGGGGAGCGCGGCGCGGGTCTCGCTTTCGGGGCGTGCCAGATCACTGAGCTCGACAAGTAGATTACGAATCTGAATTTCTGCACGCGGAGATTCGCCGGGCAGCTTCTTCTCGGCACCGCCGGTGATATCCAGGGTGGTTGAGGGCAGCTTTTCTGCGACCTCGGCTGGGGGAGGGTCAATCACGACAACGCTGAGCCCCAAAGCTTCCTCGAACTGGATGCCCGCCACTGTCGCCAGGATAGTGCCGTCATTGTAAAGGAATTTCTGAATTTTCCAGGTCATCAGGGAGTCTTCTTCACGCACGCTGCCGATTTCCGACGAGCTGAGCGGAACATCCAGAACAACGGGCTGAGGGGTGGGCTCGGCAGCAAGGGCAACCCAGGGAAAGGCTGCAAGCAGGCTCAAAAGAGCCGCCCCTCGCAACTTTCTCGTTTGAGTCAAAACTCCGCGCACAAATCCCCCTGTTTCTGAGCCTCATGGGTTTGACGTGTGTCACTGAGGCGTGTCAGATGCTTGTATCGGAAGCCTCGGCAAGAACTGCAGGGGCTGAGCTCGTTGCAGAATTGGCGGAGTCGCTCACAGAATGTCTCAATATGGCGTAGATCCAAGTTTGATTCGTAATTTTTGCATTATTGCCCATATCGACCATGGCAAGTCGACTCTCGCCGACCGGATCCTTGAGAAAACCGGTGCGGTAGCAGATCGCGAGAAGCAGGCTCAGATCCTCGATAGCATGGAGCTCGAGCGTGAGCGTGGCATCACCATTAAAGCTCAAACAGCGACTCTCAATTACAAAGCGAATGATGGCAAAACCTACACGCTTAACCTGATTGACACTCCCGGGCACGTCGACTTCACCTACGAGGTCAGCCGCAGTCTGAGTGCCTGCGAGGGCGCTTTGCTCGTTGTGGACGCGACTCAAGGGGTGGAAGCGCAGACGGTCGCCAACGTTTATTTGGCGATGGACAACAGCGTAGAAATTTTTCCAGTCATCAACAAAGTGGATTTGCCAAGTGCCGACTACCAGAAGGTTTGCGAACAAATCGAGGAAGAATTGGCCATCGATACGTCGACCGCAGTGCCTTGTAGTGCCAAGACCGGTCTTGGGGTCGAAAATATCCTTGAGAGCATCGTCAATAACATTCCAGCTCCGCCAGATAATCGTAAAGAGCCTCTCCGGGCGCTTATTTTTGATAGCTGGTTCGATAGCTATCAGGGCGTCATTGTGCTTGTGCGTGTTGTTGATGGAGCTGTGAAGGTTGGTGACCGCATCACAATGATGAGTTGTGGCAAAAGTTTTGAAGTTCAAAAAGTAGGTGTGATGTGCATCCGTGCTTTTCCGCGCGAAGTTCTCAGCGCTGGTGAAGTGGGCTACATCATTGCAAACGTAAAAGACGTTCGCGATACACGCGTGGGCGACACGATTTGTGCGGAAGGCTCAACAGTCGAACCGCTACCCGGTTTCAAAAAAGCCAAGCAAATGGTGTTCGCAGGGGTCTTTCCAGTTGAATCAAACCAATATGAAGCTCTGAAAGACGCCTTGGCCAAACTCACGTTGAACGATAGTTCGTTGAGCTACGAGCCGGAAACATCGGTTGCATTGGGATTTGGATTTCGGTGTGGTTTTCTCGGTCTGTTGCACATGGAGATTGTGCAGGAACGGCTTGAGCGTGAATACGGAATGAATCTTATTTTTACCGCGCCGACATGTGTTTATGAGGTCACAACCACCAAGGGCGAGCACCTGCGGGTCGACAACCCAGCTATGTTACCCCCAGCCACGAACATCGAAAAGTTTCTCGAGCCCGTTGTGATGGCCACTTTCCACCTGCCTCAGGAATATCTCGGAGCGGTGATGGGGCTCTTGTCTGAGCGTCGGGGCGTGCAGAAGAAAATGGACTACCTTTCGCAGAGTCGTGTGATGCTGCAGTACGAGCTCCCCTTGAATGAAATGGTGTTCGACTTCTTCGACAGGCTCAAGAGCGTTTCGCGCGGCTATGCTAGCATGGATTATGAGTTCCTCGACTACCGTGAGTCCGATCTCGTGAAGCTCGACGTGCTTGTGAACGCCGAGCCAGTCGATGCTTTATCCTGTATTGTTCACAGGTCGAGCGCATTCGAACGCGGTAAGTTGCTCGTGAAAAAGCTGCGCAAAGTTATCCCCCGCCAACAATTTGAAGTGCCGCTGCAGGCAGCTGTTGGCTCCAAGATTATTGCCCGCGAGACCCTCAGTGCACTGCGCAAAGATGTGACCGCCAAGTGCTATGGAGGCGATATCTCGCGTAAGCGTAAGCTGCTTGAAAAACAGAAAGAGGGTAAAAAGCGCATGAAGCAGGTGGGCTCAGTGGAAATTCCACAAGAAGCCTTCATGGCCATTCTGGATCTGTCCGATGTCGAATGATGAGCACTCCCCGGCTGTTGGGGAAAGCTGGAGTGTCTGATGAATCTGTTGAAAAGAATCAGTGCAGTACGTGTTGTTGCCCTTAGTCTTCTGCTGGTTGTTTTGCTCGTTTCTACTTTTATGTGGCCAGTGGTGCGATTTATTTACCGTGAACGCACTTTTGCCGAGGCTGTGCGCAAATATTCTGCAACCTCCGGCGTTGCCATGACCGCAGACGACGACGTCCGCCAATACCTTGTCAAGCTTGCCAAGCACCACAGGCTGGAACTGGGTGAAGGTGATGTGGAGATTGACTATCTGAATACCCCCGAGGTCTTTGGTGTTCCCAGCCGTATCGGCTACACTCTGTCTGCGAAGATTGATTTTCATGGTGTGAGGCAGGTTCCGTTTGTGGCGCAGCGTTCTTTCGAGCTGCCGCAGCGCAATCGTCCGCAGCAGGAATCAAAGTAAACCTGTCATGCGCAGCTCAGGTAGGAAAACACATGAACGCAGACCGTTGTCAGGAATTGCTCAACACACTCCTTGAATACTCCTGCGCCCCCGAGTTTGCCGATCAAATGCGCATTGCGCGTGAGTTATTCGCAATTGCAACCGGGAAAGTGAACGACGACGATCCATTCTACGACAGCCGCATGTGTTCTTTTCAAGAGTATTTCCTCTTTGACTATCGGCTCTCAGAGGTGTTCTCTGGCTCAACAGTCTATGAAACTTGGTTGCTTCAGGCACAAACCAAACTGACACCCGAGGAGCTCAACGAGTACGAGCAGTTCCGTAGCTTTCGCCATTCGCTTTTTCTCGTGGAACGAGTGAACGCTGGAAGTCTCGTTGTCACTGACCTAATTGCGCACCAGCGTTTTGAAGTGTTTGCGCTGCCGCAGTTTATGTTCGCAGGATTTGAAGCAGGGCTGGTATTCGAAGGTCGCACTGTGACCTTTGGCGGAATCGATTATTTCACCGGTGCATTCATTATTCATCCAGAAGATGTGCGCGGCCGCATTGAGAAATATGTGCGACAATTTCTCAGTAGCGGAATTCACTGCAACGCGCAGCATACGGCTGATTGGCGCGCAGAGCTCACCCGCAGGCATGCTCTGCTCTCGTCTGTGAGTGAACAAAAGCGCATCGCTGAAAGTGCAGATAAGAAGCGTGCGGTCGATATGCTCAAGGCCAACAAACAGCTTGTGAGTGTTTCGAGAATTGTGAGTTCGCCGCATCTTGTTATGGCAATTGGTCGTCAGGAACAGGTCTCTCCGTTTGTTCCAGAAACCCCCTTTTACGACGCCATTCCGCTCATCCACAAACTCGCGTACTGCGAAATTAAGAGCTATCGCTATCGTCACATTGGCCCCGAGAAAGTCTACACCCTCGAGGCTGACGATCAGGGGAAAATGGTTCTTGCGCCGTCACTCAACCACCCGACTCCAGACTCGTCGGTGGTCGTTTCTTCTTCCGGGAAAGCGGTGTGAAGCTCACTTCCTCGCGCGGTCGTGCAGGGAGTTCTTCGATGCGGTCGGTTTCAAGTCTGTTTGTCACTGTTCGGCGCTTATGCTGGTGTTGTATCGCGGTTGCTTCATCTTCTTTAAAAACTGAATTCTCCTGAAATACGCCGTGGATGTACGCGTTTTCAGTGAGCGGATTCGTGTCGGTCATGGGTTCGTATTCGTTCTCCGGCGTTTCCCCTGGTGTTAGGCTATTGAGGTCACTGCCCGAATCAATGCCGCGCCCAACACCTCCATCCATTCCCATCAGCAGAGCGTTGGTGCGCGTGTCCATGCGCCGTTCAAGCTCTTTGCCCAAATCCACAGGGAGTTCATCCATGGGTTGAATTCGGCGGTGTGGGTTAATGGTCGAGGTTGGTTTTTTTCTCTTCTGTGTTTGCTCTTTTTTTCTGAAAAGGCCCGAAGCCGGCGGATCTAATTTTGTCATGCTGACCTCCGCAGCAGTGCACTCTGCTCTTCAAAGTGTGTGCATTTTTTAATGGATACGCGCACACCGTTGCTGTGAGATTGTAAACAATTTGAAGCTAAGCGAGAGCGCTGTGTCTTCCATTCACAGCAGAGTTCATTCAGGCGAGTAAGCCTTACTCGAACACCACAATGGTTGCACCGTCGCCACCTTCACCCGAAGTTCCAGGGCGAAAGCGCAACGCGTAACCACACTCTTGAAGAAATTCACGCAATGCGGTCTTTATACGCCCGGTGCCATGGCCATGCACAATAACAACCGTGTGTTGATCGTTGCGCCACGATTTGTCGAGGAAACGTTCAACATGTTCGAGCGCAGTATCGACCAAGTGACCACGCACATCGATGGTGTTGTCGCGGGTGGGAAGAACCGGATCAAGACTCATGTCGAGCGAATTGCGGTGGTTTTTTTGCGCAGGAGTCGTGGGTGAAGGTGTTTTTTTCTGCGCTGCTTTTGGTGTTTGTGCGGCTTGCTCGATGGTCATGAGCGCAGAGTGATGCAGTTTGGTTTTGAGCAATCCGAAGCGACATTCGACCATGCCCTTGCTGTCAGCCGGGCGCAGAATTTCTCCAACTTGGTCGAAAGACGCTGTTTTGCAGCGCATTCCGACGTTCCAGAATGTGGCTGGGCGCTGCGCGACAGTGGCCTTTTTTTCACGTGCGTCGGAGAGGATCTCTTGTGCTTTCTCTGAGGTGTCGCGCAATTCGCCACTGATTTCAGTGCGTCGGCTCTCAAAATCTTTCGAAGTGTGCTGGAACACCTGACGCATAACTTCGAGGCTTTCGCGCGCTTCATCCATGAGGTCGCGATGGGTTAGGCGGGCTGGGCGGCGTGCCTGCTGATGGGCGATGTCGTCATCAACTTCTTCCCACTCAGCTTTTCGCGTTGGCAAATTCATTTTGACGGAGGCAAGTTGCGAAAAGTCGCTCAGCGAACGTGCCTTCTTCTTTTCGGCGGCAGCAATTTCCTGAATTTCTTCTTTGGAAAGTGGTTTGGGTCGCGCGGGTTGCACTGGAAGTGGTTTTTTCGTGGCAGTGCTGTCTGCAGGGTTGACCTCTGCTGAAGGAGGTGCCTCAGACGATGCGCGTTCGCGTTGTTCCTGCAGGAGCTGTTGCTGTGCGCGCTCGAATTGGCGTGCACGCGTTTCGAGGCGGTTTTCGAATGCGTTAAAGCGCTTCTGCATTTTTGAAGTGTATTCGGACATCAGCGCTTCTTGCGCGCTGGCTAGAGCTCTGCGCTGCGCAGAGAGTTCACTCACCTCGGTTTCAAGTTCTGCATTGAGGCGTTGGTTGGTTTCCAGTGAAGCGCGCAGTTCATGACGTGATCGTTGCAATTCAGCAAGCATGTTTTCGAGTTCAATTTCACGCTCACCGCGGTAGCGCATTGCGCGTTGGAGGAGATCTTCGGGGTAGTCGAGGCGGCGTGCCAGTTCGATCGCAAAGCTTTGCCCAGGAACTCCATTGAGGAGGTGAAAGGTAGGCTTCAGCCGTTCAGGTTCAAATTCCATGCTTGCGTTTGCAAACACGAGCGGCTGTTTGTCGGCCAGGCTTTTGAGCGAGGAAAAGTGGGTGGTGATGATGGCGGTTGTACCGCGTGAGGCCAGTGTTTCCAGTGTGGCTTGAGCCATGGCCGAGCCAATGCTTGGATCGGTTCCCACGAAGCCCTCATCGAGCAAGACCATCACCCGCGCATCTGCCATTTCACAGATGCGCTTCACATGCATCAGATGACCTGAAAATGTGGAGAGATCTTCACGACGATCTTGGCGATCGCCCATTTCCACAAAAATTGAATTGAATTCAAAGAAGCGCGCTGCTTGCGCTGGTACAAAAAGACCTGCAAGAGCCATGGCACAAAGGAGTCCCACGGTTTTCATGGCCACCGTTTTGCCGCCGGCATTCGGACCCGAGAGAACCCAAACACGTGGGCACCCCTTCTGTGCGGGCGCAGGGGCAAGCCAGAGATGGTTAGGCACACAATTTTTATCTTCAAGAACAAATAGTGGATGGCGCGCGTCGAGAATTTCGAAGCGCGCTCCTTCCGATTCATCGTGAAATTGTGGTGCCACACCATGAAGCTGCGCAGCAAGGCGTGCTCGTGCGGCGACGTCATCGAACGTTTCAAGAATATCGAGTGCTGCAAGTAGTTCTTGGCGCAGGCCATAAGCTTCGTCTGAGAAGGCACGCAGAACGCGATTCTCTGCAATCATGACATCGGCCTCTGCTGCACTCAGCTGCGATTGCAGCTCGCTTAGGCCAGCGGGTTCAAGAAAAATCGTGTTGCCGGTGGAACTCACTCCGCGTGGAATGCCAGGGACGTCGGATTTGCGATCGACACGCACGGGAAGAACATAGCGACCATCGCGGATCATCCACACAGCATCTTGAAGTGCATCGCGAACGCTGGGCAGCTTGAGCGTGTTCTCGAGAGCCTGGGTCATTTTGCGGGTGAGTGTGTCGTGTTTGCTGCGCGCATCTTTGAGTTCGCCTGAGGCTGAATCGAGCAATCGCCCACTCTCGTCTGCTGCAAGTGCCAAGCGCCGCGCAAGCGAGGCTTGTGGCTTGAGTTCGCTGAGTAGGGAGGTTAGCTCGACACCAAGCAGACTGTCGGCGCCGCGGCGAGCGTCGTTACGGGCTTTATTGCCCAATCTCTCGATTTGCGAGCAGAACAACCCCAAGTGATACAAGCCGAGGCCGTTGAGTAAGGCTCCGTGCTGGAGCGCTTCGGCAAAATAATTTGCATCAAATTGAAGCAAGTTAATATCTTCGCCCGCCTGATGCAAGCGCAGCAGTCGTTCGGTGGCACGCAGATTCCAGTCCCGTTCCTCGCGGGTGATCCAGGGGGAAATGCTTTTGAGGCGCAGTTTTGTGTGCGACAGCGCGGCCATCTCAGCCAGGGCTTCGGTTAATCGTGCCCACTCGAGTCGCTCCAGGGCATCGGCGAGAAGTGCTTCGCGGTTCCAGCTTTCAGCATCGCCGGTCGCATGAATTGCGGAGGAAATGTGAGCATCGTGCATGGATAGGCTCCCGGACAGCACGCTTTTCAAGCCCTGAAACGCGACAAAGTGCACAGGATTGATTAGCATGTCCAAACTCAAGACATGCCAGAGATAAAGGAAAGCTTCTCAATGGCAAGAGACTGGCGCAAGTATCTCGACGAAAGTGAATCCAGACGTCGGGACAGACTCGTCAAAATTGAAAAGATCAAAAAACAAAAGCGTTCTGTGCGCGGCCGCGTGGTCGACGACTGGCTCGTCGATGCTCCCCTGAAAGAAGGGGATGAGAGCGAAGCCGAGTTCGCGATCCGTCTTCAAGTTTTGCATACGTCTGGTCAGCGTCGCGGAAGAGTGATCGAGGTGCACAAGCGCAATATTTTTGTTGCAGAAGAGAATGACGAAGGCCAGCCAGAAACCGAACTGCTGTGGCTCTGCTCGGTTGCCAAAAGGCATTTTCAGCGCGCCCACAAAGAGCGAAATTTCGTGGTTGTTGGCGATCGCATCCTGTTTGAACCCGACGGCGATGTGACCCTCGACACCGATGGCCAGCCCAAGAACACAGACTTGCCGCGGGGTGTGATTCAACATGCCTTTACCAGGCACAGCCGCATTGCCCGGCGCGACCCACTCAATCCCGAGTGGGAGCATGTGATGCTCGCCAACATCGACCTCTTAGTTATCGTGGCCTCGGTTTTTCATCCGGAAGTGCGCTGGGGGCTTATCGATCGCTTTTTGGTGCAGGCCGAGCTTGAGGGCTTGCCGGCTGCCATTGTGCTCAACAAAGTTGACCTGCTCGATAACTCGAAGCTTGCCACCTCTGAGTTCATGGAGCGCTACAACAAGCGGGTCTCGATTTACAAAGGTATTGGCTACGATGTTTTTGAAATTTGCGCCCTGAGGCCGAAGAAAACCCAGGCCGAGGTGAAGCGCCTGCGTGAAAGCTTCAAAGGCAAGTTGATTGGTTTTGCGGGTCATTCTGGCGTTGGTAAAAGCAGTCTGCTGAACCTCATGAAGCCAGAGTTCGAACAGATCGTCGACGACAACCCTGAAATTTTTTACAAAGGCCGCCACACCACAACCTACAATTCGTTGTTGCAGTTGGGGATTGGAGCCTATGCCATCGACACTCCCGGAGTGCGCTCGTTTTCGCTCGATGGTTTTGACAGCATCACGCTCTCGGAATGTTTCCCTGAGTTCCGCGGCTACAAGTGTCATTACCGAGAATGCACACACGACCATGAACCACAGTGTGGCATCAAGACTGCGGTCGAGGAAGGGAAAATTTCGCGCGAACGCTATCGCAGTTTCCTTGGATTGCTCAAAGGGGTTTCGTTCCGTGAAGGCGAGGGCGATGCTTCCGAGGCCGAGGTGATTGCCGACTTGAAGGCACGCAGCCAGGTACGCGATGAAAAGCTGAATCAGCTGGAAGAACGCGAACGTGAAGCGGAGGATGAAGAATCATGACTCTGACCACCGATGACTGGCTGTCGCTGCAAAGCACAGGCCCTTCCGAGACAGCAGTCCAGAATCTTCTTTCATGTTCTTCTCCGGCTGCAGAGGGAATTGCTGCTGACGTCATTGTTGGTGGCGGTCTGGCTGGACTTCTGTTGGCGTTGAAGCTCTCCAGTGCACCGAGCAAGGCTCCTTTGGTTTTGTTGGAGTCACGTCCTTCTCTGGGAGGCCGACTTTTTCAGGCTCCGCCCCTTTCTCCCGGAGTGAGCCGCGCAGAGGCTTTGCGTGCGCAGTTTTCGCATGAGGCATTGCAACACTGCAGCGGACCTGGTTTTGAGCTTTTCGATCCGCTTGCTCTCGAGGTTTATGAGAGGCACCTACGCATGCTTCTCACTGATGCGGAGCAGGAGTTTCTTGAGTCATTTACGAAAGAGCGCACGCCTGCAGAACAACCCTTCACGCGCCGCACTTTGCTTGTGCGCAAAGAATTCACCCCGCTCACGGAGGCACTTTCGGGTTCTTCGGAAATGTTGACCCGCAAGGAGGCTGATATTCTCCTTCAGCTCGCGCAGCCCGAGAATATCAGCCCTGAGAATGACGGTGCATTTGAAGCATCTGCCTTCTGGCAAGGCCTCTCCAAGGCACAGCGTGAGTCACTGACTCCACTGTTGGAAACTGTGCTGGGATGGACTCTCGATCGCACCCCAGTATCGGTGGTGCGCAGCGCAGTGCATGCTTTCGTGAAGAGCAATGAGTCAGAAGTCCCGAAGTGGTTTTTAAGAACTTCACGGCTAGAGTTGGGGCTCGAAATTGTTTTGCTTTCGCGCGGCGTCCGTGCACTCACTCAGGCTGAACTGGTGCGTGCATTTGTTCCAGAAAAGAAAGCGGAAGCAACATTGATTCAGGTGGCCGACATGTTTGCGCGTACGCCTCAGCAGATGACCGCGCGCAAATTGGCTCTTGCTATTCCACTCATGCGTTCGCTCGCTGTGTTGCCGCGTGAGCAATTGCATCCTCAGCAGTCGCGACTTGTTTCGCGGCACCGGCCGCGTTCGCTGGTGTGGGTCGAATATGGAAACTGGAAGCAAGCACAGCTGAGCACTGTAGCTGCCGATACCTTGGTTCCTGGGACGCGCCTTGTATGCCCTGTTGAGCGCGTTCAAGGAGCACTCCTCAGCAATGGTCAACTGGGTTTCTACACGTCCATTGATTTTGAAGATTCACTCCACGCGCAGTCCGTGCGCGAAGCATTGAATCGTTGCCGCAAGGCCGCGCTGCGGTTCCTTTCTGAACCCCACATGAAGGCTGCGCAACAGGCGCGTCCAGCTGCGCCTGGAATCACTCTGATGCGCGAGCGTATCAGTCTCGTTCCGGTGGGTTATAATTTGCCACGCAATGAAGCCGTGCCAACCACAACCGAGGTCAAGATGGCGCCGGGGAATTGGTTCAGTGCAGGCGATCACTTCACTTTCGCTGCTGAGTCGTGGCGCAACGTGATTGATTCCACCCATGATGTGGCTCAGTTGATGCTTAAAAATTAGAGCCTAATGATTTGAATTGAATGGATTTTTCAAGTCTGCTGTTGCGCTCAGTGGATTGTTTGTCGTATCTCTCTTGTTCTGTAAATCCACTGAAATTTCGAGGGGTCATCGACAGTGTTGAGAACTTTGGGTCTGTTGTGGGTCGTGTTGATTGCAGCATTGGTTTTTCAGGCTGCCTATGCGCAAAGCATGGAAGACCGCTCACTCTTCTTGGAGAATCAGGTTTCTTTCATCCCGGGGCCAGCTCAGCAAATGTGGGAAGACTACACCTTCAACACCTTGGCGGTAGATGATTTTCAGCCCGGGTGTGAGCCCATGCATTACCGCCCTGAGTTGGGTGTTCCATATCGTGGAGTTGTTATCCTTCTGCATGGCTTCACCTCGTGTCCGAAGCAATTCAGTGCCATGGCGCAGAATCTAACTGCGCTCGGATATCACGTCCTTCTTCCCGTGTTGCCCGGACATGGCCGTGCTGGAGCGAATGAGATTTCCGAACAGTACGACCTTCCCGGGGCTCAGAGTTGGAGAAAGTACGATACGTTTGCACGTTGGTTGAATGAACTCGCCGCATCTGTCACGGAGGGTGAAGTACAAATTGGTGGTTTGTGCCTCGGCGCAACCATTGCGGCGCAAGCTCTGCAGTTGCAACCTAAGCTTTACAGCCGCGCTTTGCTCTTTAGTCCGTTCCTGGAGTTGTCCATGCCGCTCCTTGGGCGCGTTGGGCGCCTCATTGGACGCGTTGGTGAAGTGGTGAAAATTAGTCCTGATATGAATATTCCGTTTGCCTTAAGTGACCTCGAAACATGTGAAAATGTTGAGCGGCGTGTTCTTGGAAGAGCAGGCTATTGCCGTGTGCGTCTTTCAAACTTAATTGCGGTGGCGCGTTTTGCTGAGCTCGTGCGGTCGAATTGGAAACCTGTGAGCACTTCGATTCAAACCATACTCGTCAACGAAGACCCCGTTGCAAATCCTCTTACAACTTTGAAAGTTCTCGAGCAGGATGTGTTGACTGCTGATGCGCGCAATAACACATGCGTAATGAATGCTTCAGCAAGCCACTCGTTTTTTTCTCCGACCGATCTTCCATCTCCCAAGCCTTGGTTGCCTGAATTGCACAAAGAGCTTGGTGAGTTTGTGTCGCAAGGTAAGTCGCTCACCCAAACTTTCACTAGCGCTTTTACGTGGCCACGTGGACTCGCTGCGGTCGGGGCGTGTGCATTGCATCCGTGAATTTAATCAACTTGGATTATCCCGACACCGCCCAGGGGTGTGCAGTTTGATCGCTGCGTTGCGATAGGTTAAGCACAGGCACGTTGCGGATGTTTCGATGAGGGAGGTGCTGCATGCGGCTTTTTCAGGCTTTGCGTCATGACGGTTTCGATTTTAAAACCGCTCAATTGAATCCGTCCCAGTTCCATGCAGGTTCCACAGCACAACAAGGGTCCCAGTCACATGCATGCCTCAGTCTCGATGGCCGCATTGCTGCGCAATGGATTCGTCATCATTGTGCAGAAAAGGTGAAAGAGTGGGGTGCTGCGCATCTGGCTGTTATTTTGGCTTCATCCGATCCTGCGAGTCGAGTCTACGTCAATCACAAAATTAAAGCCTTCAAAGAAGCTGGAATGCATTCCACTCTGTATGAAATCTCCGAAGACATGGTGAGTGAGGCTGGCTTAGTTGAGCTCATTTGTCAGTTGAACGACGACTCCTCAGTGCATGGCATTCTTGTGCAGTTGCCTCTAGCTCAAGGCATTTCACAAACACGCATCATTGAATCCATTCGTCCTGATAAAGACGTGGATGGCTTTGCCAATCATAATGTTGGGCTACTGCACCAGGGGCGGCTCGAGAAGGCACTTCTGCCATGTACTCCAGCGGGAGTTATTGCGCTGCTTGGTTTGTATGGAGTTACTCTTGCCGGTAAGCACGCTGTGGTGGTCGGGCGCAGTGCTATTGTTGGGCGGCCGATGTCGGGATTGCTGTTGCACGAAGATGCCACGGTCACGGTGGCGCACTCTAAAACCCAAAATCTTGATCAGGTTTGCCGTGAGGCTGATGTTCTTATTGTGGCTGCGGGGCGACGCGGGATTGTGTCGCGCTCTGCGGTGAAGCCAGGTGCAGTGGTTGTAGATGTGGGTATGCACAGGCTCCCTGATGGCAAACTGTGTGGCGACGTAGACCCGGATGTTTTTGAAGTTGCTGGACTGCTGACCCCTGTTCCAGGAGGAGTAGGTCCCATGACCATTGCTATGCTCCTTCTCAATACACTGCGAGCGGCTCACCTGCGCCAGCATGGGCGCTGATTCGTTAGGGTCATTGCATTTGTGGGTTGTTTTGGGGTGCAAAATTCAACCTCAAAAGTCATTTGCAAATATTATAACAAACCGTATTCAATGATTTTTAAATTTTAAGCTAATGTGCAGAAAAAAAACTCCGAAGAGAATGGTATGGAGGCAATGCAGCCATCCTAGAGTTCAAGGAGTACCTCATGAAAGTTTTCAATCTCGCACCTTTCGCTTTGGTTCTGGCAGCCCTTACCGCGTGCGGTACAGCTTACGAGAATGGCAACATGGCCGAGCTGGTCGAGCCAAACACTCTTGAAGGAGAGGCTGCGGTGGCTGAACTTCAAGCACTCGGATTCAACGGCGACGCGTGTAAAATCAGCCTTTCTCAGGCGACCTACACGCTTGCGCAAGGTGGCAGCATCAGTATCAACTACAGTTTCTTTAAGCTTTCCGCCGGCGACCGTGTTCGAATCACACGCATTTCCGATGGTAAGAAGGTGTGGGGTTCACGGGAGTTGAGTGCAGCTTCGGGTGTGCTCACTGTGCCGGTCAGTGAGTTGGACAAAGGCGAGTTCCGCATTCAGGGATTTCTGAACACCTACAAGACCAACCAGGAAGCTGATTGTGGTCCGAACGTGAGAGTTGTGATTCGGGTGAAGTGAATTGATTTGAGAACGCCCTCATGTGCTCCCGGGCAGCAGTGTTCTGCCTGGGAGTTTTCAAGTTCTCAATTCTGCAAATCGGCGAGATGGCGCTCTAAGGAATGAAGTCGTGCATTTTAAATGAAGTATTCTGAGCCTGTATTTACTGACATGGTTTCAAATCAAAGCGCAGCGTGACGTTTCCCCAGCCGTGTGCGACGTGGAAGACTTTGAACACGATACGATTCGATGCATCAACAAAGCCGCGCGCTTTTAATTCGCTGAGTTGAATTTTATTGTGAGCAATCAATGGCGCTCCCAGCTCATAAACAGAGCGCAGCGACTGGGATGTTCCACCAGCAATCGTGACGCGCTTGTTCGTGAATTCATAAATAGTCGTTGCACCACTGTCCACCGAACCAGATGCGTACTCGGGATTGTTTCCATCGAAAATCATCAGGGCGTCGGAAGGGACTCTGATATTACGAGTGCGTGTCGTTGCATTCCATTTGCTTGCCAGCGATAGATCTTGGTTCTCTTTAACGATGATTGCGATATCGTCGAGTCCGAACGACGAGACCGGCAGAACGTCTCCTTTGATATTGTTCAGATCGAGGCGAATGACCTGCGACTGCGCGACATCAGAGCTAGGCATACCGTCCCCATAGCGGTTTGTGACTTGGGCGTCGAAGTCCTGATGTGTCGGCACGTTTGCCTCAAGCGAAACAGCTCCCGTCCTCGAGCAAACTTCAGGTAATGCGGTTGGTGTGGGTGCTTGTGTAGGCGCAGGAGTGGGTGTCGACTTCGATATTTCAGGTGCAGGCTTTGCCTGTGTTGTCTGTTTTGCAGTGGGTTCGCCGTTCGCGCTTTTCTTGGATGTGACTGCGTTGCCGTTGCCAGAACCTGAAAATCCGGATCCGCTGCAGCCCGCGTTTTGAATCAATCCAGCGCTTACGAAGGTCAAAGCGACTATACGCATCGTTGTCTTTACCTCAGATTTCGACACAGCCTAATCTATTATCGGCAAAATCGTGACTGAATTACAATAAAGTATTATTTGTTATGGAGTTATAGATTCTTAGAGTTCACTTCTGCGCCTTTCGCGAATAGCCATGTCAAGAGCCCACGGCGCAGTCAGTGCAGATCTCTAGCCCTAGGTTGTCGGTCTTCAGACGCGTTAACTCGATATTCGAGCGCCAAGATTCTAATGTAGTTAAAGTAAACGAATTGAGGGCGAAGCGGTGATTTTTGAACTTGTCGGTAAAAGAGTTATTTTGGTACTGCTTATTGCTCTTGCATTTTCTTTTTCATGTGTGTGGAAAAAGAGCAGCACCCCAGCACACAAAACCGGGCAAGTTCCCCTACGCACCGAGCCCTTCCTGTGGCAGAAGCAGACTTTGGAAGAATTTAAAACTGAGGTTCTTCCGCGTATGTTCGTTTCTGCAAAAGCTACCGATCTGCTCCCTGAAACTCATCCGAGAAACGCACTGATTCAAAATGCAATGAATCGCATTCATAGTGTTATCATCAAGAAATATCCATCGCTTTCCCAGGTGCCTCAACCACAGTCTGCGCTTTTTACGGATCCGGCTCCTAACGCATTTGTTGAAACTGTTCGCAGCTGTTTTGATAAGCCAGTTTTGTTGCCTGGCTCCAGCGAGAAACCCGTGTTCGAGGATGCCATTCGAATCACAAAGAACGGCGCAGTGGCCGACACCGAGGATTGCCGTTTGGCAGATACGAATCTGATGAGCAGCATCTTGAACTTTACTAATTCGCTGAGTCATGGATGCAAAATTGAATCGAGGGAACAGGCTCTTGTGCTCTCAGATGGTTGTAAAATTAACCGTTACTTTAATCAATATTCAAAGGCGAAGCGTCTTTCTTTTGAGCGTATTTCTTCTGTTGTATTTTTTTCTACAGGTTTATTTGACGTCCTTGGCGACGACAACCTTGTACTTTTTATAGTTATGCACGAACTCGCTCACTATTATCGGGCGCATCCTCTTCTGCCTGCGGCCGATTTTATCAGCTACTATTCCATCGGCGAAAAAAACTCCCCAAGTTGTCCGATTCCTGATCCGCAATTGACTCGCCTTGCTCAGCAGGAGAATTGGGCGGAGCTGAACAAATCTATGAACGAAAAACGCTTGGGATATTATACCTACGAACAAGAGGCAGATGAGCTTGCGCTCGAGTTTCTTGCGGAATTGGGTATCCCAACCGACATCGGAAGCGAAGCCTTGATGCGTATGTTGAAGGCCACAAAGCGAGTTGATGCCTCCGAATTGGATTATGAATCCTGTGCTGCTCTCAAGAAGCAGAAGTGGCAAACACCGGATCAGAAATCTGCATATGTTCCAATTGGTAACTTGGCCGACCCTCATCATTCTCTTTGCTTTCGCGCATATAACATTGACCGCGAGCGTGAGACTCATTGTTTTAAGTAGAGCTGGCTGATTTATTTGCATCCCCTAACTCAAGAAATTTCGGCGCTTGACGATCCATCTGAGTCTGTAGGATGTTGTATTTCTAGGTCTTTAAAGTGCGCAGTGGTTTTTTCAGACAAGGAACACGCGATGTTTCGTCCAACATTAGCCGCCATGATTTTGAGTACCATTGCGATGGCCTGCAGCGAAAAGGGCAATTATGCAGGCCGTTCCGAGCCTGGCACACAAAAGCCAAGCAATACTGCACAGGCCGAGAATGTGGCTAGTGCAGCAAAAGCATCGCCAACAGCAACACCTTCGCCGAAACAGTCTCAATCAGTTGCGGTTCTCCCTGCACCAAAGGTGCCTGCGTACGGTCAGTGTCAGAATCCCTGCAGCGGAACTGAGAAGATTTTTCGGAACAACAAGTTTAACAAATGGGTCAAGGTGGTGCTTTGTTCGCCCTCTCGCTACGACATTCTCATGAGTGAAAGTGAAAGTGGTCCTTTTTATAAAGTCGGTGATACGAGTGGGCATGGGCAGGATCACTGTGAAATCGTCAACAATTCTTTTGCGGTTTTGGCTTCAGATGACGACGTTAAAAGTGGCAACTGCCCGAATTGCAACGTTGCGGGTGCAGGGTCGGTGACGAATCTTCCCGAGATCTTCGGAAAGAATATTTATGCGCGTTCTCGGATGGGTGAGCAGTTTACTCTAGGTACAGCAACGAACTGGGGAATCCACACTTCCTGCTGGTACGAGTGTGGTGTGAGCTTTTAAGAGTTAACCTCCGCGCTTGGTTTTGACTGCAGATCTGGTCTTTTGACTAACTGGTGAGAGGTTTCTCTCGGTTAAAAGCTGTGTCGGCCTCGCTACGTTATTCTCCTAAACATCAGAAAGTCAGAGCGATGAAGGTCAGAACTCATTGTGAACTTGGCGGTGTTTTGACTTTTTAATGAGAATCTATTATCAAGAGGGTTCAACTTAGTTTCGGAGGACGTAATTATGAAATTTCAATCTCGTGCTCTTGGGGTCATGTTTGCTGCAATCGTCATTTCAGCGTCGGGTTGTAGCAAAAAGGATTCCGATGCAGCGACATGCAGTGGTGGGTATCAGCTTGAATCGCTCTGTTTCAAAGGCCAGACCAACGCAAATTTGGTTTTCAGCAGTGGATCCTTGAGCGGAACAGGGAGTGCAGTTGCGGTTGAACCTCTTTCCGAGAAGACTGCCGGTGGCCGCAATATTGCGATTTCGTTCAGCATTCAAGACGGTGGTAGTTTTGAGCTCAGAACCTTTGCGAGGAACGACCTAAGCGGCGGTATTGATATTAAGTTTTCAAGAAGCTCTGGTAAGTTAAATATGAGTTTTAAGCAGGGTGAAACTGCTTCATCTGCAAAAGAACTCGAAGGAATCGATGCTTCTGCCGAGGTAAAGCTTTATATTGACGTTCATAACGATGAGTCGCCTGCTCATGTTATTGTTTGGAATGGTGCCGGTTCTTTCAACAAAGAGCAGTCCTTGCACAATTCCGAGGACAGCGGTGCAATTCAGCCTGCTGCGCAGGGTCTTGATAAGTACTGGGGTGTTGCCCTCAATAGAGCGACTCTGTCGAAAGTGGCTGTAGGTGAACCTAAAGATGAGGATTAAGAGGGCGAGTGCTTTTGCTTTGGCCTGTAGCGTCGTGTTTTTCGCGCCACTGTGCTCTGCTCTGGCAGATACTGGCGGGCTCAAGACCTTCGTTGCGGTCGATTTGGTCGGCGAGGCGTTTGTCCGGAGCAAGGTGGTCTCACCGCGTGAAGTAGAAGTGCGCGGCGTTGAGGTGTTCTTTTTAGCTCCTGTCGACCCTCTTTTTGATGCGGCTGTCGGGATTGCTGCTCATCCAGAAAATGGGGTGTCGCTGTTTGAGTTGCATGAAGCAACGCTCAGTTCTTCGAAGTTGATTCCGCATACACAATTGCGCATGGGAAAAGGTTTTCTCTATATAGGCAAGCTGAACCGAATTCATCAGCACGATTGGCCATTCATTGATTCCCCCGAGGTTCAAAGGTCATTTTTTGATGATGAAGGAGTGAATGACCTGTTGCTTGAGGTAACAGTCAACACTCCTACATCCATGCCGTTTGAAGCAACAGCAGGCGTGGCGAAGGGCTGGGTATACGGACATGCTCACAACGAAGGTAAGCGACCCCAGGTGCCCACACACTATAGCCGAGTGCAAACCTTTTTCGATTTGCCGTTGGGTGGTGCACTGCAAGTGGCAGGTAACTACCTCGGACGCACGGCGTCTGATTCGGTACAAACACAACTGTTCGGTGTTGACCTGACTGCAAAATGGCGCGAGGGGCGACGGGTTCCTCTTCTGCTGCAGGGCGAAGTTTGGTTGCGGCGCGTGAAGGCCCCTCAAGTTGATCGTGAAGACGCTCTGGGAATGTACCTTTTTCCGCAAATGAATCTGCTCGACAGCCTTGATTTTGGAATACGCTTTGATCAGTTCTCGGTTCTCACAACAGAGGATGCTCTGGGTGAATCTATCGACATTTCCAGCTACAGAATTGTGCCCACGTTGACTTATAAACCAAGCGAGTTCTCGACCTTCCGGATTGCCTACGCGTGGGATTTGAAGCGTCGCGGAGATGCAACTCCGAATGTTACGAACTCAAGTCTTTTGGCGCAAATGACGTACGTGATAGGTGCGCATCCTAGTCATGAATTTTGAGAGGTTTTCAAACCACATGGTTCATCTCCTTGCTGTCGCGGTAGCTCTACTGAGTTCTTTCAAATCCTTTTCTGTCAACGCACAGATTGCAGCGAAAAAGCCCCTCGTTATAACCACGACTACAGATCTCGCATGGGCCGCGAGGGAGATTCTCGGCGACGCTGTGGAGGTACGCAGTCTTTTAAACGGACGCGAGGATCCTCACTTTGTTGATGTGCGCCCCGATTACGTTGCTCAGGTCGCTCAGGCTGATGTTGTCTGTGCGGTTGGTCTTGACCTTGAGGTGGGCTGGTTGCCCAAGGTTATTTCGAAGGCGGCTCGCCGCGAAATACAGCCGGGAGGTCGAGGTTATTGTGACTTTGGCTCGCGTATACAGGCACTCGATAAACCCTTGCAACAAGTCGATCGCAGTCAGGGTGATGTGCATCCCCAGGGGAATCCCCATTATTGGTTGTCGCCCTCAGTTCTGGCTCAAGCTTCGCGTGAAGTGATCGATGCAACAGAGCGCGTTCGCCCCGAACTCAAAGGAAAGTTCGAGGCACGTTACTCTGAGTTCAAACGCATGATGCTCGGCCTCGAGGCGCGTTTAAAAGCGCGTTTGGTCTCTGCAAATATCACTGGAGAGCAGGCGCGTTTCGCAGAGTATCATAGAGAGTTTAGCTATTTTGCGCGTTCCTTTGAGCTCACATCTCACGACACGTTGGAAGAGAAACCTGGATTGTCTCCCTCTGCGGGGCGTTTGGGGAAGGTGGCAACGGGGCTGCGCAGGGATAAAATCACTATTGTTCTGGCCGCGCGCACCGCGCCGACTCGGGTGATACAGAAATTTGAGGAGATCTCTGGGCTCAAGGTCGGTGTCGTTTCTGTGAGTGTGTCACAGGCTCCGGGTTCCGACGTTGAAACTTATCCCCAGCTGATTGAAAAGATTATTGATACGCTAATCGCTGTTTCAGAAAAAAACGCTGCAAAGCTCCGCTGAGGATGAGTTTGACAAATGAACATGTGTTTTGCTGCAGCAGTTTTTCAATTCTGTTGGGCAGCAATCAGCTCTTCGCTCCGCTGAGCGTCAAGGTTGAGCGGGGTCAGGTCGTACATATTATGGGCGACAACGGTGCCGGGAAATCAACGTTGCTCAGGTATCTCTCTACTGAAAACGTAAGGCATACAGGTGAGGTCGCAGTTCGTCCTGCAGCCAGCGATATTCTTTACCTTCCGCAGATTCAACTTATTCGATCGCATTTGCCCTTTACGCTCGAGGAAGTGTCTAGTTTGTTTGCATGCCAATCTTTGCAGCCCGGTTCCCTCGTGAAAAAGCAAAGAAGACTTTTGTCAGAATTTCCCGACTGGTTTAACGCAGAGCAGAGAGGCAAAAATTGGAATGATGCAAGCGGCGGCGAAAGGATGCGTGCGTTGCTCGCCGGTGCGTTGCGCCTCAGCGATAGAGCCGTATTGCTGCTTGATGAGCCTCTCAATCATCTCGATTCACGGGCGATGGAGGCCTTCCAGGATGACGTGCTTCGTCTCGTTGAATCACAAGGGAGACGAGTGACAGCGTTTTTAGTTTCTCATGCTCCGCTGGAACTTCTGTCTGTGCGACTTAGAAGCAGGTATCAGCCCATTTTACTTCAGAAGCTCCCTCCAGAAGTGGATATGCCGTGATTGAACTCCTCGCCATTTATGCATGGACTTTCCCAGTTGTTGGGTTGATGGGCGCTCTCCTTGCATTTTGTGGTGCACATTTAGCAACCCAAGGTCGAACTCTACAGTCTCTCTCTATTGCTCAGGGTGCAGAGTTGGGCTCGCTCGTACTCATGATCGTCCTATTTTCCTCTGTAGCTTCTGAAATTGAATTGGCTTCTTGGATTGGCATTCCAGGGGCAGTGGGATTTGCATTTTTTTGCGGATTTCTCGCTGAAAAAATTTTGCTCTTAAATCTTGGGAGCCGGTCGACGCTTCTTTTCTCGCTTTGGATAATCTTACTTGCCGCAACACAACTTTTGGTTGCTTTGCATCCAGCTCTCGAGAGCCATTTTTCCCGTGTTGCGGTTGGTGACATCGCTACTCTCACGCGGAGCGAAAGTCAGATTTTAACTTTGATTCTGATCTGCCTTGGAGGCATCGTCTTCGGCAAACGAAATCAATATTTGTATGTGAGTTTTGCTGACGCAGTTCTCGGTGTGCGTTCAAATGGCTTGGGTTTCAAAATTCCACTATTGCTGGTTTTTTTGCCAGCATTGGGAACATGGGCAATGGGATTTCTGTACACATGTGCTGCGATGTTTATTCCGACCACGTTGCTCTCTTTGTCTGTTCGTGCAGGTGCAAGAGAGCATATTTTTCGGTGTTGCCTGGTGGGTCTGCTTGCACCTCTGATTGGTTTATACCTCTCGTTGCACTACTTCTCGGGGGTGCCAACTGCGCCGATTTTGATTTTGGTTTGCGCTATAACGACGATTGGTGTTGTGATAGTTGATTCTTTAAAACGGCTGGTTTCGGTGCAAAGCTGAGGAATCAATGCTCATTTATAATCGGTATTTCTCCTGACATTAATTTTCTCAATTTACGTTGTTTTGTTTCTGTTTCTTTTGCTAAGCACCCTCCTGGGCAATCTGCCCAGGAGGGTCTTATGAAAAAGATGGCATTTGCGGCTGCATGCGTAGGAGCTGTGTTATTCAGCTCGAGCGAGGCGTTTGCGTTCAGAAAATTTCTCGATCAATTCTCAGAGCATTACTCTGCTAACCAGATCTCCACTCAATCTCTGACAGGTGAGCAGACTTGTGGTTTGTGCCACGTGCGCGCCGGTGGTGGAGGCCAGAGAACCCCCTTCGGTGAAGACTTCCGGAGCATCTCGCTTGGCCAGGGAAGCGGTTTCCCCGGGATTGAATTTCTCGACAGCGACAAAGACGGATTTTTGAATCTCGAGGAAATCTTCCTGCAAACCGCTCCAGGTAAGCCAGAGAGCACTCCCGCTGGGCGTATTGCACTCGAGTTGAGTGCCGCAGCGACTCTGGTCGTTCGACCTGCAGCTGAGTGTGTTGCAATGAATCTTAAGGCATTTGGCTTTAGCTTCGAAAACGGTTCTTCCGATTTGCTCCTGAACAATGTTCAGGGAGAAATCCAGGTGAAAGTGAACGGCACAAATGGCGCCATTCTTGCGCGCTGCGACGCAGAGAAGCTTTCTGGTTCGCTTCAACGCTGAGTCGACCCACGACCTCTGGCTCCATTGGTTCTTTTCTGCAGTCAAAAAGATTTATCTGTTGGCAAGAATCTCTGGAGTCAGTTTGCCTTCTTAGGCTGCCCTCCTATCGTGTTACATGGACAATATATCAGCAAAGATGTTTATGCTTCGTTAAGCAAGAGACTTCTTTTCTGGTTTTGTTGTTTTTTGTGATGTGTTCAACGCCTTAATTGCAAAGGAGAGCAGCATGGCGAAGAATCTCAGCGGTACCAAGACCCACCAGAATCTCAAGGATGCATTTGCTGGTGAGAGCCAGGCGAATCGCCGTTACCTTTATTTCGCAAAGGTCGCAGATGTTGAAGGCTACCCAGAAGTGGCCAGCAACTTTCGCGAAACTGCGGAAGGTGAAACAGGCCATGCGCACGGCCACCTCGACTACCTCAAGCAAGTGGGCGACCCAGCAACTGGCCTTCCTATGGGCGACACTGTGTTAATATGAGAAAGTACGCGAGCAGATGCGTGCTCAGTTGATGAAAGTCAAAGAACCGCGCCGAATTCACCTGGGCGAACATCTCACCTTTCTATTCGAAAATCACGATACCACGCTGTATCAGGTTCAAGAAATGTTGCGCGCCGAGCGTATTGAAGATGAAGCGCACATTAGGCATGAAATTGAGACCTACAATGAACTCGTGGGTGAGCAGGGGGAGTTGGGTTGTACGTTGCTCATTGAGATTGACAACGTTGATAAACGCGCTGAGCTTCTCAGTCGCTGGACGGCTCTGCCGCAGAACCTCTACATCAAAACCCAAGATGGAGCGCGAGTACTTGCGCTGTTCGATGAACGCCAGGTGGGTGAACGCCGCATCAGCTCGGTGCATTATCTTAAGTTCCGCTTAGGTGACCGCATTCCTGTCGCATTGGGGTGTCAGCATCCAGAGCTCACTCTTGAAATAGCTTTGACCCCAGCGCAGTCTGCGGCTTTGTGTTCTGATTTAATGGCAAAGTAAAGCTAGCGTGCATATTTCAAAGGGATTGGGCACCCAAGGCAAAGGCAGAGTGCGCGCAGCAGATGGTATTCGTTTTCGTTGACGTGGTTGTCAGCGCCTACAGAGTGTGTGATGGCTCCAATGAACTGTTGTTTGCTCTTCGGTGTGGCTGCTTTGACGTGCGCTACTGAGCGCAGCAGTGCCTCCAGTGTGATGTCAGATAACTTCGGTACGTCTTGTCTGTGCCAACGCAGTTTGTCGAGTGCCAAATTATAAGCGTTTTGTCGCTCTTCTGCAGTTTCACCCGCTGCAGTGTGAGCAACGAAACCGAGAAGCATGGCAATGTCCTGCGCTGAGTTGGGAGATTGATCTTTAAGCCCAAAAGTACGCAATTCATTGATATCGAAGAGTGGTGACATCAAGAGAATCAGCATTACCACTTCCTTCGAGCTGTGGACACGATCCCAGCGCACAATCAGTATGAGGTTAGTTAGAAAATGTCTTCGTTCTGAGATGGGCAACATGCGGATTTGTTCGGAAGCCATACCTAGGACAGCAGCAGCTTGGTGGAACGAAATTGATTTCAGGAGAGGGAAGCCGTCATCCCGAATCCAGTCGAGAAAGCTGTGCTGAAAAATTTTATTGGTACGCAGAAAATTAATTATTTCAGTCTTTTCTCCGCTCCCATGGAACAAAACCAAGGCAACAATGATCGCCTGGGCGCGCAAGGGGTGCTCACAAGCACGCTTTACTTCACGTGGTATTGAAGTGAGCAATAGACGAGCCGTCTGCAGCGCCTGTGGAGAGAGATCGCCAGCATACCGAGTGCTAATACGTATGGGTCGCTTGTTTGCAACCTCATCGGCAAGCGACACCGATTGCTTTTCAACAGACTCGTCAACCAGTGAGCTGAGAACCCCGGTGTTGCTGTTCCGGTCTAGCTTGGAAAGGAGGTTTTCATAATCTGTTTTTTCGGCCGGTGATTGGTAGTTTGGGGCTCCGAGCACACGGATGCGCTCGACCAAAGGCGGGTGTGAGGCAAAGACTCTGTTGAAAAATCCTCTCAACCCGGAAGAGAAGAACATATGCGCGAAGTCGTCGGCAGAATTGAGTCCGGTGATTTCTGTGTAGTAGCTGCGGTCGATCTTCTCCAGTGCACCGCGGAGGCCAACTGGATTTCGAGTAAACTGCACTGCAGTTGCATCGGCTGACCACTCCCTTTGCTTGGAGTGCGCCGATCGTATGATTGAGGCAACCAATTTGCCGAAAGAACCGAAGCAAATGAGAACCAGACCAATCAGATACAGTCCAATTGGCCACTTGGAGCGCGTTCGAGTCTCGAAACATTGCTGTCCGAGAATCGAGAGGGCACTGTAGCCATGAATAATGGATATGAGCTGCATGTTAACTTTCATATCGCCATTGAGAATGTGACTGAATTCGTGTGCGATGACCCCCTGAAGCTCGGCACGAGAAAGGATACAGAGAGCTCCAGCGGTAACAACGATTGAAGTATCCCCGTGGTCGAATCCAGCTGTGAATGCATTTATCGAACGATCGTCCGGAAGAATATACAGGGTGGGCATTGCCAGGCCGCTGGCAATGGCCATTTCTTGGGCGATGTTGTGGAGGCGCTTTTCATCCTCATTCTTGAACGGCGCTATGATGGGCTCTGCACCGTAGTTTTCAAGCAGATTGTGAATTCCTATTTTTTGTATTTCGCGCGCCTTCAACCAGGCTGTAATCATAATGAAGCCAAAAATAATGGCGGAGATGATGGGATAATACTCGGAGTTGACTTCGTACCAAGATCCAGAAGCAAATCTGTGCGAAGGGGGATTCCAAATGTAACAGACGGAGTAGGCCGTCAGCACTGAGAAAAGTACAGTTACCAAGAAGAACAATACACGCAACCGCATGCTTTTGCGGTTGGCCTCTTCCTGCGCGGCAAAGAAGTCAAAGGAGGTCATGTTATTCTCTCAGGTGTTAACTGAAATGAACTTTGGGTGTAGCACGCTTTTCCTCGGCCTGTAGTTTGAGAAATGCTGCCTCGCTAAAACCTAAAGCGCCCGCAATGAGGTTTGCCGGGAACTGTTGGCAGGCAGAATTGTAGGACATAACGCTATCGTTGTAAGTCTGCCGAGAGAAGGCGAGGAGGTTCTCTGTGTTCGTGAGTTCTTCCATCAGGCTTTTCATGGTTTCCTGTGCCTTCAGGTCGGGATAGTTCTCGGTCAGCATCAAAAAACGTCCAAGTGTCTGCGAGAGTGCCATTTCAGCTTGAGAAAGTTTTCCGACAGCTGCTGCGTCACTGGGGTTGTTGAGTACGTTTTGGCATGCTGATTTAGCTTGATTGCGTGCGAGCACAACAGCCTCGAGCGTTTCACGCTCATGCGCCATGTATTTTTTTGCAACTTCGACGAGGTTCGGAATGAGATCGTAGCGTCGCTCGAGCTGAACGTCGATTTGTGCAAACGCGTTTTTGAATCTGTTTCTTTGAGATACGAGTTTGTTGAAAAGTGAAATCATGTAGAGCGCAACAATGGCTACGACTGCGAGCAGAATAACGAATTTCATTTCCATGGCATCCTTCCCCAAGCGTGGTTTGCGGTTCATAGAACTGAGCGAGTATCGGCCGCGGCCTGCAGCGCTTAAGCCACTTTAATATAGGTTCGTACTTTCAGGGTTTTATAGGGGCTTTTTGGTTGTCCCTGCGGCACTCCTGAGTGTCCTCGTTAGAGGTCATGTGCACCAATTCGCGAAGTATAGATTTAAGCGAACGATAGCATCTCAATTATCTATTTAAACAGTAGATGAACATGCCGTAAAAATTAAGGCGGAAGTCAGAGCCATTTTCTTCGTGACGTGATTCAGGAGCATCTATGATTGTCAACGACCGCGTGATTATCAAGAGACTGCTTGATTCGAGGAACGGAATTCACTTGACTGGTTATCTAAGTGCAAGTGATTCAGTAGATAAACCATTGCCAGAGCAGCTCAAAACCATACTCAAGCGTGCAGAGGGGTTTCTCGATCCGGTGATGGCGCCAGCTGAAAAAGAGCATTTTCTGCGGCCTGTGCATCAGCTTCTGCATTCGGAATCTACACTTTCGTTGATGTCAGGCAACATTGGGATCTTTCGTACACGTGATTCGTTCCATGTTTTGCGCCTACCGGTCGATGTACGCTTGAGCTGTATCGTGGCTTCTTCGTTTCACGTTAAGCCATTGCTTAAGTGGTTTCAGTCTGAACAAAAGTTTTTGTTGCTTGGACTGTCTGAGAGTGAAGCCCATCTTTATGCAGGAAGTCAGTACTCGTTTACGAAGTGGGATAGCTTTAAATACAGGGATGCTAGCCTGCAGTTTGCTCTCAACTCCAAAGGAGCGCGCAGACTCACTCCGCTGCAGCGGATTCGACCACTGATTACCTTGGTGCATGATTGGTTAGATCAACTGACACAAGACGATAAACCCAGACTCTTTGTTGCCGGAGAAAGGCATTTGACTGATGTCTTCATTCGCGCTCGGCACTATCGAAACATTGAAAGAAATCCGGTGTGGTCATCTTTCAATGAGGCACAGCTGCCAATGATTCTTGATGTGATTCGGAAAATGAATCGACGTGAGCAAATGCTCAAAATCGATAAATCAATTTTTTCACTGAGGCACTCTCAGGGGGTCTCTTCCGTAAGTGATTTGGGTCAGATTGCCGAGGCTGCGGCTCAAGGATCAGTGAGGAGCTTGTTTGTCGCAGAAGATAAAGAGATCTTCGGAAAATTAGATGTGGCAACTGGCCGCATCAGAGTTCATCCTGAAGACTTAGATCACGAGGATGACGATCTCCTCGACGATCTCGCTCAGGCGGTTTTGGCATACGGTGGAGAGGTGATCATCGCAGCTCCAAGTCAACTCCCGGGAGGAGGAGCAGTTCTGGCAGTGATTGAGCAGAACAGTGTGCAATCGTCCAATTCAAACAGCTTAAAATCGAGTCGAACGTTGCATCGTTAAGAGTCAGTGCTTTTTTTCACCAACAGGAATAAGGAGAAGCTCCATGATTCGCGTTGTATTTAAGAACCTTATTAAGTCTGAATTGGTCAGGGAAGCTGTGCGTCAGAGAGTTGCTTCCGTGATTGAAAAGTTCCCTGATCTAAGACGCGGATTGATTCAAATCACCCTGGAAATGAAGAATTCTCCCGTTCATCCGGGTCCTGACGTTTTTACTGTAGCTTGCCATGTGCACAAAGGACGTTATCAAGGGATTCGCATTGAGAAATCAGCTGCAAATCTCTATGCGGCACTGCACGACCTCATCGATCATCTCCTCTACAAATTGAATACGGCTGCGGATCGCGTGCGGGTTAAAGAGCGCGCAAAAGCCCGGCGTATGCTGAATTTACTTGCGTATCCGGTCGGTGAAAACTGACCGTCTCCGCGTGCTCAAGGTCGACCCGTCGCGCCCGATGAACACTCATCGGGCGCTTTTTCTTGATGCAAAAAGGGTGTTGAATCGCCCGTGTTTCTTTGACTCTCCTTGAAAATTGAGCTTAATCTTTAACGGGGGACTGAGTAATGCATCTTCCGGAGCTCATTGTCGATCTTGGCTATATTCTTGCGGTTGCTGCGTGTGTAACGCTGTTGTTTAAAAAGATTGGCCAGCCTGTTGTGCTCGGTTACCTGCTTGCGGGTATTCTGGTCGGGCCTGAGGTCGACTTTCTTCCCACGGTCAAAGATAAGAACGCTATTAAGGTGTGGGCCGAGATCGGTGTCATTGTCCTTCTTTTCGGTCTTGGCCTTGAATTTAGCTTTCGTAAATTGGCATCCGTAGGAAAGGCAGCGACCGTAACAGCTCTCACCGAAGTGATAGCCATGTTAGGCTTGGGTTATGCCCTCGGCCGCCTGTTTGACTGGAATATGTGGGATAGCTTGTTTTTGGGTGGCATCCTCGCGATTTCATCGACTACAATCATCATCCGTGCTCTCGATGAGCTTGGAATGAAGCAGAAGAAGTTTGCTAGCCTTGTGTTTGGAGTCTTGGTTGTAGAAGACCTGGTAGCCATTTTGTTGCTTGTGCTTCTCACGGCAATCGCAACGACAAATCAGTTTCAGGGTATAGAACTTCTCTCCTCAGCAGCGCGCTTGGTTTTCTTTTTGACCTTGTGGTTTTTAGGCGGGATTTTTCTGGTTCCATGGTTGCTGCGTAAGGCACGCGAATCTTTGAATCCCGAAACCACTTTAATTGTGTCTTTGGCTCTGTGCTTTGGAATGGTTGTTCTTGCGGCCAAGAGCGGCTTCTCACCAGCTTTAGGTGCTTTTGTTATGGGCTCGATTCTTGCCGAAACACCTCAAGGCGAAAAGATTGAGCATACTGTTCAGCCTGTGCGTGATCTCTTTGCAGCCGTATTTTTTGTTTCGGTCGGAATGTTGTTCGACCTCTCGGTTCTCGCTGAGTACTGGAAAGAGGTTCTTCTTATCAGTGCTCTCACTGTGTTTGGTAAGCTCCTGAGCTCGAGTGTTGGTGCTCTCATTTCGGGTCAGAATCTCAAGACTTCTGTTTTTGCTGGGTTGAGTCTGGCTCAGATAGGTGAGTTTTCATTCATCATTGCAACCCTGGGTATGACTCTCAAAGTTACATCAGAGTTTCTCTATCCCATTGCGGTGTCTGTTTCGGTCTTGACAACTTTTACGACTCCTTATCTCATTCGCTCTGGCTACGGTTTGACAGCTTTTCTCGAGAAGCGCCTGCCAGCTCAATTTGTCACGCGCATCAATCAGGCTTCCATGTCGAGTCTGAGTGTTGAGGCAAAGGGCGAGGCGCTAAAAGCCGGTCTCTTTCTTTTTCTCAACTCGGTTGTGGTCATTGCTCTGGCATTGGCTTCGGCGCAGTTTTTACGTCCTTTCCTCTCGAATCAATTCGAAAGCCAGACACTTGCAGAGTTGTTGGCGTTGGTGTCGTCTCTGCTTCTTTCACTTCCGTTTCTCTGGGCAATCGTAATGCAAAACGATCCGGGGCGAATTCTCGCAGGAGGGCGTGAGCAGCTTTCGCTTTTAGTGAGTCAGAGTTTCTTTGCCCTGTTGGGACGGGTTTTGCTCGCACTTGCCTTGATCGCTTTCATGGTTAGCGTGCTTGCTCGTGGGCAGATCGCCGCACTTGTCGCTTTGATTCTTGTAGCAGTTTTGGGTGCTCTTTTTTTCAGGAATTTTGGCCGACTCTATTCTCGGCTTGAGGAGCAGTTTTTGGAGCACCTGAACGAGAAAGAGAGATCGAGGCTGGCGAGACAAAATCAAACGCCCACCTTGGCGCCTTGGGATGCTCACCTCACGGAATTCGTTGTTCATCCCAACTGTACTCTTGCCGGCCAATCCCTGGGTGAGTTGCGCTTACGCGAGACTGTTGGTGTCTCGGTTGCAATGGTCGAGCGCGGGGAAAGGAGAATTTTTGCTCCGCGACGCGACGACCGCTTGTTACCCGCCGACAAGATCCACGTTATTGGCACTGAAGAGCAACTCGCTTTGTTGGCAAAGTCCATTCAGGAACCACCTCTTGAAGATGAACCCTCGGATTCTGCCCGATATGGATTGCGGAATATCCTTCTGACGGAAGGGAGTCTCTACGTGGGCAAGACTATTCGTGAGAGCCAGATTCGAGAAAACACCGGCGGGATCATTGTTGGACTTGAAAGAGACTGCGCTCGTATTTTGAATCCGGAGTCAGAAGTTCAATTGCAGGAAAATGATCGGCTCTGGATAGTGGGCGACCTCCAGTTGATTGCCGCAGAATTTGCGCGCGAGTGATTTTTTGATCAAGCACAAATCGAGTATTTGTCATTTGTTTTCGCTTATCTGTAATGGGGCTTTTCCGAGGGAGCATAATCTTTTATACTAACATAAAATATTACTTCACCCGGGAGAACTATGGACGTGCAAGGCAGACAGGCATCATCAAGCCAGACGGTTTTGTGTTTCAAAGAGGAAATGCGCGCTCCATTCCAGGGAGTGCTTCCCGAGATTTCGGTATATTTTGAGAACCGCGATCAGCTTGCGCGCGCGCTTGAAGTGCTCATCGCCAATTCCAATCTGGCAGCAAGTACAATGCAGCATGAGGGCTCTTCGAAGCGAGAGTTGCTCTCGCAGCGTCATTCTCCTCGCGAAATTGTTCAATTGGTTCAGGCAGGACGACATATCCTTTTGAAGAAAACCTTTGGCCTTCCAGACCTTGGTGTTGGTGTGCTTGAAGACACCATACGCCTTGATTTTCGTCCTGGAACTGAATGGGACGATCAACAAATTAACCGCTTGTTCGATACTCTAAAGGTTCTTCGTGGGCGTACCCAGATCTCTGATATCTGCCTCGACGAAATGTCTGAACACTTTTCAATGGCCGGCACCAGCGGTTTTCAAGAGCTGCTGGATGGAGAATCTGCAGAGGATGAATGATTCGACCTCTTGTGCATCTCCCTGCAACCAGCAACACGTTTTGACGTTGGATGTTACCGAAATCCAGCGTCGGCAAAAACAAGTGCTCTCTGTGCTGATTCTTACCGTTATCACAATGGTTGTTGAAATTGTTGCAGGGCATATCACCGGATCCATGGCTTTGCAGGCTGATGGCTACCACATGGGCTCGCATGCAGGTGCCCTGGGAGTTGCATTTCTCGCCTATCGGATGATGTCTTGGGAACGCATTCGGTCGCGTATGAATTTCGGTTCCGGTAAGATTCTAGCACTCGGTGGTTACTCGAACGCGATTGCGTTGGGATTTGTTTCTCTTTGGATGATTATTGAGTGCATTGAACGGTTGCTTTCACCCAAGGCAATCAGTTTCGATGAGGCATTGGCTGTCGCAGTGCTTGGATTGATTGTGAATCTTGCAAGTGCATGGCTGTTGGGTTGGGAAGGTGGTGTCGGACACCATCACCACGGCGAGCATCACCACGGCGAGCATCACCACGGCGAGCATCACCACGGCGAGCATCACCACGGCGAGCATCACCACGGCGAGCATCACCACGGCGACCATCACCACGGCGACCATCACCACGCTGACCATCACCACGCTGACCATCACCACTCTACCGATCACAACCATCACGCAGCGTTGGTGCATGTGCTCGCGGATGCTCTCACCTCAGTGTTTGCAATTGTTGCACTTCTTGTGGCTCGTCAGTTTCCCTCGGCGGCCTGGTTGGATCCTGTTATGGGCATTGTTGGTGCGCTTGTGATTCTTCGTTGGTCTTGGTCACTCGTGAAACAGACTGCAGTTGAGTTGCTCGACTTTCATCCGCGCGGTCTTTCTTTGCAGGATCTCAAGGCTCAGATTGAGAAAGACGGGCATCGTGTTTGGGATTTGCATGTATGGAGTCAGGGACGTGGCGCGCTCGTAGGAATGTTATCAGTGACGCCCGCTCATCCGGAAGCGGATTTTAAGAAGTATTTTTCGGAACACGGGCGGAGGATTCATCTCTCAGTTGAGAGAATTCACCGCGCACAATCACATTGAATTTTTAACCTGCAAGCGCTTTCAAGCGTCTCAAGATGGATTCGGCAGTTGAGAAGTCGACTTGGGTAGAGGCATCCGAGAGTGCCTTTTCGGGCTGGGTGTGCACTTCCATGAAAAGCGCATCAATGCCAACAGCGAAGGCAGCTGCGCACAGACTGGGAACCATATCGCGCAATCCAGACGATTGTCCGGAACCTGCTCCCGGGAGCTGGGCAGCATGGGTTCCATCGAATACAGTTGCATAGCCGGAGCGGCGCATCAGCACCAAATTGCGATAGTCGACCACGAGGTTGTTGTAGCCAAAAGAGCTGCCGCGCTCGCACAACAGTACTTTGGGATTGCCTTCTGCGGCAATAAAGTCGGCGCAGGCAATGAGCTGTTCGGGTGAAGTGTGCTGCCCTTTTTTGATTTGCACGGTTTTACCGGAGGCTGCACATGCCTTCAGGAGATCTTTTTGGTCGCAGAGGAATGCGGGCACCTGAACGATGTCGACGACCTCGGCTGCTTCGCGCGCCTGTCCAGGGGTGTGAACATCTGTGAGCACGGGCACGTTAAATTGTTTGCGCACATCGGCAAGCCACTCCAACCCTTTTTCGAGTCCAGGGCCACGCGCCGTGTTGCCACTGGTGCGGTTGGCTTTGTCGTAGCTGCTTTTAAAAACGTAGTTGAACCCGAGCTCAGTGCACAGTGCTTTCATGCGCGTGGCCACTTCGAAACCAAGCTCCTTGGATTCGAACATGCAGGGCCCGGCAATGATGGTCAGTGCCTTTGGGCTGAGAGAAAGTTTTTCGTTGAGGCGACCTGCCCAGCTGTGTTTGTAGGTCATTGGTTTTCCTTTCGTGCCGACATCCAGTGCTCAAGAGCTTCAGGATTGAGTTCCCGGCGTGTGGGCAGAATCAGAAATTGAACGTCGAAAGCGACCGCTGTGCGCACAAAGGCGGCGTCAAAATCCGTGTTTGAAAGCCAATGCGGGCGATGCTCGTAGGAGGTGCCCTCTGCGGCCGTGAGGGGATTCAGATTCAATGCAATGGGACACCCGGTTTGTGCCATGATGGCGAGAGCGCGCGGATCGAGAACGCGATCGGAGTAGCCAAACGACGACCCGGCTTCCACAAGAACAACACGTTCGCGTGCGTCTCCCAATTTGTCGACCGCCCTAACGATATCGCTGGGTGCGAGAAATGCGCCTCGTTCAAGCAGAATGAGCTTTCCGGTTTCAGCTGCGGCTGCGAGCACATCGCCCTGCCGGCAGAATTCACCCGGAATGTAGAGGCGTTCGTAGGACGCGCTGCCTTCGAGGATTTGCTCTGGTGTTGTGACTGCGAGACAAAAGGGCTGCAGCCAACCGCGCCGTTCCATGAAGGACTGCGCTGGTTCGGGGTGACCAACCCGCCACAGGTTTTGCCCTTGAAGCGGCGCCCGCATCGTCGAAGGAAGTTTTGCATGGCGCTGGGCGTTCATGGCATCCACAAAACAAGAACCCATCGGGATGGGTTTGGGCGAGTGTGTTTTCACTCTGGACGTCTCCGCATTGTTGCTCAAAAACTGACAGAAAGTCTCTACCGGAAAGGCAAAAGGCCGTCCAGTTGAGCTGACGGCCTTTGAGTGAAGGGGGCAGGCGGGGAGCCTTTTTTCTGGTCGCTTCAGGATGCCTTGGTGGATTGTGTGAATTGGCCGGCGTCTTCAGGTGCACCCCGGAGTGTCAGAACATCAATGATCTTCTGAATCAGATAGTCCTGTTCATGACTCTCGGGCTCAAAAATACCACCGGCTCTGAGCATGCGCGCGTCGTACCATTTCACCTGAATTTTGAGCTTCAGCTTTGCTGGAGCCAGAATACCAAATGAAGCCAATGGCACGTTCATGGTGAGGCGCGAACCTGGTTTAAGCTTGACGGGATTGACAAACTCAATCTTGAAACCCTGCCAAGAGAGGTCGAGCAATACGGCGCTGGCCAGAGATAGCGGGTTCCACATGCTCATTTTTACGTCGACAAGCGCATGGCTCTCAATGCGTTTGGCACGCTTGACAATTGAGCTGCCATCGCTGCCCTGGCTCTGATCGCCCGGGCTATTTATAAACTTCGAAAACACAGGCATGACTCGTCCCCCCGAAACGCTCCCGATCTCAGATCACAGGAGAGATTCGGTCGAATAACGGGGGAACTGAAGAATCAGCTGTTATTTTTTTGTTGGGATTTTATTGCCGCAGGAGCAGCGTGGATTGCCGGCGCCGAGCGCAATCGCCCGAGCAATTGCTCCAGTGCAAGAAGTGCCAAGGCGAGAGCCAGCAGCCAGGGATAAGCCTCGAGTATCGGAATCATCCGTTGTTCTCTAAATTCGTTGATTTTTTTGAGGCTCGACACAAAATCACCGGATGCTTTGAACAGTTCCTGAGGAAAAAGAGTGGGATTGGGCAGAGTTTCGCGTGTTCTACTTGTACCCTCGAGCACCGGCCAGACTAACGCGCGCGGCGTGTGCCCCGCAGGGGCACCCAAAGATGCCTCACTCATTTGCCAGTTCAGCCCCAGTGGCTCAAAACGTGGTGCAAGTGTGGCATCGCTGCCAGGCAATATGCCACTCGGCGGTGTGCCTGAATTTAAACGCGCCCCAATGCTTTGCTGCCACTTGATGGCCTCCACATCGAGGTGTGCCAGCCAAACGGGGGAGGCAATTTTTGCACCGAATGACTCGCCACGACCTTGCAGCAGTGCTCGTGCGGGAAGACCTCCGCGTGAGCGCACAGCATGGAGTGGATCGTCGCGGTAAATGCGTGGGCCAGCGAATTGCGGAGGACGCAGTCCGCTGTCTTGGCGCCTTTGCAGAAATTCAACCATCCATTGTACCAAGAATTCGCTCGCATCCAGCGATGCCACACGGTTTGCTCTTTGCACGGCGGTGGTCGCTTCACGCTGGGTAGAAGAGGTGTGCCAGTCACCTGCGAGGAAGGCCAAGACAAGGCCTTTTCCGACAGGATAAGCAATGACCACAGGTGAGCGGCTTTCATCCGCTGTTTGAGCAAGTACAAGAGCACCTGGTTTGGGCTTGCAGCCCAGAGCGGTTTGCTTCGTAACAATTGAACTGACAGCTGTTTCGAACTGAGGTTCGGCCATGAGTCGACTTTTGCCAGCTTGCCAGCGGTGCTCATTCTCGAAATCGAAGGTCGGAACGTTTTCGCAGGGCATTAGGTCGCGGATATTGGAATCACGCGCGAGGAAGCTGAGCGCACCTGCCTGCAACACCATGCGTCCACCGTTGGCACTCACGTATTCAAACAGATGCTGCGCATCGCGTGAATTAAGATATGTGTCGAAGGCAAAATTCTGAGCCAGAACGCCATGAAAATTTGGCAACTGTTGCCCAAAAAGTTTCTCAGAGGGGAATTCAATGAGCGACAGCTGGTTACTCGGAATCGAAAGGTCATCGTTGACCTCGCGCAGAATGTAATAGCTCAATAGGTCAAGGTTGGGCCAGAATTTTAGCTTGGAACGCAGTTGTCGCATGCTCCAGTCGGGACCAACACCGACGTGCAGTACTGTTGTCTTGGAGTGGACAACGGAGATGGCTGTTGAGGCCATGTTGAGCGGAACCGGACTCAGCTCAGAGGTTAATTCGGCTGTGAGAAGTTGTTGCTGCGCTCGTGTAAAATAGACCGGAATGTTTTCAATGGTGTTCACTACGCCATTGGCGTCGGCCTGGACACTGACAGGTTGGCTCGCAAGCACAGATTCTCCAGAGCGCACCACAACTTCAAAGTTTTGCTTTTCTTGTGGTTGAAGCCGACCCACGATGTCGAGCGAAAGCTGAGTTGGTTCACCAAGAAAGTTGAGTTGTGGTGCGGAGAGATCTGAAAGAACCAGATATCGCTCGGGAGTGTTGCTTCTCTGTTTCCAACCCAATTCCTCCGGGCGCATCATCAGCAACATGCTGGCCTTGTTTTCCGTGAGCTGCTCTACAGAACGCCGAAAGTTGCGTGCACCTGCACCCCAGAGATTGGCTTGGCCTACAATCACTTGAGGTCCTGTGGCTGTTTTCAAGTATGCGAGGAGTTCTTCGTAATCTTCCAAGGGTGTTTGGGTTGCTGAGCCCCAAGTGCGAAAGCCAATCAGTACATCGCGGTCGAGTGACAGCTTGTCTCGTAAGCGTTGCTCGGCCTTCTTCTCGTCTGTATCTGAGCGAGGCAAGTTTGCATCGATCCAAACAGTGAGTCGTGCGGGAGGTTGCCGGTCAATGCTCTTCTCAAGAAAAGGTACAACCACGGGAAGAATAACCAGAGCGAGGATCGCTATTCGAAGAATGATCTTTATGAACGATGCGATCATGGTTCAAGCCCCAGGCTGCGGATGCGGTTGAGAATCTCAGGAAGCTGCATTTGGTCTTCCTTGTAGTCTGTGGTCAGCAGAGCATACATCATGTTTACGAACGACCGAGTGCGGTATTCGTCGTCGGTAATGAAGCAGTCGGCTCCCTCACTCGTGTTGGTCAGGAAGCGGGCAGGTGTCACAATACCCATGGGTGCTTGTGCGTTGATTTTTTTGCGCAGGGTAAGCACCAACGTGCGCTCGGGCGAGCATCCATCGAAAGTCGGCAGAAGATAAAAGCTGCGGTAAAGCAAGCCGCGTCGTTTGGGTGATTCCCACACCAACCCAATACTGGGATCGGTGCTGGCCATCATCCACTCGGGGGTCTGGCGCAAGGAGATTCCCTCTGCAATCACAACTCCTCCGGAACGGATGTGCTGGGTGACACGTGCTGCTTGGAGTGCCTCAAGCGATGACGTCCACCAAATTTCAGCAGCTCCAACACGGCACGCGCCCGCCAGCATTTCTTTCGGGAGGTCAATGGTGCCGCGGTTAGCCAAGAGCCGCTGAAGTTGTGAATAGCGTTGTTGCACGGGTTCGGGCACCGTTGCATCGCACCATGCAATTCGAAACGGAAAGGTGCTTGTCTCGGGACGACCGTCCTGGCCACGCTGTACTCTTGTATCGAAGGGAACACGATTGTTCTGAGCTTCGGCTCGCTGTGCAAAAGACAGAGTTATGAGCGTGAGCACACCAATTGCTTGCGGCATTGGTGTTGTTTGACCGCGCTTGTTTCTCTGGCGGTACTGCAGCAACCAGAGCAGAGCAAGACTTCCAAGTGCGAGAAACATACCCGAGAATTGCCACGCGGCAGCCTGAGTCTGGGTGGAGTTGCTGTTCTTTATTTTTCCCTGTCCGCGCGGAAAAAGCTTGTTGAGGTCTTGTTGTGAGAGTGTTTCGCCTTGGCGCTCCAGAGGCGGAGGCTCCACGACAACAATTTGGTCGTCGCGTTCGCGAATATACAAAGCTGGCAGCGGCTGAAGAGGTGTTTTGCGGTTCTCGATAAGAGCCCCTTTAAGGGTGATGTTGTCGACCTGGTAGCGCAGAGGGGGAGTGTTATTCCTGCGTTGTGAATCGATCCAGTTGACCCATTCGCTGGGCGTGTTGAGTTGCACGCGAGTCAGCAATGGCGAACGTTGTCCCATCTGCTCCTTGATGTTGTTCCACAGCCCAGCCCATTTACCCCAGCGCCCCAATTCTCCGTTGGGGGCAGCGCCTCCGGTACGGAGATAGACAGTCGGAGGACGCGTCGCTAGCTGATAGGCAAGGGGTGTGCCGTCGGCTGCGCGCAAAAGAATTTTATACGAGGCCTGCGGTTCAGCTGATTCGAGTGTTTCCGAGGCAGCATCGTTAGTTGATCGCTTCAAGTTGGTCGAGATGCTGCGTGGCTTTACGCGCGGAACTGCTCCATCCATCTCCCAGGGGAAATTCAGAGGAGAGGGAGGCAGAGGCAAGAGTGGCATGCGCACTGTTGGTTGGTTGGCTTCAAGTTGCAGAGTTACGCTCTCGAGTCCTGAATCGAAGCCCTGCAGGCGTGTGTCAGCAATGTAGACCAAGGCATCGGTCTCCGGGGCAAAGCCCTCGGGGATCCAATGTCGGCCTTGTTCAAAAAGCGCTCCGGTAATGAAGTCGTTCATCGGAATCACCCAGACAGAGGCGCGACGGTACTTCCAAGGATCGGAGGCTTCTGCCGCGCGCGCGCTTGTGGCTGACTCCGTGGAACGGCAGGCAAGTGGGCGCAGTGGGATTTGAAAAAATGTTGCGTAGGCGCGCAGATCTGAGAGGCCGTCGAGCTCACTGGGGCCTGCGACATCAAGTGTGCAGGTGGTGAGCAAAGGTTGTGGCAGGCGCTGCGCCTGTGCCCCTCCAGGGGTGGGTTCTTCAGCAACAAAGAGCGAGAAAGGTGTTGCTTGAGCTCGCTTTTGCTCTGCATCGGGAGGGAATTCCTCTAGGCTCAAGACCGGACGCGCCTGCGCAGGGATATGACGCGCCATTGCGTTCTCAATACGAAGCAGATTCGGTGTTCCTGGGAGACCTCCTGCTGAAGTGTTCGATTCTGTGTCCGCAGGTTGCCACAGCTGTGCCAATTCATCGGGAACAATCGGAACACGTTTGCCTTGTAATTGTTGCGGTGTCAGTGGAGTGCGGATGATGTCGACCGCTTCGAACGACTCAGCGAGGCTCGCCATCGGGCGCAGGGTGTCCGATTGTGCGTCGGTGATAAGTGTAAGCGGCACCTGCGCAGCCTCAAGTTTCAAATCACGTTTGAGTGATTCAACTAAAAGAGCGGTGTCGAGTGGTTGCGACAATGCGGTAGGTTGTCGGCTGACCTTTTCAAGATGTTGTTGCAGTGCAGAACTACTCACGCGAGTGAATTTGTAGAGAGCAGAGGTTTTCTCCGCCACGATGCTCTCGAAATCAAGCTCAATGAAGATGTACTCTGTTTTACGGAGTTGGCGCAGGGACTCTTGGATGGATTCGAGAATCTCGGGTGAGCGTTGTAAGGCTGCGATGTGCGAGAAGGTCGGGTCGAACCAAACAAGACCTTCACCTTGATTGCGCTGTTGCTCTTGCGGCTGTGATTGGGAGAAATAAGCTAATGCTGCACCTACAGTTGCGAGCAGCACAAGCAACCATTCCCA
This sequence comes from Betaproteobacteria bacterium, assembly GCA_016868315.1. GTDB lineage: Bacteria > Bdellovibrionota_B > Oligoflexia > Silvanigrellales > Silvanigrellaceae > RFOM01. The sequence goes on from VGHE01000002.1 coordinate 398,854, forward strand.
CCACTGTGGTGGTGTGGTTTTGATGTTAGAGAATCTTTGTTCGTCTCTCTGGCCGAGAAAAAAACTAGGGATATTGATTCGGCGAGGACGCATACGCTGGATAAAAAGAATGGCGATAGTGACCAGTGACACGCAGGCCGAAATGAGCAGCAATTGAATCATGAGCAAATCCTTAGCGCTGCGAGACGTGTCGTCAGATTTTTGGAGACGTCCGAGACTTCATGTTCCGGAGTCAACCACATTGAGTTCCAATTGCGCATATTCAACTCGCGCTCCAATTGTCGCAATTGGGTATTGATGTTTTCAAGATAAGCAAGACCACCATGAAAGTCCTGACCATCTTGAGGTGTGTTGCCAGGATTGGTGTTGGGCGCGGCGAAAGCAATTGTATCGCCGCTGCGCAGGATCTCGGAGGAAGTGATGTCGGGCGATTCCCATGCATCTCGCACAACAACGACCATTCCTCGCGCCATGCGCACGTGCTTGAGTGCCGCGGAAAGCTCTTCGGTTGAGGCCGAGACACTGGTTGGGTCGAAAAGCATGTCGGTGATTACGTAACAAAAGTGCGAGCGGCGCAAGCGCGCTGCCTGCTGCAAGAGTGCTTCGCCCAGATTGCGTCCGCGCAGTGCAACTATTTCGACCTTCTGAGCCTGTTGGTTGTGAAGGTTCTCAAGCAGACCCGCAACAGCCCAGGCGGCTTGCATTTTGCTGGCGGAGGCCTGCGCAGAGCGGAACTCCATGTTGCCATAGCAATGCACCAGCACACTCACATGAAAGCGACCCGGCGAGACATCGGTGCGTGTGAGCAATTCTTCTTGCAGAAAAAGATGTCGGGCAGAGAGTGCGCGCAGAGAATCGCCAGCCGTGTATGGACGGAGTCCGAGTCCGCTGCGGTTCGCTGATCGTTGAATGTTGCTATCTAGCGAGGCCTGCAGCCATCCGCGCTGCATACGCAGCTTGGCGCGCAGCTCCAGTGGGAGAGCGCGACCAGGGTGCGCGAGCGCAGGGGCATCGCAGCTTGAGGGGTAGGCTGTACAGAGCTCTGCTAATTTCATATTCTCGCCACACGTGGAAGGTTTCTGAAAATTGAAAATCAAGTCGAAGGGAACGTCAACCATGACGCCAGAGCTTGCCCGAGTGTTGGGTGAAGCCGTGATGCCCAGCCTCTCTGACACCGGATTGCTCCGGCAACGAATCGCGGAAGCCACGGCCACTGTGCATAGTTACATGAAACCGAGTCCGCTGCGCCATTCTTCGTGGCTCAGCGACGAAATTGGCACTCCGGTTTGGCTGAAGCTTGAGTGCTTGAATCCGAATGGCTCGTTCAAGGTTCGTGGTGCATTGTCTGCAATTCACAGAAGAATGCAGGCGCGTGATCCCGCGCTGGGTGCCATGAAAGTTTGTGCTGCCTCGGCAGGCAATCATGCCCAGGGTGTTGCGCTGGCGGCGCGCTTGATGGGCTGCGAGGCGCACATTTTTCTCCCCAAAAGAACTCCACTTGTGAAGAGGGCAGCGACCGAGCGTCTTGGAGCAAAGGTCTATTTGGTGGGGGATGTCCTCGAGGAAGCATTCGATGCTGCGCTCGCCTTTTCACGCGATCAGGGTGCCGAATTCTTGCACGCCTTCAACGATTTCGATGTGGTTACAGGTCAGGCAACCTGTGCTGTCGAAGTCCTCAAACAATTTTCTGAAGAATGCCCCGACGTGCCCCTGTCGGATCTCGACATTGTCTGTTGCGTTGGTGGTGGTGGGCTAGCTGCAGGAGCGGGGCTTGCCTTCCAATTGGCTGGAGCCGGCAGAGTATATGGAGCAGAACAGGAATTTTTCGATTCCGCAGCTCGGAGTTTGCATGAGAAGAAACGTGTGCCGGTCAGCCAGTCCGGCAAAAGCACTATTGCCGACGGTATTGCTGTTGGTCTGATTGGCAACGTGAATTTTTCAATACTGTCGCAGACTCTTGAGCGGATGTTGCTCGTGACGGACGACGACATTGTTGCTGCGTTGTTGGGGCTTGTAGAGCGCGAGCACGTTGTTGCTGAGGCCGCGGGGGCGGCTGCCCTGGCTGCGTTGCGCAAAAACCCCGCATTGTTTGCAGGCAGGCATGTGGTGCTGACGGTCAGTGGGGGCAACATCGACCCGCAGATGCTTTCCCGTGTCATTACAAGGGGCTTGGGTGTCACTGGAAGAATGCTCCGTTTAACAGCACGCATCAGCGATCGCCCGGGTCAACTCAAAGCTCTCCTTGAGAAAATTGCAGGCGTCGATGCCAATGTCCTTGAGGTGTATCACGACCGAACATATGCTCAGGTCAATGTGGGAGATGTCGACGTTGAGCTCGCGCTCGAAACCCGTGGATTTGAGCACCAATACGAGTTACTTGGAGTACTTGAGTCGGCTGGGTTCAAACCGAAGATAAGACATTAAGCCGCACGCGTGTTGGGCGCTCCCTTGAACGAGGTATTTTGTGTCGCAGATGGTGAATCCTGAATGCTACGATGTTCTCATTGTGGGTGGTGGCCCGGTGGGACTCTTCGGTGCCTACTACGCGGGACTCCGCGACATGCGCGCGCGGCTCATCGATCGCCGGCATGAGCTTGGCGGGCAGCTCACCGCCATCTATCCGGAAAAGTGGGTCTACGACATTCCTGGCATTCCAGCGATCCGTGGCAAAGTGCTTTTTGAAAACCTCCTCACACAAATTGCCCCCTATGCCATTCCGGTCAGTCTGAGCCAGGAAGTTGTTCTCATTCAAAAGAATCGCAACAACATGCTGCGTCTCGAAACGCGTGATGGTCATGTGTACCACAGCAAAACTGCTGTGCTGAGTCTTGGCATGGGCGCGCACATTCCTCGCCGTATGGATGTTCCTGGTCTGCGCGAATTTGAAGGCCGAGGTGTGGTTTATGGTGTGCACAATCTTCCTGATTTCAAGGGAAAGCGCGTGCTTGTCATTGGCGGCGGCGACAGCGCTCTCGACCTTGCATTGACTGTCATGGAGGTCTGCAAGGATCTCATCCTGATTCATCGCTCTGACCGCTTTAATGCGCATGAGGAAACGGTCAAAAAACTCTATTCTTCGAATGCTGAAATCAAAACCTACAGTGAGCTGGCTGCAATTGAAGGCGCCGATGTTGTCCAGCGCGTGCAATTGCGCGATTCGCGAACCAAGAACGTGACCATTCACGATGTGGATGTTGTTATTGTGGCCATTGGCCTAATCTTCAACCTGGAAGGCGTGCGCGACTGGGGTATCGAGCTTGAGAGCAACGCGATTGTTGTTGACCACAATCGCCAGACGAATATGCCCGGAGTTTATGCGGCTGGCGACATAGCAACCTATCCTGGTAAAATGAGACTGATTGGTACGGGTGCTGCCGAAGCAATGCAGGCAATCAATCACGCAAAGCACTATATCCATGAAACATTTCCATATCTGTAATGCTCTAGCTGTTTTTTTCTGAGTTCAGGCACTGTGCTTTATGGTCTGCAGCAGGAGGCTGCAGCCATGCAAAATCTGCTTGGACATTTGCAACTGGGTTCGAATGCGCATCAGTTTTTTCAAGATGTGATTGAAAGATTCCCGCACGTTTTTCGGGAGCGAGAGTTACATTGGCAAATCAAGATGATGTCGCGACTCAATGCAGAGCGTGATTTTTTTGAAAGCTGTGTTGCGCGAAAGAATAGCGAACTTAAGTTGTTGATGCCTTATGTGAGCATTGCTCAGGTTCCGCCTCTGCGTTCTACGCCCCTGCGTGCGTTTGTGGGCGGTGATGCTCTTTGGCCGAATCCTGTAACACTTCTAACCCAAGTTTTTCTTCAGCAGATTCTCTCCTCGTCCGATCTCTTTTTGGATTTGGGCAGCGGCACCGATGCATTTTTTGTTACGGAAGATCTCGTCAGTGTTGTCTGGGTTCCCGATACCCGTGGGACACGTTGGCACGAACCATTCCGCAGCGAGCTTGCGCGCCTTTATTTGGGATGGGCATTCGAGCAGGAGAGGTTGGTTGAAATGGCGCTGTTGTCGTTGCACCTTTCTCCTCTTCGAGACGAAATCTTTTCCGTTCTTGAACATTGGAAACATACTGAGCAGAGGAATCACGGTGTGATGCGAGAGAAGTTCCTGCGCATGTTCGGAAAGGCCGATGCGCTCGGAATGCACGTTCATCCCAATCTCTTGATCTGGGCACTCTACGAAATTGAGATTGTTGAAGTGCTCAATGCTTTAGATTTGAAGCCTGATATCGAGCGATGCGCAGATGAGCTGTGCCGCAGTCAGAGTCAGATCTCTGCCTAAGGCGTGTCGCTGCATTTCAAAGGAAGCGAATATGCACTTCGCTCCACATCATGGAGTCACAACTTTACCACCGACTTTTTCACAAGCATCGCTTGTTGTGACGGCAGCAAAACCAGTCGCTGTGTAACCCCAGGTGACGAATGAGGTTGAGATGTTGCTTGTGGCGTCCGCAAAATTGAGCGAGCAACCGCCCTGGCGCGCCTCAACCGCACAGCCGACTTCCTTCCAAGCGGCAACATCCATTGAGCTGTCGCTGTCGCACTTTTGCTTGAAATAGGTCACTTCGTTCGGTGCTATGTTCTTAAACTCAGAACAGCTCTGGAGAGTCTCTCCCTTTCTGACAGAGCAGGAGTAAACGTTGCCGATTGCTTGTGAACCCATCTTCTTGACGCATTGGGGGAGAGTCAGGGCAAAAAGACAGAGAGTCGCGCTCGCCAAACGTTTCATGTCGTAACCTCCAAACATTCATCAATGTCTAAAATCCTAGCAAATCCCTCGATTTCTGATGAGTGGTAGCTTTCAAGAATTTGGCTCTTTCGATTTTGCCAACAATGCCGGACAAGTGCAGGCTTGAGGGGATAGATAAGAGGTGATTCATCCGGTGAAAATTCAAAACACAGCCTTGGGATTGATGCGCACCCCATTGCGCATTCCATTTAAAACCGCGCTGCGCACTGTCACAGAGCTCGAAGAGATCACTCTTCAAATTGTGGACAGTGAGGGTATGGTGGGTTGGGGAAGTGTGGTTCCCACGCCGGCTATTACCGGCGATACGGAAGAGACGATCCGTTCCGATTTGGCCTTTTTACTGGGTCACCTGCGCCGCCAGAGTGTCGACGACGTATGGAACTGGAGCAACAATTTGCCTGCGGGTAAAAATGTTTCGCGTTCTGCGCTGTGTGCTGTGGACGTTGCTTTGCATGATTTGTGCGCGCGCAGAGCTGGTCAGCCGCTTTGGAAGTGGCTGGGGGGAGAAACGAACCGGCCGCTTTCAACAAATATGACTATCAGTGTTGATGCCCCAGAGGTCATGGCCAAGCGCGCACTTGAGGCTGTTCAGGCGGGCTTCAGCGCTCTGAAAATTAAAGTGGGTCTTGATGCCGAACTCGACAGGCAGAGGGTTGTTGCGGTTCGAAAGACTGTGGGTGAAAAAGTCACTTTCCGATTGGATGCCAACCAAGGATGGAGCGAAGACGAAGCGCGTGCCCTCATTCCTTGGTTCGCTGAAAAGTGTGGGCCGATTGATTTTATTGAGCAGCCGGTGAAGGCGGATCAAATAGAATCTCTCGCACGCCTCGTGCAAATCTCGCCTGTGCCGTTGGTGGCCGATGAGTCTGCAATGAGCTTCGAGCAAGCAGCGCTCGTTATCGAGAAAAAGGCTGCTCATGCTTTAAGTGTGAAGCTCATAAAGGCAGGTGGGCTGGGTCGGGCGCGCGCAATTCTCGACCTCGCAGCACAGCACAATGTTCCCTGTTTAATGAGCTGCATGTTTGAGGTGGGTGCAGGCTTTCAAGCTGCTGCGCATCTCGCAGCCATTCATCCGGCGGTGCGTTGGGTGGATTTGGATTCGATGGAATTTTTATCGCGCGTACCATACAGCGGCGGCGTTGTATTCAACGGGTCTGAGCTGCGTTGTGGGCAAGAGCCAGGGCTTGGACTTGCGCTGCCGCTCAACGGGTTCTGAGCTCTTTGATATGTTCGATGGGATAGAGCTGCAGGTCTCCTGAACCCTCGCTCTTGATGAGCTCCTGGAGTGCTTGTCGCTCGAGCTGGAAGTTGCGGCGAGGCATGTAGACCCGATCAAAGCCGAGCTTCAGAGCTTCCTGAACTCGACCGACGGGATTGGTTGTCGCGCGAATCTCGCCACTGAGGCCAACCTCTCCGAAAAACGCAACGCGCCCTTGCCACGGTGTTTCAATAACACTCGAAAGAACGCTTGCAGCAACAGCGAGGTCACTGGCAGGCTCTGTGAGTTTGAGGCCTCCAGCAACGTTGGCATAGATGTCGAGCAGACCCATGGCTAGGCCGGCACGCCGTTCGAGTACAGCGAGAAGAATGGAAAAACGATTGTGATCGAGTCCGGTCACTGTGCGGCGCGGTGTGGCGAGTGTGGTTTTTCCAACCAGGGATTGGATTTCAACCAGCAAGGGACGCGTGCCCTCCATGCTGACCGATACAGCTGCACCTTCGACTCCTGATTTCATGCCCTCTAAAAACAGCGCGCTTGGATTTGCAACATCGGAGAGGCCATTGGCCTGCATGGAAAACACGCCAACTTCACCGGTCGAACCAAAACGATTCTTAAGGCTGCGCAGAATTCGGAATCCGGTGGCAGAATCACCCTCAAGATGCATTACGGTGTCGACCAGATGTTCAAGAACACGCGGGCCTGCAATAGCGCCTTCTTTGGTCACATGACCGACAACCCAGGTGGTGATGCCGTGCAGCTTCGCCACATCCATCAGGCGTGCAGTGCACTCGCGCACCTGTGTGACACTGCCAGGGCTGCTGGGATAATCGGCGTGCGCAACGGTTTGTATGGAGTCCACCACGAGAACATGTGGCTTCAATTGCAGCGCCTGTGTGACGATTGTGCCAAGGTCGGTTTCATTGAAGAGAAGAATATTTGGATGGATTGTTTTGAGGCGATCGGCACGCAGCTTTATTTGTTCGCGGCTTTCCTCACCACTTGCATAGAGTACGTTGTAGCCGCGCGAAGCGAGCCCATAAAGTGCTTGCAGGAGAAGAGTTGACTTGCCCACTCCGGGGTCGCCGCTGATGAGCACCAGACTTCCAGGAACAAGCCCACCACCCAAAACGCGGTCGAGCTCTGGCAAACCACAATAAATACGCGGGACAGTTTCGTTTTGAACGGCAGTGATGGGCACTGGCCGCTCTTGCGGGCGTGTGGCCTGTGTTTCCGGGCGGAGCGTTGTGCTTCTCTCGGAGACAATTTCCTCAGAGAAGGAGTTCCATGCATTGCAATCAGGGCACTTGCCCCACATTTTGGGCTGCTGAGAGCCACATTGGCCGCACACGTAAACTGTCTTGCGCGAATTTTTCATGATGCCTCGGGCTGAGTCTTTTCCTCGGTTACTTCAAGAATTCCCCGCCCAGGGTCGCACAGCTGTTGCGGAATAATTCTTCTTGGGCATCCCGCCCGCTGCTGCTGTCTTTGCTCAGAAAATAATACGTGTCGACCGGGTCTGTTGGCTGGTCGTCGAGAATGACACGACATTTGGCATAGGCGCGTGAAGCCTGGCACGGTGCGTTCTCAACCTTGAATGCCGTACGTTGCAAAACCTGGGCAAAGCGGCATCCCACTTCCACGAATTGGTACTCATCGTTATTTTGAACTGAGAAATCGTTGCAGGAATAGGGGAACTGTTCAAAGGCATCCGGAGTGTTTGTGTCTGACTTAATCATTGTAAGTGAGCAGCTCACGACGGTTGGATATTTGCGCGAGCGGCTTTCACTGCTCTGAGAACGGCTGACAGGGGTAAATGCTCCACAAAACATAAGCGCAGCGCAGGCGACAGCAAGCGAAGTGATTGGGCTCAATTTCATTGGCAAGTTCTCCGGAAGAATTTTGCAACAAAGTCGCTGTGGCGCCGGCTCTTGTCAAGAATTCTAGCCTTCTTTCTGAAGTCTCGCTCAAGCGGTAAGAACCAGTAGATTATTTGTTTTTTTCTGAAGGCTAAAGATTAGTCATCAATTTCCGATACTAATACGGTTAAAAAGCATGAGGTGCGACTATGATTATCAGGCTCTCGCTTTTCCTGACCCTTGCACTAATGGCTTCGGCGTGTCGGAACGCATCGTCCGAGGGGGTAGGCGAGGACGGTGAATCGGTCGTTTCTTCCTCTCCGCTATCCCTCAACGTTAAAGACTGGATTATTACTTCGGGTTTTATTGTGGACCTGAATGTTGAATCGGCAGGCAAGCGTTTGCAGTGGCTGGCACAGCAATCCACAAAGTTTGAGGTTAAGCCTGCCAATCCCTCGGAAGTTCCGGGAGCAAACGGTTGCTACATTGACTTCAATTACCAGGGAAGCGTGAGCCGAATTCCCGTCGACGAAGGAGCGGCTCAACCTCATCCGAATGGTCGAGTGATGTATTGTAGAAGGGGACGACTCTTCTACGCCCCTGTAGATACGGCCTCTCCTCGGCTTCTGCAGGAGATGGGTGTTTCTTCATCTGAGCTAGCCGGGATACAGTTTTATCGTGTTCCTACTCAGACCGTGAACGCCTGGGCGACTTATTTCGATGGAAAAGGAATTGTAGCGGTTTACGACGGTCTTGGAGCTGCAATGCGCGCAGGCGGGATTGATGAGAAATCCGGTGTTGGGATTACTCTGGGTCATGAAGTGGGCCACATTGTGGATATGAAAAAAGCGGGCTTCTCCAATCTAAATGCAGCTCGCCAACGCGTTGTTGCAACCTGTGAGTCGCGGCTCAAAGGACTTGACTCAAAATCGATTACTCTCGCTGTTCGCTCGGATACCTGTTCACGCGATATGGCCTCGAATTCTCGCGGATATGAATATTCTGCCGACAATTTTGCAGTGAGTATTCTTGCCCGCAAGAAGTACCCGCAAACCTTCGACCCTTTTGCCTTTGTTGAATTTGCGCGAAAAATTGGTTCCGGAAAATATGATGCCTACGGGTCGCACCCAGATGGCGTTGAGCGTGGACTCCAAATGGAGCGCAGCCTTGAGCGCGTTGGTATCAAACGTAAAATCTTTTAACGCGCAGTGGTTCCGGGGTGCCAGAAGATAGAAATGACCTCCGCGTGCATCGTGTGAGCAAAGCAGTCAAACAATGCAATGGAATGCATTTGGAAGGCTGCGTCCAGGAAGGGCTTGGTATCCCGGGCGAAGCTGGCCATGTCGCAGGCAATCCAAACCACAACGGTCGGAGTTGCTCTTTTGGTGAGAGCATTGGCCAATGCTCGGGCGGTAGGTGCGCCAATCCCATCGCGTGGTGGGTCGCACAAAAGAATGTCTGGAAGTTCGTTGGCACGCACGCGTGCAGCAATGAACTCCCGCACGTCATCGACCGTTGCTTGTGGCGCGATGCTCGGATGATTCGACTTCAACGCATTTATCGCCGGTGAAATTCCCTCAACGCTCCATGTGGTCACTTGACGGGTGAGGCCAGCCGCCTTTGCAGGAAGATCTGAGAATGCCCCAGCACCACAATACAAATCCCACGCTGTCCAAGTGCGTTTGTTGCTGAGAGCCGCAAGCGCAGGAAGCCGCACGAGCGCCTTAAGTTGTTTGCTGATTTCAGAGCGGTAGAGATTCATCGCATCGCGGTGTGGCTGTAAAAATCCTTGCGGGGCAATGGAGAAGTGATCGATTTCGGGATGATTGATTTGGATGAAGCCGCGGTTGTCGAGCTGTGGGCCATTCCACTGCTTTACAAAGTTGTGCATCAGCTCACGCACTTTGGCTTCGGTTGCGTTGCCTGCAGAGCAGCGCACATCTTTGAGCCAAAGAGTTACGGTTTCGTTCTTTAGAACCGTTGCCTCAATCTGCATGTCAATGAGTCCTGTGCTTTCAAAAAGCTGGCTCATTTCAGGAGAGGTGAGACGTGCCAGCAGTTCTGCTCGCGCTCTGTCGAGCGGTGGGGATACAATCAGACACCCTTCAGCACTGACGACGTTATGTGATTTGCGCGCAAAAAAGCCCAATTCCGTGCCATTAAAATGCCAGCGCACGCGTTGACGGTAGCGCGACGTGATTCCCTGCTCACAGCGCAGCATGCGACCGGCAATTTGAATTTGCTCGACTGGCCATTGGCCAATGCGTCGGAGTGTCTGCACCAGCCATTGCTTCTTCAGAGTGAGTTGAGCTGAGGGTGTCACGTGCTGCAACTGACATCCGCCGCAGCTTTGCGCGCGACGGCAAGGTGGCTTTTGGCGCATGTCGGATTTTTTCGAAATGCCCACCATCTTTGCTTCGGCCATGGTGCTGGTCTCGTGTACAAGTGCCGCAGTAATAACCTCGCCGCCCAGCGCACCCTCAACGAAAACGACCTTGCCGTTGGCAAGTCGACCCACACCACGTCCGTCGGTGGCAGTGTCGTGCAACTCCAACTCGAATGTATGCACCTGGCGGTTTAAATTCTGAGTGTGTGTTTCGTTGTGCAAAAAAGACTCCACGCAAAGCGGACAACACAGAGAGTTCTGGTGCAGTCCTGCTTAAATATATCACACATAATGCGACGGAAGTCACTCGAGGTCAAAAATCAGTACGCATTCGGATGGATAAAACCCTTCAGAGGGGTGAGGACACAGATTTTGAGGTCGAGCCATAGGCTCCAATTTTGAATGTACCAGAGGTCACATTCGATTCGCTTTTCAAGTGAAGTATTGCCGCGCCAGCCATTGATTTGTGCCCAACCCGTGATGCCAGCCTTGACCTTGTGGCGCAGCATGTAGCCGGGGAGGTTGTGACGGAACTGATCGACGAAGAACGGGCGCTCGGGTCGGGGTCCCACAACACTCATTTCACCGCGCAACACGTTCCAAAACTGCGGGATTTCATCGAGGCTCGTTTTGCGCAGAAAGGCGCCTACACGTGTGACACGGGAATCATTCTTGCTCGCCCAAACAGGACCCGATGAGCTCTCTGCATCGACCCGCATGCCACGGAACTTCAGGCAGTTGAAGGTTTTGCCGTCGAGACCCATGCGTTCTTGCTTATAAAAAATCGGTCCCGGGCTTGAGATTCGCACGGCCAATGCACAAGCCGCAAAAACGGGGCTCAATAAAAGCAACGCAAACGCTGAGAATACTAGATCGAACCCACGCTTGAGAATTCTTCCATAGCTGTCGAGACTGGAGCCATTTAAAACAATTGCTGGAAGAGCATCGAGCTGAATGATCCGCGGCACGAGGAATTCGGGAGCTTCAAAGTCCGGAACAACAATCACGTCCGCCAGAGTGTTACCCAGCACTTCATAAATCGTATGGAGTCGTGGAGTTTCTGAGGCAGAAGGAGCCAGGAAGACGATGTCTACGTCGCCTGCATTCAGGCGCGCGCGCAAATCGGGAAGGTGAGAGATATCGAGTTGTGCATCTACCACCAACGCCCAGTCGCTACGATCTTGGATCATTTTGACCATGCGTTCGGCAACAGCACCACTGCCCACGACAACCGCACGTCCCCGGGTTTTGCTGTGACGCAGATACCATCGGTTCAGCTTGCGTAAAAAACTGCGCCCAAAGGCAAGTGCAATAGGCGCAAGAACGAAGAATACGCCCATGGTGGCACGGCTGAAGCGGTGATCGTAAACAAAATAAACGGAGGCAACAAAAACAACGAATGACATGAGATGTGCACGGGAAAGATCAAAGGCCTCTTCCCACACGCGGCGCCGTTCGAGGCTGCGCCGATAAACTCCCAGCGCTACGAAAACCATCCCATACGAAAGAATAAGTGCAGGGAGCAGAGAGGCATAGCGCGAGAAGGTGTCGGTGCCTTTGGTGAGCTCGATGAGTTCGGTTTTGAAGCGGATAGTATAGGCCAAAATCCAGCACAGTGTGACACAAAGAAGGTCGATGCCACCGCGAAACACATTAAGGACTTGAGCGTGTTTGTGAATGCGCATTCTCAGCCTTTTTCCAACAGAGTCAAAATGTGATCGGCCAGGTTCTCCGCAAAGCGTTCATGCGAGAATGAGCCTGCATGAGCTCGCAGTGTTTGGGTATCCACATCCACTGCCAATGCCTTGCGCAAAGCCAGCTCCAAAGATGCGGTGTCTCCAAGCTCGAACAGGCTTCCTGTACGACCATCGGTGACCGTTTCGCCCGTGCCCCCCTGCTTCGGAGCAACGACCCAGCACCCTGATGCCATGGCTTCGAGCGGGACAATGCCAAAATCTTCCAGCGCGGGAAAGAGGAGTACCTTGTGAGTCTCGTAAAGCGAGGCCACATCAGCGTCAGAGGGCTCAATGTTAAGGCGCACCAACGGATGGTTGCTGTATTTTTGGGCAGCAAGTTGCAGTTCGGCACCCTGTCCGGCGGCTGTGACCGGGATGCCCCAGCGGACACACAAATCGAGTGCTTCCAACATTTTTTTGTAAGGCACCCAGGCTCCAAACAGCAGCACCCGATTTTCCCTTGCCTGAGCCAGCGGCTTTTGTGCAAAGCGGCTCAGATCAACCGAGGGGTGAACAACTACTGCATGACGGCGGTAGTAGAGTTCGCACCGCCTGGCGACAAAATGGCTGTTGGCAACGAGGAGGTCGACCCGTGCTGTTGAACACACGTCCCACATGCGCAGCTTTTGAAGCAACGCACGCCGCAGGATTTCGAGCGGTGAGGTGAGCGCTACGGCTTTCGGGAAGTAGTTGTGCTCCTGATCCCAGGCATAGCGCATCGGGCTGTGGATATAGCAGAGGTGTTTGGCGTGAGGCGGTGGAATAATTCCTTTGGCTGCGCAACTGCTGCTGCTGATAATCAGGTCGAAGCCATTGAGGTTGAAGCTCTCTGCAGCCATGGGCAACCAAGGCAACAGTAGCTTATAGATTTTTCCAACTCCCGGCAGGCGGTTCAGAAATGATTTAATTGAGTTGTGCTTGTTTTGTGTGAGCAGTACTTTTTCGGGCTGCCCAAGTAAACAATGCAGCTCTGCTTGAGGAAACAGGTTAAGAATCTGCTCGAGAACGCGCTCTCCGCCTCTGCGCACGAAAACCCAGTCGTGCACAACCGCCACCCTCATATTGCGAGTGCGTTCTTTGAGTTGAGTCACCGAACTCATTCCTGCTTCTCCATAAACATTTGCAGTTCAATCTGAGAATACCTGACAAATCGGTGTTCGCTACGCCGCACGATCACTTTTCCCGGTGGAAGGTCTTTGCGCTTGTCGAGATCGCCACGCTGAGCAACGTAAACATCGGCCTCTTGAGCTCGCGTCTGCTTTGAATGATGGATGGCCAGCATGGCGGCTTCCTTCAGGGCAGCATCGGAGGGCTTCGCACCTTTGGGTTTCTCGAGCCAAACGTGACTTCCTTCCCCTGTCACCACGTGCACCCAGGTGTGATGCGATGGCATGAGCTTCAGCATGGCATCGGCATCGGCTGCTGATTTTGAAACCCGCAGAAATTCACCGGAGCTCGCCCGATAAGAACGATACGGCAGACGTCGCTCGCGTTCAGCTTCAAGCGCTGCTGATTTTTGTTGTCCGGCAGTCCAAGTGACTTCGAGGACAGTGAGCAGCCGTTGCACGGAAACCAAATGCGTAACCTCGCGTGCTAGGCTGAGCTGAGCGTTGCGGATTTCCTCGGGCAGAGCGCGGCAATCTGCACCTGCACGAATGACTGAATCTTCAAACCGCTCCAGAGCCACACGGCTCTCCTCAACGCGGCGCTCGAGTTCATCTCTGCGCCGTTTGAGTTTTTCCAGTGTGTCGAAGGTTGCACTCACCAAATCGCCTGGCGACTGTCCCGGCTTGAGAGTGATGATGGGCGGCAAACTGGCGCTTGTGATGAGTTCGGGTGGTACGTGCCACTGCGAGAACCCTTTAGGCCACATATAAATATGCGCCCTGAGCGCCTCTGCGCGCGAGCGCAGAGCATTGAGCTCATGCACTGCAGGGAGATCGGCTTTTTGCCGTTGCAAACGCCTTTCAAGGAACTGAATCCGTGTGCGCGCAGCGCGGCGTACGTGAGTGGGGAGCAGGTTGAGTGCTCCTTGAAGAGTCATCTCAGGTTGAGGAGGCGCTGCTGCTGTAACTGGCTGTTGAGGAGTTTCTTCCTGAAATCTGCCTGCTCCCGCAGGAATCATGAGCGGAGGTAAGGCCGTGTGAACGATGTTTTCGCTCGCATTTAACAATGCTGCGGGCTGCGCTTCTGCTGTGCTGGTGGCAGAGACTTCTGCAACATCTGTAGCAAGACTGCGCAGGCACGAGAAAACCAAGGGCTGGGTGAACGTCGCTCGGCGCTTGGTTTTTGTGTTTTCAAGTGACCATTCGCAGTGGCTCTCGAAAAAATCTTCCTTGCCCATATATCCACTGCACTGGGAGGCGTAGCGCTCAGGAACGCCTTGATGCTTGTGCGCAACACAAACGCGTGCGGGACGGTGGTCAAGATCAAGTACGAGGCAATTGGGTGCATCTGCCGGCCAATCCCGACTGTCTTCGAAATTTTCTCCTGGAGGTGCAAATTCAATGATTACAGCGACAGGCTCAATACTGAGTAGAACCTGGTGTACTTTTCTTCCTTGAAGATATTTGCGCGCCATCTGAACAACAGAGTTGGGTTTTGGTTGTGCCTGCGGGCGCGCGGAGCCCAATGCTATGCCTGATCCGGTGCGTTGGATGCTGAGCAAAACCGGGTCGCGCGGAGCACCTGGCTTGTAGATGTTGAGCACAAGAAAGCCATCATCGGATGCTGTGATTTTTTGAACTGTGGCATGGCGCAACCGCTCGAACACGAGAGTGAACTTTTTTTGCCACAGGCCGAGGCGCGCCCAATGCGGAGCAATCTCCTGGAAGAAACGTGGGGTGGTTGTCGGCTGCATGTGCGGACCTTCGTGTGTTGCGGAGGTATCAGAGATTATTGAGCGGGCAGCAGGTCTGTTCGAGGACAAGCAGTTCCAGCGCGCGGCCATAGTTCCCGACAACGTCCCAAGAGATATGCTCTCCCCGGGCAAAAATCAAACCAAATGGCAAAGTTGCTTTGACTCACCGGGGGGGTTCCCTGTAGCTTCGCAGGACTTTCTTTCAGGCTTTGCAACGGGGGTTTGGGGGCGATGAAATGGCCACACAAAGTCCGTGTTTTTTTCTTCCTGATTTGTTGTCAAGGATTTCCAGTCTACGCAGACACTGCGCAACCTCAGCCGTCTACGCCGCTTGATTTTTCGGCTGTGCTGCAAAAGGTCAGGGCTGTTTCGTACTCGCTTCAGCGCAGTCAGCAACTGGTGGAGGCAGCTCAGGCCTCCCATGCGGCCACTGGTCTTCAAGACTTTCCAGCGCTGCAGCTCTCGAACGGATTGGCCTACCAGCAATCTGTGGGCAAGCTGCGGCAGCAACATGCGTTGGCGCTGAGTGCCACCTTGTGGGATTTTGGGCGACAGCAGGCGCAAGAATTGCGCGCGCAGGCTCAAGTTGAATTGAGCGAAGCTCAGCTCAGTGAGCAAGATGAAGTTCTGCGTGCAAAAACAGCCCGCTATTACGTCGCATTACACGCGGCAGAGCGAATTCTTGCCCTGGCTGAAGAGCAGCTGCGCAATGCGCAGAGCAAATTGCAAACAGTCAATGCTGCATACAGACGCGGGGAACGGCCACAGACAGATGTGGTCAAACTCAAAGTTGAAGAGGGGCGTGCGCAGCTTTTTCTTTCTCGTTCCCAAGATGAACATGCAGCTCTTTCAGCGCAGTTGTTGCTTTCCACTCTGGCCGACAGCACATCGTTCAACGCTCAACCGCGTCTCCGTTTCAAACCTCTCCCCGAGCGGGCGGTGGCGCAGTGGTCTGAGCTTTTTGTAGGCTGGGAAAAGCATGTGCCCGAGTCTGCGAGTTTTCTTAAAATCGTTGCAAATGAAAAAGCAGTGCAGGCCGAGCTTCACTCTATTGATGCCGAACGCTTTCCAACCATCGGGAGTACGGCTGCGCTGCAGGCTAATGGCAGTCTTTTGCCCATCAAACCTGATTTTCTTGCGCAATTGAACCTGCAGTACAGCATTCCATTAACATCGCAGCGCAATATGCGGCGTTCAGCGCTGCTGGCGCGCGTCAAAGAAATACAGCTCAATCTCACCGAGGAGAATAAAAACCGTCGCGATAAAGTTGTTCAAAGCAGAATTCGTGCGCAAGGTGTGTTGCGAACACTCGATTTACAGCGGGCTCAAATTGAAACCTTGCTCGAGTACCAAAAACTGATCCGCAACCGGTATTTTGCAGGCCGTGCGACTTTACTTGAGCTCACCACAACCGAAGATGACCTGCTCGCACAGCGACTCGAGCTGGCTCGGCTGCAGTCGAATTTGTATCTTATTGCCCTCGATGCTGCCGATGCCCTCGGAGGAAAACACATTGAAGAACTCTTCTAAGAACCAATTTTCGTTGCGAGGGAATACTGTGTTTGGAATGTTTTTTGGAATCAAAACTTCCCTTCTCTCTGCGCTCTTTGTGATGGGTTTCTCCGCATGCACGAAGACCTCGGATAAGTCCATTTCCGGCTCCGAAAAAAAAGCTGAAGGTGGCACGTCAGGAAGCGAAAAAGCAGGTGGTAAAGAAGGCCGCGGTCGGCAACGCGGGCCATCAGTTGTTCAGGTTGTTGTTGTTAAGAAACAACGCGCAGCACAGCAGGCACAGACCTCTGTGCCGCTGGTTGGTCGCAAACAGACCAACGTTTTCTCCAAGGTTGCTGGTCGTTTGTCGCGCATTCTTGTTGCAGAAGGTCAGGCTGTGAAAGCCGGACAAACACTTTTTCAGGTCGACCGTAGCGAGCCGGGAGAGTCTTATCTCTCGGTTCCCGTCACGAGTCCTATTTCCGGATGGGTCGGACGTTGGAATGTCACTGAGGGAACCCAGGTCTCAACCCAAGATGCTGTCGTTCTTGTGGTCGACGACCAAACCCTCATTGCCAACATCTTTCTGCCAGTTCAGGAATGGGTGCAGGTCAAACTCAACTCCAAGGTTTCTATTCGCGTGCAGCAAGTCGAGCGGCCAGCGCGCATTCTCACGATTGCTCGTGCTGCGGAGTCAGGAAGTGGTCGCGGCGCTCTCACGGTGGAGCTCAACAACTCTGACTACGCATTCAAGTCCGGTGTTGTTGCTCTTGCCTCGTTGGAGCTCGACACCCGCGATCGTCTTCTCCTCCCCGCGTCGGCTCTGCGGATTTCCGATCAAGGTGCCGCGGTGTTCAAGGTGGTAGAGAACAAGGCCAAGCGAGTCAGGGTTCAATATGAGCTCTTCAACAATGACACCGTTGAAATTCTCTCGGGGCTTGCAGAAAATGAAACCGTAGTGAGTGTGGGCGCACACCAACTCTTCGATGGTGCCGAGGTCAAGGTTGCTGATCCTGCAGGTGCTGCAGACACCTCTCCCGCCGATGAAGCAGCGCGTAACAAGAAGCGCCCCCGGGGTGAGGGGGACGGCAAATGAATATCCCACGCCTCGCCATCGACAGGCCAATTTTTGTGACCATGATCACAGTTTTTTTGTTGGTCATGGGATTACTTGGTTTGAGCAAATTGCCTCTCGATTTGTATCCAAGCCTGACTTATCCCGTGTTGGCGGTGCGTGCGGAACTCAAGGGTGCTGCACCCGAGGAAATGGAGCAGCTGGTCGCGCGTCCACTTGAAGACGTGCTCAGCACAGTAGCCGATGTGAACTCTATTCGCTCGGTCAGTCGTGAAGGGTCTGCATTTGTCATCCTTGAATTCAATCAGGGTGTAGACATAAAATTCCAAGAGATGCAGGTGCGTGCCAAGGTCGGAAACATCCGCCGGCGCCTGCCGGAGAATGTGTCCGAACCGGTTGTGTTCCGTCAGGATCCCGACGACACACCGATTGTGGAAATAGCCATGACCGGCAATCGGCCCGCATCGGAGATTTCCAAGCTGGCCGACGATATCGTCGCGCGCAAGATTCGCCAAATCGAGGGCGTGGGTGAAGTTAATTTGAAGGGTGCCCAACGCGAAGAGATTCAAGTTGAGCTCAATCCCGAAGCGCTCGAATTGTGGCGTCTCAATGCAAGCGATGTTGTGCAGGGTATCAATCGGGCCAATCGAAATGAGCCCGTGGGGCGACTGTTTGGGCAAGAGCGACGTTGGGTGCTGCGCACGGTGGGTGCAGCCCGGAGCGTCGAGGATCTCCGCAATGTTCCGATTGGTCGTGCAACGAATGGTATGCCGCTTCAGCTCAAGGACGTTGCCGAAGTGACGGCTGGGTATGCCGAACGTGATTCGGTTAGTCGCTTAGGCAACAGTGGTTCTTTCGAGCCGGCCGTGATTGTCGAAATACTTAAGCAGTCGGGCGAAAACACCGTTGCAGTGGTCGACCGTGTGAGTGAGGTGTTGGCTGCTGTTGCCGATGAACTTCCTCAGGATGTGAAAATTCAAGTTGTCCGCGACAACTCAACCCTGATTCGTTCCAATGTGGCCGATGTGCAGGAAAGTCTTATTATTGCCTCTTTGCTCACGGTCATTGTGGTTTTGCTTTTCATGCGCAGCCCTCGCAGTACCGTGACCACCGGTCTGGCGCTTCCAAGCAGTGTGGTGACCACATTTGCGATGATGGCATGGGCTGGATTTTCCATGAACGTCATGACCCTCTTAGCGCTGTCGCTCTCGATTGGGTTGTTGGTCGATGATGCCATTGTGGTGCGCGAGAATATTTATAGGTATCTGCAAAAGCCGGGGGTGGATGCGAAAACCGCAGCCTACGAGGGAACGCGTGAAGTAATGTTGGCCGTGCTGGCAACCACGTTGGTTGTGGTGGCCGTGTTTTTGCCCGTGGGGTTCATGGGTGGAGTCACTGGGCAGTTCTTCAAGCCCTTTGCACTCACCGTGGTTTTCGCCATGCTCATATCGTTGTGGGATGCGATTTCCATGGGCCCCATGCTTTCCGCTTATTTTGCAAACATCCCACACCCACTCAAAGAATGGCAGAGTTTTGGTTCCTTCGGCATGCGTATCAACGCCTGGCTCGAAGCTTTCGAGCACAAATTCGACCGTCTTGCTCAAGCATATGCACGTGTGTTGCAGTTGCTGCTGAGGAAGCCTCTCCTCTCATTTGCGATAGCGGTTGTTTCTTTGGTTGTTGCAGCAGTCGGTTTCAACCTCGTTGAAAAAAGTTTTCTGCCCACACAGCTGGGCGATACCTTCCGAGTTTCTCTTGATGGACCTCCATCAGTTCGGCCGGAATCAGTTTATGGTGTGGGTGATCTGGTTCATGAACGTCTGAAAACCATTCCTTCCGTGGATTTTTGGACGGTTGAAACCGGAACAAACAGCGCCGGCTCAGCAGACGTGGGCTTAAATGTTCGTGTCTCACAGCCCTTTGCTCGGTCGCAGAAATCGTTGGCACAGGTGCGCCAAGACGTGCGCAAAGTGCTCTCCGGTTTGCCGGGTTACAACGTCCGCATCAGTGAGCCAGCAGACCCTTTGGCCAGTGGTGGTGCCCGCTATCAACCTGTTGCAGTTGTTGTCTCTGCCGAAAATCAAAGCGAGCTATTGGAGCTCGCGAAGAAAGTGCGAACGGTTCTGCAAACCACCCCTGGCATTGCCGATGCTCAGCCGCTGCAAGAGGATGGACTGCCCGAGGTACAATTCAAGCCCAATCCACTTCTCACTGCTCAGTATGGCCTGAGCAACGACGTGCTCCTGAACCAAATGGCAATTTGGGTGCAGGGTGACGCGAGCAACTCACTTTCGTTGGGGGATGAGCAGGTCCCTATCCGCGTCCGTTTGCGCGGCGCAAGGGAAGAGACACCCGTTCAGCTGGCTCGCCATGGTGTCGTGGTGCGCGGCACAGGGCGCACCTCAGGTGAGGCAGTCGTGCCGCTCAGCAATTTCATGCAGATTCAGACAGGTGCAGGACCCTCCGTGATTGTGCGAGAAAACCGTGAGCGCGTTTTGCGCGTTGGTGCGAACATTCTTCCCGGTGCAGCGCTGGGTTCGGTTGTTGCTGAACTCAAGGAGCGTCTCAACACCATTCCGCTCGGCAATGGCCAGTCGCTGAGCGTCAAGGGGCAGAATCAGCAGATGGATGAACTCCTTAGGAATCTCGTTTTTGCGCTGCTGCTTGGGTTGGTGTTTGTATACATGGTTCTTGCCTCGTTGTTTGAATCATTCGTTCAACCTTTTACGGTCATGATGGCTATTCCGTTGGCTGCAACAGGTGCAGTTTTGGCTCTGTTGGCTTTTGGATTTCCGCTCGATCTCTATGGCGGAATTGGCGTTATTTTGCTCGCTGGAATTTGCGCCAAGAATAGCATCCTGCTGATTGATTTCGCGATGCAACGCGTCCGCGAGGGAATCGCACCCGCCGAAGCAGTGGTACAAACAAGTCCTTTGCGCTTGCGCCCCATTCTGATGACTTCGGTTGCAATGATTGTGGGAATGTTACCCGTTGCGACAGGCTGGGGTGCTGGTGGTGCAGCACGCATGCCGCTTGGGATTGCAACTATTGGCGGAGTTCTGAGTTCTACAATTCTCACGCTCTTCGTGGTTCCAAATCTCTTTGTTTGGATAGAAAACCGCCGAGTAAGAAGAGTGTCTGTTTAACATTCACGGGTTGTGTTTTGTGGTTAATTGTTATTGAGACGCGCTGATTGTGCGTCTTTTTTTTATTGTTGAAATAACTTTTGAAAAGAAATCTTCTTGTGCGTTGAATATTTCAGAGCGTTCTAGTTTTTTTCTTAAACCTGACTTGCAGCTGTCAGGCAGCGCAGCTAACTCTCCTTCAAAATTAATTGATCCAACACATCAGCTCATGGTGAGCCGAACAGTTTGAGTGTCCAGATTTGGAGGGAGTGGCGTGTCAGAGAAAAAGAATCCAATACCGGCATTGGTTCTCTTGTGCATATGTGTGCTCGCGGGATTTGTCACAAGCGGAACCGCTCAAAACGTGGGGGGCGCTGTCCAGCCGGGCGATACGGCCTGGATGATTGCTGCTACTGCACTCGTGCTTTTCATGACGCCAGGATTGTCGTTCTTCTATGGAGGAATGGTGCGGTCGGGGAATGTTGTTTCGACGCTTTTGCAAAGCTACGTTTGTATGGGTGTGGTGAGCTTGGTTTGGCTCGTTGTGGGATTCAGTCTTTCATTCGGTACCTCCGTAAACGGTATTATTGGTCATCCTGCAACCTTCTTCTTTTTTAAAGATGTGACCGGGGCAACTGAAGCCTCACTCTCGCCCACCATACCTTTTCTTCTCTTTGCACTCTTCCAGCTTAAGTTTGCGGTCATTACGCCAGCGCTTATTACCGGCGCTTTTGCCGAACGCGTGAAGTTCAAAAGCTATCTGCTGTTTATTACTCTGTTTGTTTTGTTTATTTACGCTCCGCTTGCGCACTGGACCTGGCATCCCGAGGGAATTCTCAGAAAGTGGGGTGTGCTTGATTTTGCAGGTGGTACGGTTGTGCACATGTCGGCAGGGTTCGCTGCTCTCGCAGGTGCTCTCTTTCTTGGCGCGCGGAAGAACGCCACACATGGGCAAACGCCGGCAAATATTCCTTACATCATTCTTGGAACGGGGATGTTGTGGTTCGGTTGGTTTGGCTTCAATGCTGGTTCATCTTTGGCTGCCAACGAGACTGCTGCGCTTGCTTTTGGAACCACAAACACCGCCTCGGCTGCAGCAGCACTCGCATGGTGCGCCTATGATATGCTCCTGGGGCGGAAACCTTCGGCGGTTGGATTCTGTGTTGGTGCCGTTGTGGGGCTCGTGGCCATCACGCCGGCTGCTGGCTTCGTGACCCTGGGTGCCAGCGTGATTATCGGTGCAGTCTCGGCGGTTGTCTCGCATATTGTGATTGACCTGAAATCCAAGACGAGTCTCGATGACACTCTCGATGTTTTTCCATGTCATGGTGTAGGCGGCTTGATGGGAATGATCTTCACTGCTGTTTTTGCAAAAGAGGTCGGTCTGATTCATGGCCAAACCGAAACGTTCTACAAGCATGTTGCAGCCATGTTCGGCGTTGCCGGTTTCGCCTTTTTTGGTTCATATCTGCTTTATAAAGCGGTCGACATGATTACACCGCTGCGAGTGACGCCCGAGGAAGAGGCACTCGGACTCGACTTGAGCCAGCACGGAGAGACGGCAGAGACCGTCCCAACGCCAAGAATTCTCGCGGTCAATGCAGTTGACCCGCTGCAGCTGAACTTGAGTCAGACCCAAGAGGCAACGACATCAGGTCCGGCTGGCGAGAATAAATCATCATCTGTGCGCTCCCTCTCTTCTCTCTGAGCCCGGGTTTGTGCTGCCACTCAGGGCAAAAGCACCGCGAAAGTCAAAGCTGTGAAGTTGACGTTCACAACGAGTTTCCCACGCCCCAAGATGTAAACTGATTGAATATGGCACTTGAGTGCCACTGTCAGAGGGCAGCTGGGATGGCTTTGACTCTTTTCAATCGCCGCTTACGCGTCTTTGTGCGATGGCTCGGTCTGCTCTGCGTTGCTCCGGCAGCTGCAGCGCGCGCCGAGCTTGGCGATTTTTTCGTGCACCAGCGCGTTGGTGTAACTGAGTCGCGCGGCTCTTTGGCTCGGGAACACCAGAGAGCAGCGCTGCAAACCACACTTTCGCAGTCGTTTAGAACTTTTCCAACGGGGATTCCCGTCGATATTGCCAATGAGCTTTCCGTTTATCTCGATTCATTTACAACCCGGGGCAAGGATTCACTTTATTTTCCTCTCAGGCCTCAGACGCTGGCACGGGTGATTGAGCCGGCCTTTGGATTAGATGTTTGCTTCTTTTCCATGTCGCTGGTGCGGTTTTGTTTGGCGGGTGGGCTGAGCATGCTTCATCTGCAGACCGGTGCAGAGGATTTTCAACGTTACGTTGGTTTGCCAACAACTGCGCGGATTGTGATTGTGCCGTTCGAATCCATATTCGTCTGGGAATTGGGCACCCGCTACCGCAAGTTTGAGAACCGAACCGAGGGTTTTCTAAATAGTCATGAAGATCTTTTTACGTTTGTGAGTGTGGGCCTGGCTTCCATTCAGTCGCGCTAGGAGCTGTTTCGAGCACGTTGAGAAGTTGCATCTGCAATTGGGGCAATGGAATGAAGAAAATTTCAGTGCAAAAAGATGTTTGGATTTCAAAAGTCTTGTGCGTCTTTTTTGGCAGTGCCTGGACACTGGCTCTTGCAACGGCGTGTGGATTTGGAAAGCCTGCACCCGAGGAAAATTCTGATGGCTCTATTACACGTCCGATTGATAAGGATCCTCTTGTAGATCGTGCACAGCGCGAGCATCCGTTGGTCGAGCAGCGGCGTGGAAGTGAATTACTCAAGCAGAGGGCACAATGGGCACAGAAGGCTCAGATCGCAGAAAGTGCGATTGTGCGAGTTGCAGTGCAGAACGACGCAACCTGTGCTCGAAAAGTCTCCGATGAAGTTAAATGCTGGGGATGGAATTACCGTGGTGCACTCGGTGCACCATACGCTCCGGTTGGTGCACCGGGAACCGTTATTTCTTCGACGACCCCGCGCAAGGTTGAGTCACTAACGGAGGCTATTCGCTCTTTTTCTGCTGGTAGCTATAATCTCTGTGTCGTGACCCAAGTTGGTGCATTGAAGTGTTTGGGTTCCAATCAATTCGGTCAACTCGGTGATGGCACAAACACAAGTTCCTATCTGCCGAACATACCTTCAGGGTTGGGGAGCGGGGTTCTTCGGGTGGGCATACGCTTCAACAAAAGCTGCGCTCTTCTCGAGAACAAGAAACTCAAGTGCTGGGGTTTTACACTTTCGACTCTTCCTTCAGAAATACCTGGCGTTTTGAGCGGGGTTCTGCAGGTGAGTATCGGACAAGATCACCAATGTCTTCTCAACGAGAATTTTGGAGTGCAATGCTGGGGTTCCAATCAGCGCGGGCAATTGGGGATCGGTTCTGAGTTGAGTTCTGCTTCCGCTCCCGTGAGTGCACTGGGCTTGGAGAAGGGGGTTGTGCAGGTTGCAACTGGAGCATCGCACAGCTGCGCTCTGCTCGCCGATGCAACAGTGAAGTGTTGGGGCTTTAATAGCCACGGTCAGCTCGGTACAGGCAACACGGAAAATCAAACATCACCCACCCTGGTGCAGGGTCTGAGCGGTGAAGTTGTTGCTTTGAATTTGGGCGACGAATACTCTTGCGCCCTACTCAAAGGCGGACAACTGATGTGTTGGGGCAGAAACAGCAACGGACAATTGGGTGATGGTACGCTTGAAAATAGATCTCTGCCCGTTGCGGTTGTTGGACTCCAGCAAGGTAACATAGCGATTGGAGCAGGGAGCAAACACACTTGTGCCATGAATTCTGCGGAACAAGTGCAGTGCTGGGGGGCCGAGTCCTTTGGTGCGTTAGGCAGCGGTCAGACAAATGGGAATTTCAGTGCTCCCGTTACGGTGAAGGACTTCTGAATTTATTTCACATGAAGTGGAAAAGCTTTTTGGATTTGTTGATATTAACGCGTTTGAACGAAGGTCCCTTCCAGTCGAGCTTGAGTCGTTTTCCACTCGATGCCTGAAAATACTCAAGCCTTATTTTTGTATAGCCGTTCTTGAGTGTCAGAGTTCCAGTTTTTTCTCTGGCAGAGTGGATGCCATCGTTTTGGATCACGCGTATGTCATTCACATAGAGCAGGCTTCCGTCATCTGAAGTCAAGAAGAATTTGTAATCGCCTGGCGCTTCTATCTTGATGACACCTTCAAAGACTAATGCAAAGTTGTTGTTACGCGGCGCCACCGCAAGAGAGAGGCTCGAAGTTGTGCCCGCAGAGGTTATCGCCGTCGAACTAAAGTTTGGCAGCTTATTCCACTTTCCTTCGTAATACTGAAAACGCAAACCCTCCACGAGTGACGGCGGTGCATCAGGACGAGGTGTTGCAATTCCTAACATTTTGTTGACTGAACCTAAAAGATTCAAATGCCGGGCTCCTGAAACCTTACCCTCGTATCGTGAGATATAGTCTGCTCCCTGAAGCAATGCAGTCTTGATGTCTTCGAGGGATTTGTTGGGGAAAGAATTCCAAAGTAGCGCGGCCGCACCGGCAACATGGGGAGCAGCCATGCTTGTACCAGAGAAAATTTGGTACTGATTGCCTGGAACCGTGCTAAGAATGCCACCACCAGGCGCAGCAATATCGACACCATCTGCGTAGTTGCTGAAGCTACTCAGATCACCACTCTGCTCGCTTGAAGCAACCGAGAGAACGTTAGGGTAAACATTGGTTAAGTAGGCTGGAAAAATTGCCTTTGGCGCGGATTCATTCCCTGCCGCAGCAACAACAAGAACCCCCTTGCTGCGGGCCAACGAGATGGCCTTTGCGAAAAGAGCAGAAGAAAATTCGGTACCCCAACTGTTGGAAAGAATTTTAGCATTGTTGGAAATGGCATAGAGTAGCCCTTGGTAGGCCGCTTCAAAACTTCCGCCGCCAAAGTCATCGAGAATTTTTACCGCCATGATTTGTGCGTTCCAATTTACTCCTGCAACGCCTTTCGCGTTGTTGCCCTTTGCACCTATGGTTCCTGCACAATGGCTGCCGTGTCCGTTGACATCTTGGGGTGAATTATCGAGCGAGGCGAAGTTCCAGCCGTGAATATCATCCACAAACCCATTGCCGTCATCGTCAATGTTGTTGCCCGGAATCTCGCCCGTGTTTTTCCACAGGTTTTCTTTTAAATCGACGTGCTGAAGATCGATTCCGGTATCGATGACCGCAACGGTCACCTGCTTTCCACCCGTACGGCTCTGCCACACGTCTGGTGCTTTGATGGCCGACATTCCCCAAAGCTCTGGCATACGCGGGTCGTTGGGAAGTGCAATGGCTCGAATTTGTGCGTTGGGCTCTGCAAAGAGAACTCCGGGTGTCCGGTTGAGTTTGGACAAAATGTCCGACAGCTCGTTCGCATCTTTAACATTCACTTCCGTCGTAATGAGGTCGAACGCAGCTTCGGAGGAATCGATGTCCTTGAGGATCTTTTTAAGCATTTTGAGAGAATGAGGTTTGTTGCGCAAACCTTTCACTGGAATTTCACCGAGTGACACAACGTCTGCAATAGGAACGCCATCGGAGAGTTTCTTCACATCGCCTGTTTTCATTTTCAGCGGAAGTGTTCTGTCCCAGTCTTCTCGCACTAAGATGTTGATACTCACACCGGAAGAACCCGATGGCTTGCTTTTGAAAGCCGATTCGAGGCTCTTGAACGAAACGGACGCCTCGAGGATTGAATCTTCGAGATTCAGCGTATCACTTGTATCGCTTGCGAACTGGACATCGGACGTTGGTTTTTGATTTTCATCTTCACTCGCTGCCGGTGCCTTCTTTCTCAAACAGGACGGAAGAGCCGCGGCAAGACTCAACAGAACAAGCACGCAAACAGCCCTCATGAAGTCCTCCACAATCGCTCCCGAGTTTTCGTCGGGTGCGCGACAAGACTTGACTCCGTTTTTTGGGGGAACCAGCTAATTTTATAATGTCATGTAATTGCTGAATAAAAAATAAAGTTTGAGATCGAGGCGTCGCTTTTTTCTGAGTTCCACTGGGCTTGCTCGACCACACCTGCGGATTGAAATATACAAGAGCGTATTGATGAGGAGAACCGGGTGTCGGATCTGCAGGATATTCATCGTCTCCAGGCTTTTGTCACAGCTGTTGAAGAAGGGAGCTTTACTGCTGCTGTGAAAAAGTTGCATATCACTCAGCCCGCTTTGTCCGCCCGATTAAAGCTTCTCGAAGAGAGTTTCGAATGCCAGCTGCTCGAGCGCACGGGGCGCGGTGTGCGCCTGACACCCATGGGTCACCTGGTTTACAAAAACGCTGTCGACATTCTTGGGCGCATGCGGCATCTGGGTCAGGTCGTTAAGAATCATCTGGAGTTGCGCGATGGTTGGCTGCATTTGGGTGGCGGTGCTACGGCAGTCATGGGTGTTTTCCCGAATGCCATTGCGCACTTTCGCGTAAAATACCCGAACATCCAGTTCACACTGCATGAACAAGACAGCCGCAGTGTGCTCGACGCCGTACGCAACCAGATGATCGACATTGGTGTGGTGACGCGCGACCCGGACGCAGCAATGGAGTCGTCCGACGACCTTGATGGTCTGAAAGTCCACGGTGAGATTGTTGATTCGCTCAGAGTGATTGCCAGTCCAAACCATCCGCTTGTGTCGGTGGGGGCAGCCCTTGAGCGTGCTGGAAAAAAGCTTTTGCCAATGCATCTGAACAAGCAGCACATGATTTTGTTTGATGAAGGTTCTGCGGTGCGGGGAATCATTGATTCCGAGTTCAAGCGGCTCTATGTGCACCCGCGTGTTGTGATGACCCTCCGATCAACCCAAAGTATGGTACGGATGGTTGAGAAAAACATTGGCTTATCTATTGTCAGTCACTTATCTCTCAACGAAGAAGATCGCGTGCGCTCGCTTTCTGTGGATGGCCTTCACATGACCCGCAAACTCGTTCTTATTTCTTCGGCCGAGCGGACTTTGCCCCCGGCTGCGGTCGCTTTTCTGGAAGTGCTGATGGGTAGTGTCGCAGTGAATTCTGCGCCATAGCAACCATCTCCAAAATTTCCAGACGCATCTTCCAAAGTCGTTGCAAACGCATAACTTCGACGCGCAATTCATCCATCGGATGAATGCGGCCATCTTCCAGCGACTCTGCCCCCAATAACTGTCGCTTTGTTTCCTGCTCGGAGGTGAATCGCAGCAGCGACCTCTCCAGTTGGCGCAGCTGCCCAAGGTGATCGACAGCATCAGAAACCAGTGCATGCACCTCCTGCCGGCCTTGGTCGGCCAACAGACGAAGAATGTCTTTAGGCTTAAAGGCTGCAGGTTCGGTTTTGCGGATCTCTTGCAGGCTCAGCGTGAGGAGGGAAGAATCCTGCTCTACAGAGAACGTGTCGGCACCGCGAGACCGTGAACCCGGCAACGAAGAGGTGGAGCGTCGAAAGCTCACACCGCGGATCCGATTACGGGTAAAGGTGCGCATCGACACTTCGCTTCTCCTAGCGCAAACGTGATTCGAGATAGCGGATGGCGGGTGAATCGGCAGATTCACCGGATGCACGTAGGCGAGCGATCTCTTCAAGGATCTGCCTGCGCCAACCCATGTCGAGTTGACCCTGTGCTGCAATAGCTTCTTGTGTGCTGCGGAAGTTCTGGCCGTCTTGTTCCTGCTGAGATTGGCGTTCAGCTTCCTCTTCGTCCTGCAGTGCTGCTAAAGCACGAACAATTCCATCTTGGGCGCTCTCGATTCCGCTGCTCATTTGGTCTTGGTTCTCACTTTGTGCACCTTGACGTGCCTGCTGGTTGCCCTTCTGTGCATCCCGTGCGGCCTCCTGAAACTCCTCGGAGATTTGGGGTAGGGAGTCGAGATCTTGTTGTGAGTTGTCGAGCGATTTTCGCGCCGCTTGGTTTTCTTGGCGCGCGTTCTGGAGTTCCCGGTCGGCACGCGTCAGTTTTTCGCGAGCTTCACGCATTGCGCGTTGGCGTGCTGCTTGGAGCATGGCCAAAACACTTCCAAGCTGCTTCTGCGCATGATCGAGCGCAGCTTGGGATTTGTTGATCGACTCGTTGAGTTTTTGATCCTTCAAGTTACGTTCAAGGTCTTTGAGGTTCTCGGGCGTGCGGTCGAGCTTTAAGGCGTCGAGAGCAGCTTGTTTCTCCTGGAGGGTCAGCCCAGAAGTTTGCTTTTCAACCAGCGCACCGAGTTGTTTTTTCAAAGCCTCTGCAGCACCTCGGAGTTCAGTGGTGTCCTTACTGAGTTGAGGAAGCTCTTCTTCTTTGGAGCGCTGTACGGAAAATTTCAGATTTTGCAGGCGCGCAAGCAGATTCTGAACTTGACTCGCTGTTTGTTCACGTTTCAAGCGCTCAAGCAGGTTTTTGATCTTTTGCTCGGTGTCACGTGCTGCTTTGTCTTTGGGGGCATTGATTTTATCTGCGCTTGCATTGATTTTTTCCATTTGCCGCGCAGCAAGACTTTGAGCACCCATCTGTTGCGCTGCGTCGGCGGCCTTTGCAAGCTCCGCGTTCAGCTTTTCTTTTAGTTCTTGTGTGGACTGGTTTTGGTTCTGGAGTGTCTGCAGTGACTTTTCGAGCGATTGAATCAGGTTCTGCCGGATACTTTCGCGCGTGATAATGTCGAATTTGAGTTCCTCCGACTCACCGAAAATTCCTTCAGCAACCGTTTTTGCAACAGCCTTGATGTAGAGGGTATCCTTGGGGGCAAAGGGGATGCCTTGAGTGTTGAAGTTGAGGTTGTCGCCGTTGAAGTTCTGTTCGTTGGCATTGGCAAATTCGGCAACAGGTTTGACCATCCGATATCCAGACTGGGTGCGCACATGGAATTCGACGCTTGCAAGAGGAATCTTTGAGCGGGCTTTGACGTTGAGAGGAATCAGACCCGCCTGACGCGGTTCAGTGTTCTCTTTTGCGAGTTCGACAATTGGGCGCGGCTGAGGTGTGATTTTTAGAATTTGACGCGCGTACTCTTTGCCGTTTTTTAGGATTTCGAGGGTGACGACATTGTCGGTTTGAGGGGAGAGAGACAGCTCTTGCAGTATCACCTTTGCGCTGTGACCAAAATTCGCTGAGCTCGGGATGGGTGCTGTGATTCGGGTTGTAGCTGGTGCTTGTGGAACAAGGTTAACCTGCCACTGGGTTTTACTTTTTCGATAGCGAAACTGAACCGACACATAGGAGTCCAAATCCACCTCAAGCGTTTCACTTCTCTGGTTTGTAAGTTGAAATTCCTTTGGATCAGCGTCGGTATAGCTTGGAAACTCGATTCGTAAATGTACCTGTTCTGTGCGCAGGGATTGTTCGAGCCACGTGAATCCACGCATGACCTGAGGTGCGAGGGGCGGGACAACAGCACCGAGCCAAATAATAAGAAAAACAGCAGCAGCAGTGTTTCTTTGCGTGCGCAATTTCTCTGGCCGAACACCAAATGTTTGCAGATTCAAAGCCAGGCGTTCCTGGCCAAGACTCTTCTCTCTTTGCCATGCGTCGAGAAAAAAACGGTGCCATGCTGCAGCGAGCAGCAGGCCAAGCAATGCACCGAGTATGAGAGAGTCATTGCGTCCGGAAGAGGAAACAGCAGCGGCCGTGACACACACAAAGACGACTGACCAGAGCACTGAATTGAGTTGGGCAGGAGTCACGTCACAATTCTCCGAGTTTTTTTTAAAGCTGATTCATGGGCTCCTGGTAAGGCTGGAGATCACCCAAAGTCTGAAGTTCAGGGTGCTCACGCAGCATGTTCCAGAGCACTTCGGCCGTAACAAGAATATCTCCGATAGACCTGTGGCGCGACTCGAACGTCAGATTATAGTGCTGTGCCAGCGTATCGAGGTTCTTGCGTTCTGATTGCACGAGCGCTCGAGCCATTTTGAGGCTGCAAATGACGTGATAATTGCAACTCATCCCCAGGCGTGCACTTTCGTGCAGCATGATGCCGCAGTCGAATTCTGCATTGTGGGCAACTCCCACACAGCCGCGGAAAAATTCATGGAAATTGTAAAAGACATCTTGAAGTCGGGGAGCATTGACCAGCATTTCGTCGTTGATACCGGTCAGACCGAATGTTTCCGGCGGTAGTTTTTGTCCGGGATTAACCAGAGTTGAAAAACGGTCGACCTCCTTGCTGTTACGATATTTAATGGCTCCGATTTCAATGATGCGCGCGGTCTTTACGTTGAGTCCTGTGGTTTCAAAGTCGAAAACAACAATCGGCAAGCTAGCGATGGTTTCATGCGGTGAGAAAGTGGAGCCGCTCACGCCACCCATAATGGCCAGGGTTTCAAACTGATTCTTGGTGCGACCAGAGAGCAACTGATGAAAGATGCTGTTTGGAAAAGCTGACGCCATAGTTGAAAGCTCCTTTGCTCACTCCATTAGCACGGATTCTTATGATAAAAAAACCCGCTCTCAGGCTTGCAAAGGGAATTTCAGAAATGTAAAGACCCCTGCTGTAAAGACAGGGGCGGTTAGCTCAGTTGGGAGAGCGCAGCAATGGCATTGCTGAGGTCGTCGGTTCGATCCCGATACCGTCCACCACTCCTTCTGCCGGTCAAGGCAGTCGGTACAATTTCCTCGCATTCAAACTCATCACAGCTCTAGCTTCATCCAGGTTGAAGCCAACGCGTTCCATGCTCTTGAGGGTCAGTTTGACGTATTGAGCGACTGCACCCGGCTGCCCCGAGGCGTCGGAGCCATAGAGTGTCCGGCTCAGGAGTTTTTTTGCCTTCAGGTTGCGCAAAGCTGCATCCATAAACTTGCCTTCAGGGTCGTAGTTGGCCAGTCCGAAAGCGCTGATTTCGAGATAGACGTTGGGGTAGGTGAGGGCAAGGCGGTACACGTCGTCGGTAAAGTCGAAGCCCTCGCGGTTGAAGTCAAAACCCATGTGTCCAAGCACGAACGGGACATCAGGATGGCGTGCGATAGTGGCTTCAAGCGCAAGCGGCGAGCTACTGCGCAGGAACTTCTTTCTTTCCTCGTCGGTCTTAAAGTCGCTCATTTTGCGCAGCGGTGAGCTTCCAATGTGGTGGTAGACGGGGACGGCGAATTCGCGCGCGACTTCGTAAATTCCTTCGTAGCGCTCATCGTCTATTGGCAATTCATTGTGAACAAATGCGAGCTTAATGCCCTTCATGCCAGGGTGCTTGAGCGAGCGGCGCAATTCGAGCAGTTCGTATTCAGCCGTAGAATCGAAATTATGAACATTCACGCTCGCCATGCCAAAGAAATACCAAAGTTCGCCGTTCGGGCCACGATTGCGGCTGTCACTCAACATGGATTCGATCGAGGCGTTGTCAACGGTTCCCCACGTGAGGGGCGCGTAAACCGACATTAGGCCGCACATGCTGAGTCCGGCGTTGAGACATTCCCGCTTTACCCCGAAAAATGGGGTGTAGGGCTTGAGAACCAAGTTGGCCATGGCCTCCAGGCTCCAGTCTTTGAAATTGCGCGGGAGCCAGTTGGGGAGGGTTTTGTACAGAAATTCTTTTCCGAGTGGTCCCATGGTTTTCGCGTCACCCACATGCTGGTGAACGTCGATGACCTCCACCTTTTCGCCCTTGTAGGTCGGCTCTTTGAAAGCAGCGTAGGACGTGGCTGGGGCAAGAAATGATGAGCCAAGAAGCAGAAGAAGCGTCGAGGAGCGGGCAGCGCGTGTCAGAATCATAGTCAAATGGCTTCCTTCTGAAGGGTTGCCGGCGTGGTAGAGTAGAACGGGTGCAACGTCAATGAATTCCTCGCGTGGATTCCTTTTCGTCTGGAATTGGGGCTCGAATGTTACTGAAAAATCATGCATTTTTGCTTAGTCTTGGTCTTTTTGGTGTGGTTTTGGGGCTCTCTCCGAGCAGCGCCGCTGCACAGTCTCCAGGTCCGCGCGAAAAGGCATCTGAGGGCCAACAGTCCCCTGCCGCAGGTAATGAGCCCGCAGATTCACCTGATTCCGCCGACGACGCAGAAGATATTGATGAACGCTTTTCAACCGAAGGTTATGTTGGGGGCTATGTTGCACTTCTGCAGCACACCGTTCCCACAATTGGTCTGACTGCCTCTATGTACCTCGACGATGGTTTCCGCTTCGGAGCCGATATTTCGCGTGGTTCATCGAAGCTTCTCTACGGAGCGTTCGTCACACAAGGAGCATCGGTGTGGGGTGCTTGGGAGCTGGGGAGCAGGTTTTGGTTAAAAGGTGGAATGGGCTACTCCAGTCTCGAAAAGCCTACCACACAAGAACCGTTGTCTTATCTCCTGAAAGGAAAAGACAGCTCGGCTGAGAAGCAGGAAGATAAGAGCGACACGCTGGGAGTGGATGTTTCATTTGGCCAGCTTTGGTCGTTTCCGAAATATTCGGTGTCGGTGGACTACCTGGGCTTCACAATTCCATTGTTGCGCCTCACAGGACCAAAAATGCCGCTGTACTCATTGCACGCGGCACGCTTGGAACTGCTTTATAATCTTGAGTGATACGGGTAGACGCTCAGAGAAAATCAAGCAGGTAGGTCATTTTCGAAGACGTTGAGCGCGGCTCACTTTTCATTTCGAATGCAATGGCCGAAAAATTCGGTGGACCCGGTGGTGGTGAAATACGCGGACGTCCGTTTTCCGAAAATGCCACCCCCTCCTTCGGGATCCCCAGGAAGTTGTAATTCATTTTTCTGTCGCGATTTTCATCGTGCCACAATGCAATCGCATAAGTTCCAGGCGGCACGTCTTCAATCTTAATATCAAAAGAGCTTCCAACAACAGTGAAGCATTCCGCAAGAATTGCTTTGTCGCCGGAGTCGGGGAAGCCGTCGGGTGAGTTGAACAAAGACAAACACACATTGCCGCGTTCGGTGCGAATACCATTCACAGAGACCGTGAGCGTTGCGCCTTTCGGAGCAGTGGGTGCTCCTGCGACCGGTGGCTGGTTTGGAGTGTCAGAAGGGTTACCACCAGCGTTCGGATTCGAGCCTGCGCCGCTGCCGTCGCTCGGTGCGAGTCGATTCTCCTGAGGGTTCGTAGGCGAATTTGTTTCAGGATTTTTGGGTTTCACCGACACTGGAACATTTGGGTCTTTTCCGACTTCAATGCCCTGCGGATCGCCGCAGCTCACAGCCATTAGTGTGAGAGCCAAAAGAAGTATTGCAGAGGTCTGACGTACCGGCTGAAACTGCATTGCGATGCTCCCGAAAGTGTGGGGACGTGTTGCCAACAGCCCTGAGCAACTCGGCAACATAGCAGTGAATTGCAAAAGCACAAACAAGAAAGCGGGGAAAGCGACCTGATTTTTGAAAAGATCAGGAATTTCGGTGTTCAGCAAGCGCAAAAAAGCGGCCTCGGAGGCCACAAGAACTCCGAGACCGTGTTGGGGCAGGTGTAGTTTTGAAGCACTTCAGCCCCAGGGGCTCTCAGTAATCGTAGCGGATGCGCAGACCAAGAGCCTGTTCGAACTTGGCGGATTTGTTGTCCGAGCCAAGCAGTTCTTCGCGGGGAACCAATTTATCGCCCTTCTTTGTACCGAAGGCAGCGCCGTTCGCATTATCAACCCAAGCCTGTGAGCGGTTGGAGTTGTAATAGGTGTACGAAGGAATGATGCTCAGCTTTTCATCGACTTTGTACTGACCAGCGAGAGTGTAAGCTGCCTCGGTCGCGCTATCCACTTTATTCTTCTCGGAAGAAGAGAAGTCTGTGACGCTAGACTCTGCAGCCTTGAGGGTGCGGAAGTTCAACTCGCTGAGAACCGAAAATTCGTTCTTCACGATCTTGTATTCACCGGCAACCAGGTAAGTGGTCGCGACGTTTTGGCCAGCGCTGTCATCTTTCTTTGCAACAGCATACGAGTCGTGTGCAATACCAGCCTTGAACTTCATGTCGTCCATCTTGTGTTCAGCAAGAAGGTGAATGAACAGGTCGTACTTGGGCTTGGATTGATCTTTGATGCCGAGCCACTTGCCCTGCGTACCAACGCCCACCTGCACAGGTGTCTCGTCGATTTTAAAGTCTGATGTGACTTTGTGATACCAGGTTGTGTCTGCGTAATCTTTCGCGGAATTTTTGTCGTTCAAATCCGAAAAAGTCGCGTCATCGAGTGAACCCAAGCGCGCCAGGTGGTAGGTGACTTTCAGGTCGTTCCAACCTGTTTTGTACGCTGCACGGTAGCCTTCAATGCGGTTCATGTGACCCGTGAAAGCAATAGCTTGAGCAACGTTTGAAGCTTTAGTTTTATCGGTCAGGCCGGCAAGTGCTGGCTCGATTTCGCGCACATAACCGAGCTCGAGACCATCAACACCAGGAACCTTAAATAGAAGACTGTAGTACTTCAGCACGTCGGTGTTGATTGTGGTGCGATTGCTTGTTTCGTTGATGCCGTACTTCTTGGTGTTCTCAAGTTCGTGCAGGCGCAGATCGGCCATTGCACTGCTGTTTTGACCAAGGTTGCGCTCGAGCTTCAGGCGGAATGTGACGAGCTTGGGTGTTTTGAAGTTTTTGTTGGCCTGGTTCAGATTCTTGTAGAACGGATCAAGTTGCACGCGCATCGAGACTTTGGTGGATGCTGAGCTCGTTGTAGCCACTGGTGCAGCTGCGGCCTCGACGGCTGGGGCAGGAGCAGCTGCCTGAGCGACGCTCGGAGTTGCAGCCGCAGCTGCGGTGGTTGTGCTTGCAAGAGCGACTGACGAAAACAAAGAAAATGCAGAAACAGAAACGATATGTTTCACGACGCCTCCTTAAGATGGTTTGTGGCAAAGCCACCAAAAGTACATAGTCAAAATAAAAAGTTGGCAAGTGCATGCAAGATTGTTTGCCTAGATTTCGCGAAAGAGTCACAGAATTGTTCCTTCTGTGCTTGTCTATGAATCAATTTCTCGGAAAGATTTTTCTGGGCGATTCAAAATTCATTGGGTTCGGAGATTCGTGGGTGCGTTTCTTTTCTTTTTCATCAACTTTAATTCTCTGCGCGCTTTGCTCGCCCTCGGCCAAAGCGTTTGTCTTGTTGCAAGATGAGTTTTTTCCGCGTGCGGATTTCAGCGAGAGAGCCCTAGTGCCTGAGTCGACCTACTTCAAAGCACACATGCTTTCGGGTGTGGGGCAAGACAGGGTCGAGACTTTGGTCAACGAACAAAGCGAGACACGTGTTTTTGCAGCGCTCGGTGTTGCGGGTCAGAGCGGTTTCAATGTTGTGGAAAAGCTCCGGCTCGACCTGAGGGTGCAGGCTCTGCGCTCCGTGGCGCAAACTGAAGTGACCGGAAATTCACTTTGGAAGAAGAATGAGGCGCGTTCTGAGCTTCTAGCGTCGGGTCTGGCGCGTTTTCTTTTAAATGAAGGGCTGCGCGTAGGAGCTGGGGCTCAGTGGATCTTGCGTCCTGCTGCGGAGGAGGATTTCGTTTTCGCGGGCGAAACCGGCAAGACGAGTTTTTCTGCCTTCAATATGCTGGCTCCTGAATATGTGTTGAGCAAAGAGAGCGGCTCCGGGTGGTCTGTGGGATTGGCTTGGCGTCCGGAGGCAACGCGGAAGCGTTCATTTGTGCGCATTGCTGCTGCGGAAGAGGCTCGCATGGAAGAAGATGTTGAGCTTGCGGAAAAGTGGTCAGCCGGCGTGCAAGCGCAGATGCAGGGTGGCCGCCAGCTGAGTTTGGATTTCGAACTTGTTGGTGTGGGCGAAGCCGAGAAACGCGAGAGTGTTTCGGCTGGGGGCGGGACTCCGCTGGGTCAGGGGAGACGCTACGGAGTGGCCGGAGTGTTGGGCTGGGGCGAGTGGGGAGGCCACAATCTTGCTTTGGGTGTCGGCTATCAATCGTTGGGCTACACCGAGCAGGGACAAGTTTCACCGCAAACGGCGCCTATGTGGACAGTGCTTTTGCGCGATGAACTCAAATGGAACGACCTCAATGCCCGCTTCGATGCATTGTTTGGTTTGGGACGCGACAAGCAGAGTCTTCCAGACTTGAATGCAGATTACCGGCGCATGTTGGTTTCGCTGCAGGCCGGAATCATTTTTTGAAGGGCTGGGCTGATATGAAAACTTTGGCACCGTTCAAAATCAAATTCATGAATAGCCGCTGTGCTGTTGTAAATCGCGGCAGCGCTTTCAGGAAGCGCTGCTCCACAGCTGTTGGGGTGGTTGTGGTTGCGTTTCTCATTTCAGCCTGCCGTTTCAAGAGTTCAATCATCGAATCGAACGGCGAAACAGCACTCGACACCATTCCATTTGCGAAGGCAGGCAGTGAAAACACCAATTCACTTTCCGCAGTTCACTTGGCCAGCATGCAATCGGCGCCCGCGGCGGTGCGCCCCGATCCCGACCTCTATGCCCGCAGGCTACTCAAGCAATTCCGCAAAGACGGCAACACGCTAGCTCGTCAGCTTGGCCGCATTGAGCAATACCGCCTCATGTTGGGTGGGGCGAGCCAGGATTTCCGAACTGTGCCCCAAGAAGCATATGATGCAACTTCGCTTCTAACTCTCCAGAAAGTTGCACAGGAGGTGTGTGTGTCACTGATTACACCTTCGGCAAGGGAGCATCCCGGCTGGTCGAGTATTCTCCCCGAGGCGCTCTCTAATGTTCAAGGCAACATAAAATTTCTAATGACACGCATGCTCGGGTTTCCGGAGTCATCTCTGAATGCTTCAGCAATTTCGGAGCTTGTGGAGATGGTGAATGCATTCCCCGAAAAAGGAGTGATCACCGCAAAAAGCTATCTGCCGGCATGCACGGCGATTGCGATGGATGCGGAGGCTCTGCTGTTGTGAAAGTCCTACTTCTGTCGGCATTGCTGTTTGCAGGAAACCTTTTTTGCGGAGCTCAGACGGCCGAGGCTGCCTCTGCGCGCACCATCCGCCGTGCGGCACAACTTTTGGGTGCACGTATGCCCACCGAATCTGAGGTCAAATCAACCCTCAGTAATCAGAGCGGGTATAAATCGTATGTACGATCCTTGCTTGCCAGTGAGGGCTTCTATGAAGCCATGCTGCGTTATCACGAACGTCAGTTTGGCGTGGGTCTGCCCGAGGAATATCTCGACGAGTTGATGCGCGACGATCTCGACGGCACGTCACAGAAGCTGGCGACTTTGACCTGCAGTCGAACGTCGAATAATCGGCTCTCGTGTGGTTGGAAGAATGTTGATAGGCGCACGGTTTCCAGCTGCAAAGCTGCAGAGCAACAGCCCGTTGCACCCTTTTGGAAGCAGGGATTGGTGTTATGGGTGTGCCCGAGTGTGACCTACGCGTGTGGTGCAGATCTCAGTAAATGTGCAGTCGAGTTTCCCAATTCCGATGAAGCACGTCACTCCGAATTAGGCACGACCGATGTTTTCGATTCCAAGCGCAGTGTGCTCAAAAGCCTGAGCCGTCAGGCTGCAGGTATTGCCACAGCAGTTGCGGTTGAGAATTATCCGTACACAAAAATTCTCGCACCAGGGCTGACTGCAGTCGATGGAATCCTCGCTGTATTTCTGCAGCAGAGTTTTCAATTTGATGTCGACAAACTGCACCCCAATGAATCTCTCTTGCGTCAGCTCAAGGCTGTTCCTGCGAGTCAGTCTAAATTTTCACTCGTTTACACAGGTAATAGCTACGAAACTGCGGGAGTGCTCACCACCTTCGGTTGGCTGCGCCGCTACGAGAAAAACCGCACACGTGCAAATCAGCTCTACGAGCGCTTGATGTGCCGTAAATTCACCTCTGAGTTGCCACGAGTTTTTCCTCAAGATCCGGGGAATCTGCGCACCACTCCAGGTTGTAGTGGTTGTCATGCGACGCTCGATCCGCTCGCCGATTTCTTCTCGGTGTGGGGCGAGGGGGGAGCTCTCTACACTCCCGTGGGCACGGGCAAGCAAACAACTTTTATTGGCAAAGGCGGAAGCAGCCTTGCAGACCTCTCCAATATTATTGTGGGCGATGAGGCCTTTGCTGCATGCACAGTGAATCATGCGTTTGAATGGCTGATGGGAAGAAAGTTCAGACAGGCTGAGTCAGCTCTGAGGCAATCGCTCACGGATTATTTCATTGGTACAAATTATAGTTTCAAAGAACTTATGTATGCGATTGCCACGCATCCGGGCTTCACAGTGGATACACGCTCCGATGCAAACATCACCGACCCGCTCGAGCAGCCGGCGATTGGTAAAGTCCCCGAACCATCTTTGCCAGCGTGCAGCACCACAATCGACTACAACACCCAAATCGCACCTCTCATTTCTCAATGCACCTCGTGCCACTATAGCGGTTCGCCGCGGCAGGTTCTTGAAACCTCGGCGCAGTGGAAAACCTGGGGCAGCCAAGCTGTTTCGATGATGAGTGTTGGGCAAATGCCACCCGGTTTGCAGGGGGCTCCCGTGGCAGGAAATGTATATAATTTGAAGGAAGCTGTGCGCTGTTGGTTGCAACAGAATCCATGACAGTGAGGTGGCTTGAGCGTGTGCAGAGATGAGCATCGTCGCGACTTTCTTCAAGCAGGCATAAGCCTGAGTGCAACCTTCATGCTTTCGCGCCTGATGGGGAATTCACAGGCGTGGGCTCAGGGTGCCTCGGAAGATTTCCCCGTACGGCGCAAGCTCGTGTGGATACACATGGGTGGCGGATGGGACATTCTTGAGACGGTCGATCCGAAGCAACAATCCACCTCAAAACTCGACGTCACATACGACTACAGTCAGGCGCAAGCCCTCGCTGGTGCAACACAGGATGTTCGGCTTGGACGCTGGTGGAAAAAGACCGCACGCTATGGCTCGGATCTGCTTTTGGTGCGTGGTTTGGCGATGGGAACAACCTCTCACGACGCAGGGAGTGTTTATGCCGACACGGGCGTGCTCTCCAACAGTGGGAATGTCAACGCAGCCAGTATTCCCACCATCGTGGCTTCGCAAAGCGGAGCAACCATTCCTCTTATCCAACTTGGTGGTGCTGCAACGCCCAAAACCGATAGAGGCTTGCTCAAGCCGGTTTCAATTGTGCGTGCGACCGACTTAAATTTGTACCAAGGATTGTTTCCCAAAGATGCCACAACCCAGGATGCCACCACCCGCATTTTGGAATATTCACGGCGCTCAATTTTGCGGTTGCAAGCATCGGCAGGGAGCAACGATCGCCTCACTGCAGTGGAGGCAGCACGCAGTAAAATTCTCGGGCAAATTGATGCAGGTGTGGGCTCAAAATTAAGTTTGAGCGATGCCGACCGCGCTCCTTTTTTGGCTGCGCTCGATTCCGACACTCTGGGCAATGTGCGCGGTCAGGTTGAGAGTTTTGCTTTGGCGGTCAAGCTTCTCAAGAACGACCTTGTGTCTTGTATCAACATGGGGGTCGGCGGATTCGACACTCATTCGAATCAAGAACGCGCACTCATGCCTGTGTTGACCAACTTCGACGCATTGTTCTCTGCTTTCTTGTCTCAGCTCAAAGGCGAGGGTCTACTCAACCAAACACTCATTGTGCTTTACTCAGATTTCGGTCGAACCCCGAAGGTGAATGCCATGTCGGGTCGCGATCACTGGCCCGTGGGTGGAGCCTTAATGGCCGGTGGAGGCCTTGCGGGTGGACGCGCTGTAGGTGCCACCGATGCCGACTTGCTTGCAAAGAACGTCGACCCCAACACTGGCCTTGAGTCGAGCTCTGGTATTCAGCTGAGCCCCATTCACCTGGGCGGCAGTGTGATTGAGTTGACCTTGGGGTCGGGATACCTGGGCAAACGCCCCTATCTCGAATCGATTCCTGCGCTGACGCGTCTTAAGTCTTGAAAGCGAGGACAACAGGTTATGTGGTTTCCGGTCGACTTCCCTATGCCCAACGAGCACTTCGTTCAGCGCACGCTCACGCCTCAGGCCACCGCTCCGCAAACTCAAAGCCTGCAGATTCCCTTTGCCTGGCGAAGCCTCGATTCCAACGCCAAGGCCGACCTCACGGTCAATGCTCAGCAGTTTCAAGCTTCAACACTCGCACGAGTCCAAAAACGCAATTTAGGTGTGGCTTTTTCGCCGTCCTCGGGACTTTGGTTTTCGCTTCTTTTCAATGAAGAGGTGGCGGCTGTCCGTAATACCCGCGAATCCAACAGCAACCGGGTGACTCTCAATGAGGAATTCCAAGTGCGTGAGGCTGTCGCGCGGGTTGGGCTCGACCTGCTCAACAACATGAAACTGGGGATTGGCATTCGCTCACAATCGGTGCGGGGCGATGTGGTTGGAAGTTTCAGTGTGAGTGCGCTCAACCGTGTTGTTTACTCGGGCTCCCGATTGGGTGTCGTTGGTGCGCTGCTCGTCAACCTCGCGCCTGTGCAGATTGCCGTGCGCCACGAAACACCAGTGACTGGAAAAGTTGATATTCAGGGTGAGAGCAAAGTGAGCTCTACATATGGTTACACAGGTGGTGCAGTGAGTTTTGCAGTGAACTCTGAAACGGCGCTTTTAGCCGAGTATGGGTATTACACGGCAGCACGCAACGAACTCGCCTCACCCGTGCCTTCCGCAGGATCCAACAACGGTCTAACCCTTCTTCCACTTGGAACAGCGATTGAAGCCCGGGTTGTTCCGCTGAGCCTAGTGGGTGCTGGCGTCTCGCACAGTCTTGGCTCCGCACTCAGACTGCAGCTCGATGCGGTTCAGGGAAAAATTTATGCGAGTAGCGATCCGGAGCTGTTGCTGCCGGACACCGTGCCAGACGATCAAAAACAAAAAGTGAATGCAATTCGCTTAGGACTTTCACTTGAAAAAGGTGACTGGGAAAGCCAGATTTTTGCGGATTATGGGCAGTCTAAGGTGTCTTACAGCATTGACAGCAGCAACAAAGTTTCGCGTTCGCATTCATACTGGGGCATAGGTTTGCGCGCCGGTGTTGAGATCTGAGTTTGAACTGCGCAGGTAGGCCTCGAGAACCTGCTCGCGCGCACCAAACATGCGCACTCTTCCCGCTTCCATCCACAACACCCAATCGCAGGCGCGCAAAGTTGTGAGTCGGTGTGCAACTATGACCCGAGTTTTTCCGCGCAGCAGTTCAGCAACAGCCCATTCAAGTTTTTCCTCCGAGGCCGGGTCAACTGCACTTGTGGCCTCATCCATGACAATCAGCGGAGCATCTTGAAGAACGGCTCGTGCTAGGCAAATGAGCTGACGCTGCCCGGCCGAGAAGTTGGCGCCGCGTTCATGCACGGGCTGGTTCAATCCACCCTCGCGTGCCAGCAGTGGTGCAAGCCCGATACGTTCCAGTGTGGATATGAGCTCTGGGTCATGGTCGCTGCGTAAGCTCAAATTCTCACGCAGCGTGCCCCGGAACAGGGTGGGCTCTTGTGGAATGTAGGCCAATAGAGACCGCAGTTCTTCCGCTGTGCAGCTGTTGTTGCCTGTAGAAAGGCCGCACAAATGAATGCTGCCTTCTTCAACTGAATACAGAGCAAAGAGCGCTTGAATGAGAGAACTTTTGCCACTTCCGGTGCGCCCGACAATGCCTAAACTCTGGCCTGCCGGCAAAGTGAAGCTCACAGAATTCAACACGCGCTCTTTGTCAGTGTTATAGCGCAATGAAACGTTGTTCACTTCAATGCCACGCGATAAATCGGGTGAGCTCTGTTTAAGAGTGCCCGTGGACATGGGGTGTAAGGTTTGAATCAGGCGTGGCACAGGCAACACTGTAGCTGGTTCTATCGGACGGCGGAGATAATCGTCCAGCCGTTCAGCACCTGTGAGAGCTTCTTCGAGCTGCAACACATATTCAAAGTACTGCTGGAGTGTCGTCGATAAAAGCCAGATCTGGGTAAGCACAACCACAATTTGTCCGAGACTGACCCACCCCGCATTTTTGAGCCATAGCCCCAGTGCTCCGAACAGAAACAGCGCAGCTGCAGTCGCAAGGCTCATCTGCAAAGAGAATTTTGCTGTCTTGCGCTGCTGCGCTATACGTTCGCGCTGAAGATTCCAATTGAGTGCGTTGAACCGGTGTGTGAATAGTTTTTGTCGGCCATAAATTTTAACAGTGCGCGAGCCCTGAGCGGTTTCTGCGAAGTGTGCAATGGCAGGACCACGAGCAGCTGAAACACTGCGTCGAGCACTGCGAATAGCCATTCTGTTGCTCAGGTAAATGGCGGCATAAATGCCTCCT
Organism: Betaproteobacteria bacterium; assembly: GCA_016868315.1. GTDB lineage: Bacteria > Bdellovibrionota_B > Oligoflexia > Silvanigrellales > Silvanigrellaceae > RFOM01. Next base: position 441,387 of record VGHE01000002.1, read on the forward strand.
ACAGCAAGTGCTGCGGGCAAACCGAGAGTTCCTGTGGCAGCCATGAAGAGCAAGCACAGGACGGCATCGAAGCTCAGACTGATGAACTCGCCCATAGGGCCACCCGTCATGCGCAACACGCTTTCAAAGTCGCTTGAGAAGCGGGTGAGGGCGCGCCCAACAGGAGTGCGATCGAAAAACTTCATCGGGAAGCGCGAGACACGCACAACCACTTCATCGTGCAGTACACCCGCGGCACGGGTGCCAAGGCGCGCGATTGCCACACGAAAAATAAGATTCAAGACAAGCGCAACGGTCACCATCACCACGAGGAGTTTTGCGAAATCGGAGGCTGTCCAACCCACAAACACCGAGCCGCGTGAGGTGCATTCTTCGCCACTACAACTGTTGTCGACCCACCACCCCACAACATTTGCTGAACCAACTAAGCAGGCGCGTGCCACAACTCCAATCATCAAAGTTATAAAGGTCGCCTTGCGCCAAGGGCCATAGGCCTCCCACAGGCTCTGCCAGACCTGTGATTCAAATCGACCTTTGAATTGAACTTCGGCCTCGTGAAAATGGCTTTTTGGTGGGAGTGAGGCGTTGTTGCTCATTGCCTCTCCTTCACGCTGATCTTGCCCTGCTCGAGCGTCCAGACCTGATCGCAGAACGGCAAAACCGAAAGCCTGTGAGTCACCAGCAGGCGGGTTTTGCTGCGCCAGTGTCCAAGAATAAGGTTGTTGACCAAAGATTTTTCCGTGCCCACATCCACGGCACTGAGGCAGTCGTCGAGCAGCAGAATATCGCGCCCTAAGCCCATGGCACGCGCTAGGCTCAGGCGTTGCCGTTGGCCGCCACTGAGGTTGACACCGCGTTCGCCAATTTCGGTATTGAGGCCGTCGCTCATGGCAGCCAAGTCGGGCGAAAATGCACTGAGGTGCAACTGCGTTAGGGTGCGCGGGTCGTTTTCTGAGGAGAGTTCATAGGCAAAGCCCACGTTGTCGCGGATGTTGGCACTCATCACAAAGCCGTCTTGTGGGACAAATCCAAAGAAGGCACGCAGCTGTGGCAACGGAAGCTGCAGCGCGTCTTGGCCGAAGATTTCATAGCTTTCAAATTCGCATGGAATTTCTCGCAGCAGTGCATGCAGCAGAATGGTTTTACCTGAGCCTACAGAACCAGCGATCGCCACACATTTTCCTGCCTCAACATCGAAGCTGAGGTTGTCGAGCAGCACTTGCCCATTCTGTACAACTGTTAACCCGCGCACACGCAAAGCAATGCCTTTATTCGTATTCACATGTGGCACCGTAGTTTCATCAATATCTGGCTCGCGTTGCAGGTTCAGATAACTCTGCAGACGTTTTGCCGAGGCCAGCGCATCGAGTCCGCTGACGAGTGTCCAAGGGATACTGCGCAGCGGGCGCACCATAAAAACTCCACACAGCCACAGGGCAGCCACGAGACTCCCCGGGCTCACATCCGGCTGTGTTGCTGCATACGACAGAGCCACCGCGTTTAGAATGTAGGGAGCAACTTGCATGATGCCATTCATGCCCGAGCCATTGCTGACCTGGCGCAGGCGTGCGTTGGTTTCAGCTGAGCGTGTAGAAAAAATACGCCCTTCAAAGTTCCCAATCCAACCCAGCATGCGCACAGCGCGCATGTTTTGCAGCCATTCGTTAATGATTGCGACCCGTGCTGCTGTCGCCGCTTTGGATCGTCGAAATAGGCGCGCTTGCCTGCGCGCGAGAAAAAGACAGATGAACAGATTCACACCCGCGGCCAAAAGCAGTGGAGTTGCAGGCAGGTCGTGCATGAACTGCAGTGCAAATGGGAAGGCCAGAATGGGAACCCCTGCAAGTGCAATGAGGGGAAGTACTTCCTCGAAAAGCGAGCAAACAGCGCTCACATCTTGCGCATAGAGGCTGACTGTTTCGCCCACGGTCATTTGAAAACGCGATTCACCGCGCAACGATAGTGTTTGTTCGTAGACCCGTTGTGCCAGGGTGCGGTGCGCAAGCGCACTCTCGCGCACGAACAAATATTTGCACAGCGCTTGAAGTGCCTGCGCCACAAGGAGCCCGCCAGCTGCCGCTGCGAGAAGAATCAGGAGTGTTTGGGTTCCAACGATAGAGGATGTTTGCAGCATGTCGATGAAGTGTTTCTGTGCAAACACTCCACCCAGAGCCGCTGCAGTTCCCAGCACCCCGAGCAGAAATATTCCCAGACGTACCCCGAGCCTTTCGGCTAGAAGTGTTGCGATGAGATGCATGGTCGAAGGGCTCCTCATGACCCCCGAAGGCTCCAAGGCAGATGCCAGGGACGAAGGCTCATGATTGAATTTCCAAGTCAGCCGATTCCTTATCTTTTCTTTTGCCAATTTGAAATGACACCCGGGGGTGAGCCCCTAAATTGACCTCGATCGTGCCCGGTGGTAGCAAACCCGTCTGTTTTTCAAGCACAATAACTGAATTTCCTGGGGCAAAAGCGTGCAGCACAATGGCAGCAGAGGGCAGTTGGGGATTGTTGTCCCGCATACGCACTGGGATCGTGCCTGGTACATGCCTTTCCAGGCATACCGTTTGCGTCTTGTCGAGATGCTCGACGACCTTCTCAACTGGCTCGAGGCAGGGGCGTTTCCCCTGTTTGTGCTCGATGGCCAGACAGTTCTCCTCGAAGATGTTTTTGCAGTGCGCCCCGAGTTCCGTGAGCGCGTTGCTGCTCTGGTGCAGCGTGGGAAAGTCAAGGTTGGTCCTTGGTACACCATGCCGGATTTGTTTTTAGCTCGGCCGGAATCTTTATTGCGCAATCTGCATCGTGGAATCGGCATGGCTGAGGAATTGGGTGGAGCCTCGCGGGTGGGTTACGTGCCTGACTCGTTTGGTCACTTTGCCCAGCTGCCGCAGCTGCTCAACGGCGTTGGTATTTACTCGTATCTCTTTATGCGTGGAATGCCCGAGGCACTGCGTGATGCGCACGGGGCGCTCTTTGTGTGGCGTGGGCTCGATGAGGGCTCAAAGCTCACAGGTGTTTATCTGCGGGAAGGCTATTTCCCTCTCGGTGCGCTCGGTCAAGAAAGTTTTCATGGGCGATATGATGGCCTCCAGGCTGATTTTGGAGCTGCACAGAAGCGTTTGAGCGACACCCTGGCACAGCTTACTCCCGTTCAAAAAAATCCCGTTTTTGTTTTGCCTGCAGGCGGCGATCACCTCCCTGCGCGCGCCGATCTCAAACCGCTCGTGGATGCTCTGAACACTCAGCAAGCTGACATTGAACTCCGTTTTGGTAGTTTTGAAGATGCGCTGGCTGAGCTTGCACCGCACTGCGTTGAGCTCCCGGAACACCAGGGCGATTTGCTCGGGCAGGCCGATCATCCGCTGCTGCGCAATGTGCTTTCCTCCCGCATCGATCTCAAAATATTGAATCACAAGGCGCAGAGTCTGCTCCTTGGAATCGTGGAACCACTTTTGGCGTGGTCGCGTCTTCAGGGTTTGCCTCTTGTGCATCCTTCGTTGCTTCAAACCGCTTGGGATGCTCTTCTCAAAAACCACGCACACGATGACATCTGTGGCTGCAGTGTCGATGATGTTCACGTCGACAACGTGCAACGCTATCATGAGGTCATCGCGCTGGGGCGGGAAATCATTACCCGGCAGCTCGAGCATGCGGTGCAAAGGCTTTGGGGCGCGGCTGCACATGCGCGCCAGTCACGGGTTGTGGTCTTCAATCCGCACCCGTGGTCGCATCGGGAGCCTGTTCGGGCGCGTGTGCTTTTGCCCGACGCAGGCGGAGAATTTTCGCCTGAATCACCCGCGCGTGAAATTGTTGTGCGCGATGCGGTAGGTCACGTTCTGCCGGCACGCATTTTGGCCACGCGTTGCAAGGATATTCGCAATAACTACCTTGAAACCACTTGGGGGCGCTCGTACACGGTTGCGTTTGATGCGGATCTTCCGCCGCTCGGATTCAGTGTTTTCACTGTTGAAGAATGCACACAAGAGTTGCCTGAGCGCACCGTTGCGGAGCTGTCTCAAACAATTGCTGTTAACCAGAATATTAATTTAGGCGAGCTTCCACCCGAGTTGCGCGATGGGTTCAGCTTTGAGCTCGATGCCGACCTCGGCGATGGCTATTCGTTCGGACCATGTCCTGAAATTCCAACCCAAAAGGCGCGCCTCAGAGCTGCGCAGCGCGATGCATTGCAACAGGATGTTTTACACCTGTCATACGAAATCTCCGGCCATACTTTTGTTCTGCGCGACGAACTCAAAAATAAATCTCTCGCAGATTGTCTGGGTGCGCAGAAAACCATGGAATTGGGTGTTGTGGCGCGCCGCAGAGACTCGGGCTCATCGAAGGCTTGGGAGCTTTCTCTTCATTACACAAACATCTGCGCTGACAGCCGGCTGAGAATTGTGTTTCCTGCCCAGGCCAACGTCAGTGCAGTGTGGGCCGATGCACAGGCACGCTTTGAGCAGCATTCGGCGCAGATTCAAGCGCATCAGATTTGGCCTGGACCGCTCGCTGAGCCACGCTATCCGGGTGAACAGCCGTATCCAGTGCATCACACGAACGATGGTGTGGTGTGTGTGGGTTCCGCAGGCTTGAGCTTCTGTGGCGGCGCGGGTGTGCATGAGTTTGAATGGGTTGAGCGTGGCGGGCAAAAGGCAGTCGCCCTCACACTGCACCGCGCGGTCGGCTTTCTCTCGGTGCGCGGCGGTCGCATTCGCTCGTGCCAGGCGGGGCCGCAGCGTTCTACGCCAGATGCACAACTGCTCAAGCGCATCGAGCACACACTTGTTTTTGGAACACGCCAGGATACTGCAATCAGCGAGGCTTTCCGCACTTTGAAGGAAATCGTGCACCCCGCATGGGTTCAGGAGCTTCCGGTCGTGCCTGCCGCGCAATTCACACACTCCGCAGCGCATGTGGCACTGTGCGATGTTGCAAGCACCCCGTTGCAGCTGATGGCCTGCCGGAATGGGGTAGAGGGCGCTGGCGTGTTTCTGCGCTTGCTCAATCCCACCGAGCACAACCTGAGTGTGGATTTGAGGCTCCACCCAAGCGTGGGTCTGTGCCAGCTGTTCGATCTCGACGATCGCACCCCGCTGCAAGCTGAAGCTGAAAAAATCACTGCAGGCATTCTGCAGGCAAACTTCAAACCCTTTGAGATCAAAACCTGGAAGCTTTTCCCATGCTGAAAATCACTGGTACTTTTCTCGATGAAATCACCCACGATATCCCGCCACAAAACTGGGGCAAGCGTGAATGGGCAGCCGATTTCGATGCCATGAAGGCCATCGGTATCGACACCGTTATTCTTATTCGTGCGGGATACCGCGAGCGGCTGACCTTCGATTCCAAGGTCATCAACAAACACCGCCGTTGCTTGCCGGCCTACACAGACCTTGTCGATCTGTTTCTCACCGAGGCAGAGCGCTGCGGCATGACCTTTTGGTTTGGCACGTATGACTCGGGTCAGTATTGGATCAATGGCGAATACAAGAAAGAAAGCGACCTGAATCGCGATTTCTGTTCCGAGGTGATGGATCGTTATGGCCACCGAAAGGCATTTGGTGGTTGGTACATAAGCCACGAAATCAATACATTCGATGCAGGTATGATGAAGGTTTACGACGACCTCTCGGCGCACCTGCGCTCACTCAAAAACATTCCCATTCTCATGTCACCTTATGTGAAAGGTGTGAAACAATTCGGTGCGGAAGCAATTTCGCTCGATAGCCACGTCAAAGAATGGGGCGCAGTGTTCCGTGATCTTGAGGGTAAGGTTGATGTGGTGGCATTCCAAGATGGTCAAATGTCGTTCCTGGAGCTTCCTGATTATCTCAAGGTGAATCGCGATCTTGCTGTAAAGCATGGCCTGCAGTGCTGGAGCAACCTCGAGAGCTTCGACCGCGACATGCCTATTAAGTTCCCACCCACGGATATCCGCAAACTACGTTACAAAGCAGAGCAGGCAGCTGCTGCAGGTGTCGACAAGCTGATTACTTTTGAGTTCTCACACTTCATGAGCCCGAATTCAATTTATCCGGCGGCACATCAGCTTTACAAGCGCTACCAAGAGTGGATTCGTGGAGAGGAACTTTGAAATGAACCCAACCCAACACACCATAACCGCGCTAAGGCATGAATTCGAAACCGAGCTCTTCGAGCGGGTGATTCCCTTTTGGGAGAAGCACTCTTGGGATAAAAAAAATGGCGGTTTCTGGAATTGCCTCGACCGCACCGGACAGGTCTTCGACAACACCAAATACGGTTGGTTGCAGGGTCGCGAGACTTGGCTCTTCAGCAAGCTGTATCGCACAGTCGAACGCAAACCGCTTTGGCTCGAAATGGCGCGCAGCGGCGCAGAGTTCTTGAAGAACACTGCTCTCACAAAAGAAGACCGGCTCCCTTTTCGCATGACCGCTGATGGCAAACCTATTTACATTCAACGTAAAATTTTCAGCGAATGCTTTTACATCATGGCGATGGCTGAATACAGCCGTGCGAGCGGAGACGAAAGCTACGCACGCGAAGCACAGCGCATGTTCGAAAAAGTGTGGGCATGGGCCTTCGATTGGAGCAAAGTGGGGCGCCCCAGCTACGAAGGCGAAACACCATTGCAGTCGCTCGCAGTGCCAATGATTCTCATGAACCTCATTGAGGAACTCACGGATGGTCATGCCGAACCTTTTGGGCGTGAGCTTGCAGATTGCCAAAAGGCTTTTCTCAAGCATGTGAAGGTTGCAGAAAAGCGTGTGTATGAATTTGTACGCCCAGATGGCTCGCTGTGCACCGAGCTTCCCGAGGGGCGTCAGCTCAACCCTGGACATGCGATTGAAGCAGGTTGGTTTCTGCAGCATTGGGCGCAGCGGCAGAATAATCCCGAACTCTCCCTGCTCGCACAAGATGTTGTGCGCTGGTCACATGCCGAGGGTTGGGACAAAGAAAAGGGTGGCCTGTTTTACTTCTTGGATGCTCAAGGTCATTCCCCCACACAGCTCGAATGGAACATGAAGCTGTGGTGGCCTCACTGTGAGGCTCTCTATGCTCACTTGCTGAATTTCAGCCTAACGCGCAGTGCGCAAGACTGGGATCTGTTCACACAAACGAAAGAGTACACTTTCAAGCATTTTCCCGATCGCACCCACGGAGAGTGGTACGGCTACCTCGATCGCGATGGGCGAGTCAGCCAAACGTTTAAGGGCGGCCCTTATAAATGCGCATTCCATGTACCTCGTGCGCTTCTGCTGTGCTGGAACACACTCAAAAAATTGGAGAGTGAAAAATGAACTGGTGGAGTGGAAACAACCTTCTGACGACTCTCGATTACTCTGTGATACTGGCCTACCTTGTTGGCATCATGGTTTTGGGTTTGTGGCTCGAGCGCAAGGCGCGTGGCGGTATTGATGCCTACTTTCTTGGGAATCGTAATTTGCCGTGGTGGGCTCTGGGTGCTTCGGGCATGGCTTCAAACATGGACATCGCCGGTACGATGGTCATTGCTGCCCTCATTTATTCAATGGGCGTGAAGGGTTTCTTTATTGAAATCCGTGGTGGGATTGTTCTCATCATGGCCTTCTTCATGATTTTCATGGGTAAATGGACGCGTCGTGCGCAGGTTATGACTCTCGCAGAATGGATGCGCCTGCGCTTTGGAGATGGCAGGGAAGGGCGTACTGCTCGCCTTATCAGTGCCATCATGAATCTCGTGGTTTCGATTTGGATCATCAGTTATTTTGCAGTGGGCGGCGGAAAATTTTTCGGTGAGTTGATGGGAATTGATGACCGAGTCGCCTCTATCGCGCTCATTCTCATCACCATGGTTTACACTGCGGCAAGTGGCTTCTACGGCGTGGTCTGGACCGATGTGGTGCAGGGAGGCCTTATTCTTGTGGCCGTTCTCTACGTTATTTATATGGCCATGAGTCAGGTCGAGTTGCCGCAAGAATTTATGGTGTCGGTGCCCAATGGTGCAGGTGGCTTTGAGGCTGTACGCACGACCTTGAACGACTGGGCAACAATTCTGCCCCCCATGGAAATCAATCTTCCGGGCGAGTATTCGCGCTACAATATTTTCGGTATCACGATATTCTTCTATCTGCTCAAAACCTGCATTGAAGGTTTTGCAGGTGCGGGTGGTTATACAAGCCAACGCTATTGTGCAGCGAAGTCGGATCGTGAAGCGGGATTGCTTTCCTTGTTCTGGATCCTGCTGCTGTCTTTCCGCTGGCCATTAGTCATGGGTCTTGCGCTTTTGGGAATCCACTATGGCATGACAACCGGCAAGGTCATCGACCCGGAATTGGTTCTCCCCACTGTAATTGCCAACTACATGCCCTCGGGCATGAAGGGACTCGTGATTGCCTGTTTCATGGCCGCTGCGATGTCCACATTCACGGCCATCATCAATGCAGGGGCAGCCTATTGGGTTAAAGATATCTACGAGACGTTTATTAACCCCAAGGCGTCTTCAAAAACCCTCATTTGGCATTCGCGCGCAGCAACGGTTGGGATCGTACTTCTTGGGCTGGCCTTCAGCTTCGACACTGTAAATATCAATGATATTTGGGGCTGGATCACCATGGCGTTTGGAACTGGCCTTTTTGTGCCACTGTTGTTGCGCTGGTACTGGTGGCGATACAATGGCTATGGATTCGCAACCGGAACAATCTTCGGAATGCTTGCCGCTGTGCTTATCCGTGTCCTCAAAATTGAAATGCCCGAATACATGGGCTTCGTTCTGCCGAGCGCCATTTCACTTTTTGGGGCGATTGTTGGAACGCTGCTGACCCCACCCACGCCGCGTGAAACGCTTATCAACTTCGTGAAGGTCACACGTCCATTCGGATTCTGGAGCGATATTCACAAAGCACTCCCCGGGGAAGAGCAGCAGGCCATCCGCACCGAAACACGGCGCGACCTTGCCGCAGTGCTCTTTGCTGTCCCATGGCAGCTTGTGTTGTTCCTGCTTGGCATGGTGGTGGTTCTCAAGAAATGGGAGAGTGTTGCTGGTTTGCTGGCGCTGTTCGTTGTTTTGTCGTTCGGTCTTTATTGGTTCTGGTTTCGGCATCTGGCAGAATCAGCAGCTAGGGAGCCCAATCCATTGCTCAACCCAAATTCGGGTTCAGTGAAGTCGGGAGAGGCTTTGCCGGAGAACTGAGAATGAGCGTTGAAGTTGCCTCTCGCGGTTTCGTGCTAAACATCTCTGTGGTTGGCATGGCAGGGTTCTTAGCCGCGGGATGCACTCCCATTAAGTCCTGGTTTGCAGGAAGTTCTCGCACCCCTGAATCTGCTCCAGCAAAAGCAACCGAGCAACCCAAGCCGCTTGTGAGCAACGCCTTTGCATATGCTCGTTATGTTGCATTGAATTTGGAGTCAGCTCCCAACAAGGAACTGCCTCCGGCCGAGGTTGAGCGCATTCTTTTGCAATCGGCGGTCAATTCGAAAATCAACCCTGAGACCACAATTCAGCTGCTCAGCACTCGAAGTCCGTCGAACTCAGAGGCCGGCAAAAGCACGAGCCAGCTGCGTTTGGAGGAATTTCAGGCGCAATCTCAGAGCTGCGTGGCTCAATTTGAGAGCCTCAAAGAGTGTTGTCAGGCTTTCGCCTGGCCTCTGGCAGTTTTGCCGCAGCTCACCAAACTCGACTCAAGCAGGTTGCTCTCTCTTCAAGATTCGACCAAGAGCCAGGCTGGGAAAGCAGAAATTTTGAAAGGCTGGGTAACGCTCGGAACGGATACGCAAGTTGATGCAACAGATACCCCGGCTGCAACCGATACCCCGGCTGCAACCGATACCCCGGCTGCAACCGATACCCCGGCTGCAATCGGAACCACCTATCGATTGTCGGGTCTTAAAGCTTGGCTCGGAGTCTGCCACGTTGTGATGTCGGGAGCTCCATCGACACTCGCTGAATTTAAGCAAACGTTGGGTAGCACCCTTGCTGACAGAAGCCTGTGGAGCCAGGATTTGCATGCCCGCAGCCGTGCCAAGCGCGGCCCTCGGCGCGTCTTTGCGCACCGCGACGGGCAAATTTCGCTGGCCGAGACCCTCGCTTCCGATTGTTCGGTCAAGGAAACAGAGGTGATTCGCCGCAGGCGCGATGGCGCTTTGGACTACTGGGTTTATGATGCCGAAGGGCGGCTCACGCCGGTGAGCCATTTTCCCGCCCCAAATAACGATAAGGGCTTTGTGACGGTAGAAAAACTCTCGCCCGACAGCTGCATGGGATGCCACTATAGTTTCGATACCCGCCACTTCGACCAACTGAAGGTTTCGGCCGAAGCTCTGCGTTTGCCGAAAACCCTTGATCTTCCGGTGGTCTGCCTGAAGCCTGGAGATGCCCTGGCCGAGGACAATTGATTTCGGCCAACCGGCCGAAAAGTCACCCATAAATTCGCTCGACAAAATAAGATTTGCGATTTAACCCCTGCTCCTCCGAGGAGAGGTGAGACGTGCGCGCAATGACTCATATGACAAAGCTTTTGGTGCCACTCTGCGTAGCATTTGTAGCGTGTGCTCCTGCGTCTGGAATTCAGCCCGCGTCAGCGAAAGGCGACCTTGCGGCGCACACACAATCGCAGACTCTTGCGAAGACTTCTAAAAAGACAGCCTGCGTGAGCTTCCAAGGCAACGGCGTTTATTTTGCTTCGCATGTGGGTGCTCTCATTTCGTTGCTTGAAAACAACTACGAACCAGTTTTTGCAACGGGTGGTTCGAGTGGAGCGATTCTCGCGAGTGTTTCGCGCGCGCTCGTGGAAAATCCCTCTTTGCGCGGAGCCGATGGTAGTTTCGCACCACAGAAAGCTGCAGTCCTGCTCGCTTCAAGTTCACCTGTGATTGAGTCTGTGTTGTTTCTGCCTCGTTTTACAACGCCACTGAGTCTCCTCGATTCTTTCGATGTCTTCTTTTCGGGTTCAGCCGCAGGTGTGCTCAGTGCAACCCCCAGAGACGCATTGGTGCATTCAGAGTCGATTGTTGGACAATCAACTCTCGTTATCGATTTTTTTCGTTCCTTGGACTTTTCAGTTGCCTTAGCAGAGAGAAATCTCGCAGAGCGTGAGCGCAAGATTGCTGCGCTGTGGCGCTCATTTTCGGATGCTATTCGGGTTACTCCCGAGGAGTTTGCAGATGCAATTTTTGTGCCGCGCTCTCGTCTCGTTGCAGAAGGGCACATGCACATCGTTCAAATTCAAGATAGATTCTTTCGCCTTTACCGCAGCAAACAAGACACGATGGTGAATAATTTCCGCACGCGGCAGGAACAGTGGAACCAGCTGCTTGAGGGGAATTTTGAAGTCTTTGGTTTGAACAATCCTGAGAAGCGTCGCTCTGTTTTGAAAAACATCCTCGAAGCCATTCGTGGAGTCGAAAGTTTTGACTCGCTTACTGCCACTCTCTCTGGTGATTTTCTACTGGCCGATCCCGACCGCGTTTATCGCGCATTTGATGGGTTTGATTCACGCACAGGGCGCTCCATCGAAATTCCATCGAATGTTGTACTTCATACAACTGCGCGGCGTGCCACCAGGAAGTTAAATGAATGGAACGAGATTCCCGGCCTTGAAAGCCTGCACCATGTTTACATGAGCAACTCCCGGCAAGCTGTGCATAATGCTCAGGCTCTGCACAGACCCGAGAACAATCCGCTCCAGCCGTCCGACAAATCCAAATCTCCAGTGATTCCCACCGAGCGTATTGTTGCCACTGCTTTGGGGCTTGGTCCAGCGCTTGCGGCAACCACAGGTGAGCCCACAGCATTTGTGCGTTTGCCTATTGCCCTTGATGTGCCTGCACGTGAGCGTCTGGCATGGGTTTCAAACCAGGAACAATTGATTGGTTCGGGCGGTTGGTTGGAAAAAGTTTCTTTGGGAACAGCCACAAAATTTAATGAGTGTGCGCCTCAAAACGTTGACCTCTACTTCTACACGTCCGACGGCGAGGGAGTGAATCGGTTTGCAAAAATGCTTTTCCTCGGGCTGTTCCTCGATCAGCCCTTGCGTGGGCTGCTTGCGCGGCAAATTGAGAATCCAAGCGTGAACCTGGGTGCGCTTCTTTCCGGGCAGATTCCAGATAACAAGCCTTTCGAGACACCCGCCGATAAGCAGAAAGTTTTTAACGGCGTTTTGGAATCAGTTGATACCCTTTTTGCGGAAACACGCGATGCGAAGGCACGTGCGGGGAGTCTTCCTGTGAATTTTGCGTTCGCCGATCCCTCAAAAATGGGCGGCACTTCCTCAAAAGCTTTGAACGCTGTGTTTCGCTCGAATCGTCGCGCTATGATTTTGGCAGCCTATGAGTACACACGCAAGACGGCTCTTGAACGCGGTTTGGGCAGCGCGAGCCTGCCCCTGTGGAACAAGCAACTCGATTCAGTTCTCGGGCAAACCAAGCCCGACGATGTTCTTGCCGTTGTCTCCGACACCATGCCGCGTTTGTCGATCACTGAGGGATTTTCGAACTAGGAACTTTTGCAAGTTCTGCGCGGTCTTCAAGAAGATCGTTGTGCCTCTCACCGAGTTTCATGAAGTGCTCGGCTGCAGCTACCAACTCGCGCACCCGAAATGGCTTTTGAAAGATAGCGTCGGCACCCAGAGCGTGAGCCTCCTCGCGCGAGACGTCGTCGTAGGCTGTCATAATGAACAGCGCCGGGCGGATAGTCTTGCGAACAGCCGAAATTTGTTTCACCAATGCTTGTCCTGGTAACCCGGGCATACGGATGTCGGTTACAATAAGTTTTAGGGCTTGCGCGTGTTTTTTCCACAGCTGCTCGCCCTTCATGCCGTCACTTGCCGTAAGAACTTCCCAACCACGCTGTTCGAGGTGCCACACAAGCTCTTCGATGATCGAATTCTCGTCATCCACCAACAAAACCAAAGGTCGGTTCTGCATCAGCAGGTACCTCCACGATTTCCTAATTATTGAATTTGATTCGTCAAAAATATCAGTAACCTTGACCTTTTTTTTTGCCATTCGCGTTATCTTATTCAGCATTCAGAACTTTTTCCCGATGACTCTTATGATCCGCGGCAAGGAGGTAAGATTGGGCAGCAGCGACGAGAAACCTGCGAAACGGGACGTTGCACGTGCGACACCGCTGGCACTGAGCCAGCAGTTGGGTGTTCCCGTTTACGATGTGTTGGCCGCGATTGAGAGTGCTCATTTGGAGCCGCTTGATGGCGAAGGCGGTTTGCTCGAGTACGAAATCAAACCGGTGGTCAGTTCTCTGCTCGAGAATAAACGATTGCAGCAGAGTGCCGAGAACCCTCATGTTCAGCGTCTCTTGAGAGAGTGTCTTGAAACCTACCAAGATGCGCTACGCCGTATGATTCGAGAAGAGAACAAAACGGCCTACGAAATAAAGCAGATGACCGAGTCGCGTTTTCTTGAGGTACTTGGGCAGCTCAGTATCTCTTTGGGTCGTCTGGAGGCCTTCGTCGCACAATCTTCACGCGTGCTGAGCCAAATTGATGTGCGCCTTTCAAGGCTAGCAAGTGGTCAACCTCAGCAAAGCGTTCAGGCTGATTCTATTCCTTCAAGTCAGCCTGGAGCGGAAGGCGATCAGTTGACCCAGGTCGCAAAGACGCTCCAGCACGCATTCAGCAGCGCACGCGCTCAGCTGCGCTCGCCTGTGTTGTCGCAGCTTACGCAGCAAGAGCACTGGCTTGCGTTTGAATCTCACCTCACTCAGGTTCTAATGGCTTCGGGGCAGACGTCTGAATCTGCGCGCACAGAATGGTTTGAGAAGGTGAAAGTGCTGTTGCACATGGGCAGTCTCGAGCTGCGCCTTAACGGACAGGCAGCGTTGGCAGACGTTCGACCTGCATTGGTGAATCAATTTTCAGAACTCCTGAGTCGAATGCCTTCTGAGCAAGAGGTTCTTCCTGGGTTTGAGGTTTATTTCGACTGGGTGCAAGCAGAGATGCGTAACGGTTACCCTGCGCTTCTTTTGTTTCTGCTGATTGTTCTCAATCGTGGTGCACAGGTGTCGTGGTCAGGTTTTTTAAGCACATTCGTGAATGAAAGTTGATGACACGATGTGGAACTTGCGCAGTTTGGATGTTTCCAATCCTACCGCTTTGGTGGTGTGCACCGGACTCGATTGGGGCGCAGGTATTTATGTTTACGCACCCCGTCGTGAAGCATTGTTTCTCGGGCTGTGTCGTAAAAGCTTGAGCCCACTAAGCCGAGTGGTGTTCAATTTCAATCCGCGCGCTCAGCTTTTTCGCAGTCTTGCGAAGGTTTTCTCGATCTCAGAGCGGCTTCTGGATTTGACACTCAACGAGAACGACGATGCTAAAATCGGTGCGTGGTTAAGCGGTGCGCCAACATCCTTGGGCGGGCAGCGCAACGCTGAAAATCTGCTTGTGATTTTGCGAGCCGAGGTCATGTATCTCTTTGGTTCTGTGTGCGCTGTGGTCGCTCAGCACAACAAGCAAGATTACACACGCTTTTTTGACTACTTTGCAGCAGTCAATGGCCAGCGCGACGAACTGGTACCGCTCATTGTGGAAACCGTTCTCGGCAAAGAGCTGCGCTACATTTTTGAGAATCTCTGCGGGCAGTATTACTTTCAATCTTCTTCCCGACAGCAGCGCCGCAAAGAATGGTTATTTCAGGCCGAGCGTGTCTTGAGTGAGTTGTGTGCTGCTCCGTTTGAAGCTGAGTGGGATACCAAACAGCTTGAGACACTGATGGTGTATTCAAGTGCAGATTTAAATGTTGCGAGCAAATTGAACCAGGCGCTGTTTTTGCCGATGTGTAGCTCAAATTCCGAAGCAGATACGTACCCTCCACTTGAGAGCAGTGTGGCTTTGTTACTCGATAAAGGCGCGACTGATTTTATTTACGTCAACTCGTTCGTGGAGCAGCTGCGGTGGGTCGAGCGTCTCGCTGTTTCCCGGCAGCGTGCGCGGCTCGATGCCGTGCGTGAAGATCCGCTACGCAGCCAGTCCTTTTTTGATGCACGCTCAGGGCGCAGTGGGGTTCTAATTCTGACCGACTCAACTTTGAATGAACTTGAGAATGTGCTGCAGGCGTTTCCTCTCACAAATTTTTCGCTGCCTGTACAGGAGACTCTCGAGACGGCGTTTGAAGTCCGCGCAATCCGCAGCGCTGCAGGGATTCCAGTGAGTCCGCAGTACGATCCTTTCCAATTGGCACAGGCCTTTGTGCGCAGAACTCATCCCCAAAAGCAGTCGGAGATCTTCGCCACACCTGCTGGGCTTGAATTTTTTATTTCGGGGCTCAAGCTATCGGAGGAGGAAACGGTTTCCTGGAATACCTGCCCTTGAATGAGGCAAGGTGCTTGCTTCACATTTCGCCGCCACTGGCAATTCAACTTTTGAGTGTCCTCTGACTCACCCATCTTCCGCCAATCCAATTATCCTGACCTTCAAGCATGTGTTCCAAAAATGCAGGTGAGGGGGGATTTTTATGGGTTCAAAGCTTCGTTTGTTGGCCATGGCGCTTCCTTGGGCTTGGGTTGCGTCGTCGGCCTTTGCCGCGGACAATCAGTCAGGAAGCCAATACCTCAAGTTCCGTGATGAGAAGTCATTGGAGCTCTTTCTCAAAAACAACGCAAAAGCCGAACGCATTCACCGAGGTTTGATGTGGGTTGAGATTCAAGCCAACTCCGGATTGCTTTTCACTCAGCAGCAGGCCGAGAGCCTTGGGATTGTGAATCAGGAGTCAGCGGAGAGAACCTACAGAATTCCCAAGCCCGTAAAGGAACTGCAAACCACAAGTGATTCTCCCAACACGAAGCTCTGGGGGATTACCAAAGTCAATGCCCCGATGGTTTGGGGCAAAACCAAAGGCTCGCGCAAGGTGGTTGTGGCCGTTGTCGATACTGGAGTCGACTATGAGCACCCAGCTCTGCGTGAAAATATGTGGGTGAACAGCGCTGAGCTCAATGGCCAGCCTGGGATAGACGACGATGGCAATGGCTACATCGATGACATTCATGGTGCAGACTTTATCGGTGGTGCACCCACGCCTATGGACGATGAAGGTCACGGCAGCCACGTTGCAGGCACCATTGCAGGCAATATGCCTTCTGATTCTTTTTATGGTGTAGCACCTGGCGTGCAGCTCATGGCTATCAAAACACACAACAAGAACGGCGAGGGAAGTAAAACATCCGTCGTAAAGGGAATCCTCTATGCGACCGATATGGGCGCGCGGGTTTTGAATTGTTCCTGGGGTGGAGCTCCGGAAGCGGCCGAGTACGATCAACTTCTTTTCGATGCGATTGAATATGCAAACAAGAAAGGTGCGTTGTTGGTTGCTGCTGCAGGCAACGAATCGGGCAACAATGATACTCGTGCGCGCTATCCTACAAACTACGACCTTCCTGGCGTCGTTTCCGTTGCGGCCTCGGATAAACTCGATCGCAAAGCGTATTTCTCCAATTTCGGCGTCAATACCGTTGACCTTGCAGCACCCGGTGTTGCGGTGTGGAGTGTTGAGGGTGGAAGCCTTGGATTCACTTCGCTTTCGGGAACCAGCATGGCGGCGCCGCATGTTGCGGGTGCTGCTGCTCTGTTGGCCTCGACACCTGCAGGGCAAAGCATGAGCGCGGCTCAGTTGCGGGAAACACTCATGTCGAACGTGGAAGCAATTTCCGAATGGCGCACCAAGGTGATTTCCGGTGGGCGTCTCGACGTGCGTTTCCTTGGTAAATAAAAAAAAGCCGGCGCAAGCCGGTTTTTTGTTGTGCGTAAAGAATAGATGAGAGATGCAAAAAAAGCTTCACCCGTGCAGGTGAAGCTTCTTCTTTTTTTAGCGGCTGGTGCTGCTTTTTGTTCCCTCTGCAGCAGGAGCTTCATCGAGCTTGTTGAGTGCTTCGAAGCCGGGGAGTTTACTGAGGTCAGGAATAACAACGATTTCAACACGGCGGTTTGACGCGCGGCCTTCCTTTGTATCGTTGGCGCGGGCAGGTTTGCTTTCACCGTAGCTTGCGGCGCTAATGCGCGACTCTGGCATGCCAGCGTCTACCATCTTCTTGAGTACGGAAATGGCGCGTGCTGCTGCGAGTTCCCAGTTGTTGGCGAACTTTCCACCGCTAATGGCCACGTTGTCGGTGTGGCCTTCGATTTGGAAGCTTTTGTCGGTGAGGGTTTGCAGGAGGCCGGCCACTTCTTGCACCGATTTCTGGCCTTCTGTAGTGAGGCTCGATGAGCCGCTTCTAAACAGCAGGTCGGAATTGAGAGCCACAACCATACGCCCATCAATAATACGCACGCGCAGACGGCCGGAGTCGATCATGGATTTGAACTTCTTGAGAAGATCTTGATACTCGGACACGCGTTTGTCGGTTTCGGCTTTGTTCTTTTCGAGTTCTGCAAGGGCAATACGGAGTTTGTCATTATCAGTTTGAACCTGGTTCAATGAGGTTTGCAGCATGGATTTGTCTTTGCTGACAGCCGATACTGTTTGCTCCAGTGAGCTGGCTTTCTGTTCCAGGGTCGATGCCTTCTTCTCAAGCGTGCTGGCCTTTTGCTCCAGTGTGTTGGCTTTTTGAGAGAGGTCGGAGGCTTTGGCCGATTCGCTCTTGAGCGAGGTTTGGAGCTGATCTGCCTCTACGGAGCGCTGATTGAGCTTGCCTTCGGTCTCTTTAAGGCGAGCTTCGAGCGCTTGGTACTTGGATTTGCTGACACAGGCATTGGAAAGAGCAAGTGCGGCAAGAAGTGTTGGTAAAGCAACGTAACGGGTCTTTTGCATCGTAGGACTCCCTTGTTAGACTCGATGCAGTGATTTTGAGGCGGTCACCTTGTGATTGCAATGGAGCGAATCATGACAGCGGCAAACATCCTTCGTTCATCGGTTTTGGTTTTGGCGGGTTTAGCTGCGGGCTGGTGGCTACGTTCGGCGAGCCAAAGTCGCACGACAACTGTGATGGGTTTCCGCGAGGACGCTGCTGTTGTGCAGGTGAAGGGGCGCACCTACAGCTTTTCTGAGCTTCCGATTCAAATGAGACATCACATTCATAGCGCATATCTGCAGGCGCATGGGCAATTCCGGACTGTTGCAGAGGATTTTGCTGCAAGAGTCGTTGCCTCGGGTGGAAAGGACGTGGCTGAGTTCACTTGGGAGAAAGAATACGGGCAAAAGCCGAGCGAAGAAGAGGTGCGCAAGGCGTACGAGAGCGGCTTTAGGAATGTTGGCCCGCTGAGCGATGCTAAGGTGCGCGCTGAAGTTGAACGTTCGTTGCAGCGTAATTTGGTGATGAACCGCATTTCCAAAGAGCTCAGCACTCTTGTGCAAAACAAAGAACTCAAGATGATGTGGGATTTGCCGCTCGCACCGGAACTGAAGTTGAGTGTCGATGCCTATCCGGTGGTTGAGGTTGGCGATGAAAGCGACACCCAGCCGCTCGAGGTTGAGGTGGTTTTCAATTACGGGCAGGCCAATTCCGAGGGTGCATTTTTTGCCATTTCACGTGTGGCTGATTCACTCAAGCGGCGCATTCGGATTCGGCTGCTGAGCGAATCTACCGGGCTTGCCAAAGAAGAGGCTGCAACTGCTTTGGTGAACTGCCTGGCTCGGGAGGCGGGTTTCAAACGTGAAGCTTGGCTTGTGCATGCACGCCTCACACAGGAGCTCTACCGCTTGCCCAATGAGCAGAGCGAGCTTCCCATGGCGCAGTATTTTCCTGGCGATCCGGAGCTCGTGAAGCGGGTTGCAACATGCAATCCCAAACCACTGGAAGAAAAGATGCTGGTGGCGAACACTGCAGCGTGGAAGCCTCTGCGCAGCAATCCTTACCCGATGATTTTTATCAATGGCCGGCGTATCTCCGACCAAGACCCGCGCGGCACCGAGGGTGTGTTGCGGGAGTTGTTGGGGGAGAGGGGGAAGTGAGGTTATTCAATCAACCTGAAAGTGAATTTTTAAGCCCGCATCATGGTGCTCAACAAAGCTGACTGAAGAACTCGTCCGTCCTAAACTCATGATGCATCGGCTCGTTTGTGCAGGAAGACCCTGAATAAGACCTGCTCCCGAAGTGCGAGCTTTAAAATGAGCGATTTTGCATGAGTTGTTCTTTGGGCTCTCAAGAACAAAAAAATCTCCCCCCAGCTGGAGTACTTTTCCAGCGACTCCCGCATCGTGGTGAATGCGATGAAAGTTACCTTCTACAACACTTAAGCGACCTTCAGAGGAAAATGTTGCCAAGCTTTCCTCTGAAGCATGGAAGCGAGTTTCTGCGGGAATGGGGCTCTCGCCGAGGTCGAACTTTTGCACCTCCGTAAACTTGGTTTGGTTGTCCTCAAGAGAAAGGACACGCAGCTGCTGCCCTTGCCGGAACAGCAGGCGAGCTTTGCCAAGGCCAGAGGAATCAGACCACTGCGTTGAAGCCAGGCGCCAATCAGTGGGATAAAAGAGAGCTTCGGGAGACTTTCCGAGCTGTAGAGCGAGGTGTGCCTGTTTCAAGCTCAAATAATGGTTTGGCCACCAAAGGCCTCCTAGGTTAACCTCAGGCAGCGCAGGATTTTGTGTCGCGGGTAAAAAGATGGTGAACTCACCTTGCCGCCATTCCCCATGAGCGAAAAGGCTTGAAAGCCCGAAATCACTGCGCGTCAGAGTGTTCCCCTTGAGGAACAACAGCGAGTTCGAAGAAAAATCAAGCCACAAAGCGGCGCTCTCGTTTTTCAAAAGTATCCGCCCATCATCGGACGCTTCCGCAGAGGTGAAAATTCCGCTGCGTGAGGCCAGCCAGGGACTCCGGTTCCAAACCTTTTTTTTGAGTGCGTCGACCCAAATAATTTCTTTCTCAGTTTGAACGAGAAGAAGATGTTGCGGTACAGCCGTGGAAAGCTCTTTGGTGTGCGCACGCGCAGAAACAATCCAGGCTGGCCATGAGGCTTTGCATAGATTCGTGTTTGCAGTTTGCTTTCCTTCCAAAACACTTTGAAGATTGCTGGCAACCAAAGTGTACTCGCCGTATTCACCTACGAATTTAGAAGAGTCTTTGTTGGATGGCTTTAATTGGCTGGCTGTGGGTTTACAAACGCTTCCCCGGCACTCTTCCAAACGCATTCCCTTGGGATTTGAGGTGCAGACCGTTCTCAGCCAAGAGCTTGGGGGCTCAGTGCCAAAGTAGTTCACGTTTGTGAGCTTCGGAGAACCCGATTCCGCTTCGACGTCTATAACCAGAGCGGGTGGAGTTGATTTGAAATGAAGAAAAAGAGCGTTCCGAACATCAGTGGGCTTGAGACCCAAAAGGTGAATTTGTTGCTTTGAGATTTTGATATCAGACAGAACACCTTGAGCGTTCGACTGAGATGATAACGATAATGAAATAAAGAGGCTTGGTAGAGTTACGATCTTGAGAACGAACGAGAGCCCTGCTTTCATTTCCATTTGTGTCTTTTTAGCGCTATTCATAGATTCACCATGCTCTCAATTTATGGGTGCAGTCATGAAATAGAATGCACGACCTTTTCTATCTTTAAGCCAGAAGACACCACGAATTTCTGGATGAGCAGAGTCTGCCTGAAGTGAGTATTTACAGCTTGTGTCTAGATTTTCTGGTGCGGTAATTACATTCGAGCAATTTGTTGAGTCGGAGAGGGTTGAGATATAGTCGATCTTGAAAATATCAGTTAGAGATGGGTGGATGTTGATTTTTTCCTGTTGTGAAGCACTGGTTGTTCCATAAAGACGCAACGCAACGCCGTCACCTTCAACAATATCAGTCAGGTCTGACCTAAGATTCTCTGCTCGTAATGTAGCATCCTTGATGCACTTCCATCCAGTTGCAGCAGTGTTCAGACAAGTTGCACTCCACCCTGTGCCGATAGAAAAGTTCTCCAACCAGGTACGGCGTGCAAAAGTTTCTGCACTGATTGTGATTTCGCTATCTGCATATATAACTTCGGATTTTTCAGCCTTAGTGATGTCAGCGCCTGCAGCGGCCGCTGTTTCTTGTGAAACTGTTGTAGACGAGTCGTTTTTGAGGCTGCGCAGCGGAACCCTGAGGTCTGCAGATGCATCAAACAGAACGTGTGTTGGATCGTCGGATTGGAAGTTCACCTGGAAGCGCGAGCTGAATTTGTTATTTTCGCCCCAAACAATAAATTGACCATATTTTCCGGTGGCAACGCCCTCTGTTAGATGCGCTGGAAGAGTAAAGGTTGGCTCAACTTCATCAGTGACCAATGCTTCGCTCGATGTGGATACTGCAGCGGTCAGAGTCAACCCAGAGTTGTTCTTAAAGGTGCACAATGAGAATGGCTTTGAGTTGGCATCATACATCCAGGGTGTACATTCTACCGTTGGTGCCGCCCGCTTAACTGGCGCAAGAACCTTAAATCCTGTTCCACCAAAATCATTGTTGTTATCGTTTGTCTTGCATCTCAGAGTTCCCTCTAGGAAGCCTGTTGTTGTGCTTGCTGAGAGAGTAAAGCTTGTAGTGCCATTTGACGTCACCGATTCGGTTGCAGAGCCGGCGTTCTCAACAAAACCAGCAGTGATTTCGGTTCCGTTGCAGGAGCTCGTTCCAAGGTAGTTTCCTGCCTTATCAAACCTCCAACCGTAGAATGTGCCACAACCTGCACCACCAGCGGCGGTGCCCGAGTTGTTGGTTGTGCAAACTATCGATTCTAAGCACTCAGGCTTGGAGTGAATATGATTTCCATTATTTACACAGGTGTAAATCGGAGGCTGCGTTGCTGTGCGTGTGATCATGCTTCTTCTTGTTGCGCCTGCCAGAATGGTTAATGCGCGTGTTGCGTTGGCACCGCATTTTGAAAACGAAAGAGTGTGGGCCTTCGCTTTGTAAATCTTTAGATTCGCAACACTTGATGTAGTGTTGTTGGTCACCTGAATGCTGTCAGCAAATGGTCCAGGCTCATTTCCCGATACAGAAAGATTGCAATCGGCAGCTCCATTCGATGTTCTTGTTGTTATGTTATCGAATTGGTCTTTTGCGGTCACCGTGAGCGCAATTACTGAGTTTTCATCGGCGTACTCATCCACACCAAAGTCATCGTTCGAAGGCATTCCAGAAATATCAAGTTTTGCAGCCAAACCTGCAACCACCGGAGGAACTACGACTTCTACTGTTTTACCGCGTACAGTGACATTGAACTTGCTCGCGGAGGGCTGAAGCTTTTTGAAGTTCATAGATGCTGCAGGGAAACACTCCCCGTTTTCATTGAAAGTGCAATTGGTAATCGTTGAGGTAAAGACATCGGAACTGGTTAGGCTTGCAGCATTCGCTCCAAATGTGTGTGCTTGTGAGCCGACAGTTGCGAATCCAATATTTTGAGTTGCGTTGAGTCCCGGCATGGCAACGAAGTCATTGCCGCGCTGACTCTTCAGGCCAATCTTTGAAAGTGTGACATTTCCCAGTGCAGCCTGAATTTCTGTTCCAGTGATGGTATAAATGTTGCTAGCAAGTGTGGATGTGGGGAGAGTGGTGACTTCAAGTTTGGCAGGCCCACCCCAAAGGTGAACAAAGTTGCTGCCGCCCTTGCATGTGATGACGTCGTTCATGGCTGGAACGGCAGCCGTTGACCCAAATGTCTGGGAGTGTTCGGTCGCGCCATCAGCAAAAGTTCCACCATATGCTTTTCTTTGCCAAATACAGGTTTGGTTGTTTGCTGCCTCAGTTGTGGTTTTGTTTCCATATTCATCATATTTGAAGGCATAGAGATTGGGGCATGTAACACTATTGTTGCCGTTCAGAGTTGTGCACGCGATTTGCGTCGCAGTATTTTCGTCGTTAGTTGACCAGCTAGGTGCAAGGTTTTCTTTGCTGATAAGATATTTAGACGATGCCTTCGGATCGACTTGCACAGTTGTTGTTGCCGTGAAATTGCAGCCCGTTCCTTTGAAGGTGAGCGGATTGCTGCCTGCTGCAAAGAGAGTTACAGGAGCGGTTGCAACGTTATTAGCAACTGTTGTTGTGCCAAGTGTTGCAGTTGCCCCGGTGGGAGAGCTAGGTGCTGACTCAAGTGTATACCCAGTGCAGCCAAAGGTGCTCGGGTTTTCTTGTGCGTCGAAGCCCTTCAACTCAAGATTAAATTGCGTTCCCGCAATTTGAGTTGCTACAGGGTTGATTGTCACTGTGGTCACTGTACCAGCATTCACAATCATCGAGATGTTGTTGGAGGTCACGCCGCGCACCTTGACTGCAATATCATTGAGACCACTGCCACCAGCACGAGTCAGGCTGAGTTTGACAGGGCTTGTTGTTAGGTTGTTTCCCGTACCGCATACGCCGGTGCTGAAGTTGCAAGTTGGATTCGCAGGTACCACGGGATTTGCATTTTGCATGACTGATTTGACAGCAGTGGTGACAAACTCAATGGGCTCAGCTGTGAATGCAAAGCTTGCGGAGGTGATTGCCTGTTCAGTGCCTCCCGCTCGCGTGAAAAGATCAATTCTGTGAACCCCAACGTTGTCGTTTCCGGCAGTCACGGTTCTGTGATTTGTTGAATCCGAATCAGATGCAATGTCGATCCGGTCGGACTTGGCCAGTTTCAAAGCCACACGTGAGATTCCACCGCGGACGGTCGGGGTGGTGGTTGAATCCAGTGCACCGATAGTACATTTCACTGTGCCATCGAGGAAGGCTGTGTGGCTAATGGAGAGCTGGCGGCCGGCTGGCAGCGCAGCAGGTGTTGTACTTGGACTGACAGCAACGTAGTTCCAGGTACATTGTTTGGTTGTGTCTGTAACAAGGTTACCTTTGGCATCGAGTGGGTATGCATACACGGTGTCGCAAACTACGCCCGTACCTGAGGTTTGTCTGTGAGTGCAGCCGATCGCTGCAGTAGCTGTATCAGTTGTCACATTGTCTGCCGTGCGGTTTGGTGCTGAAAGCAGTTTGATGCTGGCGAGTGCACCTTCCGTAACCTTCACGTTGTGGGAGGCTGTGTATCCACATCCCGTGAAGCCCAGGTTGAACCCATCGGCCTTCACTCTCGGTAGCCGGAACGAATCGTTCGCCAAGGTATAAATGCCTGTTTGTGTTTTGCTTGGGTTCGCAGTTTGAGCGTTATCAGTGTTTGGCGCTTGTGTGGACTCACCTGGTGCAACATAAACGAGATTTGCATTATCACACGCTGGGTTTTTGAATGCGTCGAAGAGTCGAATTTCACCCTCGAACAGATCATCCGTTGTCACAGTTGTGGGAATGGTTGTGGTGAAGCTGTTGGGAGCTGCTGCCTTGACCTTGATTGTGGTGAGCTTGTTTGCGCTGGTCGCGTCAGTCGCTGATACGCCCTTTACGGAGATATTAAGCGTTCGAGCAGTTTCGTCAGCTTTGGCAAAAGTAAAGGCTTTCGCGGTTGAACAGAGCCCCGTTGCGTTGAAGTCGCAAGTTATAACTGGAGAGTTAGTAAACGGTGTGCCTTCTGGAGCTGCGCTTGCCGTTGTGCTGTAACTGATTGTGAGATTGCCGGCGTGGCTCGCATTGGACAGAGCGCCATTCACATATGTTTTGAGCTGAATTGAGTTTACGGTGAAGTTATTCGCACCAGCAGTGATAAATCCGTTATCGTCTCGCGTGTCGGTTGTGGTGACTTCGAGATGTTTGAAGCCACCGTAAACTTTCAGCGACTTTGTTGTGTTGGTGGTTCCATTCACGTTCTTGATACAAGCTAAGGTTGCATCGAGTGCACTAAATGAGGTGACCTGAATAGAAGCAGAGGCGGCTTGCTCCTCCCAAGGACGAGTGGTGTTGGCTGCGTTGATGTCGGTGAGTGTCCATTTATCGCAGGTATCATTAGCTCTTTGGTTATCAAAATCATCATAGAAATAAGCATAGATGTTGGCACATGTGGCACCGCCACCTTCGTTTAGGGTTGTGCAGGGCAAGCTGTTTGCGCGGTCAGTCTTCACGGCAGAGTTGTTGTCGGTCACATAGAAGGATTTGACCGCACCACCGTTGATGCTGAATGTTAGCTTTCTTGCAACACCACAGGTCGTGAACGTAATGGGAAGATTTGTGCCTGCACGTGTGATCTGCATATTGCGCAGGTGGTGTGTACCCACAGTGCTTGCAACCTTCAGGTTGTCGTTTCCTGTAGGATGAACAAAGGAATCCCCGCCCTTGGGATTGTTGGCAATTGATTCAGTGAATGTTGTGGTTGTGTTGCAGACTGTGCCGTCGGTGTTTTTGTCTGTCAGATTATCAAATGCATCTTTGTTAAAGATATTGAGGCCAAATTTATCGTCGGCGGTGAGGGTGGCTGCCATGTTGTTTGCAAACGCATTGCCTCCTGAGTCGAGGAGTGCGTGCGTTGAGCTCGCAGCGTTTGCAGCCGCGGGTGCGACCTTGATTGTGCTAAGTTTTGCAGAATCCGCATCTGCAACAATCGTCGAAATGCCCGAAACGGAGAGCGTCAGGGTTTTATCCGTGTCGTCAGCCTTGGCGAATGTAAAGCTCTGTGCGGTGCTGCAAATTCCGTTGGTGAATCCACAGGAGTGTGTGGGTGTTGCAGTAAAGGCCGTTCCATTCGGCGCGGGGCTTGCGGTTGTCGTGTACTTGATGTCGAATGTACTTGTGTAGTCCGCGTTTACAAGTGCGCCTTTATTATGTCCTTTAAGTTTGACACTGTTGACGGTGAAGTTATTCGCTCCGGCAGTGATTTTTCCATTGCCATCACGGTTGTCGGTAACTGTAACCTCAAGTTTAGAGAATCCACCATAGAGGTGAATACCGGCTGTGTTCCCAATTTCAGTCGCTCCGGCTTTAACGCAGTTCAAAGTAGCGTCAAACGAGGCGATGGAAGCGACCTGAATAGAAGAAGAACCACTTTGCTCAGCCCAGGGCGGATTGGGTGCTTCACTTCCAGTAAAATGGGTGAGAGTCCATTTGTCACAGGTATCGTTTGCACGGTGATTTCCGTAGGTATCGTAGAAGTAGGCGTGTATATTTCCACATGTTGCACCGCCATTACCACTCAAGGTTGTACAGCGATCTGCTTCTAATGGCGTAATGCTGACTGCTGCTGATTTGTTTAGAACGTACTTTTTCGCAACATTTGGAACAACATTGAATGTTACCGCGCGAGCAATGCCGCATGTGGTGAATGTTATAGTTTGATTAGTTCCAGCTTTGCTGATGCTTGCATTGCGAAGATGGAATTTTCCAGTTTCATTACTTCGTTCGTTGTTGCCCGTTCCAGTGGGACGTACATATGCATCCTCATTATTCGGGTTGTTGTCAATCGGGTCGTCAGATGTCGTCGAATCTGTAGCAGCGCATGCAGCACCCGCATCGTCTAAATCTGTGGGGTTGCCAAATGCATCCTTGTTAATAAAGTTTAGCCCGAACTCTTCGCCTGCCACAAGAGTGTTATTTGTTCGAACTGTTCCGAAATCATCGAGAAGTGTATAACTCGAATAGGTTGCTGCTGCATTCCCCGGCGTGACGTCGATTTCATTTGAAGTCCATGATTTGCCGCGTGCTGCGACTGTGATGGTTCGGTCAGCTTCGACCTTGGTGAAGTTCAGCTGGAACGCCGAAGCCGATGGAGGTGTAGTGCATTCCCCTGTAGCACTAAAATCACACTTGAACGACGGTGTCACAACTGCGGGCGGGGTACCCGAGGCTGCTGAAGAAGCGTTTGTTGAAAGTACAATGTCTTCTCCTGGCAGCGCTACTGGGTATTGGCCGAGTGAGTAATTTCCATCTGTATACGTCGGAGTGAGATACATGATTTTGGAGATCAATCTGTTTGCTGCGTTTGCGTTGCCAGCTGTAACAGCCTGAGCAGTTCCAGCTTTGAGCGTTGCAGCGGTGTTATCTGGGTTGCCATCAAGAATTGCCTTCACCGAGTGAATACCGCCATAGAGGTGAATGGCTCTATCGAGTGTGTCGCCGGCAAAATCGCACTTCAGGTCGCCATCAAGGAAGTCTGTGCTGCTCAACCTTGTGTTCGCACTGGCTGTCGGCAGGCTTATGACTACTTTGTTTGCATCAGAGCTGTGAGCTGTGGTTCGTTTCGTATAACTCCAGTCGGTGCAGCTAATCCCATCTGCAATGCGGTTGTAGAACTTATCATAGAACCATGCATACACATTCCCGCAATCAGCACCTGACCCCTGCGCATTGAGGGTGCAGCGTTGCGAGATTGTGTTGTCTCCCGTTGCTGCTGTTGGCGCAGTGGCACTCAGTGTGACGCGTGTGTGTTTATGTGCAGCTGGATTGACTTTCACATTCATGGTCACATCAGCGAGACCGCAGGCTTTGAAGGTTAATGTGTGAGTTCCTGCTTTTGTGACCGTAAAGCCATTGAGTGAGCTAACTTCAGTGGTTTCAGCGAAACTGTAAACACCTGTTGGTTCCTTTGCTAGAAGCCGGTCGCCACTTGTCAGCCGTGAGTTGTTGCCATCGAGTCCCGAGCCCGTGATGTCGTTGGCGGCCGGAACACAGGCCTGAGCGGCAGCTGTTTGGTTTTTCAAGATGCTTGTGGGGTTGTTGAATTCATCAAAGACCCTGATTTTTGCTCCTACAGAAGCACCTGCGGTCATAGGGTTGTCCGCTGTAATCCTGGTATTTTCATTTACAACTTGTGTGTACAGCCCCACCTGCATGGAATGTGCACCGCGCGGGGTCACAGCGAGATTATTTATCGCGAAGGTTCTGCCGCGCAGTGAAATATTTATGTGGCGCGGGTTGGCCTCAACTTTGCGGAAGCTGAGCACACCCACGTTTGCGGCGGGCACACATTCACCATTCGCACCAAAATTGCATGCAAAGGTTGTTGAACCTGTGGCAATTGGGAAAGTTGATTCGGTCAGGCTGCGCGCATCGGCTGAGCCGAATGCTATTGTTTCTCCCAGCGCGGCGGGGAAGTCGTCTTTTGGAGTATCCGCTTCAACTAGGTCTACTCCACTCAAGCTTGGCTTTTTAAACTTTGCCGTCACTTTGGTGATTTTGAAGTTGTCGGCTGCGGCGACAGCGGTTTCCGCTCCACCACTGCCCCCAAATGTATAGGTTGCCGCGATGGATGAAAGGCCACCGTAGACAAACGCCTTCGCACTCACGGAGTTTTCAGTTGCGCAGGTCAGAAGGCCGCTTAGGTATTTGGTATTTGCATCCGCTGTGAAAATTGTGGTTCTGTCGGTATTGGCGGCAGCTAATGCAAAGTCATCGGTCTTGTTCGCACCGTCAGCAGATGCAGATTGATAGTCCCAGCTTGTGCACTTCGCAGTCGGATGGCGGTTACCATAGGTGTCCCAGAAGTACCCACGTATGGTTGGGCAGCGCACGCTCAGCCCAACTCCCAGTGGGCATTTAACCTCGGGGGTGGTCGTTGCAGCGGTGGGTGTGTCTTCCTGTGTGGAGAGCTGCGCTTGGTGAACGGCACCCGAACCGACCGTAAAAATACGCTCTTCGGCAGGCAGATTACATGCTCGTATCTTGATGACTACTGCCAAAGTGTTTCTGTACAGCTTAAACCTTATGTTGTTCCAGTAGGCTTTTGAAGTCTCGGTAAATATCCTTGTGTTCGCCTCACCATTGAGTGCATATGTATTGAGATCGGAAAGATTAATTGTGCCAGGTATGGACGCTATTTGATCATTTACTGCGCATCCCAGCGCTGTTGCCGAATCGCCGCATTTTGGCGGCATCATTAGCTGAGTTGCTTCAATGGTTGCAGTATTTGTGTTGCAGGTGCGGTTTCCTTGTGCGTCGAGAGCTTCAAGGGAATCCAACGTGATTTCTTCGCCGGCAGCGACGCTTGTTTTGTTGAAATTGCCGACTTTGAGTCGAGTGGCATTTTGTAGGCCAACTGAAATTCCCGCGATTTCCTGCTTAACTCCGCGCGTTTGAATTATGATTTTTCCGCTTGTTTCGGCCGTAAAACTAAAGGAGACCATCCCGTCCATGTCGCCTGCTGTGCTATGGTTTTTTACAAGATCAGTTGGGAGTGCGGCTACGGGAAGCGCTCCTTCTTTGCTGAACGCATAGACTTCAGTCCGTTCTCGGTTCACAGACTGTAGGTTTGAACTTGTCACATTGCCGCCAGCGTCGACTCCGCCACCGCGATACTGGAGGAGTGTGACTTTCGTAATCTTCAGATTATTACTACCGACAGGTATGTTGTTCACGCTTGGAGGATCTGT